>NZ_JCAFSR010000002.1:0-627527 GCF_059369475.1 Stenotrophomonas sp. YJH_SMC_65
GCGCTCTGCGCGTCGCCCCACACGTTGCTGCGCAACGCGTGGGCCCCTCCCTTTGCCGGCCTCTCCCCGCCCCTGTCGGGGCAGCCCCTCAACAGAGGGGCTTGGTCCTCCAGATGCATCACGGGAGATCCGCGCGGTGCGATGCGCGGCGGGAATCACGCCGTAGTGACCCTGTACTGATCTGGCGCGGGACGCGACGCGCTCTGCGCGTCGCCCCACACGTTGCTGTGCAACGTGTGGGCCCCTCCCTTTGCCGGCCTCTCCCCGCCCCTGTCGGGGCAGCCCCTCAACAGAGGGGCTTGGTCCTCCAGATGCATCACTGAGATCCGCGCGGTGCGTGGATGCTGTTCCTGCTGGCAGGCTCATCCACGCATGACGTGGATCTACCGGGGATATCCGTGCGGACGCTGCGGGTTACCATGTACGCATCACCTGCTGGAGCTTTTCCCCATGACCGCTGAAATCCTCGTTCCCGTTTCTTTCGGCGAGCTGCTGGACAAGATTTCGATCCTGCAGATCAAGTCCGAGCGCATCAGCGACGAGGGCAAGCTGGCCAACGTGCGCAGGGAGCTGTCGGCGCTGGAGCAGACCTGGATGGCACACCCGGCGGCCGTGAAGGACATCGCCAGGCTGCGTGCCGAGCTGAAGGTGGTCAACGAGCAGCTGTGGGAGATCGAGGACGACATCCGGCTGAAGGAGAAGGCGCAGGCGTTCGACCAGGGCTTCATCGACCTGGCGCGCAGCGTGTACCTGCGCAATGACGAACGCGCGCGCATCAAGAAGGCGATCAACCTGGCGCTGGGCTCGGCGTACGTGGAGGAGAAGTCCTATCAGGATTACGCGCAGCGCGTGTAATCCCGGGCGGCCTGCCGCTCACCCCAGGTGGTCGGCGACGTAGCGTTCGAAGGCAGCGATACCGTCTTCCACGGTGATCAGTTCCATCACATCGTCGAACTCGATCTTGGTGCCCCACTTCAGATCGGTGGCCTGCTTGGCGAGGTACTTGCGTGCCGCATCGTCGTAGCGGTCCACGCAATAGCGACGATCCGAGTACGGGCCGCTGCGGTTCGGATTGCTGGCCGCATGCAGGCCCAGCACCTTGGCGCCCATCGCGTTGGCGATGTGCATCGGGCCGGAATCGGGCGTCATCACCAGGTTGGCGCGGGCCAGCAGGGCGGGCAGCTGCTTCAGCGTGTCCTTGCCTACCAGGTCCAGCGCCGGCGTGTGCAGCTGTGCCTGGATGGCGTCGGCCATGCTGCGCTCAAGTTCGCTGCGGCCGCCGCACAGCACCACCTGCCAGCCGCGCGTGACCGCGTGGTTGGCCACGGCGGCGTAGCGGTCGGCGTACCAGTTGCGGCGCACGTGGCTGGAGCACGGCGAGATCATCAGCACCGGGCGACCATCGTCGTGCCACTGCGCGGCGGCCCACTCATATGCCGACTGCGGCACGGCCAGGTCCCAGCTGACCTCGGTCTGGCGCAGGCCCAGCGGTTCGCAGAAGCTGCCGATGGCATCGAGCACATGGATGCCCGGACGGTCGGGAATGCGTTCGTTGATGAAAAGCCCATGCAGGTCCTTCGAGCGGCTGCGGTCGTAGCCGATGCGGCGCTCGGCCGGAATGAAGGCCGACAGCAGGTTGGCGCGGAACGCGACCTGCATCTGCAGCAGCGCTTCGAAGCGCCCCGGCGGCAGCTGCCTGCGCAGTTCCTTGACCCCGGCCATGCCGCTCTTCTTGTCGTAGGCATGGAAGGTGACGCCGGGCAGGCCGTCGAGCAGCTTGTGGCCGACCTTGTCGATGATCCAGTGGATCGGCGTGTCCGGGCGCGCGGCCTGCAGGGTACGCACCAGGGGCACCACGTGGGTGACATCGCCAAGTGCGGACAGGCGCAGGAGGCACAAGGAGGAGGACGCTGATGCCATGTGTTGTTAGACTCAATGAAATGGTCGCATTCGACGCCAATGAAGCGCTGACGCCATGCCGCGAGGGTCGCGGCATCGGGGCCATTCTGTTCGACCGCGAGCGGCTGCGGCAAGCCGAGATCGGCCTGTTCTCGCCCCAGCACTGGGGCAGCAGGGCCCGGCCGGTGGGCGAGGGCGGCCGCGGCAGCGCCTGGTTCGTCGATGCGCCGTTCGGTGCCAGCGTGCTGCGCCACTACCTGCGCGGCGGCATGGCGGCCCGTATAAGCCATGACCAGTACCTCTGGCGCGGCTCGGACCGGACCCGCAGCTTCGCCGAATTCCGCCTGATGCGCGCCCTGCGCGAGAAAAAGCTGCCGGTGCCACGGCCGATCGCCGCCTTCTACATGCGCGAGGGCCTGCGCTACCGGGCGGCGATCCTGATGGAGCGGATCGAGGGCGTGCGCTCGCTGGCCGACCGCGCACTGGTGGCCGGCCGGGGGGCTCCCTGGGAGGAGACCGGGCGCCTGATTGCCCGTTTCCATCGTGCCGGCCTGGACCATGCCGATCTCAACGCGCACAACATCCTGTTCGATGGCAGCGGCCATGGCTGGCTGATCGATTTCGACCGCGGCGTGATCCGCATCCCGGCGACCGCCTGGCGCGAGCGCAACCTCAAGCGCCTGCTGCGCTCGCTGATCAAGCTGCGCGGCGAGCGCAGCGTGGAAGACGTGCAGAAGGACTACGCGCGGCTGCGCCGTGCCTATGACATGGCCTGGAACCGGGGCACCTGATGGACTGGACGTTGCGTTTCCTCGGCGTCGGCAATGCGTCGGCGGTCGAGCTGGGGTCGCCGATGTCGGTGATCGAGCGCGATGGGCGCCCATGGCTGACCATCGATTGTGGTGGCGAAGGCCTGACCGCGTTCAAGGCGCACTACGGGCAGATGCCGCAGGCGCTGTTCGTCACCCATGTGCACCTGGACCACGTGGCCGGCTTCGAGCGCCTGTTCGTGGATACCTTCTTCAATGCGCACCGGCGCGGCAAGGTGCGCCTGTACGTGCCCGCCACGGTGGTGCCGCTGCTGCACAAGCGCATCGGGGATTACCCGAACGTGCTGGCCGAGGGCGGTGCGAACTTCTGGGATGCCTTCCAGCTGATCGTGGTGGGCGAGGCGTTCTGGCACGAGGGCGTGCGCCTGGAAGTGTTTCCGGTGCGCCACCACTGGCCGGAGACGGCCTATGGCCTGCGCCTGCAGGGCGCGCTGACCTGGAGCGGCGATACCCGGCCGATTCCGGAGATGCTGGCACGCTTTGCCAGTGACAACGAACTGATCGCTCACGATTGCGGCCTGCACGGCAATCCCTCGCATACCGGCGTGGACGATCTGGAGCGTGAGTACAGCGCCGAACTGCAGGCGCGGATGATGCTGTACCACTACGCCAGCGCGGCCGATGGTCTGGCGCTGGCTGCGCGTGGGCACCGCGTGGCGCAGCCGGGGCAGTGCGTGCCGCTGGCGAGCCCGACCGCCCCGCACGTGCTGGTCCAGGACCCGCCGTGAGCGGTACCGGCCAGCCCGCAGATGCGGCGTTGGCTGCCGGGCTGGAGGCGCTGGAGCGTGCACTGCATGCGCCGCAGGTGCGTGCCGACCGCGAGCAACTGGCCGCATTGCTGGATGAGGATTTCAGCGAGATCGGCAGCTCCGGCCAGTGCTACGACCGTGCGGCCGCGCTGGTGGAGATTCCGCTGGAGCGTGCCCAGGTGCAGATCGAATCGGATCAGTACGCCGTCTGGCTGCTGTCGCAGGACCTGGCCCAGGTGCGCTACCGCAGCCGCCATCACCTTGATGGGCAGCTGCAGCACTGGGTGCTGCGCAGTTCGCTGTGGCGCCGGCACGGGGACAGATGGCGCATGGTGTTCCACCAGGGCACGCCCGAGGCAGGGTAGCGCGGCGCCATGCCGGGCCAAGAATGCGAAGCCGGGGTCAGATCCCTCTGCCATGCAAAGGGATCTGAGCCCAGTGCGGAAAAGGCGGTGGCCCCGCCGGCTGACCTCGGCGCCCGCGTCGATCGATACCGTTGCTGCCTTCCGGCCCTGGCGGGGTTTTCGACCTAGCGTCGCGAGGGGCCGACGGGGCCACCATAGAGACGTTGGCCGCCCGGTGGGCGGCCAGTTCACGGATCAGGGGAAACAGCGCGCGGCGCGCCGGAGACCACAGCCGGACTGCACATCGGGCTGGCCGATGGCAGACGCGCATTCTAGCGCAGACGGGCCCATCGACGCCAGCTTCATGCACTGAATCGGCTGTAACCCGCTCCCGGCGGCAGCGGCCGGTACCCACCCCCGTTGCTAGAATGCCGGCCAGGAGGAACGACCTCCCCCACATCGGGAACCAATGACCAGGACGGCCTGGCCCTACCAAGAGGAGGGCCGTCATGGCCTGGATCTATCTGTTGTTTGCCGGCCTGCTGGAAATCGTCTGGGCCGTGTCCATGAAGCAGTCCGAAGGCTTCACCCGGCTCACCCCCACCGTGGTCACCATCATCGGCATGATCGCCAGCTTCTGGTTGCTGGCGGTGGCCATGCGCAGCCTGCCGCTGGGAACCGCCTATACGATCTGGACCGGCATCGGCGCGGTCGGGGCGTTCGTGGTTGGCATTGTGTTCCTGGGCGAGCAGGTCAGCCCGATGCGGATCGGTGCGGCGGTGTTGATCGTTTCCGGCCTGGTGCTGATGAAACTCTCCAGCAGCTGAATTTATTTACTCATGGCGGGGAATGGATTCTCCGCCACATGCAGCAATATGCATTTTCGGCAAAACCATTTTGTCCGCCCCCGTTATTTGACGCACGTCATAAAAATAGCGCGCGTGATTCACATGCCGCTGGCACCGTCGGTCGCACAGTGCCGCCATTCGTCGGGCGAAATCGGGGAGTTTTCGCCTTGACGGACGCGCTGGCGCACCTGTCCCCGGGTGCGATCGCGTGAAGATGTGAAGATTTTCAGGAGTTAATGCCTTCAGGCCTTGTTCCCGTTCGGGGAGCCGGGGTGGGCCGCATTGTCTCCAAAAAACCTGCCAGCTGTGCCATCCGGTCTTTTCATGGAGATTTACCGATGAACCGCATTTACCGTCTGGTTTTCAATCGTGCCCTTGGGGTAATGCAGGTTGCTTCGGAGGTCGCCCAGAACCCCGGCGGAAGCGCGGTCAGCGCAGGGCGGGTGCCGCGATTGCGGGCGCACCAGCTGGCGGCGGCTTTGGCCGCCACACTGGCCAGCGGATCGGCATTCGCAGCGTGCACCGGCACCACAACCGTAAACTGCGACAGCACCACCAGCATCAACAACTACTCCAACGCGACCAACGGCCTCACGCTGAACATCGACGCGGGTGCATTGCTGCGTACGCCGCCGATTGTAGGCGGCGGCAACGCAGCAACGCTGACCGGCGACAACGTGACGGTCAACAACAATGGCACGATCGATCCGAGCTCGATCATCCTCGCCTCGCCCGGCCTGGTCATCGGCAATGGTTCTGCCAACAACAGCGCGATCGTCGTCAACAACAACGCCAGCGGACAGATCAAGGGTGTCGTCAACATCGCGACGCTGCTGGGCTTCGGTGGACAGGCGCTGGTGGCACAGAATGTCAACGGCACCACCACCATCAACAACGCCGGCCTGATCAGCACGTCGCTGATCGGTGCAGGCAGCGTTTCCGACGCGACCACGGTGGTGACCTATGGTGGTGCAGCCGCCAATGTGACCAACACAGGCACCATCGACGGACGCGTCGGCCTGGGTGCTTCTGGCGGTAACACGTTCCTCAATGCGGGGGCGGTCAGTGGCAGCGTTCACCTGGGTGATTCAACCGGCGGCAACACCTTCACCGCAGTGTCGGGTTCCAGCGTTGTGAGCGGCGGCGGCAGCGCTCTTGCCGGCGTGATTACCGGTGTCACCGGGGTAAAGGTTGCGGCTGCGGGATCGGTCGACGCCGGTACCGGCAGTGGTGCGGCCAACAACACGCTGGTGTTGCAGAACGTCGTCAGCGGTCCGGGGTCCGGCACCGGCGGAGCGGTGACCACGCTGGGCTGGAACCAGTACCTCAACTTCCAGAAGCTCACCGTCAACAGCGGCACCTGGAACCTGCAGGGTGCGTGGGCGGGTGCAGGTACGACCACGCTCAATGATGGCCTGGTCAATTTCAACAATGCCGGTTCCTTCGGCACAGGGCTGTTCACCGCCAACGGCGGTGCCATCGCCTCTGCCACGGCCGGTCTGAACCTGGCCAACGCTTTCAGCCTTGGTGGCAATCTGTCCCTGGCAGGGACCAATGCGTTCAGCCTGGGGGGCTTGCTGTCCGGTACTGGCGGGCTGACGGTCAACAACACCGGCATCGTTACTCTCGGCGGCGCAAACCTGTTCTCCGGCGGCGTCAACCTCAATGCCGGCGGCCTGGTACTGGGCAATGCCGGTGCACTGGGCAGCGGCAACCTGACCGTGGGTGGCAGCGCTTCACTGGATACGACGGCGGGCTTCACCCTGGGCAACAATCTGGTGATCAATGGCGGGGGCTCGCTGAACCTGCTCGGCAGCAATGCGTTGTCATTGAACGGTTCGATCTCCGGTGCCGGCAACCTGACCAAGAGCGGCGCCGGCACCCTCACCTTGAACGGCGCCAATGCGCTGACCGGCAGTTTCAACCTGGCCGGAGGCGCGTTGGCGCTGGGCGCGGGCGGCAGCCTGTCACCCACCGGTGCGATCACGGTCGGCGTCGGTACCACCCTGGACCTGTCGGCGGCCGCCAACCAGACCATCGGTTCGCTGGCGGGCCTCGGCGGTTCGGTCAACCTGGGCAGCCACACGCTCACCCTCGCCGGGCTGGGCGATACCAGCTACAGCGGCACGTTCGCCGCAGGCACGGGTGGCCTGGTCAAGCTGGGCACCGGCGTGCAGACCTTGTCGGGCGTGAACAACCTCAGCGGCGGCGTGGCACTCAACGGCGGCGGCCTGCTGCTGGGCAATGCTGCTGCGCTGGGCAGCGGTGCGCTCAGTGTCGGCGGCAACGTGACGCTCGATGGAACCACGGGGGCGCTTGCACTGGCCAACGCGGTCAACCTCGGTTCGGGTGCCAGCCTCAATCTGCTCGGCAACCAGGCGTTGACGTTCAACGGCGTGATCGGTGGCACCGGTGGCCTGGTCAAGAGCGGTGCGTCGTCGCTGACGCTCAATGGCGCCAACACCTTCGGCGGCGGCGTGGCGTTCAATGCCGGCAGCCTGGTGCTGGGCAACGGTGGAGCACTGGGAACCGGTGGGCTGAATGTTGATGGCGTGGTGTCGCTCGACACCAGCGCGGCGCTTGCGGTCGGCAATGGCATCACGCTGGGCGCGGGTGGCTCGCTCAATGTGCTGGGCTCGAACGCATTGACGCTGGGCGGCGCCATCGGTGGCACCGGCAGCCTGGTCAAGAACGGTGCCGCCACGCTTACGCTGGGTGGCGCGAATACCTTCACCGGCGGCCTGGCGATCAATGCCGGCAAGGTTGCGGTGGGCAGCGGCGGAAGCCTGGCCGCCGGCGGTGCGGTCAGCCTGGCCGGCGTTGGCGCGGACCTGGACATCTCGCTCGGCGGCAACCAGACCATCGGCGCGCTGTCCGGTATTGCCGGCAGCACGGTGACGCTGGGCAGCAGCACGCTCACCTTCGGTGATGCCACCAACCAGACGTTCGCGGGCGTGATCGGTGGTACCGGCGGCCTGGTCAAGCAGGGCACGGGCATCCAGACGCTGAGCGGCGCCAACACCTTCAGTGGCGGCGTGAATCTGACGGCGGGCGGCCTGCTGCTGGGCGACAGCAGTGCGATCGGCAGCGGGGCGTTGACGGTCAGCGGCAACGGTTCGCTGGATACCACGGCAGCGTTGAACCTGGGCAATGCGATCAACCTCGGCGCGGCCCTGACCCTGCCGGGCAGCCAGAACCTGGCCCTGGCCGGCAACATCACGGGCACCGGCAGCCTGGTCAAGAACGGCGCGGCGACACTGTCCTTGAACGGTACCAACACCTTCAGTGGTGGACTGAACGCAAACGCTGGCGCCCTGCTGCTGGGCAACAGCGGCGCACTCGGCACGGGGACGCTGGGCATCGGTGGCAACGTCTCGCTCGACGGCAGTGCGCCGCTGAACCTGGGCAACAACGTGGCACTGGGTGCAGGCGCCGCGTTGTCGCTGCCGGGTTCGCAGTCGATCACGCTGGGTGGGGTGGTGTCCGGTGCGGGCAGGCTGGTGAAGAACGGTGCCACCACCTTGACCCTCAATGGCGCCAACAGCTTCGGTGGCGGGCTGACCGTCAACGGCGGCGGCCTGCTGCTGGGCAATGCCGGCGCGCTGGGCACCGGTGCATTGTCGGTGGGGGCCAATACCACGCTGGACAGTTCGGTGGCGCTGGACCTGGCCAACAGCGTCAACCTCGGCGCCGGTGCGGTGCTGGATCTGCTGGGCAGCCAGAACGTGTCGCTGGGGGGCGTCATCAGCGGCACCGGCGGGCTGGTCAAGAACGGTGCGGCGACACTGGCGTTGAACGGCGCCAATACGTTCAGCGGGGGCGTCGGGCTCAACGCGGGCGTACTGCAGCTTGGCAACGCACAGGCGCTGGGTACCGGCCAGCTGGACGTGGGCGGCAACGCTTCGCTGGATGCCACTGCGGCGCTTTCGGTGGGCAACACCCTCGGCCTCGCCGCCGGCGCCAACCTCACCGTGCTGGGCAGCAATGACCTGACGCTGACCGGTCCGGTGTTCGGCGCCGGCGGGCTGATCAAGGATGGCGCGGCGCGCCTCACGCTGTCTGGCGCCAACACGTTCGGGGGTGGCACCACCGTCAACGCCGGCACGCTGGCGCTGGGGGCCGGTGGCAGCCTTGCCGCGGCCGGTGCGGTGGATCTTGCCGGCGCCGGTGCGACGCTGGACATCTCCGCAGCCGGTGCCGCGCAGACCATTGGCGCACTCAACGGCGTCGCAGGCAGCCAGCTGGCGCTGGGCGCGCAGTCGCTGACCTTTGGCGGCGCCGGCAACGGCAGCTTTGCCGGCGTGATCGGTGGCACTGGCGGCCTGGTCAAGACGGGTACCGGCGTGCAGACGCTGTCCGGTGCCAACACCTTCAGTGGCGGTGTTGCACTCAACGCGGGTGGCCTGATCCTCGGCAATGCCAGCGCGCTCGGCACCGGTGCGCTGGGCATCGGTGGCACCACCACGCTGGACAGCACGGTGGCGTTGAACCTGGCCAATGCAGTGAACTTCGGTGCGGGCACGCAGCTGACGCTGGGCGGCAGCAACGATGTCACGCTCGGTGGCGTGGTGGCCGGCAATGGCAGCCTGGTCAAGAACGGTACGGGCCTGCTGACCCTCAACAACACCAACACCTTCGCTGGCGGCCTGACCCTGAACGGTGGTGGCTTGGTCGTCGGTGCGGATGGTGCGCTTGGTACCGGCGCGCTGGCGGTGAATACCAGCACCACGCTGGATGCGGGCGCGGCAGTGACGCTCGGCAATGCGGTCACGCTGGGCTCGGGCGTTGCACTGACGGTGCCGGGCAGCAATGCGCTGACGCTGTCGGGCGTGGTCGGCGGCAATGGCAGCCTGATCAAGAACGGCGCTACCACGCTGACGCTGTCCGGTGCCAACACCTACACCGGCGGTACCACCATCAATGCCGGCACGCTGGCGCTGGGCACGGGCGGCAGCCTGGCCGCGGCGGGTGACGTCACGTTGGGGGCGGGCGCCGGCTTCGATATCTCCGGTGCCGGCAGCAGCCAGACCATCGGCGCACTCAATGGTCTGGGCGGCAGCACGCTGGCGCTGGGCGGAAACTCATTGACGTTCGGTACGGCCGGCAACGCCGCGTTCGACGGCGTGATCAGTGGCGGCGGGGGGCTGGTCAAGGTGGGCGCGGGCGTACAGACGCTGTCCGGTGCCAACACCTTTGGCGGCGGCGTGACCCTCAATGCAGGCGGGCTGGTACTCGGCAATGACGCGGCGCTGGGCACCGGTGCATTGACGGTCGGCGGTGCTGCCACGCTGGATACCACCGGCCTGGCAACGCTGGCCAACAACATCGCGCTCAACGCCGGGCTGACCGTGCTCGGGACCAACGCACTGACGCTCAACGGCGTCCTTTCCGGTGCCGGCAGCCTGACCAAGAACGGCAGCGCGACGCTGACCTTGAATGGCATCAACAGCTATACCGGTGGCACCAACATCAACGCCGGCACGCTGGCGCTGGGGGCCGGTGCCAGCCTGGCGGCGAGCGGTACCGTGAACCTCGCCACAGGTGCCACGCTGGATCTGTCTGCCGGCAGCGGCACGCAGGTGTTCGGAACCCTGGTCGGCAACGGTACGGTGAACCTCGGCGCCAACTCGATCGAAGTCGGCGGCGCCACCAATGGCACCTTCAGTGGCTCGATCGCAGGCACGGGTGGCCTGACCAAGGTCGGTACGGGCATCGAGACGCTGACCGGTGCCAACACCTACACCGGCGGCACCTTCATCACTGCCGGTACGCTGGCGATTGGTCCGGGCGGCAGCCTTGCAGCCACCGGCGCGGTGACGCTGAGCGCTGCAGGCACCGGCTTCGATATCTCCACCGCAGGTGCCAACCAGACCATCGGCTCGTTGAACGGCGTGGCGGGCTCGACGGTGAGCCTGGGTGCACAGACGCTGACACTCGGTGGTGTGGGCAACAGCCTCTTCGATGGCGCGATTTCCGGCACCGGTGGCCTGGTCAAGAATGGCGCCGGCGTCCTCACACTGGGAGGCGCCAATCTGTTCAGTGGTGGCGTCGCACTCAACGGCGGTGGCCTGGTGGTCGGCAACAACGCTGCGCTCGGCAGCGGTGCGCTGGCAGTGGGCGGCAACGCGACGCTGGACGCATCGACAGGCGTCAACCTGGCCAACAACATCGGGCTCGCAGCGGGCGCGAACCTCGACCTGCTTGGCAGCCAGGCGCTGACACTGGGCGGTGTGATTTCCGGTACCGGCGGCCTGGTCAAGGACGGTGCGGCCACCGTGACCCTGAGCGGTGCCAACACCTACACCGGTGGTACCACCATCAACAACGGCACGCTGGCGATCGGCGCGGGTGGCAGCCTCGCCGCGACCGGCGCGGTGAACCTGGCCGGTGCCGGCACGTTCGACATTTCGGCGGGCAACCAGGCCATCGGCTCGCTGGCCGGCGTCGCCGGCAGCACGGTGGCGCTGGGTGGCAGCACGCTGACCCTGGGCGGCACCGTGGACAGCACCTTCAGCGGTGCGATCAGTGGCAACGGCGGCCTGGTCAAGAACGGTGCAGGCGTGCAGACGCTCAACGGCGGCAGCACCTTCAGCGGCGGCGTAACGCTCAACGCCGGCGGCCTGGTGGTCGGCAACAATGCTGCGCTAGGCACCGGTGCGGTGACGGTCGCAGGCGCTGCGACGCTCGATTCGAACACAGCGGTCACCCTCGCCAACAACTTCACCCTCAACAACGCGTTGACCGTCCTCGGCAGCAACAACCTCACCCTCAACGGCAACCTGAGCGGCACCGGCAGCCTGACCAAGGAGGGAGCCGCAACGCTGACCCTGAACGGCACCAACACCTACACCGGTGGCACCAACATCAACGCCGGTACATTGGCACTGGGCGCTGGCGCGAGCCTGCACGCCAGTGGCATCGTCAACCTGGCCTCGGGTGCGATCTTCGATCTGTCGGCGGGCAGCGGCACGCAGCAGTTCGGCACACTGGTCGGCAACGGTACGGTGAACCTGGGGGCCAACACGCTGACGATCGGTGATGCCAGCAATGGCACGTTCAGTGGTTCGTTGGCCGGCTCGGGTGGCCTGATCAAGGAAGGCTCGGGGACCCAGACGCTGACCGGCACCAACACCTTCACCGGGGGTACCACCATCAACGCCGGCACGCTGGCGATCGGCGCCGGTGGCAGCCTGGCGGCGACCGGTGCGGTGAACCTGGCCAATGCCGGTACCACCTTCGACATCAGCGCGGGTGGTGCGCAGGCGATCGGTTCGCTGGCAGGCGTGGCGGGTTCGACCGTTGCGCTGGGCGGCAGCACGCTGACCCTCAATGGCGTGGGCAATACCACGTTCGCCGGCACCATCGGAGGGGCCGGTGGCCTGGTAAAGAACGGCGCAGGCATCCAGGGCTTGACTGGCGTCAACGTCTTCACGGGCGGCGTGACCCTCAATGCCGGTGGCCTGCTGCTGGGCAACGACGGTTCGCTGGGCACCGGCGCGCTGACCGTGGGCGGCAACGCCAGCCTGGACGGCACCAGCGCGCTGACCCTGGCCAACACCGTGCAGCTGGCCAATGGCACGCTGACCCTGGCGGGCAGCAACGCGCTGACCTTGAATGGCCCGATCAGCGGCGCTGGCGGCCTGCTGAAAGATGGCGCGGCAACCGTCACCCTGGGCGGCGCCAGCACCTACACCGGTACCACCACCATCAACAGCGGCACGCTGGCGGTGGCGGCCGGTGGCAGCCTGTCCGGTGCCAGCACGGTGAACCTGTCCGGTGCCGGCACGTTGGACATCAGTGCCGGTGGCAGCCAGAGCATCGGTGGCCTGGCCGGCGTGACCGGATCCAGCGTGGTGCTGGGCGGTGCGACCCTGACCACCGGCGGCAACAACGGCAGCACCACCTTCGGCGGTGTGCTCAGCGGCACTGGTGGCCTGGTGCAGAGCGGCACCGGCACGCTGACCTTGAGCGGCGACAACGTCTATACCGGCGGCACCACCATCAATGGTGGCAGCACGCTGCAGATCGGCAATGGCGGCAGCACCGGCTCGGTGCTGGGCGACATCACCAACAATGGCAGCCTGGTCTACAACCTGGGCACGACGGCAACCGTGGGTGCGGTGGTCAGTGGCAGCGGCGGCCTGACCCAGGCCGGTAGTGGCACGCTGGTGCTGACCGGCAACAACACCTACACCGGCGGTACCACCATTAATGCCGGCGGCACGCTGCAGGTGGGCAATGGCGGTGCGACCGGCGCGATCGTCGGTGACATCACCAACAACGGTGCGCTGGTGTCCAACGTGGCCGGCAACACCTTGCTGGGCGGCACCATCAGCGGCACCGGTGGCCTGACCCAGGCCGGTGCCGGTACGCTGACCCTGACCGGCAACAACACCTATACCGGCGGTACCACCATCAATGCCGGTGGCACGCTGCAGGTGGGCAATGGCGGTGCCACCGGTGCGATCACCGGCAATGTCGCCAACAACGGCAGCCTGGTCTTCGACGTCGCGGGCAACACCACCGTCGGCGGCGCGATCAGTGGCAGTGGTGGCCTGACCCAGGCCGGCAGCGGGGTGCTGACCCTGGTCGGCAACAACACCTACAGCGGCGGTACCACCATCAATGCCGGCGGCACGCTGCAGGTGGGCAATGGCGGTACAACCGGCGCCATCGCCGGCGACATCACCAACAATGGTGCGTTGATTTCCAACGTGGCCGGCAACACCGCGCTGGGCGGCACCATCAGTGGCAGTGGCGGCCTGACCCAGGCCGGCAGCGGTACGTTGCTGCTGACCGGCACCAACACCTACACCGGCGGTACCACCATCAATGCCGGTGGCACGCTGCAGCTGGGCAATGGCGGTGCGACCGGTTCGATCGTCGGTGATGTCACCAACAATGGCACGCTGCTGTCCAACGTGGCCGGCAACACCACGCTGGGCGGCACCATCAGCGGCAGTGGCGGCCTGACCCAGGCCGGCAGCGGCACGCTGACCCTGACCGGCAACAACACCTATACCGGCCCGACCACCATCAACGCCGGTGGCACGCTGCAGGTTGGCAATGGCGGCGCGACCGGTGCGATCGGCGGCAGTGTCGTCAACAACGGCAGCCTGGTGTTCAACGTGGGTGGCAACAGCACCGTCGGCGGCGCCATCAGCGGCAGCGGCGGCCTGACCCAGGCCGGCACCGGCACCGTGGTCCTGGCCAGCAACAACACCTATACCGGCGACACCACCATCAACACCGGCGGCACGCTGCAGGTCGGCAACGGTGGCGCGAGCGGTGCGATCACCGGCAACGTCAGCAACAACGGCAGCCTGGTGTTCAATGTGGGTGGCAACAGCACCGTCGGCGGCACCATCAGCGGCAGCGGCGGCCTGACCCAGGCCGGCACCGGCACCGTGATCCTGACCGGCAACAACACCTATACCGGTGGCACCACCATCAACGCCGGTGGCACGGTGCAGGTCGGCAACGGTGGGGCCAGCGGCGCGATCACCGGCAACATCACCAACAACGGTGGCCTGGTGATCAACACCGGTGGCACCACCACGCTGGGCGGCAGCATCAGCGGCGGCGGCAGCATCGTGCAGGCCGGCCCCGGTGGCCTGAACCTCGGCGGCAACAGTGGTGGCTTCAACGGTACCGGCCAGGTCACCGGCGGCGGCCTGAATGTCACCGGCACCATCGGCGGCCAGTGGACCATCGGCAGCGGTACCACGCTGTCCGGCACCGGCACCATTGGTGGCACCGGCGGTGGCGTGACGGTGTCCAGTGGTGGCGTGCTGTCGCCGGGTAATGGCCCGGGCAACGGCAGCGGCACAGGCAATGGCACCGGCACGATCACCGTGGGTGGCAACCTGACCCTGTCGCCGGGCAGCACGCTGGGCATCGATCTGGGTGCCAGCGGCAGCGATACGGTACAGGTGGGCGGCAGCGCCAACGTGGGTGGCAGCACCGTAAAGGTGAACACCATCTCGCCGAGCACCAGCTACCAGCAGGGCCAGCAGTACACGGTGATCAACGCGGGCGGTGGGGTGAGCGGGCAGTTCGCCTCGGCGAACTCGCCGTCGGCCTTCCTGACCATCACCCCGGTCTACACCGCCAACACCGCCAACCTGCAGATCGACGTGGCGCAGACAGCGGCGTTCACCACCGTGGCCAACACGCGCAACCAGTACAACACCGCTGCGGCGCTGGACAGCCTGCCGCAGAGTGGCGCGGCGCTGGGCCTGTACAACACGGTGCTGCTGTATGACGCCAGCACTGCGCGCAGCGCATTCGACCAGCTCTCCGGCGAAGTGCACGCGGCCAGCCGCGCGGTGCTGCTGTACGACAACTACCTGGAAGAGGGCATCCGCCAGCGCCTGGGCAGTGAGCTGCCGACCGTGCGTGGTGAGCGTGCCTCGGCCTGGCTGGCTGGTAGCGGCAAGGTGTTCAAGCAGGATGGCGATGGCAATGGCGATGAGATCCGTTCCAACCGCAATGCGGTGATGGCGGGTGTGGACTGGCAGCTGGGTGAACACGTGGTGCTGGGTGCGGCGGCCGGCAACGAACGGCTGTATACGCGCCTGTACGATCGCAGTTCGCGCGCCCGCCTGCGCGGCAACACGTTCGGCCTGTATGCACAGGGACAGTGGAACAACGGCTTTGCGGTCGGTGGCAGCGTGTCGCGCGGTGACTACCGCACGCGCACCACGCGTGAAGTGCCTCTGCTGGGCCAGACCCTGTACAGCCGCCAGGATTCGGACGTGACCATCGCCCAGGTCGAAGGCAGCTGGACCTGGACCCATGGCAGGACCCAACTGCAGCCGTACGTGCAGTTCACCCGGCACTGGGTCGACAGTGATCGTGCGCTGGAGCAGGGTGGCAGTGCCGCACTGGTGCTGGAAGGTGGCAAGGACACGCTCAACGTCAGCACAGTGGGCGTGCGGGGCCGCTGGGACGTGGGTAGCGGCGCGCGCTTCCCGGCGCAGCTGACCGTCGGCCTGGGCTGGCAGCATGCATCGGGTGACACCGATGTGGCCAGCCGCAACCGCTTCGCGGTCGGTGGCGATGCCTTCGATGTCTACAGCGCGGTGATGGCACGCAATGCGCTGGTCAGCCAGCTCGGCGTGGCGGTCGGCCTGGGTCGCAACAGCCAGCTGTCGATGTTCGTGCAGGGCCAGCACGGTGATGGCCGCCGCGATGTCGGCGGGCAGATCAACCTGCGGGTAGGCTTCTAAGGGGGGCGGGCCAGCGGTAGATCCACGCGCTGCGTGGATCTACCGGCGCGGAGGGAGTGAGACCTCCCGCGCCACGGTGGCGGCACTGCAACCACCTCGCTCAGTTCGCCGCATCCTGCGTGCGTCGCCGCAATCCGGCGGGCGGGTCGAACAGGCTCGACGGCACCTCATCGAATGTGACCTCGGTAACCCGCAGGCCGCGTTCGGTACGCTGGTTGCCGGTGCGTCCGCGGTAACCCAGCAGCAGGCCCGTGCGGGTATCGATCCACAACGTGCCGGAGGTGGTGCCATCAGGGCCCTGCGCATTGTCATAGCGCCAGCCGGCAGCGAGGCGACCCAGGATGAACTCGCCGGGTGCGGGAGAGCAGCGCCCTCCGATCGTGTGGCATGGGGCGGCAGGATCGTACCAGTAGGGACCACTGGCGTCGGCGACCGGCAGCGTGTAGTTGCCGCGCTCGCTCACCAGCCATGCCCGGCCGCGCTGGCCCTGGGTGGTCAGCCATGCATCGGGCGCATTGTCGCCGCGGAAATCAATACGGATGGCAGGCCCGCGCAAACGGATCTCGACCTCGACCTCACCACCAGGCGAGCTTGGACCGAGTGGGCCCAGGCCATAAGCGCGTGCCAGCAATCGCGCCTGTGGAGGTTCGTTGTCAGCAGCGTCTGTGGATTGTGCGGCGACGGCCCAGGTTGCTGCCATCAACAGGCTGGCCAGCAGCACCTGCATGTCAGCGCGCCAGGTTGTTGCTGTCATGCACGGGGCTCTGCATGCGGACGATCGCGTAGGACTCGATCGGCATGCGGCGATGGCCGGTGATCGGGTCCTCGATCAGCATCGAGGCCGGGCGGAAGCTGTCGCCTTCGCTGACCAGGTCTGAAAGACCGGCAATCACCCGGTCGGCAAAGGGAACGATCAGGGGCATCGGATAGGTGACCTTGATCTTGAGGATGTTGGCGTCCTGCACGCTGACGCGGCTGCTGCCGACACGTGCATCGCGGAAGGCAAGATTGTCGTTCGGCAGCGCATAGCGCCCATCGAACTGGCGCTCGCGGAACTCGTTGTACGCCGCGCGGCTGGGTGAAATGACCTCGATCTTCGGTGACAGCAACGGGTTCTTCCACAGCAGGGCGACCTTGGCGCGGGCGGCGACGGCACCGGCGGCATCCGGCGAGGTCGCGTACAGGGGAGCCATTGCCATTTCCAGTGCGCTGCGCATCTCGGAATGATTGACGCCACTGACCGCGCCGGCACGCGCGGCCTGCAGCGTGGCGAAATCCAGCAGCGACTTGGCGCGATAGATCAGGACGAACTGGAAGATGACCAGGATGAGGAAGACGAAGGCCGGAACCACGATGCAGAATTCAATCAGCGATTGCCCCCGCTGCTGGCGGATGGATGTGCGGATGTGCTTCATTGCAACGCCCTCGTGGATGGCGGTGCCGCAGGCGGAGAAGGGCACCATTGGAACGTCTCGCCCAGCACCGGAGCAATATGCCTGAGGCTGTCCACCGGCATTTCCAGCGTCGAGTAGGCGCCGCGGCACCAGGCGCCGCGCCATGGGCGCACGGCCTCGCGCCAGCCAACGGCGCGCTGATCGCGGTCCAGGAACAACAGGTCGAGTGGATACCCCATGGCCAGGGTGTGCACGCTCGAGCAGGGGGTTATCAGCAGGCCTTGCCCAGGCTGGAGTGGCGCGCGCAACAGCAGGCCGCGCAGCCGCTGGTGCCAGCGATCGGCATGCCAGACGCAGCTGAGCAACTGCTGGTGGTCGCGGATCAGGGCGCCGGTTCTCATGTGCGGGGACTCACAGGATGCCCTGCTGCTTCATCTGCAGGAAGATGAAGTAGGCCAGGACGACGAAGATCAGCGGGAAGAAGAACAGCACCAGCGGCAGCATCATCTTCACCGGCGCTTCCAGGGCCAGCTTCTCGGCGCGAAGGAAGCGCTCTTCGCGGCGCTGCATGGCCTGCGAGCGCAGTGTGTCACTCAGGCTGGCACCCACCCGGTCCGCCTGGATCAAGGCGCTGGTGAAGCTGGTCACCTGGGAAATGTCGGCGCGATCGGACATGCGCCGCAGCGCTTCGGCACGCGGAAGGCCGGCGCGCAGATCACGCAACATGCGCGAGAACTCCTGTGACAGCGGACCGGGTGGACCCTTGTCGACGGACTGTTCGATCGCACCGGTGATGTTCAGGCCCGCTTCGACGGCCATGGTGATGAAGTCGAGGAAGATAGGCAGGTCGCGGATCACATGCTTGGAGCGCGCTTTCCGCCGTTCGCCCAGCCACAGCGTGGGATACATCCACCCGAAGGGTGCGCCGAATGCCAGGGCCATCAGCACGGAGCCGACTCCGAACCGGCCCAGCAGGATGATGGTGAGCAACAGGAAGGTACTGGCCACGGCGGCGGAGACGATCCGTGCGCCATACAGTTCTTCCGGTGACAGCACGAAGTCCTGGCCGGCCGACTGCAGGCTGCGATGCGCGCGCTCCAGCTGTGCCGAGGACAGGCGCGGCCCGGCCAGGCGCGTAGCGACCGTAATCAGCGGCCACAGGATGCGCAGCAGCAGCGGCAGCGGATCCTGGTAGTTGCGCTGGTCCACCTCGACCGACTGCACCAGTCCGCGCAGCGCGAATGCAAGCAGCCCAACAGCGGCAGCGGCAAGCAGTGCGACCAGGATGAGCAGGGCGTTCATATATCGATCGTCATGATTTTGCGGCACATGCGGTAGCCGAGGTATTCCAGTACCCCGATCAGGGCCATGACGCACCAGCCGATGAAGGTGTGGAACATGGGGTTCATCGTTTCTGGATAGAACAGCACGAGGAAGCCGACAAGGCCGGCTGGCAGCATCGCCATGACGATGCCCTGCAGGCGCCCCTGCGCGGTAAGTGCCTTGACCTTGCCTTCCATGATGAGCTTGCGCCGCAGCGTTTCGGCGAGCGTGGAGAGGCTCTCGGCGAGATTGCCACCAACCTCGCGCGAAATGCTGACGGCGGCCACGAACAGCTTCACGTCGGCAATGGGCACGCGGGCGGCGAAGTTGTCCAGCGCCTCCTCCGTGCGCACGCCCATGTGCTGCTCGCGCAGTACCAGTGCCAGCTCCTGGGCCAGCGGAGGCAGGCCGTCATGGGCCAGTGCTTCCAGCGCAGGATTGAAGCCGACGCCGGCCTTGAGGCTGCCGGCCAGCATCAGCAGCCCGTCGGGCAACTGCTGCTGGATCTGGTCGAGGCGGCGCTGCTTCAGCCACAGGTAGATCTTGCGTGGCGCTATGGCCAGCAGGATCAGGGCCAGGATCGGCAGCAGCAGGTTGCCGCCGGTGACGATCCACAGCAGCACGGGAATCGCCAGCAGCATCAGGACATTGGTCCTGAACAGCACGCGCGGGTCGACGAACAGGAACATGTCGGCCAGATTGACCCGCGCCTGGTCCATGAAGTTGGCGCGGTAACGGTCCATGAAGCCGGAGCTGGCACGCGCCAGCAACAGCACCGAGCCCGTCACGCAGGCAAAACACAGCAGGGCGATCAGCAGGATGTCACTCATTCCGCCGTCCCCCGGTACGGAAAATGTCCAGGTCAACGGCGACGCCGCGCTCGGCAAGCTCTTCATAGAACTCCGGCACTGCACCGGTCGCGACGAACTCGCCCACCACCTTGCCATCGCGTCCGGCAGTGGAGCGTGCCTTGAACAGGAACACATCCTGCAGCTGGATGGTTCCGCTTTCCATGCCCGTCAACTCAGTGATGTGGCTGACCTTGCGCGAACCGCAGGGGAAGCGCTTCTGGTGCACGATCAGGTCCACTGCCGACGAGATCTGTTCGCGCACCACCGTCATCGGCAGCTCCATGCCGGACATCATGACCATCACTTCCAGGCGCGACAGCGCCTCGCGCGGATTGTTGGCATGGGCGGTGGTCAGCGATCCTTCGTGGCCGGTGTTCATGGCCTGCAGCATGTCCAGTGCTTCGCCGCCGCGGCACTCGCCGACCACGATGCGGTCCGGGCGCATGCGCAGCGCGTTGCGCACCAGGTCGCGGATGGAAATGTGGCCCTTGCCTTCCATGTTGGGAGGACGCGCTTCCAGGGCAACCAGGTTGGGCTGGACGAGCTTCAGTTCGGCCGCGTCCTCGATGGTGACGATGCGATCGGTATCGGGAATGAAGTTGGAAAGGATGTTGAGCAGGGTGGTCTTGCCGGAGCCGGTGCCGCCGGTGACGACGATGTTGCGCCGTTCGCGCACCGCAACGATCAGGAATTCCAGCATCGGCTGGCTGAGCGAACCGAAGGTGAGCAGGTCCTTTCCTTCCAGCTTGCGCTTGGCGAACTTTCGGATGCTGATGCTCGGACCGCGCAGCGCCACCGGCGGAATGATGGCGTTGACGCGGGAGCCATCCTTCAGCCGCGCGTCGACCATCGGCGAGCTTTCGTCGATGCGGCGACCGAGGGGCGTCACGATGCGCTCGATGGCTGACAGCACCGCGCGGTCACTGGTGAAGACAATGGGGGACCGTTCGATCCGGCCCGCACGTTCAATGAAGATCTGGTCGTGCGCGTTGACCATGATTTCCGTCACCGTCGCATCGTCGATCAGGTCTTCCAGCGGGCCCAGGCCGATGGCCTCATCGAGCACCTCCTTGGCCAGCCTGCGTGGGTTGATCGTCTTGGGCAGCTCGGAGAACTCCCGTTGCATCACCTCATCGATCAGCTTGATCGTGGCGTTGCGCAGCGACTCATCGTCCATGCTGCGCACGTCAAGCCGGCGCAGGTCCATCTGCTTGACCAGCGAGGCATGCAGCTTTGCACGATAGACCGCCATGTCCGGCGGCAGCTGCTCCGGCCGCGCCAGCTGGCGTTCGCTGGATGGCTGCGCCGGTGCGGGTGCCGGTGCGGGCGTGGCGTCCACCGGTACATCGTTGGCCGCGCCCGCATTGAAACTTCCAGCATCGGCGAGGGGTTCGGCCGGCGGGTCGTCGTCCACCACCTGCAGCAGGTAGTCGCCGATCTGCACGCGGTCACGGCTGGTGAGCGGGCCACGGCTGCCTTTGACCTGTTCGCCATTCACCAGTACCGGCGAGCGGCCTCCCAGGCTCTCGATGAAGATGCCCTGGTCCTCGCGCTTCAGCGCCGCATGGCGTTGGGCGATGCTCCAGCCCTGCAGCACCACCAGGTTGCCGTCGCCACGGCCGATCCCGCATTCACGGTGCAGGCAGCGGACACGTCGCTGGTCGCGGTTGGGTGTGTCGATGAGGATGTTGAACATGCGACGGCTCCGGTCACTGCACGAAATCTTTGTTCCGGCGCGGCATGGCCTGCTGGCCGCGCTCCTGGATCTGTCGCGCACGCTCCAGGCCATCGAGGTTTTCCTGCGAGCCCGGCGTCACCACGCGCGGAGTAACGAACATCACCAGCTCGGTACGGTTGCCACGGAAGCCATCGGAGCGGAACAGCTTTCCGAGGATCGGGATATCGCCCAGCAGCGGCAGGCGCTTGGCATCCTGCTGCGCGCTGGAGTCGATCAGCCCGGAGATGACGATGGTTTCCCCTGCGTGGACGTTGATTTCCGACTCGGTGCGGCGGGTGGTGAAGCCAGGCACGCCCTGCACGGTCACCGTCGGATCGACGCGGCTGACCTCAGCCAGGATGCGGGTGGAGATGTCCTGGTTGAAGTTGACCAGGGGCTCGATGTCGAGCTTGATGCCGTATTCCTTGTAGTCGACGGTGACCTGGCCGAAGCCCTGCGGAACCGGGATCGGCACTTCGCCGCCGGCCAGGAACTTGGCCTGCCCGCCGCTGCGGGCGCTGAGTTGGGGCGAGGCCAGCAGGAACGCCTTGCCCTTGTTCATCATCAGGTTGATCGCCGAGCCGATCTGCGTGGCGATGCCAAAGAAGGCCTGGGTTCCCTGCAGCTTGTTCGGCAGCAGCACGCCGTTGGCCGGGCTCTGCTCGGGGTTGATGCGGTAGTAGTTGTTGTTGGTGAAATCCTTGACGATGCCCGCCACCGGGCCACGGATGACGTTGTCCCACTGGATGCCGAGTTCTTCCAGCGCATTGGTGTCGAATTCCATGATCTTCACGTCCATCTGCACCATCGGGCGCATGCCCACCGGGTCGGCAGTAGTGAAATTCAACACCGTCGGGTAGATCTTCTGGATCGCATCAATGCGGCTGCCGATGCCCGGGTTGATGTCCTGGCCGGTAATGACCACACGGTCGGCGACCGCATGCACATTGATCTTTTCCACGTCGGCCAGCAGGGTACGGATGGTCTCGGCCAGGCTGACGGCATCGTTCTCGGAGATGTCCACCTGCACCTGCAGCTGCTTGCCGTTCTGCAGCCACAGGTGAACCGTGGTGGAGCCGGGCTTCATGCCCATCATGATCAGGTCGCGCGGGCCGACGTTGGTGACCTCGAGCATCTCGCCACTACCGACGGCCACGCGCTTGAGCCCGCTGGGCAGCGTGTAGACGGCGGCCTGGCCGGCATAGATCCGGGCGCGGGTGGGCAGCGGCACCGCAGGCATGGCCGATGCGCTGGTGCGATAGGCGGGATCGGGAACCGGCGCCGGGAAGGCGCTCTGCCCACCGGGTACCGGTGCATGGTTGGTGTTGGGCTGCGGTTGCGCCTGGACAGCAGGGCGCGGTGCGGCCATGACCGGTACCGGGGTCAGCTGGGTGCCGGTGGTCTGTGCCACGGCCAGCAGTGGCGAGGTGACAACAGCGATGGCCGCAGTGGCGGCGATGAGGCTGCGGATTCCATTATTGCTGCGCATTCGTCGACCCTTTGCCCCCAATGATGAATTGCACGCCAGCACGACCCTGCGTGCCGTTGCCGAGCAGTTCCCTCTGCGTCATGCCACTGAGGCCGAACGCACCACGATCCTCCACCTGGCGAAGCATCACCCGCATCGAACCCGCCTTGGCGGCGACCGTGAGTCGCTGCGCCTGTGCCGGTGTCAGTTCCAGAGTGATGTTCGAATAGCCCTGCTGGTCTTCCGAGGCCGGCGTTTCGCCGACGCGGTTGCCGGTTGCCAGAACGTTGATGTCCTCAAGCAGCGGCAGCACCCGGGCACCGGTCTGTTCCTGCTCGACGGTGAGCAGGATGTCGACGTGATCTCCGGGAGCAATCATGCCGGAGATCGAGTTCGTCTCGTCCACCTGGAGGGTGTAGCCCACGTTGCCCTTGGCGATCACGCGCGAGAACTGGTCGTACAGCGGTACCAGTGCACTGGCACCCAGCGGTGCACCTTCGCGGATCGGCGCGCGCAGCATGCGGCCGCTGTACTCGGACACATTGTCCGGCGTGATCGCATCGGCAGGCGGCAGGTCGGCGGGGACTTCGCGCACTGCAAGGTCGGCAACGGTGACAATGCTGCCCGGCTCCATGTCGGTCTTGGGCACGGCTACCGGCACCATTTCCACCGGCGGAGCGGCACGCTCGTTCACTGCCTTCTGCACGTAGCGCACGGCGACCAGGGCCGCGAACAGGCCGAGCGCGAGGGCGATGATGATGAAGACGACGTTGCGGTTGGCTTTCAGCGGGAGCGCCTTCATACGACTCCCATCGACAGCATGTAGGTGAACCCCTGGTACGCCTTGCGCAGTGAATCGATCAGCTCGAGCACGATGTTCGGCTCGGCGACCAGGACCAGGACACCGACGGAAGCGACCACGGCGTACTCGATCAGTGCGGCCCCGCGCTGGCGGCGTAGGGACGGGGGAATGCGTTTTCTCATGGCGGTGGTCTCAGTGCTGCGACTGGTTGACGACAATCGAGGTTCCCTGCTCGTGCCGGTTGAAGGTCATGGTCATTTCCTGGCTGCCCTTGCTGTAGCGGACAACGCACTGCAGCGCGATCATCGAACACCCCGCAGGGCCGGAACTTCGGCTCCAGCCGTCCGCAGGGAGGCGGCTGGCATAGAAGGCATCGGTCTGGAACGGAGACAGCGTGCTTTCCATGGACAGGCTGCGCCCGGGCGTGTCCAGGTAGGTGATGTCATTGATCACCTGCGTCCCGGACGGTTTCGGGAAATCGGCGCCGGCCGCGGCATCGGGCTTGCGCTTGAGCAGGCGTGTAATGCCGATCTGTGACTGGCTGCCACTGCCCTTGGCCGATACCTCGATGGTCACGTAGTACTCGCCGTGTGCGTGGCCGATCACGGTCTTGCCGCCGACCTCGTTGATCACGGTCTGCCCGGGCCATTCGCGGTTGTAGTAGCTGACGATGGACGACACCGGCAATGCGGACGTGAAGCGCGAGATGCGCATGGGCAGGCCGTTGTAGAGCATGTCCTTGGCCACCCACTCGCTCTGCGCGCCCTCGGGCTCGGGAATGTCCGGCCAGGACGCGGCCAGCGCAGGCCAGGCGAACAGCAGCGCGGCCAGTGCCGCCAGCAGGTCAACGCGACGGCGCATAGGCAGGCAACTTGTCGACAGGCACCACGTCGGGCGCGATGTAACCGGGATCAAGCCTGCTCAGCGTCCCGATCATCGGGATGCCGGAGAGGCCGTCAAACGCCTTGGCGATGCCCGCCATGTGCTGGGATGGCACCAGTGGCTTGACCTGCGCGATCACCGAGCGTGACGAGTTGGCCTTGAGCCCGGAACCGGCTGCATTCCAGGGGTCGGCCAGCACCACATGGGTGGCCTGCAGCTTCAGGCCCAGCGAATCGAAGGGTTCCAGATAGGCGGCAGCACTGCCGTTGGCACTTTTCAGATCCTGCACATCCAACCGCAGCTGGGCCTGGGTCAGGCCGTTGCGGTTGGGCGGGAACGAACCGAACATCGAGGTCACGTCGCCGATCTTCTTCATCATGCCGCCTGCCGACGTGCTGGTGTAGGAGACCAGGGCGAGGTCACCGCGCCGCACCAGCGGCTGGTTGGAGAAGGTATTCATCAGGACGTCGCCGACGGCGGCATCGCGTGCGCCGGTCTGCGCCTGGCTGACGATGGGATCGTTGGCACGCCCGAAATAGCGGTCGACGGCAAGATCGCGCTGGCGGCCGCTGGCCGGCAGCTTGTAGTCCGGCGATACGGTGGCTTCCCAGGCGATCGCGCGCGCGGCCTGCTGGGTGGCCTGGCGGGCGTGGATGTACTTGGCCAGGATCGGGATCAGCAGGAAGATCGGCACCAGCACGGCGCAGAGCACGGCGACTTCGGTGAGACTCTGGCCGCGCTGGCGACGCGCGCCGCGGAATGGGCGTTCCCTGTCCATGGCTACCTCAGCAGGTCATCGTTGGGAGGACGGTTCGCGCGGTACCTCGAGGTCGCCGCGTTCAAAGGGTTGGCCCACCGTCATGCGCTGCGTGGTCAGGCGGGTGCCATTGCCGTCGAGGGGTTCCTGCTCCAGGACAATGGCGTAGCGGCTCGGCCGGTAGTCGTTCAGTGCACCGGGGGTGAAGCCCCAGCTGGCACCAGCCGACCACACGCACTGGCTGAACCGTCCGTTCTCGTCCTTCCACACGTTGCACGGCTGGCCAGCGACCCTGCGGTTGCCCGCGCGCTGGAAGCCCGGCGAGGCGCTGCCTTCGTCGGCTTCGGCGGCAAAGCGGGTGAGCCCGTCGCTGTCGGCGGGGGACTGGCTACGCTCTCCCGTTGCCAGATCGACCTGCTCCACGCCGGAGGCGCTCTGGGTCTCCTGCAGGCCGGTGGCCTCCAGCCGGAACTGGCAGCTGGTCGCAGGGCCATCGTTGAGCAGGCGCCACTCGCGGGTACGGAACACTTCCTCTTTGCTGGAAAGCCAGGCTTCGTAACGAACGGTTCCCAGGCGGGCGACATCGGCGTCATCCAGTGCGCGGGTCGGCAATCCTGCCGCCTGGCAGTCGCTCAGTGCCTGCTGGTAGCTGGTGCGCGCCGCGTTGCGTCCATCCACCAGGGTTTCGGCAATCTGGTCAAGATGGATGCCCGGCATGTTCCTGGCAGCGGCGGGCTCGCCGTTGTCCGCCGCGCTGCCACAGCCGCTGATCAGCAGTGTGGCGATCGACAGGTGCAGGCGATTGAAAACAGCAAACGTCATGGCATCAAGGCTCCGGCTGCCGCCAGGGCAGCCTTGGTGGTGGCATCGGTCTTGACCAGTCGTGCCTGCCAGTAAGGGCTGAACAGGTTTCCGGTTTCACGCTTGCGGTCATCGCGGCTGAACATGCGCAGCTGCACCGGGCGGTCGAAGAACACCTGCGCGGAGGAAAGTGCGGCGATCTTGTTGTTGGCCATCCTGTCCGGCAGTTCCGTCTGCGAGCCGGCCGGGGCGCCGATGCCGGCGCCGGACGTGGTGCGCGCGCTGGTGCCGGCGGTCTCGGCATAGATGGTGAAGACCGGGCCGACCTTGTCGCGGTCACGATCATTCTCGGCGTAGGGCTGCAGTGCCTGCCCGGCCTTGACGTCGTGATAGTCGCGCAGGCCGTTGTAGCCGGTGAAGAAGGCCTTGCGATGCTGGCCATTGGCGAAGCGCACGTTGGCATCCTGGCTGCGGTCGACAATCCACGCCGCGCCACGATTGCGGCGCACCGCTTCGCCATACGGACGGTAGCGGCGGCGGTCCCAGTCCGAGTACCAGCCGTTGCCGTTGCCGAAGCCGTTGAGGAAGCGCTGGTTGCGATAGCTTTCCACGGCCTGCGCACCGCCCCAGCCGACTGGAATATCGATATCGGAAAGCGGCCATGGCAGCGGAAGCTCGACGGCCATGGTGTCCAGCGCTGCCCATCGGTTGTAGTCGACCATGTCGGTGCCGCCGGACTGCACCAGGAAGCCGAGGAAATCATCGCTGCGGCTCTTGCTGAAGCCATCACGCGACTGCATCACCACATTGCGGAAGCGGTCGGCGCCCTGGCGCTGCGTGGCCGAGCCACCGTTGGCGGTACGGGGAATGCTGTAGCGCTGCAGCAGCCGGTTCTCGGCCGTGGCCAGTTGCGTGCCGAGCACCGCGGTTCCGATGGTGCCCAGTTGTGCCTGCGGTGAGTTCCGCTGCAGCACATCCTTGGCGATGGTGTAGCTGTCCAGCCGCGATACGCCCTCGATGACGAGCTGCACCGAGGCGGCGAACATCATGTTGAGCTTGTCGATGGCGATGATGGCCGCCTGCGCGACAGGCTGGAACGCCTGGCGGGTGACCTTGAGAATGCGTTCGGCGACCTTGAAGGCGGTTGCCAATGCCTTGAACACCACGCCGATGTAGGGAATGGCGGAGAGCACATCCAGCGTGGTGCGGATGACGATGGAGGTGGTGTGCATCTGGTTCAGCCACGAATAGAGGCTGATCGTCTGTGCCACGGCCACTTCGTTGGCAACGCGGGCACGGTTCATGTAGGCCGCGTAGTTCAGTGCGCGTGCCTGCTGGATCGCAACGCTGTAGGCGGCGGCGTCGGCCGCATTGACCAGCTCCACCTTCTTGTTCACCACCTGCCCTGTGTTGAACAGCAGGACAATCCCGATGCATAGAACCAGAATGAGTGCCAGCCCGAGAACCATTGCTTGGCCGGCGACCGTTCGGTGGCTGGAAACGCCCCGGGCCGCACGGCTTCGTGCCAAAGCCAATGCGCTGCGCATAACGAATTCCTGGGCCGGAGGCCATGGCTGCCCGTCGCGCGCCGCGTGCGGTGCGCGCAGGGAGATTATGCTGGGAGGGCCCTGGCGGCTTCATGCCGCCAGGGCTGGGGTATTACTTGTTCTTGTACGCGTCCATGCCCTTGGTCTTGTCAGCTTCCTGCTGGGCGCTGTTGGCCTGGTTCTTGGCGCGGTTGATCGACTGCGTCGCGCTCTGGCCGGAAAGTTCCTTCGACATGCCTGCCACCTGGCTGCGAACCGTGCCTCCGAAGAAGGTGACGGCTCCGATCGCGGCGATGGCGATCAGCGCGGTGATGATGATGTACTCGGTCATGCCCTGACCGGCCTGCT
Source organism: Stenotrophomonas sp. YJH_SMC_65 (assembly GCF_059369475.1). Classification (NCBI taxonomy): domain Bacteria; kingdom Pseudomonadati; phylum Pseudomonadota; class Gammaproteobacteria; order Lysobacterales; family Lysobacteraceae; genus Stenotrophomonas; species Stenotrophomonas sp. YJH_SMC_65. Next base: position 27,792 of record NZ_JCAFSR010000002.1, read on the forward strand.
TACGGGAAAAACGGATGTGACGACGGCTGCGTTCCATGTATTTCCTCCTTGATGGCAGGAATCCTCCCGGGTGTGCGGGATATTCGGCGTGTCCGCTGGGGGATCCTGATTAATGGCAGGGCGAGGTAAAGACAGGAAGCTCACACCCTGGTTCGTCGAAAATTTGTCGCTTGTTCGAGAACGGGGCCAAGCCTATCGACAGAAAATTGACGATACAAGTCAGGTTTTTCCGATATGCAATGAAATATTTGAAAATGTGATGCACATTGCAGATTAACAATTGTCTGCACATAATCACGTCAAATTTGAGCTAGATGCGCCGCTTTTCGTTAAGGAAATTAACACTTAACTGACATATTTGTGTCACGCAGGCGGCTTGTGGTGCCGGAATATTGGCGCGCTACAGAGGGCGCGTGCACGGCCTGCTTCTTGTTCGAACGGGATGAGAGATCCGCGTGTTTTTATCTCGTTGCATCCGCGGCAAAACAAATGACCGTGCGGCGCGGAAAAGAAAAAAGCACATGCAGGGCATGTGCTTTTTCCGGAGTGCTTCAACGCAGTAACGTCGTGGTGATATCAGCGCTTGACCAGTTCCACGCGACGATTGGCGCGGCGCCCTTCTTCGGTTGCGTTGTCGGCGACCGGCTGGCTCTGCCCATAGCCTTTCGCGCTCAGGCGTTCGGCTGCGATTCCACCGCCGACAAGACGCGTGCGCACCGACTCCGCACGCGCCTGCGAGAGCGTCTGGTTGTGCGATTGGCTGCCGCTGTTGTCGGTGTGTCCTTCAACGGAAAGGCGAAGCTGTGGGTCGGCCTTCAACAGCTGGGTGACCTGTGCGATCTGCGGTTCCGAATCGGGCAGGATCTCGGCCGCGTCGGTTGCGAAGTTCACCTGGATGGATACCTTGCCACTGCTGTCCAGTGCCTGTTTCAGCGTGTCCGCTTCAATGACCTTGGCCGTGATCTGCACCGGTTTTGTCTCTGCGACGAGCAGGCCGCCGGAGTTTCCACCCGAGCCCAGGTGAATCCAGATATCGCGATCTTCGCGATGGATGACATAGGTTTCTGCGGGTTCGTTGTAGATGTCGCCGATGCCGCCGACATAGGTGGTCGCCGCCTTGCTGTTGCCGATGTCACGCGATGCATCGGCCGGTATGGTGCCGGAGAAAATGCGCTTGCCCCCCAGGGCCTCGACCAGGCTCTGTACATTGCGGCTGAGCTCCAGCTGCGAATAAGGGTGATCGCTGCTGCTCTGCAGGACCGAAGAATGAACCTTGCCTTCAATCCATTCCACGCGATCGCCGGTCCAGAACGGTACGCGATCGAATTCGCTGTCTACGACGTCCTGGCTGGTGTAGCCCTGCGGCAGTCCGAGATAAGGGAAGCTGCCGATCGTTGCCTGCGATACGGGCAGCTCGGCAACATTGAACGCTGCGGCCTTCTGGCTTCCATCCGTGGCCGCAGCCGCCTGCGGTGATGGTTCGGCTGCGGTGCTGGAAGGTGCGGCCGAGGAAGCGCCACCCTCTGCAGGCGCTTCGCCAGCGCGCTTGCAGGCACCCAGTGCCAGTACCAGGCTGGCGGCCAACAGGCTCGCGCGCACTGCGGACATCGTCGATCCGTGCTTCTGCGTCATGAACGCACCTGCTTCATCAGTTCGTTGCAGACTTCGCTGGTGGGCTTGTACTGGCCCTTCTTCCAGGCATCGGTGATCTTCTTCTGTGTCTGCGCTTCGGCCGTGTCATAGGCCTGGTCGAAGCCTGCTTCGGCGCCGAACACGGTTTTTGCCTGTGCCTTGTGGCTTGCGCGCAGCTTGGCGGCCTGTTCCGGGGTTGCGCCGCACGCCAGGGCATTGCCTGCATGCGTGCCTCCCAGTGCGCCGAACTGCGCCGCACCGCCGCCCTGTGCGACTGCGGTGCCGCTGCCGATCAGCAAGGCGGAGGTGATCACTAGCTTCGTCATGAAATACCGCATGTTGATGTTCCTCATCCGGCCCGATAGCGGGCATCAATCCCCTGTGGCCCGAGCATAGCAACAGGCAGTGAGTGCCAGCGTGTCGTTGCATCGCCACGGCACGGCCAGTGGTCAGGGCGTGGACAGGAAGCGCGGGGTGCCACGACGTGGGGCAGATCCTGTCGTTGGACGGCCATCGAACGTGGAAGCGGGACGGTCGACCAGGCATCCCCGCACGACGGAAACCCATTGATGGATCTGGAGCAACAAGCCCCTCTGTTGAGGGGCTGCCCCGACAGGGGCGGGGAGAGGCCGGCAAGGGGAGGGGCCCGAACGTTGCGCAGCAACGTCTGGGGTGAAGCGCGCGCAGCGCACTTCGCATCTCCCGCCAGCGGCTTCTGCGAGGTACAACCGACCAGGCATCCCCGCACGGCGGAAACCCATTGATGGATCTGGAGCAACAAGCCCCTCTGTTGAGGGGTGCCCCGACAGGGGCGGGGAGAGGCCGGCAAGGGGAGGGGCCCGAACGTTGCGCAGCAACGTTTGGGGCGAAGCGCGCGCAGCGCACTTCGCATCTCCCGCCAGTGGCTTCTGCGAGGTACAGCCGACCAGGCATCCCCGCACGGCGGAAACCCATTGATGGATCTGGAGCAACAAGCCCCTCTGTTGAGGGGCTGCCCCGACAGGGGCGGGGAGAGGCCGGCAAGGGGAGGGGCCCGAACGTTGCGCAGCAACGTTTGGGGCGAAGCGCGCGCAGCGCACTTCGCATCCCCCGCCAGATAACTGAAAAAGGCTGCCCGAAGGCAGCCTTTTTCAGTTATCTGGCGGAGAGAGGGGGATTGTCGGGTGCATCCATGCACCCGATCCCGGTGCGCGCTGCGCCCCGGGACCCGCCTTCGGCGGTCCGGTTCTGCTCCTGCAGAACCGTCGAACCCCGGCAGGGCTTCTCTCGCCCGATGCTCTCCGCCAGCCAAATAAAAAAGCCGCCCAGAGGGCGGCTTCTTCATTTGTCTGGCGGAGAGAGGGGGATTCGAACCCCCGAAGCGCGGTTTAGACGCTTACACACTTTCCAGGCGTGCTCCTTCAACCACTCGGACACCTCTCCGGATCCCTGCCATCGGCAAACGCCTCAGCAGGGGCGCAGATTCTAGCGGGCGGCGCGGCCGGACACAAGCACCCCGATCGACGGCGTATCCATGGCCATGGGTGGCGAGGGGGCTGGACAGGCATGGCACAATGGAACATCCGATGGAAAACGGTGGCCTGATGTCCTATCTCGTCCTTGCCCGCAAGTGGCGTCCGAAGCGTTTCGCCGAGCTGGTGGGCCAGGAACACGTGGTCCGTGCGCTCAGCAACGCGCTGGACAGCGGCCGGGTCCACCACGCGTTCCTGTTCACCGGCACCCGCGGCGTGGGCAAGACCACCATCGCGCGCATCTTCGCCAAGTCGCTGAACTGCGAGCAGGGTACCAGCGCCGACCCGTGCGGCCAGTGCGCGGCCTGCCTGGACATCGACGCCGGCCGCTACATCGACCTGCTGGAAATCGACGCCGCGTCCAACACCGGTGTGGATGACGTGCGCGAGGTGATCGAGAACGCGCAGTACATGCCCTCGCGCGGCAAGTACAAGGTCTACCTGATCGACGAAGTGCACATGCTGTCCAAGGCGGCGTTCAACGCGCTGCTGAAGACGCTGGAAGAACCGCCGGAGCACGTGAAGTTCCTGCTGGCCACCACCGATCCGCAGAAGCTGCCGGTCACCGTGCTCAGCCGCTGCCTGCAGTTCAACCTCAAGCGCCTGGATGAAGACCAGATCCAGGGCCAGATGACCCGCATCCTGGCGGCGGAAGCGATCGAGGCCGATGGCAGCGCCATCGTGCAGCTGGCCAAGGCCGCTGACGGCAGCCTGCGCGATGGCCTGTCACTGCTGGACCAGGCGATCGCCTATGCCGGCGGCGCGCTGCGTGAGGACGTGGTGCGCACCATGCTGGGTACCGTGGACCGCACCCAGGTGGCGGCGATGCTCGATGCGCTGGCCGACGGCGATGGCCCGCGCCTGCTGCAGGTGGTAGCCGCGCTGGCAGAGTTCTCGCCGGACTGGAGTGGTGTGCTGGAAGCGCTGGCCGAAGGGCTGCACCGCATCCAGGTGCAGCAGCTGGTGCCGGGCGCTGCTGCGGCGGAAGGCCTGGATGTCGCCGCATTCGCCGAGCGCCTGCGCCCGGAAGTGGTGCAGCTCTGGTACCAGATGGCCTTGAATGGCCGCCGCGACCTGCCGCTGGCACCCAGCCCGCGCGCGGGCTTTGAAATGGCCGTGCTGCGCATGCTGGCGTTCCGTCCGGCCGCAGCGGTACCGCCGGTGCCGAAGGCCGTCGACGGTGCGTTGGGCGGCACGCCGGGTGGCAACGCTGCCGGTGGTGGCGCCGGTACCGGTAGCCGCGATGCGACGCCGGCCGCTGCTGCCGCTTCGGGCAGCCCGGCGGTAGCGGCGCAGGCCGCCGCGCCGGTGCAGGCCGCGCCGCGCGAACCTGAACCCGAGCCCGAACCGGCCCCGCAACCGGAACCAGACCCGACGCCGGAGCCCGAGCCGGTTCCGGTGGAAGAGCCCGTGTCGCCGCCGCCGGTGAAGGCTGAGCCACAGGTGCCGGCGCCTGCCGTCACTGCAGAGGCAGGCGACGACCTGCCGCCGTGGGCCACTGACGAAGCCGAGGCGCGTGACGAGGCATTGGCGGCCGAGATGTCCGGCCCGGACGCCGCCATGGCTGCGCCCTGGCACGAACCGCCGGCTCCCGTCGCGGCTCCCAGCGAGCCTGCGCCGCCCGAGCGCCCGTTCCGCGCCGAAGGCATTGCCATTGCGCCGGCCGAACATGCCAAGCCGGCCCCGGCGCATGCCGCCGCGCCGCAGGAAGGTGTCAGCGAGCTGGCCACGGCCGAAGACTGGCTGGACCTGGTCGCCAACAGCGGCCTGAGCGGCCCCTCGCGACAGCTGGCCGCCAACGCCGCCTTCATCAGCTGCCAGCATGGGACCTTGAAACTGGGCCTTTCGCCCGGATTTGAATACCTGCGCTCGGAGCGCGCGCTGGCTGCCCTGGGCGAAATGCTGCAGAAGGCCCTCGGCCAGGCGCCGAAGATCGTGGTCGAGACCGTGGAAACCGAACACGTTCCGGCCGAGACCCTGCATCAGCGGGCCGACCGCCAGCGTGGCGAGCGGCAGCAGGTGGCAGAGGCCGTTTTCATGGACGACCCGGAAGTGCAGGTGCTGATCCAGCAGCACGGTGCCCGGGTTGTTTCCGATTCCATCCGTTCTTTTGACGAGTAAGACACCATGCGCGGAAACATCGCCCAACTGATGCAGCAGGCCCAGAAGATGCAGGAAAACCTGCAGAAGGCCCAGGAAGAAATCGCCAAGATCGAAGTGACCGGCAGTGCCGGCGGCGGCATGGTCAGCGTGACCCTGACCGGTGCCAAGGAATGCCGCAAGGTGCGCATCGACCCGTCGCTGACCAGCGACCCGGAGATGCTGGAAGACCTGATCGCCGCCGCCTTCAACGACGCTTCGAACAAGATCGACGCCGAGTCGAAGTCGAAGATGGGTTCGGCCACCGCCGGCATGCAGCTGCCGCCGGGCATGAAGCTGCCGTTCTGATTGCCAGCGTGGCACCCGTGCAAGCGGGTGCCACAGAATCTGTAGCTGTCGAGCCTGCTCGACGCCATGAAAGCATGCCGCCGTGTCCGCACCCCTGCTTGAACAATTGATCGACGCACTGCGGGTGCTGCCTGGCGTGGGCCAGAAGACCGCACAGCGCATGGCCTACCACCTGCTCGAGCGCGAGCGCGAAGGTGGCCAGCGACTGGCCGAAGCCCTGGCGCTGGCGGTGGAGCGCATCGGCCACTGCGCGCAGTGCCGCGACTTCAGCGAAACCGAGCTGTGCCCGACCTGTGCCAACAGCAGCCGCGAGCGCAGCCAGCTGTGCGTGGTCGAATCGCCGGCCGACCGCCTGGCCATCGAAAACGCCACCGGCTTCCGCGGTGTCTACTTCGTGCTGCAGGGCCGGCTGTCGCCGCTCGATGGCATCGGCCCGCGCGAGCTGGGCCTGGAGCAGCTGGAGCAGCGTCTGGCCGAAGGTGAGGTGCAGGAGCTGATCATCGCCACCAGTGCCACCGTCGAAGGCGAAGCCACCGCGCACTACCTGGCGCAGCTGGCGCGCGCGCGCAAGGTGCAGCCCAGCCGGCTGGCACAGGGCCTGCCGCTCGGTGGCGAGCTTGAATACGTTGACCGCGGCACGCTGTCGCACGCGTTCGGAACGCGCAGCGAATTCCGCGATTGAGCGCCACCCGGGCATCGCCCGGCGCGGCCGGCCTACAATGCGGAAGACACTCCCGCCGAGGCCGACCATGAGCAACGAAACCCTCTTCAGCAAGATCATCCGTCGCGAGATCCCGGCCACCATCGTCTACGAGGACGACGAGGTGCTGGGCTTCAAGGACATCGCACCGCAGGCGCCGGTGCACGTACTGTTCATTCCGAAGAACGAGATCATCCCGACCCTGGACGACCTGCAGCCGTCGCAGGCGCACCTGATCGGGAAGCTTGCCCTGGCTGCCGCCGAATATGCGCGCCGCGAAGGGTTCGCGCAGGACGGCTACCGCATCGTGATGAACTGCCGCGAGGATGCCGGGCAGACCGTGTTCCACATCCACATGCACCTGCTGGCCGGTGCGCCGCTGGGGCATTTCGGTACGCCGGGGCGCTGAGCGCCCGGCATCCACCATTGCCCGCAGTGGATCCATGCGATGCGTGGATGAAAAAAAGGCCGCCCGAAGGCGGCCTTTTTCGATCACGCATGGCCGGTGGCGATCACCACCAGCCCCAACGGCCGTAACCACCCCAGTACGGGCCATACGGGCCCGGGCCCCACGGGCCATAGGGATAGGGCACCACATCGACCTGGCGCTGTTCCGGCCACAGGTAGATCACATCGGCCGACAGCTTCGGCAGGCGATAGTCGTACTCCCCGATGCGGGTGTTCTGGTAGCCGTCGATCTTGCCGATGAAGGTCACGTCGCGGCCGGCTTCAAACACGGCCGGGTCGTAGAAGCCGGCGCGGCAGGCAATGAAGCGGCCGTCGCTGGCGTCGGACGAGGTGGTGTTCGGGCGGCCACTGGCGTTGAGGGGGCGCGAGATCATCTGGAAGCAGGTCTCGCCCTGGCCGGGCTTGGTCTCGATGATGCGACCACCCCATCGGACCGGCGTGCCGACCTGCTGGGTGGCGACCGAGTCGCGCGGGGAGACCAGGCTGAACTGTCCCTGCAGCGGCTTGGGGGCCGTGGCGCAGGCCGACAGGGCCAGCGTGGCCACAGCGGTGAGGAGGAACTTGGTGTTCATGGGGAGGCTCCGGAAGTCGGGCGATGCCTGCGCAGGTCCCGCAATAATGAAGCGAGGTCGGTGCAAGTTCCAGCGTAACGCGCGTCGGCGAAACGCTGGCTGAGTGCCAGCAGGGCGGGGTCGGGGCGCACGGCGTGTACCCGTCGTGACCAGTCGCATGCCGTCTCGTGGGGGGCGCGGGCCAGGCCAAGGCGCGCATAGCGCCGCCCCAGCCGGTGCCAGGCGCGCAGCAGCGGGTCGCGCTCGCGCTCGCCGCGGGCCAGCAGCCAGGCCATCCATGCCAATGCCAGCAGTGCGGCGACCACGAAGCCGGCCACCAGCTGCGCCGGCCCGAGATCATCCAGCCCGAACGGCCTGAGCAGCTGCTGCTGACGGCGTGCGTCGAAGGAAAGCACCAGGTCGTTCCAGCCACGGCGCAGCCAGTCACCCATCTGCCCCAGCTGCAGCCAGCGCTGCTGCAGCGGGGTGTCCGTGCCGGCCTGCAAGCGGTCGTCCAGCGTGTCCAGGATGCGTTCCGGTGCCACGGTCGCAGTCGGGTCCACCCGGACCCAGCCGCGCTGGGGCAGCCAGACTTCGGCCCAGGCGTGGGCGTCCATGCGCCGCACTACCCAGTAGTCCCCGATGCGGTTGCGGGTGCCACCTGCGAAGCCGGTCACCACCCGGGCCGGAATGCCGGCGTTGCGCATCAGCACCACGAAGGCCGAGCTGAAGTGCTGGCAGAAGCCGGCCTTGTAGTTGAACAGGAAATCGTCGACCGGATCGCGCCCGGCCACCGGGGTATCGAGCGTGTAGGAGAAGTCGCGGGTGATCCACTGCAGCGCTCGGCGGACGATGGCTTCGTCATCGTTGCCGGCCTCCTGCCGCCATTGCCGTGCCAGCTGGGCGGTGCGCGGATTGAAGCCGGGGGGAAGCTGCAGCGCGGCACGGCGCAGGTAGGGCGACAGATCGGTGTCGAACCGTTGCGGAGGCGCCGAATGCAACCGCCAGCGGCTGAGCGCGGACAGCGTGCGGTCGCTGCGCAGGCTCATGTCCGCATCGAAACTGCTGCCTTCCGGTGCGCGGCTGGGCAGGTCCAGGGCCACCAGCAGGCGACGGTCGGTGGGTTCGTAGTCGATCTGGTAGTCCCATCCCTGTGCGGCGGCTTCGACCACGGGGGCGGGGCGCCGGGCCGTCGCGCGATCGCGGCTCCAGCGGTGGCCATCGAAGGAAGTCAGCACCGGGCCGCGCCAATAGCGCTGCGTGGGCTCGGGCACCGCGCCGAAGAACTGCACGCGCAGCGCCGGGGTGTCGTCGGCCATCAGGTCCAGCCATTGGTCCGGCGCCATGCTGTCAGCCAGGCCGGGTGTACCCACCGCTCGTTCGGGTACGCCCCACAACGGCGTGGACAAGCGCGGGAACAGCCAGAAGCAGGCCAGTGCCAGCGGCAGGCCGATGCCAAGCAGGCGGCCGACGCCGCGCAGTTGACCGTGCAGTGGCAGGCGTGGGCTGCGGCCCTCGTCCTGGGCCAGGCGTTGCAGGGCCAGCAGTGCGGCAACCGCGGCCAGCGCAGCCAGTCCCGTGGTCAGCGGGCCCTGGTCGAGCAGGAAGGCCGCGAACGGCGAGAACAGCGCGAAACCGAGCAGGCTGCGCGCATCACGCAGGTTGCGCAGTTCGCTGGATTTGATGGCCAGCATCGCCGCCAGCAGCGCACAGCCGGTATCACGCCCCGGCCGCACCATGCCCATCTGCCAGACGATGGTGGCGAGCATGGCCAGCACCAGCAGCAGGCGCACCGGCATCGGCAGCACCCGCCGCCAGGAAAGCGCAGCGGTCAGCACGGCGGTGATCGCGATCACGACGGCCAGCACCGGCGGCAGCTGCAGCAGCAGTGGCAGCAGCGCCAGCGCTGCGCTGGCCAGGGTCCAGCTGCGGGCGTTGCGATCGAGCAGGACGGCAGGCTCAGTCATGGGGCATCAGCGCCAGTGCGCGCAGGCACAGGTGGTGGTGGCTGGCGCCCTGGCCGGGCCCGAACGGGGGATGGGCTGGAAGCAGCAGCGTGTAGCGCCGGCCTTCGCGCTCGGCCATGTCGACCCAGCGTGCCAACCGCGCGATGCGTGCTTCATGGCCCAGCGGCGCCAGCGTGCGCCAGTCCAGCACCACTTCGATGCCGATCGGCTTCTCGTATTCGCGTACCAGCAGGCTGTCGCGGCGTGCCGAGTGTTTCCAGGCAATGCTGCGCGGGGCGTCGCCGGCACGATAGGGGCGCAGCTGGTGCAGCTCTTCGCCACTGGCATGGGCGCGGGTGTGCAGTGGATCGCTGCCACTTTCCGGAAGGGGTGGTGCCAGTGCCTCGGCCAGTGGATAAACCAGCAGCGGCTGCTCCGGCCACACCCACGACCATGCCCGCACCAGCCCCAGCGGCTGCGTGCTGGACAGGCGGATGCGCGGCAGTTCCAGCCAGCCGCGGCGCTCGCTGGGGACATCCAGCTCCACTTCGCCGCGACCGTGTGCAGGCAGTGCGACCCACGCCTCGCTTGCGCCCAGCTGCAGGTGCAGCCCGTGGCGCGCGCGCGGGTCGCGCAACGACAGGTCCACGCGCAGGCGCAGGGGGTGCCCGGCCGGAACCGGCTCGGCGGAGATTGCATCGATCTGTATGCCGGACAGCTGCAGGTGCGCGGCAATGGCGCTGGCGATCGCTGCTGCGGCCAGCAACAGTGCCAGCAGCAGGGCCGGGTTGTTGTTGTAGTTCAATGCGCCCAGCAGCATCGCCGACAGCAGGGTGGCGACGAACAGGCCGAAGCGCGTCGGCAGTACATAGATGCGATGGCGATCCAGTCGCTGCGGCAGGGCTTCGGGCCTGCGTGGGCGTGCCAGCAGCTGCATGCGTGCCCAGCGTGTGGCCACCTTCAGTCCACCGCGACGGTCTGCAGGATCGCCCGCGCCAGTGCCGGCCCGGAGCTGGATTCGGCCTCCGCCACCAGGCGATGGCCGGCCACTGCCACGAACAGGGTCTGCACGTCTTCGGGCACCACATGCCCGCGGCCGAGCAGCAGTGCATGCGCCCTGGCGGCACGCAGCAGGGCCAGCCCGGCGCGCGGTGACAGGCCCACGCGTACGCCGGCATGCTGGCGGCTGCGGGTCAACAGTGCCTGCACGTAGTCGATCAGCGCGTCGCTGGCGTGTACCTGGCCAACGGCTTCACGCAGCGCACGCACCTGGGTGTCATCCAGCTTCGGCACCGCGCGGGCGATCAGGTCGCGGCGATCGCTGCCACGCAGCAGCTCGCGCTCGGCCTGCACGCTCGGGTAGCCCATCGCCAGCCGCAGCAGGAAACGATCGAGCTGCGAATCCGGCAACGGGAAGGTGCCGGACAGGTCGACCGGGTTCTGCGTGGCGATCACGAAGAATGGATCGGGCAGTGGATGCGTCTGTCCATCCAGGGTGACCTGCTGCTCGGCCATCGCCTCCAGCAACGCACTCTGCGTGCGCGGCGGTGCGCGGTTGATCTCATCGGCCAGCAGCACGTGGGTGAACACCGGGCCGGGGTGGAACTGGAACTGGCGGCTGCCGGCCTCGTACACCGATACGCCCAGTACGTCCGCCGGCAACAGGTCGGAAGTGAACTGCACGCGCTGGAAGCTGAGGCCGAGGCTGCTGGCCAATGCATGCGCCAGCGTGGTCTTGCCCAGCCCAGGCAGATCTTCGATGAGCAGGTGGCCGCCGGAAAGCAGGGCGACAAAGGCCAGCCTGACTTCCGGCACCTTGCCCAGTACCAGTGCGTTCACCTGATCCTGTGCCTCCCGCAGGGCTTGGCGCAGTTGATCGGTTAGCATGCTGGGATTGGGGGACGAGGCTGGCATGATCGTCTCAGGTCTGGAATCCACTCGATTATCCATAGAGCAATGCAAGGCGAACAGCGCGCGCGGGCAATATTTCTCTGGTTATGGACGCTGATCACAGCGGCCAAGCTGGTGGTGGCTGCACGCCTGCCGCTGTTCGTCGATGAGGCGTTCTATTGGCAGGAAGGCCAGCACCTGGCCGCTGCCTATTCCGACCTGCCGGGGTTGACAGCATGGCTTGCACGCCTGGGCGTGGAAATCGGTGGCCATCACGTGCTCGCATTGCGCCTGCCGTTCCTGGCCATCGGTGCGTTGCTGCCGTTGCTGGTGGTGCGCATCGCCACGCGCTGGTTTGGCAACGTCGCAGGGTGGCAGGCGGGCAGCCTGACCCTGCTGATGCCGCTGTCGGCCACGCTGGGCCTGCTGGCCGTGCCGGATGTGCCGATGGCGCTTGCGGCGGTGATCTGCCTGCAGGCCGGTGCGCGCCTGCTGCACAACGTGGATGCGTCGTCGGCGATGAAGCTGGCGCTGGGCCTGCTGATCGGTGCGCTCAGCCACTACCGTTTCATTGGCGTCATCGGTGTCGGCTTCATTGCGCTGCTGGCGCTGCCGCAGGGCCGCCGCATGCTGGCCGACCCGCGCGTATGGGTGGCGCTGGCGGTGGGTGTACTGGCCTGGCTGCCGTTGCTGGCGTGGAATGCGGACAACCATGATGCCGGCCTGAAGTTCCAGGTGGTCGAGCGCCACCCGTGGACGTTCGAGTGGGAAGGGCTGTGGTTCCTGGTGATCCAGCCGATGCTGGTGACGCCGATCCTGTGCATCGCGATGTGGAAGGTCGCCCTGGCGGGTACCCGCAGTGGTGGTGGTGTGCGGGTGCAATGGCGCTATTTCGGCCTGGTGGGCGGGGTGTCGACGCTGGGCATCTTCCTGCTGGGCTTCTTCACCGATGTCGAGCGGATCAGTTTCCATTGGCCGTTGCCGGGCTACCTGGCGCTGCTGGTGGCCGTGCCGGTGGTCCTCAACGGCTGGCCACGCTGGCTGCGCCGCACCGGCTGGTGGCTGGCAGCTGCAGGCACCGTACTGGCTTTCGGCTACTACCTGATGGCGTCCACGCCGGCGCTGCGCGAGCAGATGGCCGGCAGCAAGTACTACCCGCGCAACTTTGCCGGCTGGCAGCCGCTGGCCGTGGCGGTGCGCGACGAACTGCGGCAGATGCCGCCGGGCACGCGTGTGCTGGCGGGCAACTTCAAGGTCGGTGCCGAACTGGGCTTCCAGCTGGGCAACGGTGATATCGAGGTGTTGCCGCATCCGCTCAACGACAAGCATGGGCGGACCGCACAGCTGGCACAGTGGGGCCTGCTGCACGAAGGCCCGCGCAGTGCGCCGATGCTGCTGGTGCTGTCACCCAGCGACCAGCGCTACCGCGATCTGCTGGCGCGCTATCACGCCATCTGCGAGCAGGTGGGGCCGTTGCCGGCGCCGCGCGTGGTCAGCAGCGATCATGGTTTCCAGCGCTTCCTGCTGTTCCAGCTGCCGGTGCAGCGCGCGCAGGGGCCCTGCGTGACGCCGGCAATGGCCTGGCTGGATGCGCCGTCCAACGGTGAGAAGGTCTCCGGAACGCTCGCCATCAAGGGCTGGGCATTCAAGGATGGCGTGGGGTTGGCGCGCATCGAAGTGCTGGTCGATGGCCATTCGATTGGCGATGCGCGCTACGGGCGCATGTTCGACATCCGCCACACCTGGCCGGACAGCACCGATCCGCAACATCCGGCGGTGGGCTTCGACGCATCGCTGGATACCACCACGCTGGCGCCGGGGCGGCATTGGCTTGGCCTGCGCCTGCACGGCCGCGACGGCAGCGTGGAGGCGTGGCAGGAGCAGCCGTTCGAAGTTCGTTGAGGTCCCCTGGTCCTGTAGAGCCGAGCCGATGCTCGGCTGCTTCTGCTACAGATGGCGGGCAGCCTAAAAAAAAGACGGCCGAGCAAGGGCTCGGCTCTACCGTTCACGGCACCGCGAATCCAGCCCTGCGCAGCAGGCCGCACAGCGCGATCAGTGGCAGGCCGACCAGCGCGGTCGGGTCGCGGTTGTCGATTGCCTCGAACAGGCTGATGCCCAGGCCCTCGCACTTGAAGCTGCCGGCGCAGTCCAGCGGCTGCTCGGCGGCGACGTAGCGGATGATTTCCTGCGGGTCCAGCACGCGGAAGCGTACTTCGGTCAGATCCAGGGTGGCGAGGGATTCTCCATCCCGCCTGAGACTGATTGCCGTGTGAAAACGCACCGTCTGTCCGGACATTGCCGCCAGCTGCGCACAGGCCGCCTCGACCGTGCCCGGCTTGCCCAGCGGCTGGCCGTTCAGGTCGGCCACCTGGTCCGAGCCGATCACCCAGGCGCCCGGATGGCGGGCGGCCACGTCGGCGGCCTTGGCGGCGGCCAGGCGCGTGGCCAGGGCCAGCGGGGTCTCGGCGCCCAGAGGGGTTTCATCCACGTCCGGGCGTGCGCAGTCGAAGGGCAGGCCCAGCCGTTCCAGCAGTTCGCGACGGTAGCGGGAGGTGGAGGCCAGGACCAGTGACATGTGACAATACCGGGGCAGGGCGCGGCAGTCTGGCCCCTCCACGGCGCCAGCGGCAAGTCCTGCAGGGCGGGCATTTGACAGCAGGCGGTGCGATCCTTAGTATTCAGCGGCTTATGTCCGCGAACGTGCCCGAAACGCTGGATGCCTGGCGGATGGTTGTAGCGCGAAGGCGCTTCGACGGTCAGGTCTCCCTGGCTGAATTGACCCGCCTGCAGGGGTTGGTCGCAGATACCGACGGCGAGTGTGTCTACTCGCTTGAATTCGGTCGCGACGACGTCTTGCGGGTATCCTATGTGGAACTGACCATCGACACCGCGCTGCCGCTGACCTGTCAGCGCAGCATGCAGCGATTCCTGTTGCCGGTGAAGGTGACCCAGAGGCTTGGCCTGATCCGCGACGAGGACGAGGAATCGTCCCTGCCGGAGGAATACGAGGCGTTGCTGGTGCCGGAAGACGGCCAGCTGCGTCCGCTGGATCTGGTCGAGGACGAATTGGTGCTGGCGGTGCCCGTGGTGCCGCTGTCGCCCGACGGTGAAGCAGTCGACAAGGACTGGGCACCGAGCGAAGAAGAAACGAAGAAGGCCAACCCGTTTGCGGCGTTGGCAGCACTGAAGAAACAATAGCAGCCGGATTGTCGTCGGCGGCTGCGGCGAAAGCGAAAGTGTGCTGGGCGCTGGCGTCCTGCGCGACGATACGACGAAGCAAATCGAACCGAGTTTGGAGCAATCCCATGGCTGTGCAGAAATCCCGTGTCACCCCGTCCCGCCGCGGCATGCGTCGTGCCCACGACGCCCTGAGCGCCAAGCAGCTGTCGACCGACCCGACCACCGGCGAAGTGCACCTGCGTCACCACATCACTGCCGACGGTTTCTACCGCGGCAAGAAGGTCATCCAGACCAAGACCTCGGCCGTCGAAGAAGATTGATGTGCCGGGAAGGCCGCTGCCTCCGGGCAGCGGCCTTTGCCTTCTTTCCCGGGCGTGCCGGTGATCGGCGGCCCGCGCAACAGGAAACATGATGAGCAAGCGGATCTATTCGAGGATCGCGGGCACCGGTAGCTATTTGCCGGAAAAAGTCCTGACCAACGCCGACCTGGAAAAAATGGTCGAAACCTCGGATGAGTGGATCCAGTCGCGCACCGGCATTCGTGAACGGCACATCGCGGCCGAAGGCGAAACCACCAGCGACCTTGGCTACAACGCCGCCCTGCGCGCGCTTGAAGCCGCAGGCATCGATGCCTCGCAGCTCGACATGATCGTGGTCGGCACGACCACCCCTGATCTCATTTTCCCGTCCACCGCGTGCCTGATCCAGGCCAAGCTCGGTGTGGCCGGGTGCCCCGCCTTCGACGTCAACGCAGCCTGTTCCGGCTTCGTGTTCGCGCTGGGCGTGGCCGACAAGTTCATCCGCTCCGGCGACTGCAAGCACGTGCTGGTGATCGGCACCGAAACGTTGACCCGCATGGTCGACTGGAACGATCGCACCACCTGCGTGCTGTTCGGCGATGGCGCCGGCGCCGTCGTGCTCAAGGCCGACGAAGACACCGGCATCCTCAGCACCCACCTGCATGCCGATGGCAGCAAGAAGGAACTGCTGTGGAACCCGGTCGGCGTTTCGACCGGCTTCAAGGACGGCGCCAACGGTGGCGGCACCATCAACATGAAGGGCAACGACGTGTTCAAGTACGCCGTCAAGGCGCTGGACTCGGTCGTGGACGAGACCCTGGCCGCCAACGGCCTGGACAAGTCCGACCTGGACTGGCTGATCCCGCACCAGGCCAACCTGCGCATCATCGAAGCCACCGCCAAGCGGCTGGAGATGTCGATGGACCAGGTCGTGGTGACCGTCGACAAGCACGGCAACACCTCCTCCGGCTCGGTGCCGCTGGCGCTGGATGCCGCGGTGCGTTCGGGCAAGGTCGAGCGTGGCCAGTTGCTGCTGCTGGAGGCCTTCGGCGGCGGCTTCACCTGGGGTTCGGCCCTGCTGCGCTATTGATAGTGCAAGTTACGACAATGTGAAGTCTTGTCGTTACGGCCCCTTCGGGGCCGTAACGCGTTTAAGGAGGACCTGTCATGGTTGAGCCCATCGTCATCGAAGGGCAACGTGCCTGGCTGAAGCAGTACGGCAAGGGAAGCCGGGCAATGGCCCTGGGCCTGCTCAATTTTGTTGCGCGCCGTTTCCATCTGGATGCGCTGCGCCCGCCGCCGCACCGCGGTGGCGACGCCGCACGCGAAACCGAGGCCCGCCGCCTCGCGGAACTGCAGGCGCAGGGTGTGAACGTGCCGGACGTACTGGGCACCGGTCATGCCGCGCTGGTGATCGGCGACAACGGCAGCTCGTTCAACACCTGCCTGCGCGAAGCCGACGAAGCCGGTCGCGATCAGCTGGTGATGGCGGCGATGCTGGCCATTGCTGAAGCTCATGCCCGCGGCGCCTATTTCGGGCAGCCATTGCCGCGCAACCTCACATGGGATGGCGAGAAGGTCGGCTTCATCGATTTCGAGGAAGATCCGCTGGAAGTGATGGATCTGTCCGAAGCGCAGGCCCGCGACTGGCTGATGTTCGGCTACGGCGTGGCCAAGTACTACGCCGACCGCCCCGGGCACCTGCAGGCGATGATGGCCGAGGCGATGGGTGACGTTCAGGCGCCGGTGCGCGAGCACGTGCATGCGGTCAGCGGCCGCCTGCGCAGCCTGGCCCGGGTCTGCATGAAGCTGGGCCGTTCGGCGCGCGCGCTGGCCCATTCCATCTTCATCGCCCACGGCGCCAGCACCGCCGGCGTGTTGATGCTGGTGTGCCTGTGCGTGGATTTCCTCGCCGACGGCGACCTGGACGTCCTGCAGCTGTTCTGCTGAGGCTGATAGGGGTCAGATCCCTTTTCCGCAGGAAAAGGGATCTGACCCCGTTGCGCTTGCCCGGCCGCGCTCCATACGCCTGCATACGCGCACGTACAGACGACACAGCGGATTCGCCCTTATCATGGCCCGCTTCGATTGCAACAAGCGGATGACCGCGTGACCGTATCCACCCTCGCTTTTGTCTTCCCCGGCCAGGGCTCGCAGTCTGTGGGCATGGTGGCCGAGCTGGCCGAACTGCACCCACAGGTGCGTGAAGCCTTCACCGAGGCATCCGATGGTGCCGGCGTCGACCTGTGGGCGCTGTCCCAGGGCGGCCCGGAGGAAATGCTCAACCGTACCGAATACACCCAGCCGGCCCTGCTGGCCGCGAGCATCGGCGTGTGGCGCGCCTGGAACGCCGTGGGCGGTCCGCGCCCGTCGGTATTGGCCGGCCACAGCCTGGGCGAGTACACCGCCCTGGTTGCCGCAGGCGCACTGAGCCTGCATGACGGTGCGCACCTGGTGCGCCTGCGCGGCCAGCTGATGCAGGAAGCCGCACCGGCCGGTGTCGGCGCCATGGCCGCCGTGCTCGGCGCCGAAGACCAGCTGGTGCTGGACGTCTGCGCCGAAGCGGCAGGCAGCCAGGTGGTGGTGCCGGCCAACTTCAATTCGCCGGGCCAGATCGTGATCGGTGGCGACGCCGACGCGGTCGACCGTGCGCTGGCGCTGCTGGCCGAGAAGGGCGTGCGCAAGGCGGTCAAGCTGGCCGTCAGCGTGCCCTCGCACACCCCGCTCATGCGCGAAGCCGCCAACCGCCTGGCCGAAGTGATGGCCGGCCTGTCCTGGCACGCGCCGCAGCTGCCGGTGGTGCAGAACGTCGACGCCCAGGTGCACAGCGGCATCGACGCGATCCGCACCGCGCTGGTCCAGCAGCTGTACCAGCCGGTACAGTGGACCGGGTGCGTGCAGGCGCTGGCTGCCCGTGGCGTCACCCGGATCGCCGAGTGCGGCCCGGGCAAGGTGCTGACCGGCCTGGTCAAGCGCATCGACAAGGCCATCGACGGCCGTTCGCTGGCCACGCCGGGCGACTTCGAAGCCGCCCGCGAGGCATGGTCGGCCTGATCCCCCCTGTTCCTGCCGACCGTACCGGTGGCCGCGGCAAGCGGCACGGGTGCGGCGGTCGCCCCAGCCTGAGGAAAACATCATGAGCAAGCCCCTGCAGGGTGAAATCGCACTGGTCACCGGCGCCAGCCGTGGCATCGGTGCCGCCATCGCCGATCTGCTGGCCGCCCAGGGCGCCACCGTCATCGGTACCGCCACCACTGAATCCGGCGCTGCCGCGATCGGCGAACGCCTGGCCGCCCACGGTGGTCACGGCCGCGCGCTGAACGTCACCGATGCCGCCGCGCTGGACAGCGTGCTCGATGGCATCGCCAAGGAATTCGGCCCGATCTCGATCCTGGTCAACAATGCCGGCATCACCCGCGACAACCTGCTCATGCGCATGAAGGACGAGGACTGGGCGTCGATCATCGACACCAACCTGACCAGCGTGTTCCGCACCAGCAAGGCGGTGATGCGCGGCATGATGAAGGCGCGCAAGGGCCGCATCATCAACATCGCATCGGTGGTGGGCGTGACCGGCAATGCCGGCCAGGCCAACTACGCCGCGGCCAAGGCGGGCATCATCGGCTTCAGCAAGTCGCTGGCCAAGGAAATCGGTTCGCGCGGCGTCACCGTCAATGTTGTCGCACCTGGCTTCATCGACACCGACATGACCAAGGCGTTGCCGGAAGAAGCGCGCACCGCGCTGATCAACGACATCGCCCTCGAACGCCTGGGGTCGCCGGAAGACATCGCCCATGCGGTGGCCTTCCTGGCCAGCCCGGCTGCCGGTTACATCACCGGCGAAACCCTCCATGTGAACGGCGGCATGTACATGCCGTAAGCAAGGGGCGCAGGGATTGCGCCGCAAGTGGTTGATCTGCGGAGGTTTTTGCTGCAATGCATGGCCGCGCCGGTTTCCACTACACTATCCCACGGCCATCGCCTTTGATGGCGACCACTTTTGAACCACAACTCCATCTGGAGCGAGATCCCATGAGCACCATCGAAGAACGCGTCAAGAAAATCGTCGTCGAACAGCTTGGCGTCAAGGAAGAAGAAGTCACCAACAGCGCATCGTTCGTCGATGACCTGGGCGCTGACTCGCTGGACACCGTCGAGCTGGTGATGGCCCTGGAAGAAGAATTCGAGTGCGAGATCCCGGACGAAGAAGCCGAGAAGATCAGCACCGTGCAGGCCGCCATCGACTACATCAAGGCCCACGTCAAGGCCTGATGTCAGACGGCAGTGCGCGCGCGGGCCCACGCTCGCCGCGCACCGCACCCCATGGGGCCGCAGTTGCGGCCCCGTGTGTTTGAGCATCACACCGAAGCAAACCGAGTTGCCCGTTGAAATCAGCCGGGTCAGGAGAATCAGCAATGAAGCGTCGCGTCGTCGTAACCGGCCTGGGTATCGTCTCGCCGTTGGGCAATGATCTGGCCAGCAGCTGGGAAGGCATCACCCACGGTCGTTCGGGCATCGGTCCGCTGACCAACGTTGCGGATGCCTATCTGGATCGGTTCACCACCAAGATTGCAGGTGAGGTCAAGGGATTCGACATCACCGCCGACAATGAATTGTTCGGCAAGTTCCGGGTCAGCGGCAAGGATGCCAAGAAGATGGACCCGTTCATCCATTACGGCCTCGGTGCCTCGTTCATGGCCCTGCACGACTCGGGCCTGGAGATCACCGACGCCAATGCCGATCGCATCGGCGCCATCGTCGGCGCCGGCATCGGCGGCCTGCTCGGTATCGAAGAGCAGACCATCGAGTTCCACGAGGGCAAGAAGATCTCGCCCTTCTACGTGCCCAAGACCATCATCAACATGCTGCCGGGCCAGCTGAGCATCATCACCGGCCTGAAGGGCCCGTCGTTCTCGGCGGTGTCGGCCTGCGCGACCTCGAACCATTCGATCGGTACCGCGATGCGCATGATCCAGTACGGCGACGCCGACGTGATGGTGGTTGGCGGTGCCGAGCGTGGCTCGTCGCCGACCGCGCTGGGCGGCTTCTGCGCGATGAAGGCCATGAGCACCCGCAACGATGCCCCGGAACAGGCCTCGCGCCCGTGGGACAAGGACCGTGACGGCTTCGTGCTGGGCGACGGCGCCGGCATCCTGATCCTGGAAGAGTACGAGCACGCCAAGGCGCGTGGCGCGAAGATCTACTGTGAACTGGCCGGCTTCGGCGCCAGCTCCGACGCGTACCACATGACCGCACCGAGCGAGAACGGCGAAGGCGCCGCGCGCTGCATGGCCATGGCCATGAAGGACGCGGGCGTGACCCCGGAACAGGTGGGCTACCTCAACGCGCACGGCACCTCCACGCCGCTGGGCGACCTGGGCGAGACCATGGCGATGAAGACCGCCTTCGGCGACCACGCCTACAAGATGATGGTCAGCTCCACCAAGTCGATGACCGGCCACCTGCTGGGTGCTGCCGGCGGCGTGGAAGCGATCTTCTCGGTGATGGCACTGCAGGACAACGTCATCCCGCCGACCATCAACCTGCAGCAGCCGGGCGAAGGCTGCGACCTGGACTACGTGCCCAACGAAGCACGCCAGGCCAAGGTCGACGTGGTGATGTCCAATGGCTTCGGCTTCGGCGGCACCAACGGCACGCTGGTCTTCAAGCGCGTCTGACCGAGTTGTAGCGTCGGGCCATGCTCGACGCCGCGTTCTACGGAGCCGCCGCAAGGCGGCTTCCGTGCATCTGAACCCCAGAACTGGCTGCCATGACCCACGCACCGCTGATCCACCCGCTGCCGCACCCGATCGATCTGCTGGCCCTGCAGCAGCATGACCCGGCGCGCTTTCCGCTGCTGATGGAATCCACTGCCTCGGGCACCGCGCAGGGCCGCTGGAGCCTGCTGCTGGCCGCGCAGGGCGATGGCCTGCGACTGGATGCGGATGGCCAGGTGCGCGACCAGCACGACGCGGTGCACGCCGGCAGCTTCCTGCAGGTGCTGGACCGTGCCTGGCAGCGCGAACGCCTGCCGCATGACGGCAGCCACAGCCTGCCGTTCCGCGGCGGCTGGGCGTTGATGCTCGATTACGAAGTGGCCAGCCAGATCGAACCGGTGCTGCCGGCGCGTGCGCGCGAGGACGGCCGCCCGACCGCGCTGGCGCTGCGCTGCCCGGCCGCGGTGCTGCATGACCATCACAACGGCGCCAGCTTCGTCATCGCCGAGGCCGGCGAGCAGGCGTTGCTGGATGCGCTGGTGGCACTGGCCTCGGCCGCGCTGCCCGAGGCCGGGCAGGGCTGGCAGCCGCCGCAGGCGGTGGGCGAGGATGCGCCGCAGCGCTTCACCGACGGCGTGCGCCGGGTGATCGAGTACCTGCGTGCCGGCGACGTGTTCCAGGTGAACCTGTCGCGGCGCTGGAGCGCGCAGTTCGCTGCGCCGGTCAGCCCGCAGGCGCTGTACGCGCAGCTGCGCCGTGCCAATCCGGCACCGTTCGCCGGCCTGTTCAGCGCCCACGGCCGCCATGTGGTCAGTTCCTCGCCGGAGCGGCTGGTGTCGGTGCATGCCGGCCACGCGCAGACCCGTCCGATTGCCGGTACGCGTCCGCGCTTCGAGGGGGACGATGATGCCGCACGCATCCAGGAGCTGGTCGGCCACCCCAAGGAGCGCGCCGAGCACGTGATGCTGATCGACCTGGAGCGCAACGACCTGGGCCGCATCTGCATGCCCGGCACCGTGGTGGTCGACGAGCTGATGACCGTGGAGAGCTACGCGCATGTGCACCACATCGTCAGCAACGTCAGCGGCCACCTGCGCCCCGATGTGACCCCGGGCGAGGTGATCGTCGCGACCTTCCCGGGCGGCACCATCACCGGCTGCCCCAAGGTGCGCTGCATGCAGATCATCAGCGAGCTGGAGCAGGTGCCGCGTGGTGCCTACACCGGCGCGTTCGGCTGGCTGAACCGCGATGGCGACCTGGACCTGAACATCCTGATCCGCACCGCCGAAGTGGATGGCCACCAGGTCAGCTTCCGCACCGGCGCCGGCATCGTGGCCGATTCGGACCCGGACAAGGAACTGGACGAGACCCGCGCCAAGGCCCGCGGCCTGCTGCGCGCACTGGGCCAGCAGGGCTGATCCGGTCGGGGTCGGATCCCTTGCGCACCGCGCGAGGGCTCTGACCCCCGCAGTCATGCCGCCGGGCGTTCATCCACGCATGGCGTGGATCTACTGATCGACCGTTGGCCGGCACGCAGGCGCCACCCCGGTCATGACCCCAATCCACCGGCACGGTATCCTGCACGACGGAATCGAGTTCAGAGGTAGTCCATGGCGGGAGCCAAGCGCGGGTGTCTGTTCGTGGTAACGCTGGTGGTGGTGCTGGCCGCCGTCGTGGCGGGCGCGGGCGCGTGGTTCTTCTACCAGCAGACCCGGTTCGCCGATGCCCCGATCACCCCGACCGCCGAGAGCGTGGTCATCGCCAGCGGCGATGGCATGAACAGCGTGCTGCGCAAGCTGCGCGACGCCGGCGTGGACGAGGGCCAGGACACCCAGTGGCAGCTGTTGGCGCGCCAGCTCGATGCGGCCGGCAAGCTGAAGGTGGGCGAGTACGCGCTCGGTGGCGAGCTGACCCCGCGCGAGCTGCTGCTGCGCATGCGCGCCGGCAAGGTGCTGCAGCACCGCGTCACCATTGTCGAGGGCTGGAACATCCGCCAGCTGCGTGCCGCACTCAAGCGCGCCGAGCCGCTGCTGCACACCACCGACAACCTGGATGACGCCGCGTTGATGCAGCGCCTTGGCTTCGGTGGCCAGCACCCGGAAGGCCGCTTCCTGCCGGAGACCTACGTTTACCAGCGCGGCGACAGTGATCTGGACGTGCTCAAGCGCGCCCACGCCGCAATGGAAAAGGCGCTGGACGAAGCCTGGGAAAGCCGCGCGCCGGACCTGCCGATCAACACGCCCTACGAACTGCTGACGCTGGCGTCGATCATCGAGAAGGAAACCGCGCTGGCCAGCGAGCGCCCGCAGATCGCCGGCGTGTTCATGCGCCGCCTGAAGATCGGCATGCGCCTGCAGACCGACCCGACCGTGATCTACGGCATCGGTGCCGCGTATGACGGCAACATCCGCCGCCGCGACCTGACCACCGATACGCCGTACAACACCTATACCCGTGCGGGCCTGACCCCGACCCCGATCGCCATGCCCAGTCGCGACGCGCTGATGGCCGCGGCGCAGCCGGCCGCCGGTGATGCGCTGTACTTCGTCGCCGTGGGCGACGGCAGCGGCGCGCACGTGTTCTCGCCCAGCCTGGACCAGCACAACGCCGCCGTAGCCCGCTACCTGCAGCAGCTGCGCCAGCAACGTACCCAGGAGACCCCGGCGCAATGAGTCCCGCGCTGCTTCGCCACCCGCGTTTCGTCAGCCTGGAAGGCGGCGAGGGCGCAGGCAAGACCACCGCCATCAATGCCATCCGTGACTGCCTGCGCCGCCACGGCCACGAGGTGGTGCTGACCCGCGAGCCGGGCGGTACGCCACTGGCCGAGCGCATCCGCGGCCTGCTGCTGAAGCCCGATGCCGAGATCGCTGCCGAACCGCTCAGCGCCGAAGCCGAGCTGCTGCTGGTGTTCGCCGCACGCGCCCAGCATGTGCGTCAGGTGATCCGGCCGGCGCTGCAGCGCGGTGCCTACGTGCTGAGCGACCGCTTCACCGATTCCAGCTACGCCTACCAGGGCGGTGGCCGCGGGCTTGACCCGCAGTGGATTGCCGACCTGGAGCGCCGCGCGGTCGGCCTGCTGCCAGGGCTGACCCTTCTGCTGGATGTGGACGTGGCCGTCGGCCGCGCGCGCGCCAACGGTCGCGACCTGTGGCCGGACCGCATCGAGAGCGAGCAGGACGATTTCTTCCAGCGCGTGCGCGCCGTGTTCCGCAGCCGCGCACAGCAGGACCCGCAGCGCTTCGCGCTGATCGACGCCGGCCAGGTGCAGGAACGCGTGGCCGCCGATGTGGTCGCACATGTCGAGAGTTGGCTGCAGGAAGGGGAGGGCGCATGAGCACGTTTTCGCCGTGGCAGCAGCGTGCGTTCGACCAGACCGTGGCCGCGCTCGATGCGGGTCGCCTCGGTCATGGCCTGCTGATCTGCGGCCCGGCCGGGCTGGGTAAGCGCGAGGTAGCGCTGGCGCTGGCCGACCACGTGCTGGCGCAGGGTGATGCAACGCACGCCACGCGTACGCGCCAGCTGATCGCCGCCAGCACCCATCCGGACCTGCAGCTGGTCAGCTTCATTCCGAACAAGAGCGGCGACAAGCTGCGTACCGAGATCGTCATCGAGCAGGTGCGCGAGATCACCGACAAGCTGGCGCTGACCCCGCAGTACGGCGTGGCGCAGGTGGTGATCGTCGATCCGGCCGATGCGATCAACCGCTCGGCGGCCAATGCGCTGCTGAAGACCCTGGAAGAGCCGCAGCCCGGCCGCTACCTTTGGCTGATCAGCAGCGACCCGGCACGCCTGCCGCAGACCATCCGCAGCCGTTGCCAGCGACTGGAATTCAAGCTGCCGCCGCAGCACGAAGCACTGGCCTGGCTGCAGCAGCTGGGCCACAGTGAAGCATCGGCGCGCGAAGCGCTGGAGGCCGCCCGCGGCCATCCCGGCCAGGCCGACAACTGGCTGCGCGAAGACGGCCTGAGCCTGCGCCGCGAAGTCGGTCGAGATCTGGAACAGCTGGCCGCCGGCAAGACCGGCGCGGTGGAGCTGGCGCAGAAGTGGTGTGGTGATGACAACGCGGCGCTGCGCCTGCGCTTCGCTGCCGACCTGGCGCTGGCCCAGGCCAGCACCGATGCCTTGACCACGCCGGAGCGATTGCACAAGCTTGCAGCCTGGTTCGATGCGGCCAACCGCACCCGCGACCTGCTGCGCACCACGGTGCGTGCAGACCTTGCGGTGGTCGAGTTGCTGCTGGCCTGGAACAAGGTGAACGAGCGGCCTGCCGCAAGGGGAAATCGATGAGTGCCAGCAACGCCCGCCAGGGCATCCTGTCCCTGGCTGTGAAGGACAAAGCCGCGCTGTACAGCGCGTACATGCCGTTCGTGAAGAATGGCGGCATCTTCGTGCCCACGCCCAAGCGCTATTTCCTGGGCGACGAGGTGTTCCTGCTGCTGACGCTGCCCGATTCCAGCGAGCGCCTGCCGGTGGCCGGCAAGGTGATCTGGGTGACCCCGGCCGGCGCGCAGGGCAACCGCACCGCCGGCATCGGCGTGCAGCTGGCCGACGGTGCCGAAGGCGAGGGCGTGCGCCACAAGATCGAGACCCTGCTGGCCGGGCTGACCGGTTCGGACAAACCGACCCATACGATGTGATTCCGGTAGCGTCGGGTCATGCCCGGCTGCGTGCCCCGAAATGCCCGTGAACACGACTGTGAAAAACTGTTGACGGCCTCTGAAAAGCCCCTATAATGAGCGGCTCAGCAACACACCGGGCGGTTAGCTCAGCGGTAGAGCATTGCCTTCACACGGCAAGGGTCACAGGTTCGATCCCTGTACCGCCCACCATGTTGCAGAACGAAAAAAGCCTCCAGCAATGGGGGCTTTTTTGTTGCCTGCGATCCAGCAGGATCAGCCGGAAGCGCACACCCTTTCAGCCGTGCCGCTCCAGCAGCTCGCGCGCGATCATCGCCGTAGCATCCAGCAGGTCGTGGCCGCTGCCGGCCTGCACCACCACCGCCAGCAGAGTCCGGCCCACCTCGGCATTGCCGCTGGTCAGCTCCATCTCTGCTTCAAAGCACAGATCGGCCAACCATTCGTTGGCCTGTTGCAGCCCGCGCTTGCGGACGCGGCGGAACTCCGCGAGCAGCTTCGCCTGGCCGGCCTCCTGCTCGCCATCGGCCAGCAGGCCGATGGCACCGCCGTGCGCCGCGCGCCAGATGGCCGGTAGCGGGCGACCGTTCGCGTCCACCACGTCCGCCGAGAACTGCGCGCAGTACATTTCGTAGCGCTTGCCCGCTGTGCTGCGGGGCACGATGCCGGCTTCGGCGAGCAGGCGTTCGGCTTCATCCAGTGTGCTGAACTTCAAGCGCAGCAGTGCAGGGCGGCTCAGCTGTTGCGCCAGCGCGTGTTGGTTGGCCGCGAACCAGACGTTCCAGCCCACGGTTGCGCGGCCTTCCAGTGCGGCCTTGAAGTACTCCAGGTGTTCGGCGTCCATTGCGGTCTCCTGCGCTCCCTGCGCGATTGTAGCGGCAGCACATCCGGGCCGGTCAGGCATCGCCGCTGAAGAGGCAATGATGCGCCTCGCGCACCAGCTGTCGTGCGGCCACGATCAGTCCGTCGATATGGAAGGCGCCCAACTGTTCGTCCGGGCCGCCTTCGTTGCGCGCATGATCGGCGGCCTGCAGCAGATCGAGCAATGCGCCGAGCCCGGATAGCGAGCGGCGCAACGAAGCGTGATTGCTGGCGCCGAGGGTGAGGCTGATGCATGGCTGTCCGTCATCGCCGTCAGCATGGTTGATCGCATTGAGACGGGCGAAGAAAGTGGGCAGCTGCGCGGGCAAATTCTGTGCGTTCAGGGCGCACTCGATCTCGCGTGCGAGGTCTTCCGGCACATCGGTTGCGACGTCGCCGATCAGGGTGTGCAGGCGGGGATGGACGGCGGTGCGGTTGGTCATGGCGAAACCCTCACTGGCGTAGGGCCACCTTCAGGAGTGAAGGTGGCGGACGGTGCGGGTTGGCGTACCAAGGCAAACAAGCTTCAGGGGAGAAGAATGCCTGGCGGATCTGGCGATCCCCACGCACCGGCCGCCATTGAAGGCAGTCGGTGCATTCTCTCTGCTGCGATTGTTCCTGCAGCCCCTAAATCTTGTTTGTTTATTCGAGACGCCAATCCCGGCCAAGGCGTCTTGCCTCGGCGCGGCGATCTTCAAGCCGGGCAATCACATCGGTCTGTAAGGAAAATTCTCAACTGTCCCTAGG
Source organism: Stenotrophomonas sp. YJH_SMC_65 (assembly GCF_059369475.1). NCBI lineage: Bacteria > Pseudomonadati > Pseudomonadota > Gammaproteobacteria > Lysobacterales > Lysobacteraceae > Stenotrophomonas > Stenotrophomonas sp. YJH_SMC_65. Next base: position 54,376 of record NZ_JCAFSR010000002.1, read on the forward strand.
CAGGCCAGATGTTTCCCAATGTGTGCAGTCCAGCACCCGCGAGTAGTGCGGCCCATCACTGATGGCGCACATCGCCGCACCTGCCGACCGTGCACGAGACGACTCCACAGCGGAGCCACCACGGCAATCGCGTCACCCCGCGCGGCGGAGGCGGGACCATGCCACGCATGGAGCCAGAGGGTTCCATCCCTGTGCTGTCCCACCGCCTTGGGCAGGCGTAGTCTCAGCCCATTGCCGTGCCCATCCACCCCGGAGTACCACCATGCCGCTCGCCCGCATCGATCTTCGCAAAGGTAAATCCGCCGACTACCTGCAACGCGTCGGCGAAACCATCTACCAGGCCATGCGCGCGGTGGGCGTGCCGGAAAACGACCGTTTCCAGATCTTCCAGGAACACGCGCCCGGCACGCTGATCTACGACCCCGGCTACCTGGGCGTGGACCGTACCGATGACTTCATCTGCATCCAGATCACCTGGAACGAAGGGCGCACGCTGGAGCAGAAGAAGGCGTTGTACCTGGGCATCGCCGACGGCCTGCATGCGGCGGTGGGCATCCGCCGCGAAGACGTGTTCATCAATCTGGTGGAAGTGAAGAAGGAGAACTGGTCGTTCGGGAACGGTCAGGCGCAGTACGTGAGTTGATGCGGGTGCGCTGCGCTGTTTCTTTAGGGCGTGCCAAGGCGCTGTGCTACTTGGCGAGCGGACGGGATTCGTGAATCAGCATCCTGGCGCTTGCGCCACGAAGCGGTGCGATGTCTTCAACCGTGCTGATCTGGACGCGGTAGCGACGTCGCGCCTGCAACGGCAGCAGCGCGACATGGAGTCGATAGGCCCCGTCGCTGCCTCGTTGGGTCTGAGCGTAGTTCAGTCCCGCATCGCGGTGCCAGTCTGGCAGTGGCTGGCCAGATTGCGACTGTGCGATCTGGTAGGCGTCGGGGCTTGCCAGCGACTGCCACGTGCCGCCGGACCATTGCTGAAGTCCGACGCGTAAAGGAATGTGCAGGTCGCGCGGAGAAGCAGCATCTGGCGATGGGGAGAGGTGCTGCAGATCCAGCTCCACCGCATATGTAAGGTAGCTGGCAAAATTGCGCGCCGTGGTTTCGAACTCGAACTGCACCTGCTGGCCGGGCGTGTCCACGGCGATGGGCTGTGAGAGTTCCAGCGGCTCTGGCGGTGGGGGCGGCCCCTTGTCGGCGCAGGCGGCAAGCAGCGCGGTCAGGCCGAGCAGGCTGATGCGCAGCCGGTGTGTGATTCGGGTGGTCATGCCGATCCCTCTGGCTCCTTGCCGTGGCCATCTGAACCCTAACGTTGGCGAGGCGGGGCCTGCAAGCGCAGGGACCGCGGTGCGTTGCATTCACATGTCGCCGCTGGAGGCGAACCCCTGCGTCACCGTGTCGCAGGGGCCAAACCCTGAACGGGGTCCAAGGTTGGCCATGGCCCCGTAGAATGGCGGCGTGCGCCGTTCTGCTCTCCACCGCCGGTTCCAGGCCCTGGCATGGCTTGCCATGCTGCTGGTGCTGCTCGCCCCGCTGGTGAGCCGCTGGCTGGCGCATGGTCACGTGGCTGCCGCTGCGCCGGTGGCAGCCATGGACCATGCGATGCACGCAGAGCATGCACAGCACGCGATGGAAGGGCACCACGACCATCACGCGATGGCGATGCCGCACGGCGGGGCCACGAAGAAGCCGCCCGCCGATCCACATGCCGATCATGAGATGGGCGTGGACTGCGATTACTGCCTGATCGCTGCACGGCTGATCACCCTGCTGGTGGCGGCCGTGCTGCTGTTGGCGCCGATGGCACCGGTGTGCCGCGCACTGCGCGGCGCGGTGCGGGCGTTGCCGCAACGGATCAGCGGCACATTGGGCGCGCGTGGGCCGCCGGCCTTGATGGCCGCCTGAGCCGCACGCGCGCTGCATTGAACGTTCTTCCATGAGGTTGCCGGCCACGGCCGGTGCCCGCACGCGCGTGTCTGTCCCTTTCTGATTGCTGCCCTGCCATTGCGGGGTGGCCTTGCATGCCGTGAAAAAATGAAAACGAACCCCAACTCCGCGCGCCTGCGCCGGGCGACGCTGCCTGTCCTGTGCGCGTTGCTCCTGCACACCGCCCCCGTACTTGCCGCTGACGCGGCCCCACCGACCACGCTGGATACCGTGCGGGTGGTCGATACCCGCAGCGGTGAACTGTCGTCCACCGCCAGCGCGGGCTCTGCGTTGGGCCTGAGCGTGTTGCAGACACCGGCCAGCCTGACGGTAATTTCGCGCGAGCAGCTGGAGCAGCGCGGCGACAGCAACCTCAACGATGCGATCAGCCGGGCGGGTGCGATCAGTGCCATGCCGCATCCGGGCAATGGCCTGAGTGCGCTGTCCAGCCGCGGCTTCACCGACGGTGCCTCGGTGATGCGGCTGTACGATGGGCTGCGCCAGTACGGCGGCGTGGGCATCACGTTCCCGTTCGATACCTGGTCGATCGAGCGCATCGAAGTGCTGCGCGGCCCGGCCTCGGTGATCCATGGCGACGGGGCGATCGGCGGCGTGATCAACATCGTGCCGAAGAAGCCCACGCGCGGCGCCATCGAGAACCAGATCAGCATGACCGTGGGCAGCGAGGACACCGCGCGGCTGGGCTTCGGCAGTGGTGGCGCGCTGACGCCTGAGCTGGCCTATCGGGTTGATGTGAGCGGCAACTACAGCGGTGGCTGGGTTGATCGTGGACGCAACAGCGACGCGACATTCTCCGGTGCGTTGCTGTGGCAGCCACGTGCGGACCTGCAGCTGATGCTCACCCATGCGCAGGGCTACCAGAAACCCATGCGCTACTTCGGCACGCCGCTGGTCGAGGGCCGCCAGCTGGAGGCGCTGCGCCACCGCAACTACAACGTGGACGACAGCGAGATCCGCTTCCGCGACCGCTGGACCCAGCTCGACGCGCTGTGGACACCGAACGCGAACGTGGAATGGCGAACCCGCGTCTACCAGATCGACAGCCAGAGTGATTGGCGCAATGCCGAGGCCTATGTCTACAACCGCGCTACCGGCTTGATCGATCGCTCGGGCAATACCGAGATCACCCACAACCAGGACCAGACCGGACTGACCTCGACGCTGCGTGTGCAGGGAACGGCGGGTGGCCTGCAGAACAACTTCGCGGTGGGCCTGGACGCCAACCGCGCGCACTTCAAGCACACCAACAACACCTATGCCGGCAGCTCGGGCCCGGTCGATCCGTTCGATCCTGTCCCGGGCCAGTTCGCCAGCGACGCGCCGAACCTGCCGCGCTACCGCAACCTTGCCGAGCAGTACGCGCTGTTCGTGGAAGACCGGCTGGCGCTGAGCGAGCGCTGGTCGGTGCTGGGTGGCCTGCGCCACGACCGCGCGCGCATCGATCGCACCGATCTGATCAGTGGCCAGAATGCGTTCTCGAAGACCTACAGCAGCACAGGCTGGCGTGCGGGTACGGTACTCGCGCTGCAGCCGACGCTGAGCCTGTATGCGCAGTATTCGCAGGCGGCGGACCCGGTCAGTGGCCTGCTGATGATCAGCCCGGCCAACGGCGCCTTTGACCTGGCCAAGGGCCGGCAGATCGAGGTTGGCCTGAAGCAGGCCTTCGACGGTGGCGAGTGGACGCTGGCGGCGTATCGCATCCGCAAGACCGGGCTGCTCAGCCGCGATCCGCTGGTGCCGGATCGCCGGGTGCAGGTGGGCGCGCAGACCTCGCGCGGTATTGAAGCGTCGTTGAACTGGAACTTCGCGCCGCGCTGGTCGCTCGATGCCAACGCGACGGTGCTGAAGGCCGAATTCGAGGACTTCCTGGAAACCACGGGTTCGCCGGCGGTGTTGGTGTCGCGCGACGGCAACGTGCCGCCGAACGTGGCCGAGCGCCTGGCCAGCGTGTGGCTGAGCTGGCAGTTCGCACCGGACTGGAGTGCGGCGGGTGGCGTTCGCTATGTCGGCAAGCGCTACGCCGATAATGCCAACACGCTGGAGTTGCCCGGTTACAGCACCACCGACCTCGCCCTGACCTGGCAGGCGGCACCGCACACGCGGCTGTCCGCGCGATTGTTCAACGTGTTCGACAAGGGGTACTACGCCACCGCGTACTACACCAGTACGCAGTGGTTGCTGGGTGCGGACCGGCGCGTCGAATTCACCGTCGACCATCGCTTCTGAGGGCGCTGGCGATGACGATGCGTTCCACCGCCAAGCGCTGGACCTACCTGGTGCATCGCTGGCTGGGCATCGGCGGATGCCTGCTGATGCTGCTGTGGTTCGTCAGCGGCATGGTGATGCTGTTCATTGGTTACCCGAAGCTGACGCCCGGCGAGCGGCTGGCGGCGTTGCCGGTGCTGGGTGAGGCCCGCGACCTGCAGGGGCTGTCGGTACTGCCTGCCGCCGTGCAGGCCGAGCCGGAGGCTGTGGCATTGACCACGCTGCGTGGCGAGCCGGCGTATGTGGTGCGCAGTGGCAGCAACGTGGGCGCCTGGTCTGCCGTGACCGGCCAGGCGCTGCTGCCGGTGTCGGCACAGCGCGCCGAAGCATCCGCTGCGCAGTTCGCGGGCGGCCAGGCCTTCGTGGGTGCGATGCGCGTGAATGAGGATCGTTGGACGCATTCGCGTGCACTGGACGCGCATCGGCCGCTGTATCGGGTGGAGGTGGGCGGCGCGCAGCCGGGCGACCTGTATGTGTCCTCGCGTACCGGTGAAGTGGTGCTGGACGCTCCGCATGTGCAGCAGCGCTGGAACTATGTGGGCGCCTGGCTGCACTGGCTGTACTTCCTGCGCATGCAGTCGGTCGACCCGGTGTGGACGTGGGTGGTGATCGTGCTGTCCGCACTGTGCACGGTGGCGGCGATCAGCGGCATCGTGGTGGGCGTATGGCGCTGGCGTTTCCGTGGGCACTATCGTTCCGGTGCGAAGACGCCGTACGTGGAGTCGTGGATGCGCTGGCACCACCTGCTTGGCCTGATGGCGTCCGCCTTCGTGTTCACCTGGATCTTCAGCGGGCTGATGTCGATGAACCCATTGGGTGTCTTCAGCAGTACGGGTGAAGCGATCGATGTTGAGCACTACCGTGGCGGCGCGGTGGCGGTGGATGGTGCGCTGGGTGATCCTGCGAAGCTTCTGGCGATGGCCGAAGCTGCGCGCTTCCAGCCGGTGGAGATCCAGTGGCGACGGATCGGTGGTGAGCTGTTCGCGGTGTTGCTGGACGGGCAGGGTGATACGCGCATCGTGTCCGGCGGCAATGGGCACCTGCATGTCGCACGGTGGCTGCCGACCGCGTGGTTGCAGCAGAGGGCACGTGCGCTGTCCGCTACACCCATGCAGGGTTTCGTGGTGCAGCATGCAGCGGATGCGTACTTCTACCCGCGTGCGCCCGAGGCCATGAATGGTGCAGCGGTACGTCGCTTCCCGGTGGCAGTGGTGGATTTCGGTGATGCCGAGGCGACACGCGTCTATCTCGATCTGGCGACCGGCGATCCGTTGCTGACGATGGGGCATCGTGAGCGGGTGGGGCGCTGGCTGTTCTACTTCCTGCATAGCTGGGACCTGCCGGCGATGCTGCGCCAGGAAGGTGCCCGGTTGGCGGTGTTGCTGCTGCTGAGCGCTGCCGGCACCGCGTTGTGTGCCACGGCGACGGTGATCGGCTATCGGCGATTGCGGATGAAGCTGCGGCGCAGGCGGCGCTGATGCCCTGGGCTACACCCGCAGCCAACGCGTGGACATCGCCACCAGCAACAAGGCCGTGGCCACGCCGATGAATGCAGCGATCAGGCCGAAGTGGTTGGCGGCAAAACCGATCAGTGCCGGGCCAGCAAGGATGCCGGCAAAGCCCAGCGTGGAAACGGCGGTGATGGCCAGCGCGCCGGGCATGCGGGTCTGGTGGCCAGCCAGCGAGAACAGCGCCGGTGCGATGTTGGCGCAGCCGAGGCCGACCAGCACATAGCCGATCAGCGACGCCTGCCACGGCGTGACCAGGGTCAGCACCAGCACGCCCGCGGCGGCAAGCAACGCGCCGAACACGATCGCGCGCTGGCGGCCCACGCGTGCCACCAGTGCATCACCGAACAGGCGTGCGACGGTCATGGTCAGGGTGAAGGTCACATAGCCGATGCCGGCGAGGCCGGCATCGACGCGGCGCACGTCGCTGAGAAACACCGCGCTCCAGTCGAGCATCGCACCTTCGCCGAGGAACGCGACGAACGCCAGCACGCCGATGAACAGCACGATGCCGTGTGGCAGGGCCAGCATCGGTGTGTCGTGCGGCATGCGTTCGCTGTGCCAGTACGACGCCGACAGCAGCATCACCAGCAGCATGGCGCCAACGCCGATCAGCACGGACGCCGAGGGAGGCAGGTGAGCAGACAGCAGCACGGTCATGGTGGCCGCGCCGAGGAAGCCGCCGATGCTGAAGAACGCATGGAAGCCGGACATCATCACGCGCCGTGCTTCGCGCTCGACGATGACGGCCTGTACGTTCATCGTGCAGTCCATTGCCCCCACGGCGGCGCCGAACACGAACAGGACCAGCCCGAGTGTCCAGGCCGAACCGGCCAGCGCCAGGCCGGGCACGGTCAGGCAGATCAGCAGGCTGCTGGCCACCATCACCCGCCGGCAACCGAGGCGCGCGGCCAGCACGCCGGACAACGGCATCGCCAGCAGCGAACCGGCACCGAGGCAGAGCAGCACCAGCCCCAGCGTGGCGTCGTTGATCCCGGTGCGTGCCTTTGCGAACGGCACCAGGGTGGCCCACAGCGCGGTGGCGAAGCCGGGAATGAAGAACGCAGCGCGGGTCGCGTGCTGTTCGGCACGCGCGCGGTTGGCAACGGACATGAGCGGTACGGTCAGGGGGGAGTGGGGTGTACCGCGATGCCTGCGGCGCGGAAGCGTGCCGCCAATGCGGGCGGTGCGGTGGTGGTCAGCACCAGGTCGTCGATCTCGTCGAGGCTGGCAATCTGCCAGTTGCCGCGTGCACCCAGCTTTTCAGTCGTGGCGGCGACGATGACACGGCTGCTGCAGGCCACCATCGCGCGCTTCAGCGTGGCTTCTTCCGCATCCATTGCCCACACGCCGGTGTCGCCGTCCACCGCGCAGGGGCCGGGCAGGTACACATCGGCGCGCAGGCGCTGCACCTGGGCCAGTGCTTCGGCGCCGACCGCGCCGCCACCGCTGGCCAGGCGCCCGCCGATCAGCTGCACCGAGGTGCCTTCAAGCAGGCTGGCGGCCGTGGCGATCTGTGGCGCGTTGGTGATCACCGTCAAGCCGAGGGCGGCCGGCAACTGCTGGGCGATCGCCAGGTTGGTTGAACCGGCGTCGAGCAGTACGACCTGGCCGGGTTGCAGCAACGCGCAGACGCGGGCGGCCAGCTCGGCCTTGTCGCCGCGGTCGCGGGTCAGCCGCTCGCGCAGCGGGCGTTCCTTGGGCGGTGGCAGCACGGCGCCACCGTAGACGCGCTGGCACAGGCCCTGCGCGGCCAGCTCGCGCAGGTCGCGGCGGATCGAATCTTCGGACACGGCATAGCGGCGCGCCAGCTCGGCGGCAACCACGCGGCCCTGCTGGCGAAGTTCCTCCAGGATCTGCCGGGTGCGCTGGGCGGGGAGGGGGCTGGGATCGGAGCTCATGCTGCAAGTCTGCACGTTCGTGCATTAACGTGCAACAACGTGAATGCTGCGTTTGGGCGGGGCACAGGGCGGCTGGACTGCCGGTGAATCCGCCCGTGCCCACGTCTATGGATCGCCCTCGCGGCCCGGCATGATGGCGGGGCACCTGGCATGGAATCCCTGATGTCCCCCACCGTTCACCGCAAGCTGCGCATCGACGCGGACCAGTACACCGGCCAGAAAGTGGTCGACCAGCAGTTCCATGAGTGCGATTTTTCCGGTGCCGACCTGACCGCCACCGAGTTCATCAACTGCAGCTTCTACGATGCCGACAGCCGCAGCGGCTGCCGCTTCAATGGCGCCACATTGAAGGAGGCCAGCTTCCGCAGCTGCGACATCAGCATGTGCCACTTCAACTTCATCAAGGCGCTGGGCCTGGAGATCAGCGAGTGCCGCGCGCAGGGTGCGGATTTCAGCAACGCCAGCTTCATGAACCAGATCACCACGCGCAGCTGGTTCTGCAGCGCCTTCATCAAGAAGTCGAACCTGCGCTATGCCAATTTCTCGCGGGTCACGCTGGAGAAATGCGAACTGTGGGAGAACCGCTGGGACGGTGCAAACGTCAGCGGCGCCAGCTTTGCCGGCTCGGACCTGTCCGGTGGCCAGTTCGAGGGAATCGACTGGAACAGCGCCAACTTCACCGACTGCGACCTGACCAATTCCGATCTGGGCGAGCTGGACCTGCGCAGCACCAACCTGCGTGGCGCCACGCTGGATGTCCAGCAGGTGGCGCTGTTGATGCAGCGCATCGGCATCACGGTGGTGCCGTAGGCATCAGCCGGCGTACGCCACCCAGCCCTTGAAGCTGAAGCCCGCATAGAACAGCTCCACATCGTCGAAGCCGGCCTCCTGCAGCAGGGCGACCTCCTGTTCGGGGGCCAGCAGCGGCAGCCGCTCGGCAATGGCGTCGATCGCGCGCTGTGCATCGGCGTGGGCAACGCCGGAGGCTTCGGCGAACGCGGCGTAGCGCTGCAACCAGCGCAGCTTGCCGGCCGGATCCTGCGGCACGCTGTGGTGGGCCACCACCAGCGGCGCGCCGGGCTGCAGGCGCCTGTGCAGCTCCTGCAGCGTGTGCAGGCGCTGCGCGCCGTCGAGGAAGTGCAGGGTCAGCAGGCAGCTGGCACCATCGAAGCGCACGTCGGGGGCATCGTCGATGTAGCCTTCCAGCAACTGCACGCGCGACATCAGCGGGCCCAGTGTCTGTTCGGCCAGGGCCAGCATCGGTGCAGCCGGGTCCACGCCCAGCAGCTGCCAGCCCGGCTGCGCCTCGGCAAATGCCTTCAGCTCCAGCCCGCCACCGGCGCCCAGCACCAGCACGCGGCCCTGCGCAGGAACGTGTTCGGCCAGCAGCAGGCGACTCATCTGCTGCAACGCGAGGAAGCCCGGCACCTGGCGCAGCGGGCCCTCGGCATAGCGGGCAACGGCCTGCGGATCGGAGAACGAAGACATGCGTGCATTCCTGCAACAGGGACATACCACTGTACCGTGGCATGCAAGTGCCTTTGCCGCGGGTCGCTCCTGCCTGCGCTGACCGGCTTGCATCCAGCTCAGCGCAACGCCCGCGCCAGCACCTGCCAGATCCTCGGGTCCTGGCACTGCGAGACGTTGAAGCGCAGATAGTCGGCCGCGCGCTGCGACTGGCTGAACGCGTTGCCCGGCGCCAGCACGATGCCCTCGCGCAGGCATTGCCGCGCCAGTGCGGCGGCGTCGCGGCCGTCGGGCAGCTGGCACCACAGGAACAGGCCGGCTTCCGGCTGCAGCCACGGCGTGATGCCCAGCGCCTGCAGTTTCCGCAGTGTGTGCCGGCGTGCATCGGCCAGGCGCGAACGTATCGACTGCATGTGGCGGCGGTAACCGCTATCGGTCAGCGCGATGTGCATCAACTGCGCGGCCAGATGGCCGCCGCCAAAGCTGGTCGCCAGCTTCAGGTCGGTCAGTGCTTCTATCCAGTCGTGGCGCGCAGCGATGTAGCCGCAGCGCGACGCTGCCGACAGCGTCTTGGAGAAACTGCCGACGTGGATCACCCGTGACAGTCCATCGAGCGCGGCCAGCCGCGGTGCCGGCTGCAGTTCGAAGTCGGCGAAGATGTCGTCCTCGACGATGATCAACTCGCTGCGTTCGGCCAGGCCCAGCAGGCGGTGCGCGGTGTTGGCCGAAAGCACCGCGCCGGTCGGGTTGTGCAGGCCGGAATTGGTGATGTACAGCCGCGGCGAATGCGCCTGCAGGGCTTGCGCGAACGCCTCCAAGTCCGGGCCGCTGTGCGTGTACGGCACGCCGATGGCCTGCACCTGGTGCGCCTTGAGCAGCGCGTGGTAATTGAAGTAGCTCGGGTCATCGACCAGCACGCAGTCGCCGGGCTTGAGCAGGAAACGGCAGAGCAGATCGACCGCGTGCGTACCGGATTCGGTCAGCAGGATCTGCTCCATCGGTGCATCGATGCCAAGCGTGGCGCTGCGCCTTTGCAGCAGCTGGCGCAACGCGGGCAGCCCGAGCGGACCGGCGTAGTCCACCAGTTGCATGGCATCGGCACGCGACAGCCGGCGCAGGCCGCGGCGCACGCCATCGTGATACAGCCAGTCACTGGGCATCCAGCCGCACCCTGGCTTGAGATCGCCCGCGGGCGTTTCCAGCGATTGCCGTGACACCCACAGCGGATCCACCGCGCGATCCAGTCGCGGCTCCATTTCAGCCAGCGCCAGCGGTGCGGCCGGGCCACTGACGTAGAAGCCCGAGCCTGCGCGCGCACTGATCAGGCCTTCGGCCGCCAGGCGCTCGTAGGCCTCGACCACGGTGGAGACTGAAACCCCCATGGTCGCCGCCTGCGCACGTACCGAAGGCAGGCGGGAGCCGGGGCCATCCACCCGTGCACTGATGCGGGTGCGGACGGTCTGGATGACCGATTCGATGCGGGTGAGCGGGCGCGGCATGGTGGAACCGTAGTGGAAGTGTGGGCAGTACAGTTACTTGCGGCTGTACTGGATTGTAGCTGGGGTCGTTCCGCGCCGGATGCTTCCATACAGGTGCAGCCGGGCATCGTCCGGCACCTTCAGGAGTACAGACGTGGAACGGTCGGCGAGTGGTTGGATCAATGGCTTCATCGGTGTGGTGATCTTCGCCGGCTCATTGCCGGCCACCCGCCTGGCGGTGCTGCAGCTGGATGCCGGGTTCGTCACCGCCGCACGCGCCACCATCGCCGCGGTGCTCGGTCTGGGGCTGCTGCTTCTGCTGCGCCAGCCATGGCCGCGGCGCGGCGACCTGCCGGGGCTGGTGGTGGTCAGCCTCGGCGTTGTGGTCGGCTTCCCGCTGCTGACCGCACTCGCCCTGCGTCACGCGTCGTCGGCGCACACCATCGTGTTCCTTGGCCTGCTGCCGTTGAGTACAGCGGTGTTCGGCGTGCTGCGCGGTGGCGATCGGCCGCGCCCGGCGTTCTGGCTGTTCTCGTTGCTGGGCAGTGCCTGCGTGGTCGGCTATGCCGCGCGCAACGGAATCGAAGCCTCGTTGCAGGCCGACCTGCTGATGCTGGCGGCGATCGTGGTGTGCGGGCTGGGCTACGCGGAAGGTGGTCGGCTCGCCCGTCATCTGGGCGGCTGGCAGGTGATCAGCTGGGCACTGCTGCTGGCGTTGCCGGTGATGCTGCCGCTGACGGTGCTGATGCGCCCGGCCTCGTTCACCGCGGTCGGTGCCTCGGCGTGGTGGGCACTGGGCTACGTGGCAGTGTTCAGCATGCTGATCGGCTTCCTGTTCTGGTACCGCGGGCTGGCCCAGGGCGGCATCGCTGCCGTCGGCCAGCTGCAGCTGCTGCAGCCGTTCTTCGGCCTGGCCCTGGCCGCGCTGCTGCTGCACGAATCGGTCAGCCTCAGCATGGTGCTGGTGACTCTGGTCGCGGTGATCTGCGTCGCCGGCGCGCGCCGCTTCAGCCGCTAGGAAAAAGGGGACGGAGGGGATTAAGTCGTTTCAGGCACAGCAGGACCAATTACGACTTAATCCCCTCCGTCCCCTTTTCCGGGCGGAAAAGGTGCGCAACGGCGTAGTCGATGAACACCCGCAAGCGTGCACTGGGATGGCGCCCGCCGGGCCACAGCAGCGAGAACTGCCCCTGGTGCGTGGGCAGTGTGGGCAGCACCTGTTGCAGGCGGCCATCGGCCAGCGCGTCAGCTGCGAGGAAGTCAGGCATCCAGGCCAGGCCCATGCATCCGATCGCAGCGGCCAGCACGGCTTCCATGTTGTTGCAGGTCATCGCCGTGGAAAGGCGCGCCCCGGCGTCGCCTTCGATGCCGGGCAGCTGCCACGCATGCAGCTTTCCGGTGGTGGGGTAACGGAAGCGCAGCGCGGTATGCATGCGCAGGTCGCCCACATCGCCGGGCGTTCCATGCATCTGCAGATAGCCCGGCGCAGCACAGAGGATGAAACGAAAACCCCCCAGCCGCCGTGCGGTCAGGCTGGAATCAGCCAGTTCGCCACTTCGTATCACCGCATCCAGGCCTTCGCTGACCACATCGACGATGCGGTCGTTGAAGTCCAGTTCCAGCTGCACCTGCGGATAGCGTTGCTGGAAGCCGGGCAGCACCGGCAGCAGGAAGCGGTAGCCGATGGTGGGCAGGCCAATGCGCAGCAGCCCGCTGGGGGCGTGCTGTCGCTGCGCCAGGTCCGCCTGTGCTTCGGAAAGCTCATCCAGCGCACGCCGGCAGCGTTGCAGCAGCAGTTCGCCTTCGTCGGTGAGATGCACGCGGCGGGTGGTGCGCTGGAACAGGCGCGTGCCGAGTTCCTGTTCAAGCCGGGCGATGCGCTTGCCGACGGCCGAGGCTGACAGGCCGAGTACGCGGGCGGCACCGACAATGCTGCCTGACTCCGCGGTGCGGACGAAGGCGAGCAGGGCGGAGATGGAGTCCATGCTTGGATGATTGCGGAACATCTGGCCGCAATCAACATCCACCGAGCCTGTTTTTCTGGAATAGCGGCCTGTCCATCATCAATGCCCCTGATGGATGGAGGCCCGCATGGCCCCGGATTCGATGCTCCCTGTACCTGTCCGCGCGCAGCAGCGCTGGGCGCTGCTTGCGGTCTGCCTGGCCGCGCTGGCGTTGCCGTTGTCCTTCTCTGCCGGTGCAGTCGCGGTGCCGGCGCTGGCCCGTTCCGCGGCGGCATCGCCCACCGCGCTGGCCTGGGTGACCAACGCCTTCATGCTCACCTTCGGCAGTCTGTTGCTCGCTGCGGGCGGCTTGGCCGATCGATATGGCCGTCGGCGGCTGTTCCTGCTGGGCACGGCGGGCTTCACCACCGCCACCGCCGCCGTCTGCCTTGCTCGCACGCTGCTATGGCTGGATCTGGCGCGCGGGTTGCAGGGCGTTGCCGCGGCGGCGGCGCTGGCATCCGGCACGGCGCTGCTGGCACAGGCCTGGCAGGGGCCGGCGCGTGCCCGTGTCTTCGCCCTGCTGGGCACCACGTTCGGCATGGGGCTGGCGCTGGGGCCCCTGCTCGCGGGCCTGCTGCTGCAGACATTGGGATGGCGCAGCGTGTTCGCCGCGGGCGGTGTGCTCACGTTGGTGGCCTTCGGCCTGGGGGCACGCGCGTTGCCTGAAAGTCATGGCGAGCGCCGACCGCTGGATATCGGCGGCATGCTGATTTTCAGCCTGACGCTGGCGGCGTTGACCCTGGCGCTGCTGTGGCTGGGCGAGTTCGGCCTGCATGCCGCGCGCGTGCGGCTGGCGCTGCTGGTGACGCTGCTGTTGGGCGGGGTGTTCGTCTTCATCGAACGGCGGCACCCCTCACCGTTGCTGGACCTCTCACTGCTCTCGCAACCGGCGTTCCTCGGTGTCCAGCTGCTGCCGGTGGCGACCTGCTTCGGCTACGTGGTGCTGCTGGTCGCGTTACCTCTGCAACTGCTGGGCGTGCATGGCCAGAGCGCGACGCTGGTGGGACTGCAGATGCTGGCGCTGTCCGCGCCGATGCTGGTCCTGCCGATGCTGGCCGCGCGTTGGGCGGAGCGCGTGGGAAGTGCGCGGCTGTGCACGCTGGGTCTGCTGGTGTGTGCCGCCGGCCTGTACCTGTTGTCGCGGCAGGCGTCGCACCCGTCGCCCTTGCAGTGGGTGCCGCTGCTGATGCTGGTCGGCGCAGGCACGGCTTTGCCGTGGGGGCTGATGGATGGACTGTCGGTGAGCGTGGTACCGGTGCAACGTGCCGGCATGGCCGCAGGCATATTCGGAACCGTGCGGGTGGCCGGCGAAGGCATCGCGTTGGCCGCAGTCACTGCCTTGCTTGCGCTGCTGATCGGCCGTCAGCTGCAGGGCGCGTCGCCGGCATCGCTGGTGCGTGCCGGTGCCTATCTGGCCACGGGGGCGCGGGAACAGGCGCAGGCACTGCTACCGACGATGAGCCGCATGCAGCTGCAGCACGCCAGTAGTGATGCGCTGGCGACACTGCTGCGCGTACTGGCGCTGCTGACCGCCGCCTGTGCCGCCGTGTTGCGCCTGTTGCTGCGGAAAAGGACAGGTGCCTTGGTCGGGAACATGGTGTAGCTGGCTCATCGCCGCCTCCGCCGTCATCCCGTTGTCGTGTCCCGCTCACGCCGCCTATGCCCACCCGGGCCTAGTGTTGATCGTCCCCGTCCCCCACGGAGACCCGCCATGTGGCTGCTCGACCATCTCTGGCCCAGCCGTCGACCCCTTCCTCCCCCGGTCGAGGACGCGCCACAGGCACCGTCACGCCGGCCCTGGCTGAAACGCCCGGCGCGGGCCGGGCGCAGCGGCATGGCGCCCTGGCAGAAGGTGGCCACGCCACCGCGGCGCACGCGCCACTAGCCGGTGCGGTCTGATGGGTGGTTGACCCCATCGCTGACCGGGATCACCCCCAGCGCGAACGGGTCGATGCCCTCCAGGCAGGCCACGTTGTAGCCGTACTGGTCGGGGTTGGAGCGGCGCCGGTGATGGGTGTAGATGCCGCACACCCCGCAGAAGTAGTGCTCGGCCACATGGGTGTTGAACTGGTATTTCTGCAGGTGATGCTGCCCGCGCACCACCTGCAGGCCCTGGCGGGGGACGCTGGCGGCGATGGCACCCCGGCGCCGGCACATCGAGCAGTCGCAGCGGCGCGGGTCGACGATGCCGTCCGGGAGGTCCAGCAACAGCTCGACCGTGCCGCAGTGGCAGGTGGCGCGGTGCTGGGGTTGGACCGGAACGCCGGCCACGGAAGTGATGCCCATCGTTGCTCCTGTGAGGTGAACCTGGCCGCATGGACCGCCGCAGACGGTGCGCCGCGGTCCCTGAACGGGCCGTAGATGCCACGGTGAACCCGCTTGTGGCTAACTATGCGGCTTCGGGACCGCGACAGGATGCCAGTGAGAGCCGCAGGACGTTGGATGACAGGAAGTGCCATGGCGCTGGCAGCGTTGTGGGTGACCGGGCTGCTGGCCTATCAGATGCCGGGGCCGGGCTGGCTGGCCAATGGCATTGCGGTGCTGTGGCTGCTGGTTGCGCTGTGGGCGTCGTGGCAGGTCGCGCGTGGCCGTGGCCATCGTCGCCTGGGCATGGCGTTCGGCGCGTCGCTGGCGCTGGCCGGCCTGTGGTGGCTGCTGCTCACCCCGCGCCAGGACCGCGTCTGGGCCGATGACGTGGCCCAGCGCCTGCACGTGGTGTCCTTCGACGGGCGCCACGTGGTGCTCGACAACGTGCGTGATTTCACCTGGCGCAGCGAGACCGACTACGACGCGCACTGGGTGCGCCGCGCGTACGACCTGGACCAACTCCGCTCGGCCGATCTGGTGCTGTCGTACTGGATGGGCCCGGCGATCGCCCACACCCTGATCTCGTTCGGTTTCGAGGATGGGCGCCACGTGGTGTTCTCGCTGGAGATCCGCAAGGAACGCGGCGAATCGTTCTCGGCGCTGGGCGGCTTCTTCCGCAAATTCGAGATGACCCTGGTGGCCGCGGAGGAGACCGACATCATCCGCACCCGCACCAACGCGCGTGGCGAGGATGTCTACCTGTACCGCCTGCACGGCATGGACCAGGCGCAGCTGAAGCAACTGTTCGCCGCGTACATCGCGCAGGCGCGCGAACTGGATGCGAAGCCGGGCTTCTACAACACGCTCACCAGCAACTGCACCACCATCGTCTTCGATCTGGCCCGCCACATCGCGCCGCGCCTGCCGCTGGACTACCGCCTGCTGCTGTCCGGCTACCTGGCCAAATACGCACAGGAGGTCGGCGCGCTCACGCCGGGCGTGCCTTATGCCGAACTGCATGACAAGGGCCGCATCACCCAGCGTGCGCTGGACCTGGGCAGCGGCGACCACTTCTCCACCGTGATCCGCCAGGGCGTGCCCGGCACCGAGCAGGACCCGCAGTAATGACCCGACTCTTCCTGATCCGCTGGCAGCGCGCGCTGCCGGTGTTGTTCGCCGCCTTCCTGCTGCTGGGCAGCAGCGGCTGCGCGATGGTGACTGTCAAGCAGGTGAAGTCCAGCGATTCGCTGGTGAACAAGCGCGCCGATGTGCTCAACACCGGCAAGCTCAGCCCGGCCGCGCGCGAGACGCTCAGCGCGGCGGGCCTGGATGAGTCGCAGTGCGAGAAGGACTTCCTGGTCTGCCGCAGCACGTTGTTGATGACCGATGACCTCAACGTCGAGCAGCGGCTGTCGGCGCTGTCCGAACTGTGGGTGAAGGCCGCACTGGCGCTGACGCCGAAGAAGACCGCCGCCGGCGATCCGCCGATGAGCGATGCGGCGCTGGATGCCTGGCTGGAAGCCGCGCGCTATGCCTATGCCTACCTGTTCTACAGCGGCCGCTCGCCGTCCGACCGCGCCTTCGAGGACCGGCAGACGCAGGTGCGCGACTACTACAACTACGCCGCCGAGAAGGCGGCGGTGGTGCTGTTCGTGCGCGCGCGTGCAGCGGCACTGGCCGGCGAGGACTATACGAAGCCGATCTCGGTCGGCAGCTGGTCGCTGGCCTCCAACTACCAGCAGTTGAACCTGAAGAGCATTCCGGCGCAGCTGGTGCCGGCCGGCACGGTCAGCTTCGTCGGCCTGCGCAGCACCTATCGCCGCGATGGCTTCGGTGCCGAGCTGGTGATGGTGATGGACCCGCCCAAGCTGGTCGCGCCGGTGATCGCGGGCGATGGGCCGAAGGCGGAGACAGCGGCGGATGATGCCGACGACGAGCGCCGTGGCCGCCGCCATCGGCATGACGATTCGGTGCCGGAATTCAGCGAGATGTCCTCGATCAACGTCACCGCGCTGCTGCGTTTCGAAGGCAGCAGCCTGGAAGACGTGATGCGCACGCGCCGGGTTGAACTGGACGCCTATTCGCCGGAGGCCACTGAACGCATCACCCTGCACGGCGAACAGGTGCCGCTGGCGGGCAACTTCACCGCCGCCTACGGCCTGTGGCTGGCGCAGAGTGGCTTTGCCCGGCAGTCACTGCGCACCCTGTTCGGCATGAGTGAGGGCATCGGCGAACCGCACATCTACCTGATGCAGCCGTGGGACCCGAACCGCCGCATCATCTTCATGCTGCACGGCCTGGCCAGCAGCCCGGAAGCCTGGGTGAACCTGGCCAACGAGATCATGGGTGACCCCGAGCTGCGCCAGCAGTTCCAGGTGTGGCAGGTCTATTACCCGACCAACGCGCCGATTGCCTTGAACCGCTACGAGATCGCCAACGCGTTCAACGATACCCTCAAGCACTTTGATCCCAACGGCAGCACGCGTGCATCGAAGGACATGGTCTATATCGGCCACAGCATGGGCGGCGTGCTCGCGCGGCTGCTGGTGAGCGACTCGGGTGATGTGCTGTGGGATGACCTGCTGGCCAACTATGACCTGAAGGGCGAGCGGCTGAAGCGGGTGCAGGCCAAGCTGGGGCCACTGCTGCATTTCAAGGCGCAGCCGAACGTGGAACGCGCGATCTTCATCGCCGCGCCGCACCAGGGCACGGATATCGCAGGCAACAAGGTCGGGCGGCTGATCGGGCGCCTGGTACGCCTGCCGCTGACCATTCTCGGCAAGTTCGAGGACGTGTTCATGGCGCTGGCACAGGCCGAGCAGCAGGTCGACGGCACCGCCAAGCCGAAGATTCCCAACAGCATCGACAACCTCAAGGCCAGCGATCCGTTCGTGAAGGCCGCCGCACAGCTGCCGATCGAAGCGGGCCTGAAGTACCACTCGATCATCGCCCAGCGCAAGCCGGAGCTGCCGGTGGAGAAGTCCGATGACGGGCTGGTGCCGTACTGGAGCGCGCATCTGCCGGGCGCGCTGTCGGAGAAGGTGATCATTTCCGGCCACAGCGTGCAGGAGACCCCGCAGGCCGTGCTGGAAGTGCGCCGCATCCTGCATCGGGATATCGATGATGTGGGGGCCGGTACACGGTAATGCCGGCCTCTGGCCGTCGCCATCATGGGATTCCCGCGTGCGCGGAGGTTGCCGGCCAGCGGCCGGCACTACCGGAATCCGGCGGCGCTACACCCGCCGCGCGATCACTGCGGCCAGCACCGCCAGACCGAAGGTGATGGCCAGGCACAGCAGGTAGCCGGTGTGCGGCGCGCTTTCCACGAACATGGCGAACAACGCGCCGGACACCGCCAGCGCGGTGGTCACCGACAACGCCTCGCTCAGCTGCAGCGCCGAGGTATTGGCACCCTGCTCATGCGGTGCTGACAGCGACAGGGTCAGCACCGACAGGCTGGCGTAGATCATGCCCATGCCGAAGCCGGTCACGGCCCAGCCGACCAGCGCGACCGGCAGCGGCATCGGGTTGAACAGCACCGACAGCGTTGCGGCGATGCCGACCGTCATCATCACCGTGCCAACGCGCAGCAGCTGCTGGCGTGACCAGCCACGCTGCTGGTGGCCCTGCAGCCATGAACCGGCGAACCAGCCCAGCGCACCGAGGCTGAGCACGGCGCCGGCCCAGCTGGGCGAGAGCCCGCGTTCGCGCTGCAGCAGCAGGGGCAGATAGGCCTCGCAGGCGAAGAA
Source organism: Stenotrophomonas sp. YJH_SMC_65 (assembly GCF_059369475.1). Lineage (NCBI taxonomy): Bacteria > Pseudomonadati > Pseudomonadota > Gammaproteobacteria > Lysobacterales > Lysobacteraceae > Stenotrophomonas > Stenotrophomonas sp. YJH_SMC_65. The sequence goes on from NZ_JCAFSR010000002.1 coordinate 73,001, forward strand.
CGCCGCTGCAGCAATGCCGCGCAACGCGATCACGCTGGGCAGGCCGCGGCGCAGGATCAGGGTTCCGGCCGGCAGCAGCCGATGGACGCAGAACAGCAGCGCCAGCATCGCCACGCCGATGCAGAGCAGGGCGGCCATGCCCTGTTGCTGGCCGCCGACGTAGAGCAGTAGTGCGGCCAGTGAGGCGCCAGAGGCCCAGCGCACCACGTTGCTGCGTTCGCCATCGTTGCAGACCGCAACGGGAGGTTGCATGCGCGCCAGTGCCGGGCGCAGCAGCAGTGCGGCCGGTATCGCCAGCAGTGGCACTGCCAGGAATACCCAGCGCCAGCCCAGGTGCTGCACCATCAGGCCACTCAACGCCGGGCCGACCATCGAGGGCACCACCCAGCCTGCGGAGAACGCCGCGAACACCTTCGGCCGCAGGTGTTCGGGGTAGCTGCGGCCGACCATCACGTACAGCGAGACCGAAATCGCGCCCGCGCCCAGGCCCTGCATCAGGCGCCCGGCCACCAGCATGCCCATGCGCGTCGCAAAGCCGGCCAGCAGCAGGCCCAGCACGAAGCAGCCCAGGCCGTACCAGAGTGGCCGCGCGGGGCCGTGGCGATCGGCCCAGCGCCCGGCCAGGGTCATGCCGATCACACTGGTGGCCAGGGTGCCGCCAAAGGCCAGTGCGTACAGGCGCAGTCCATCGAGTGCTTCGGCCACGGTGGGCATCGCGGCCGCGACGGCCAGTGCTTCGAAGGCGTGCAGCGCGACCAGTGCGACCATGCCGATGGTCGTGGCGCGGTAGCGCGCGGACAGGATCGAGCTGTCAGCCGGCAGGTGGGTGTCGGCGGGAGAGAGGGTCGGGGTCATACGGGTCAGGTGCAGGCCGCGCTTGTCAACGGGCGGCGAAGATAGCAGCATGCCACCTCAACTGTAGTTGAGGTCAAGCAATGGCATCCCAGGAACTCAGCGTTGGCGAGGTCTCCCAGCGCAGTGGCGTGGCCGTTTCCGCACTGCATTTCTACGAGCGCAAGGGGCTGATCAGCAGCCTGCGCACCTCGGGCAACCAACGTCGTTACAGCCGGGACGTGCTGCGCCGGTTGGCGGTGATCCGCGTGGCGCAGCGGGTGGGCATGCCGCTGGAAGCAGTCGGCCGTGCCTTCGAAAGCCTGCCTGACGGACGCGCACCGACCAAAGCGGATTGGGCCAGGCTGTCCGCGCGCTGGCGCACCGAGCTGGAAGAGCGCATCCACATGCTGCAGCTGCTGCGCGACGAACTGACCGGCTGCATCGGTTGTGGCTGCCTGTCGCTGCAGCACTGCCGCCTGGCCAATCCCGGCGACGTCCTCGGCGAACGCGGCGACGGCCCGATGCGCTGGGAGTGAGCGACAAAAAGGGGACGGAGGGGATTATGTCGTTTGTGCACTTGCGACTTAATCCCCTCCGTCCCCTTTTTCTTACCAGACCGTGATCGTCTCGCCGCTCTGGATGCCTTCCACCGCGCGCTGGAAGGCCAGTGCCGCGCGCTGTGCGCTTACCGCCTCGAAGCCCGGGAAGTAGGGGCCGTAGGCGGCCATCGATTCGATCAGTACGTTCGGGCTGACCACGTTGATGCGCAGGCCGCGCGGCAGCAGCTCCAGTGCGGCTGCGCGCACGAAGCCTTCCAGTGCGGCATTCACCGAGGTGGCGTTGACGCCGTCGCGGATCGGTTGTGCGCTGACGATGCCGCTGGTCAGGGTGATCGAGCCGCCGCTGTTGAGATGATGCTGCGCGGCCAGTGCCAGCCTCACCTGGCCCAGCAGTTTGTCCTGCAGGCCGAGGTTGAACTGCGCCGGCGTCATCTGCTGCAGCGGGCCGAAGTGCAGCTTGCCGGCGGTGGAAATCACCGCATCGACCGGGCCGGTACGTGCGAACAGTTCGGCGACGCTGGCGTCATCGGTCAGGTCCACGCGCAGTTCGCCGCTGCTGCGGCCGGCGGCGAGAATCTGATGCTGTTGGCCGAGCTGGCGGGCGACTGCCTGGCCGAGGGTGCCGCTGGCACCAACGAGGAGGATCTTCATGGCCGTTCCTTGCGTAAGGGAGTGAGCGCAGTCTGCGCCCTCACAATGGGGTTAGGTAAGCGGCGTATGATTCGCAGATTCCTAACTAAGGATTAGTAATGGATACCCTTCGATGCATGCAGGCCTTCGTTGCCGTGGCCGAGCGTGGCAGCTTCGCCGGCGCCGCCGAACAGCTGCAGGTCTCGGCGGTGATGGTGGGCAAGTACATCCAGCAGCTGGAGGCGCATCTGGGTACCGCGCTGCTGCAACGGAACACCCGCCGCCAGCGCCTGACCGAAGCCGGCAGCGCCTATCTGGCTGGATGCCGGCAAGTGCTGGAGCAGGTGCAGCAGGCCGAGGCCGATGTGGCCGGTCTGCAGGTACAGCCGCGTGGCCTGCTGCGGGTCAGTGCGCCGACCACCTGGGGCAGCTGCGTGCTGGCGCCGCAGCTGGCCGGCCTGCTGCGCGCGCAGCCGCAGTTGAACATCGAACTGGATCTGAGCAACCGCCGTGTGGACCTGATCGAGGACGGCTTCGACGTGGCGATCCGGGTCGGGCCGTTGCCATCGCAGGAGGTGGTGGCGCGGCCGCTGCCGCCGTATGCGATGAGCCTGTGCGCGGCGCCGTCTTACCTGCGCAGGCGCGGCACGCCACGCACGCCGGCGGACCTGCAGGGGCATGATTGCCTGAGCCATCTTGCCTGGCGTGGTGGCCATGGCTGGCAGTTGGCCAACGGTGAACAGGTGGATTGGGAGGCGCGGCTGACCTGCAACGACGGGTTCGCGCTGCGCGAAGCCGCCGTGGCCGGGGCCGGGTTGGTGTTGCAGCCCACCGCGCTGTTGGCAGGGGAGATCGCAGCAGGGCGCCTGAAGCCGCTGCTGCGCGACTACCTGCCCGAACCGCGACCGATGCATCTGATCTACCTGCCGGATCGACGGCCGCGCCCGCGGCTGCAGTGCTTCGTCGATTTCGTCATGGCCACATTTGGGCAATGAGCATCCACGCCATGCGTGGATGATGGTAGGTGCCGACCGTTGGTCGGCACACATCGGGATCAATCATTCGCCGCAGACAATTCCTGCCCGCGCACCTGCGCAGCACGCAGCGCGTTGTCCACCAGCACTTCGAAACCTCCGGCCTGGAAGCTCTCGATCGCGGCCTGGGTGGTGCCGTTCGGCGAGGTCACACGGCGGCGGAGCTCGGCGGGGCTTTCGCCGGCTTCATCCAGCATGCGCGAGGCGCCCAGCAGGGTCTGCACCACCAGCGTGCGCGCGGCGTCGGCCGGCAGGCCCTGGGCAATGCCCGCCGCTTCCATCGCTTCGGCCAGCAGGAACACGTAGGCCGGCCCGCTGCCGGACACGGCAGTGACCGAATCCATCAGCGCCTCGCGCTCGATCCACACGGTACGGCCAGCACTGGCCAATACCTGTTCGGCCTGCGAGCGCTGCTGTGCATCCACCGACGGCGTGGCATACAGGCCGGTCACGCCGGCGCCGAGCAGGGCCGGCGTGTTGGGCATTGCACGCACCACCGGCAGGTTGCCGCCCAGCCAGCGTTCCAGCTGCGCGCTGGTGATGCCGGCGGCGATCGACACCACCAGTGGCCGGCTTGCCTGGGCCAGTGCCTGCAGCGACTGGCAGACCTCGCGCAGCACCTGTGGCTTCACCGCCATCAGCCAGGTGCGGCCCTGTGCGGCGGCATCGGCGGCATTGTCGTGCACCTGCACGCCGAAATCGGTGGCCAGCGACTCGCGCAGTGCTACAACCGGTTCGGCCACGTGGATGTGTGCGGCGGGCACGCCCTGGCGGATCAGGCCGGCGATCAGGCTGCGCGCCATGTTGCCGCCGCCGATGAAGGTGATGGAATCAGCTGTCATGAAACTCTCCTTGCAAGATCAGGCCGGGCGAGGACGCGCGCCGAACAGGGCGGTGCCGATGCGCACCAAAGTGGCGCCCTCGGCGATGGCGTCGGCGTAGTCGCTGCTCATGCCCATCGACAGCGTGTCGACCTGCGCGTGCTGGGCGGCCAGCGACTGGAAAAGTGTGCGCATGCGCACGAACGCATCCCGACGGCGTTCCGCCTCGGGCCATGGCGCGGGAATCGCCATCAGGCCACGCAGGCGCAGGGTGGGCTCGGCGGCAATCGCAGCGGCCAGCACCTCGACATCCTCCGGCGCACAGCCGTGCTTGCTGGATTCATCGTCGATGTTGACCTGGATCAGCACATTCAGCGGACCACGCGCTGCCGGGCGATGGCGCGCCAGCGCCGTCACCAGCTTGGGCCGGTCCACGCTCTGCACCCAATCGAAGTGGGTGGCCACGGCCTCGGCCTTGTTCGACTGCAGGTGGCCGATCAGGTGCCACTCCAGCGCCAGGTGCTGCAGCGCCTGCATCTTGGCCAGCGCTTCCTGCACATAGTTCTCGCCGAAGGCCTGCTGGCCCTGCGCGGCCAGCGCGGCCACGGCCTCGGCCGGTTGGGTCTTGGAAACGGCCAGCAGGCGCGGATCGGGCCGGCCGGCCGCCTCGGCGGCGGCATGCAGGTTGCTCAGGATCTGGGGCAGGGGAGTGGCCACGTAACGCGTTCCGTTGAATCAGGAGGCTATACTGCCGCCCGGGGAAAGATCCTTCCAGTCGAAGCCGTTATTGGGGAGTAGCCGCTCATGGATATCGCCGAACTGCTGGCGTTTTCCGTAAAGAACAAAGCGTCCGACCTGCACCTGTCCGCAGGCCTGCCGCCGATGATCCGCGTGGACGGCGACGTTCGCCGGATCAACATCCCGGCCCTGGACCACAAGCAGGTCCATGCGCTGGTGTACGACATCATGTCCGACAAGCAGCGCCGCGATTACGAGGAATTCCTCGAAGTGGACTTCTCCTTCGAGATCCCGTCGCTGGCGCGCTTCCGTGTGAACGCGTTCAACCAGAACCGTGGCGCCGGTGCGGTGTTCCGTACCATTCCGTCCGAGGTGCTCACCCTCGAGGACCTGGCCTGCCCGCCGCTGTTCCGCGAGGTGATCCAGCAACCGCAGGGCCTGATCCTGGTGACCGGTCCCACCGGTTCGGGCAAGTCGACCACGCTGGCGGCGATGATCGACTACATCAACAAGAACGAATACGGCCACATCCTCACCGTCGAGGATCCGATCGAATTCGTGCACACCTCGCAGAAGTGCCTGATCAACCAGCGCGAAGTGCACCGCGATACGCATGGCTTCAACGAAGCGCTGCGCTCGGCACTGCGTGAGGACCCGGACATCATCCTGGTGGGCGAACTTCGCGACCTGGAAACCATCCGCCTGGCACTGACCGCCGCGGAAACCGGCCACCTGGTGTTCGGAACCCTGCACACCAGCTCGGCGGCCAAGACCATCGACCGCATCATCGACGTGTTCCCGGCCGGCGAAAAGCCGATGGTGCGTTCGATGCTGTCCGAGTCGCTGCGTGCGGTGATCTCGCAGGCGCTGCTGAAGAAGGTTGGCGGCGGTCGTACCGCAGCGTGGGAAATCATGGTCGGCACCCCGGCCATCCGCAACCTGATCCGCGAAGACAAGGTGGCGCAGATGTACTCGGCCATCCAGACCGGCCAGCAGTACGGCATGATGACCCTGGACCAGCACCTGCAGGACCTGGTCAAGCGCAGCCTGATCACCCGCAACCAGGCCCGCGAGTACGCCAAGGACAAGCGCCTGTTCGAGTAAGGCGGGACAACCACGGGCGGCGTGCACCAGTGCGGCGCCGTCCCCGTGCCGTTTCCTCCACCGACCGTTTCCTGGTAAATGCCCTCTTGGGAGCCCGCCGTGAACAGCACCGCGACCACCATCGATTTCACTTCGTTCCTCAAGCTGATGGCGCACCAGCGCGCCTCGGACCTGTTCATCACGGCCGGCATGCCGCCGGCGATGAAGGTCAACGGCAAGATCTCGCCGATCACCCAGACCCCGCTCACGCCGCAGCAGAGCCGCGACCTGGTCCTCAACGTGATGACCCCGGCGCAGCGCGAGGAATTCGAGAAGACGCACGAATGCAACTTCGCCATCGGCCTGTCCGGCGTCGGCCGCTTCCGCGTCAGCTGCTTCTACCAGCGCAACCAGGTCGGCATGGTGCTGCGTCGCATCGAGACGCGCATTCCGACCGTGGAAGAACTGAGCCTGCCGCCGATCATCAAGACGCTGGCGATGACCAAGCGCGGCATCATCCTGTTCGTCGGCGCCACCGGTACCGGTAAATCGACCTCGCTGGCAGCGATGATCGGTTACCGCAACCAGAACTCGACCGGCCACATCATCACCATCGAAGACCCGATCGAGTTCGTGCACAAGCACGAGGGCTGCATCATCACCCAGCGCGAGGTCGGCATCGATACCGACAGCTGGGAAGCCGCGCTGAAGAACACCCTGCGCCAGGCGCCGGACGTGATCATGATCGGCGAGGTGCGTACCCGCGAAGGCATGGATCACGCCATCGCGTTCGCCGAAACCGGCCACCTGGTGCTGTGCACCCTGCATGCGAACAACGCCAACCAGGCGATGGACCGCATCGTCAACTTCTTCCCGGAAGACCGCCGCAACCAGCTGCTGATGGACCTGTCGCTGAATCTCAAGGGCGTGGTCGCGCAACAGCTGGTGCCATCGCCCGATGGCCGCTCGCGCAAGGTGGCGATGGAGATCCTGCTGGGCACGCCGCTGGTGCAGGACTACATCCGCGACGGCGAGATCCACAAGCTGAAGGAAGTGATGAAGGACTCGGTCCAGCTGGGCATGAAGACCTTCGACCAGAGCCTGTTCGAGCTGTACCAGGCCGGCGAGATCAGCTACGAGGACGCGCTGCGCTACGCCGATTCGCAGAACGAGGTGCGCCTGCGCATCAAGCTCAGCCAGGGCGGCGACGCACGTACCCTGTCGCAGGGGCTGGACGGCGTGGAGATCTCGGAGATCCGTTGACCTGGCCGGCATCGGTCGTGGCTGGATTGATGAATTCCGGTCATGACCGACTGCGGCCGGGCTGGCTCAATCCAGCGCCACGACAGGCGTATCGTCATCACTCCCCCTCTGGAGCACGACGATGCAGACACGCGAACTGGGCCGCAGTGGCCTGAAGGTTTCCGCCCTCGGCCTGGGCTGCATGGGCCTGACCCATGCCTACGGGCAGCCGGTCGAGCAGGGCCAGGGCATCGCCCTGCTGCAGGCCGCCGTCGAGCGCGGCGTGACCTTCTTCGACACCGCCGAGGTGTATGGTCCGTACACCAACGAAGACCTGCTCGGCCGCGCGCTGGCGCCCTACCGCGACAGGCTGGTGATTGCCACCAAGTTCGGATTCAAGGGCGCGCGCACCGATGACGGCCTGGACAGCCGCCCCGAGAATATCCGTGCCGTTGCCGAAGCCAGCCTCAAGCGCCTGCGCACCGACCATATCGACCTGTTCTACCAGCACCGCGTCGACCCGAACGTGCCGATCGAGGATGTGGCTGGCACCGTGCGCGACCTGATCGCCGAAGGCAAGGTCGGCCACTTCGGGCTGTCCGAGGCGAGCGCTGCCACCGTGCGTCGCGCGCATGCGGTGCAGCCGGTTGCCGCCGTGCAGAGTGAGTACTCGCTGTGGTGGCGCGAACCGGAGCGCGTGTTGTTGCCGACGCTGCAGGAGCTGGGCATCGGCTTCGTGCCATTCAGCCCGCTTGGCCGCGGCTTCCTCACCGGCACGATCAACGCCGACACCACCTTCGATGCCAACGATTTCCGCAACAGCGTTCCGCGTTTCGAAGTGGAGGCGCGCCGCGCCAACCAGGCGCTGGTGGATCGCATCAGTACGATTGCGGCAGCACGGGGCGCGACGCCGGCGCAGGTGGCGCTGGCCTGGCTGCTGGCACAGGCGCCGTGGATCGTGCCGATCCCAGGCACCACCAAGATCCATCGCCTGGAAGAAAACCTGGGCGCGGCCGACCTGCAGCTGGCACCGGAGGAGCTGCAACGCATCGCACAGGCGCTGGACGAAGTGTCGATCGTCGGCGAGCGCTACAACGCGCAGCGTGCTGCGCAGGCCAAGGGCTGATCACCAGCTGGGTGCGGACCGTTGGTGGTGGGTGCGGACCGTTGGTCCGCACGCCTCGACCCTCACCCCAGCGGCCCGCGCAGCGCATCAAGCACCGTGCGCATCGCCACGGTGATGTGGCGGCGCGACGGGTAGTACGCGTAGTAGCCATCGAAGTGCGGGCACCAGTCGTCCAGCACCGACTGCAGGCGGCCATCGTCCAGCATCGGCTGCACCTGGTCTTCCGGCAGCCAGGCCAGTCCGCTGCCGGCCAGCGCAGCGGCGCGGGTCATGCCCATGGTGTTGAACGTCCATTGCCCGCCAACGCGCACACTCAGTTCGTTGCCATCCTGGCCGAAATCCCACGGCATCAGTCCCCCATGCGTAGGCAGGCGCAGGGTCACGCAGTTGTGCTTGGCCAGGTCGTCCGGATGCTGCGGCACCACGTGCTGGCGGAAGTAGCTGGGTGCACCGACCACGCGCATGCGCAGCGGCGGGCTGATCGGCACCGCGACCATGTCGCGCGCCAGGCGCTCGCCGAGGCGGATGCCGATGTCGTAGCGCTCGGCGACGATGTCGGCCAGGCCGTAGTCGGTGGTCAGTTCCACCTTCAGGTCCGGATAACGCTGCAACAACGGCGCCAGCCGCGGCCAGGCGATGTACTCGGCGGCATGGCCGGTGGCGTTGATGCGGATGGTGCCGGCCGGGCGTTCGCGGTACTCGGCCAGTGCGGCCAGCCCGTCCTCGATCTCGGCCAGGCGTGGGCCCAGGGTGTCGAGCAGGCGGGCACCGGCTTCGGTGGTCGATACGCTGCGGGTGGTACGGGTCAGCAGGCGCACGCCCAGGCGCTGTTCCAGGCCGCGCATGGCATGGCTGAGCGCGGACTGGGACACGCCCAGCTGGGCGGCGGCCCGGGTGAAGCTGCCCTCGCGGGCAACGTGGACGAAGGCCTGCAGGTCGTTGAGGTTTTCGCGGGGCATGCTGGAATGATACGGCCGGGCTGCGCCCGGCACCTGCCGAAGCAACGTCAACGGCCACGTCAACTTCAAAAACTGGCTATCCGTGAGATGGCGGGGTGGGCCCGGTTGAGGGGGACGCCGTAGACCCATCCATGGGGGCTTGGTCGCGGCATCCATGCCGCTCACACCCCCTCAACCGGACCCACCCCGCCTTCGACAGTTGGCTGCGGCCTGTCGGGCGAGGCGGGGTCGGACGTTTGGGTGTGTCGATTTCTGCGTCTGTGGTTCGTCGAATGAATGACTTCAACGGGAGCTGCACATGAGCACTGACATCAAGCCGAAAGGCCCGGCCTCGTATTTCCCCTCCATCGAGAAGACCTACGGGCAGCCGGTGGCGCACTGGTTCGGGTTGCTGGCCGGGAAGAAGGGCCTGAAACACATGGAACTGGTCAGCTTCCTGAAGAGTGAACATGGCTTGGGCCATGGCCATGCCAACGCACTGGTGGCTCACCATCTGGCCGGCAAGGGCTGAGCAGCGCCGAGCCCGGGGCAGTGCGAGGCGCATTCAGCTGAACGATTTCATCTGCAACTGTCATGCAGATCGTGTCTAATACCGCTCCCTACCTGCTGTTCCCCCACCGCATGTCCCTTCCTTCCCATGGCCCCGCGCCGTGCGACGACGCTGACGGCCACCTGGTCACCGCCGGTCCGCTGACCCCGCCGCCCGACAGTGCTGGCACCACCGCCGACGAAAAAGCGCTGCGTCACTCGATCGCCGAGGACGTGCAGGGCATGGTGCTGGCCACGATGGTGGCCTCGCTGGGCCTGGCCATCTTCGCCAAGGGCGGGCTGATGATCGGCGGCATGGCGGGCATGGCCTTCCTGCTGCACTACGCGATGGGCTGGAACTTCGGCCTGGTGTTCGTGCTGGTCAACCTGCCGTTCTACTGGGTGGCGCTGCGGCGCATGGGCTGGGAATTCACCCTGAAGACCTTCGCTGCGGTCACCGCCTGTGGCGTGCTGACCGACCTGCTGCCGCGCTGGATCGACTTCTCGCACATCAACCCGCTGTATTCGGCGATCGTCGGTGGTGCGCTGTCAGGCCTGGGCATCCTGTTCTTCATCCGCCACCGCGCCAGCCTGGGCGGCATCGGCATCCTGGCGGTATACCTGCAGCGCACCCGAGGCTGGAGCGCCGGCAAGGTGCAGATGTCCTACGACGCCTGCCTGATGGTGGCCGCGTTCTTCGTGCTGTCGCCATCGAAGGTGCTGTACTCGGCCATCGGCGCGGTGGTGCTCAGCCTGGTGCTGATGTTCAACCACCGCCCCGGCCGTTACATGGGCGTGTGACCGTTCAACGGGGTTGCCGGCCAGCGGCCGGCACTACCGGCATCCACGCGCGGAGATCCCTCAGCGGACGGCGGCCTGCAACCACGGCGGCGACAGCGTCAGCAGCCGCGCATGCACCGGGCAATCCTCGGCGTGCGCGCCGGGCAGGTAGCCCAGGCTCATCAGGAACTCGCCGGTGATCTCGCCACCGGTGAAGCGGAAGGTCTTCTTGAACAGCTTCACCCAGTCGGCCTTGCTGCGCGGATGATGCGCATCCAGCCACGCCGCGAAGCTGCCATGACTGGCCCGCAGCTGCTGGATCACCTGCGCGTTGTGGATGGCGGCCAGTACCTTCAGCCGGTTGCGGATGATGCCCGCGTCCGATAGCAGGCGCTCGATGTCCTGCTCGGCATAGGCCGCCACGCGGTCGACATCGAAGCCGTCATAGGCCGCGCGGAAGCCCTCGCGCTTTTTCAGGATCGTCTCCCAGCTCAGCCCGGCCTGGTTGATTTCCAGCACCAGCCGCTCGAACAGTTCGCCCTCGTCACGCTGCGGGAAGCCGTACTCGTTGGCGTGGTAGTAGTCGTGCACCGGATGGCCCGGGGCGATGAGGCAGTAGCCGCTCATGGGGAAGACTCGCTGGATTCGGGTTCGGGATCGATGGCCACTGCGGGGCGCCCACCAATGGACAGCATCGGCCAGCGCGGCGGTTCAAGAGTGAGTTTGCCATCACGCAGCGCCTGGTTGATCGCCTCGGCCTGGCCGCTGGCGGTGCCGAACAGCGAACCGGCCCGGCGCCAGTGGTTGTCCCTGCCACGTGCGTACAGCACGCAGTCCGGCCCACGGATGGTGTACAGCTCGCACAGCAGCACGTCGGTGTTCCCGTCGCCATCCAGATCGCGATGCACGATCAGGCAGTCGCGCTCGCTCTGGGCGCAGGATTCGCCATCGATCGCGCGCGTGGCCAGTGCCTGCCACCAGTCGTCCGGTGGCGAGCTGGATCCCTTGGCCAGCTTCAACGCGCGCTGCAGGGCGACGACGTCCTGCGGCCCCTTGTCGAGGCGCTGGCCGTCATCCCAGCGCGAGGTACGTGCCAGCGCGGCAGCGATCACCTGTGGCGCGTTGGCATCGGCGGTGATGGCTGGATCACGCTGCAGCTCGCGCAGCGCCCGCACGCCGCGGTGGCCAAGATCGAAGCGCAGCACGTTGACGTCACTGCTGGTGATCGCGGGCGGGTCGGCACGCAGGCGCGCCAGCTGGCTGGACAGGGTCAGCCGCACCGGGTCCAGCAGCGGCGAGTTGCCCAGCAATGCCAGTGCCAGCACCGCCCAGCACATCCAGCGGTTGACCGGCTCCAGCATCTGCAACCAGCGGCGCTGCCGGCGCAGCACCGCCAGCGCGTAGCCCACGGCATAGCCGGCCACGGCCACTGCGACGAGTACCGCCCAGAACCGGTCCACGGTCCAGCCGTACTGCACCACGCGCAGCCCCAGTGCGTACAGCGCCAGTGCGGCGTAGACCGGCAGCGCCAGCAGGCTGGCTTCAACCAGACGGCGCAGCACGACGGGGTAGGGCGCGGTGTCGTCCCCCTGCTGGTAGACCGCATTGGTGAACGTCACCAGCAACAGCGACAGCACCAGCAGCAGGCTGGCGGCCGAGCGGGTCTTCCACAGCGGTTCCAGCCCGGTAAGCGGCAGGCTCAGCACGAACAATACGGCGATGAACGAGAGCAGCGGCAGCAGTCCGCGGCAGATCGCGAACAGCACCTGACGGGTGATCTGGATCGCGCGGTGCTGGGTGCGCCCGATCAGCACGCCGAACCCGGCCAGGCTGCCGGTAGCCAGCGCAATGAAGGCATCCTGGCGGAACAGGTCGCGGAAGACGGTGACCTCCAGCAGCTGGAACAGCGCCGCCCACAGCCACAGCAGCAGCCAGGTCAGCCCGGTGAACAGTGCCGCCAGGGCGAGGGTCAAACCGTTCTGCCAGGCGCGCTCGAACAGCTCGGGGTAGCTGGCGCGCCAATGCCCGTGCTGCAGCTGGAACTGCCACCAGGGCAGCACCACGAACACCGCCACGGCCATGCCCAGGGTCAGTGGAAACTGCAGCGCGCTCGACTCCAGCGCGGTCTCGCCAGTGAGGTTCCAGCCGATCCAAGCGGCCAGCGCCAGCACCACCGCCGAGCCGAGCACGGCCTGCAGCCACAGGCGGCGCTGGCCCAGCTCGACCAGGCTCAGCGCCACCGCGCTGGGAATGGCCAGCACCCAGGCGTACCAGCAGTAGCGCCAGCCGATATCGCGGAACGGCCACGCATCGGACAGTTCCTGCGCGGCATACAGCATCAGACCCTGCAGCAGGGCAATCAGGACGATGGCGCTGCGTGCCGGCAGGGTCAGGGGCGATGAAGACTGCATCGATGACCTTCCATGGCAAAGCACCATCCTAGCCCATCGCGGTTCGCCGCCATTGCGCGACCATCCCGCCCCCAGCAGGTAGAATGGGACCATGCCTGTAACGCCGACCTCCCTCGCCGATCACCTCCTCGTCGCGCTGCCGTCGCTGCTCGACGCGACCTTTGCCCGCAGCGTCGCGCTGATCTGCCAGCACGACGAGAACGGGGCGATGGGCGTGCTGGTCAACCAGCCTTCCGAGTACACGCTGGGTGAAGTGCTTGCCCAGATGGACATCACCACCGGTGACGGCGACCTGCAGGCGCGCATGGTGCTCAACGGCGGCCCGGTGCATCCCGAGCGCGGCTTCGTCATCCATGACGACGCGCGCGCGTGGGATTCCAGCCTGATCGTGGGTGACGGCCTGTACCTGACCACTTCGCGCGACATCCTTGAAGCGATGGCGCGTGGCGAAGGCCCGGCCAATGCCGTGGTCACCCTCGGCTGTGCCGGTTGGGGCGCAGGGCAGCTGGAAAGCGAGCTGTCCGAGAACAGCTGGCTGACCGTGCCGGCCGATGCCGAGCTGGTGTTCCAGCTGCCGCTGGAGCAGCGCTGGCAGGGTGCGGCCTCGCGCATCGGCGTGGACCTGTTCCGGCTGACCGACTACAGCGGCCATGTCTGAGCCGGCCACGCCCGTACCGGCTCCTGCTGCCCCGGCGATCCGCCGTGACGGCACCGTTCTGGGTTTCGACGTCGGCTCGCGGCGGATCGGCGTGGCCATCGGCAGTGCCTTCGCTGCGCATGCGCGCGCGGTGGCGGTGGTCGATGTGCACGGCAATGGCCCGGACTGGACCGCGATCGAACGCCTGCTCAAGGAATGGAAGCCCGACGGCCTGGTGGTCGGCGACCCGCTGACCCTGGACGGCCAGGACCAACCCAACCGCAAGCGCGCACAGGGCTTCGCCCGCCAGCTGCGGGAACGTTTCAAGCTGCCGGTGGTGATGATCGACGAGCGTTCCAGCTCGGTCGAGGCCGCCCGCCGCTTCGCCGTCGAGCGCGCCGAAGGGCGCAAGCGCCGCCGTGATGCGGCCGCGCTCGATGCCGTGGCCGCGGCGGTGATCATCGACCGCTGGCTGTCGTCCCCCGACGACGCCACCCCCATTCCCTGACTGCCCGACACCGCCATGACCGCCCAGCAAATCGATGCCTCCGGACGCCTGCGCCACCTGCTGACCCTGGAGGGCCTGCCGCGCGGGACCCTGCTGCAGCTGCTTGACCGGGCAGGTCAGATCCGCGATGCCGCAGTCGGCCGCGTCGGCAACAAGCGCCACGTGCTGGCCGGTTCGGCGGTGTGCACGCTGTTCTTCGAGCCGTCCACGCGCACCCGCAGCTCATTCCAGCTGGCCGCGCAGCGCCTGGGCGCCGATGTGCTCAACTTCGATGCCTCGACCTCGTCCACCCGCAAGGGCGAAACCGCCTGCGATACGCTGCGCAACCTGGAAGCGATGGGCGTGCGCGGCTTCGTGGTGCGCCACCCGGAGGATGGCGCGGTAGCCGCACTGGCAGAAGCGGCGGGCGAGGGCACCGCACTGATCAACGCCGGTGACGGCCGCAGCGCGCACCCGACCCAGGGCCTGCTGGACATGCTGACCCTGCGCCAGGCCAAGGGCCCGGATTTCTCGAAGATGAAAGTGGTGATCGTCGGCGACGTGAAGCACTCGCGCGTGGCCCGCACCGACCTGCATGCGCTGCGCACGCTGGGCGTGGGTGAGATCCGCGTGTGCGGCCCGCAGTCGCTGCTGCCGGACGATGAGACCCTGAAGGGCTGCGTGGTCGGCGATGATTTCGACGCGATGCTGGAAGGCGTCGACGCGCTGATGATGCTGCGCCTGCAGCGCGAGCGCATGGAAGAAGGCCTGGTGCCGTCGCTGGAGCAGTACCACGCCCAGTACGGCCTGACCCGCGAGCGCCTGGCGCGCGCCGGCAAGGATGCCGCGGTGCTGCACCCGGGCCCGATCAACCGCGGCGTGGAAGTGACCGACGACGTGGCCGACGGCCCGCAGTCGTGGGTGCTGCGCCAGGTCGCCAACGGCGTCGCCGTGCGCATGGCCGTGCTGGAAACCCTGCTGGGCTGACCACCCGCTCTGGTAGGTGTCAACCTTGGTTGACACACTTGCCGCGCGGCTTGTCCGCGCACCGCTCTGGTAGATGCCAACCTTGGTTGGCACTATCCATCCGCGCCCAAGTTGTCGAGCGGATCACACGAAGCCCCAAGCTCCCATTCGCACCATGCATGGGGATATTGCCCAAGCCGCGTCGCCAGTCCGGCCCTGATCGGATTTCCCATCAGGTACATCGCACGCCGGTGCAACGATTCGTCAGAGCGGATCGCATGATCGTGATAGCAGGCCTGCCAGAAGCGCCCGACTCGCCCCAGCAACCGGTTTGCCTGCTGGGCTGTGCGCGACTTGAAACGCTTCATGACGGTTTCCAGCGTTCCCGCACGTAGTTCGACCAGCCAGTGGATGTGGTCGGGCATGACCACGTACGCAATCGAGCGGGTGAAGCCTTCCTGATCCAGTCGCTGGAATTCGCGGACTGCCAAGGCGGCCGCTGCGGCGTTGGTGAAGAGCGGCGCGCGGTCATGGACGACGGCGGTGAGGATATAGCTGAGGCCGATGCTGGAGCGACGACCGAGCAGGAGACGTGTGTTCTGCATGGAGCAAGCATGGACGGGCCTGCTTCCAGTGAACATCGGGGAATGGGTTGGTTTCAGGTAGGCCAGTGCCAACCAAGGTTGGCAACTACCAGAGCAGTCAGTGCCAACCAAGGTTGGCAACTACCAGGACAGTCAGTGCCAACCAAGGTTGGCAACTACCAGGGCAGTCAATGCCAACCAAGGTTGGCAACTACTGAAGCTGCGGCTCAGCGCTTCTGCGCGAACAGCCATGCCCACATCGCCGGGTCGGCGTAGGTGGCGTCCCAGGCATTGTGGTTGCCGTCCGGGTACTCGGTGTAGCGCACGTCGCGTGCAGCGGCGCTCCGGAATGCGGCGTGCAGTCTGCGATCGTCGTCCGGTGGCACTACATCATCCAGCGCACCGTGGAAGATCCAGATCGGCGTGCCTCTCAGGCGCTGGGCGATGGCCGCATACGGATCGGTTTCCTGGGCGACCTGCTCGACGAACAGGGTCGGGCGCACCGCGCGTGGCGCCAGCACCGCGCCGCACACGGGCACGATCGCGGCGAAGCGCCCGGGGTCATCCAGCGCGATGTTCCAGCTCCCATAGCCGCCCATCGACATCCCGGTCAGGTACTGCCGTGAGCGATCGGCACCGAACTCGGCGATGGTGGCGTCCAGGGCGGCCAGCGCAACGCGGTTGTTGCGCCCGCTCCATTCCTGGTGGCCCGGCACCTGGGGGAATACGGCCAATGCGGGGAAGTCGGCCGCGTGCCTGCGCAGGTGCGGCCCCAGCCCCGCATGGGTCTGCTTGACACCGTCGCCGCCACGCTCGCCGGAGCCGTGCAGGAACAGGATGACCGGGAGTCTGGTGGGAGCGGTGGCCTGAACGCCGGCCGGAATGAACACCTGGTAGTAGGCGGTCTCGCCGTCCACCTTCACTGCGCGGCCCTCGAAGCGGCCGCGCGCGCTGTCCGGCAGCGAAGTGCAACCGCTCATCATCAGAAAGGCCAGCAGCGGCAGCCAGCGCGACATCGATCGGACCATGGGATTTCCCGGGGCGGCAGGGTCAGCTGCATCCTAGCCCGCCGCAGGTCAACGCGGCATCGTGCGGCGCGTCACTCCGGTCGCGGGAAACTGGCAATGATGTCCAGCTGCTCCTGCGCTTCGGCATTGCCCTCGGCGGCGGCCGCCTGCACCTGCGCGATGTCCGGATGCAGCACCACCAGCAGCGGGTTCTCGCAGACCGGGCAGGCGTACTCGGTGGCGTCCTCGTCCAGCTCCATCTCCATGGCACGCGAGCTGCCCTTCCATTCGCAGGCCGGGCAGGTGTGCTGCTGGTCGCGCCAGCCGGGCTGGAAATAGTTTTCGATCGTGGTGGCCATGGGTGTCCAGTTGGAAACGGGTCAGAGCCCCGCGCAGCGGAGATCCGACCCTGGGTTTTGGCGTGGGTTGGAACTCCGCGCGGCGGGGATCGGACCCTGCAGGGTTCAGTGCAGCAGCACCAGCGTGGCCAGGCCGAGGAAGGTGAAGAAGCCCATCGAGTCGGTCACGGCGGTCAGGAAGATGCCGCTGGCCAGCGCCGGGTCGAAGCCGAAGCGTTTCAGGGTCAGTGGCACCAGCACGCCGGCCAGTGCGGCGAACAGCAGGTTGCAGGTCAGCGCGATGGCGATCACCGCCGACAGCCCGGGCGAGTGGAACCAGGCCAGCACGATCAGCCCCAGCACGGAACCCAGCATCACGCCGTTCAACAAGGCGACCCGCACCTCCTTCCACAGCAGCGTGCGCGCGTTGGACGCGCCTACCTGGCCCAGTGCCAGGCCGCGCACCATCAGCGCCAGCACCTGGGTACCGGCATTGCCGCCCAGGCCCGCCACGATCGGCATCAGCACGGCCAGCGCCACCAGCTTGTCGATGGTGCCTTCGAAGTGGCCGACCACGCTGGAGGCCAGGAAGGCGGTGCACAGGTTCACCGACAGCCACATCAAGCGCCGGCGCATGGCGCGCCAGACCGGGCTGAACAGGTCTTCGTCCTCGTCCAGGCCGGCGGCGCCCAGTGCCTGGTGCTCGGCCTGGCCACGGATGATGTCGACCACGTCATCGATGGTGATGCGGCCGATCAGGATGTTGTTGTCGTCCACCACCGGCGCGGAGATCCAGTCATGGTCGGAGAACTGGCGGGCGACCTCCTGGTCGCTCTCGCCGACGTCAATGGCCGGCTGCTCGTCGTCGATCAGGCGGTTGATCGGGGTGGTGTCCTCGTGGGTCACCAGTGCCGCCAGCGACACCCGGCCGAGGTACTGATGGCGCCGGCTGACCACGAACAGGTGATCGGTATGGTCCGGCAGTTCGCCGCGCAGGCGCAGGTAGCGCAGCACCACGTCGACATTGACGTCGGCGCGCACGGTCACCACGTCCGGGTTCATCAGGCGGCCGGCGCTGTCCTCGGGATAGGACAGCACCTGCTCCAGGCGCTCGCGGTTCTCGCGGTCCATCGACTTGAGGACCTCGTCGATGACCGTATCGGGCAGGTCTTCGACCAGGTCGGCCAGGTCGTCGATGTCCAGGTCTTCGACCGCGGCGATGATCTCGTCCGGGTCCATGTCCGCGAGCAGGCTCTCGCGCACGTCTTCGCCGACGTGGACCAGCACCTCGCCGTCATCTTCCGGATCAACCAGGCCCCACACCACCTCGCGCTTGCCCGGCGGCAGCGATTCAAGCAGGTTGCCGATCTCGGCCGGGGCCAGGGTGTTGACCAGCCGACGTACCGGGCCCAGCCGGCCGCTGTCCAGTGCATCGGACAACATCCGCAGTTGGCGCGCAGTCTTGTCGTGGCGTACAGCTTCAGCCATCGCAGCTCCCGCGGGATAAGAAAAGCCGCGATCCCGGCAAGGATGCGGCAACAGGGGTGTTCAGCGCGTCATTATCGCAAGGGGATGTTTCAGCGCATAGCCGCCGGGTGGCGGTAGTGCCGGCCGCTGGCCGGCAACCTCTTGGCCTTCAACGAGACGGGGCCAGATCCCTTTTCCCGCGAAAAAGGGATCTGACCCCAGGCGTGCATGTCCGGCGAGCGGGTGGTGTCAGGGCGTATCGGCCACCAGCGCCAGCCAGCGTTCGATGGCGCGGCGGTCGCGCGCGGCCAGCAGCTTCGGGGCACGGGCGCGCAGCGCACCCAGATCGGCTTCGCGGATGGCACGGCGCACCTCCAGCAACGTACCGGGATGCAGGCTGAACTCGCTCAGGCCCAGCGCCAGCAGCAACGGGGTCATCCGCGCATCACCGGCCATCTCGCCGCAGACCGCCACCGGAATGCGGTGGCGTGCGCCGGTCTCGATCACCATCTGCAACAGCCGCAGCACCGCCGGGTGCAACGGTGAATACAACTCGCCCAGCGCCTCGTTGTTGCGGTCGGCGGCCAGCAGGTACTGCACCAGGTCGTTGGTGCCGATCGACAGGAAATCGACCAGATCGATGAAACTCTCCAGCGCCAATGCCGCCGCCGGGACTTCGATCATCGCGCCCAGCGGCACGTGCTCGGACACCATATGGCCTTCGCTGCGCAGCTGTTCGCTCAGCTTGAGCATGCGCCGGCGCACCGCCAGCAGTTCCTCGCGGGTGCTGACCATCGGCACCAGCACGCGCAGCTTGCCGTAGGCCGAGGCGCGCAGGATCGCGCGCAGCTGGGTGTCGGCCACCTTGGGCCGTGCCAGCGACAGGCGCACGCCGCGCAGGCCCAGTGCCGGGTTCTCTTCGTTGCTCAGGGTCAGGCCGGTACGATCGGCCTTGTCCGCACCCAGGTCGAGCGTGCGGATGGTCACCGGCCGGCCGCTCATGCCCAGTGCGGCATCACGGTAGGTCTGGAACTGTTCTTCTTCGTCCGGCAGCTCGTTGCGCTGCAGGAACAGGAATTCGGTGCGGTACAGGCCCAGCCCCTGCGCGCCCAGCGCATGCGCCTGGGTGACGTCCTCCAGCGATTCGGCATTGGCCAGCAGGGCAATGTCGACCTGGTCGCGGGTACGGCTGGGCTTGCTGCGCAGGCGGCCAAGCTCGCGCTGCTCGCGCGCGTGTTCCTTCAGGCGTGCGCGGTAGTCACGCAGGTTGTCGGCCAGCGGGTTGACGGTGATGCTGCCGTCGGCACCGTCGATGATCAGCACGTCGCCGTCGGCGACGCGGCTGAGCAGTTGCGGCACATTGACGATCAGGGGCAGGTGCAGGCTGCGCGCCAGGATCGCGCTGTGCGACAGCGCGCTGCCGGCGGCGGTGACGATGCCGACCACGCCCTGCGCCTGCAGCTGCGCCAGTTCGGATGGGGCGATGTTGTCGCAGACCAGGATCTCGCCGGCCAGGCCCTTCATCACCGGCGGGCGTTCGGGTTGCAGGAAGGCGTGGATGCGGCCGATCACATGGTCGAGATCGTCCATGCGGCTCTTCAGGTAGGCATCGTCCATGCCATCGAAGACCTTGGCCAGGCGGTCACGCTGCAGGCGCAGCGCGTAGCCGGCACTGTACGGGCCGCTGCGGATCAGTTCGTCCAGGCCATACAGCAGCTCGGGGTCGTCCAGCAGCAACGCGTGCAGGTCGAGGAACTCGCCCACTTCCTGGTTCAGTGCGCCATGCAGGCGCTGACGCAGTTCGTGCATTTCCGTACGCGCGGCATCCAGCGCACGGTGCAGGCGGGCCAGTTCGGCCTCGACCTGGTGGGCGGCCACGCGTTGCTCGGCCACTTCCAGTGCATGCGGCAGCCGCACGCGCGCCCGGCCCATCGCCGTTCCGCGCGCCGCGCCATGGCCGGCCAACAGCTGTACCGGCCGTTGGCCGGAAGGGAGCTGGCCGGCGCGTGCGCGTGGCACGCTCAGCTGTCCTCGTCGAAGCGGCGTTCGAACAGGCCCACCACCGCCTCCATCGCGGCGGCTTCATCTTCGCCGTTGATGCGCACGGTGACCGGAGTGCCCTGGCCGGCGGCCAGCAGCATCACGCCCATGATGCTCTTGGCGTTGATCTCACGGCCCTTGGCGGCCATGGTCACGTTGCAGCGGAACGGCGCCAGGGTCTGCACCAGCTTGGCGGTGGCCCGGGCATGCAGGCCCAGGCGGTTGCTGACGGTGAGTTCTCGTTCAAGCATCGTCGACTATCGCTCCATTACGGGTACCCGCCGCGGCTGTGGCGGGCAGTTGATCCAGTCCCTGTTCCGGATAATTCATCACCCGCAGCAACATCGGCAGGCTCAGCGCCGACACCCGGCGAACCGGGGTCCCCAGCCGGGCCAGCTGCCCTGCAAGGTTGGCGGGGCTGGCGCCGTACAGGTCGGTCAGGATCAGCACGCCCTCACCACTGTCGACCCGCCGCAGGGCGGCCGAGGCGAGCGGGAGCAGGGCGTCCATGTCTGCGTCGAACGGTACTTCGAAAGCTTCGGTTTTCAGCGGCAATTGCCGCAGGAGCCGGGTCGCCACGTCAAGCAGGGCGGTCCCGACCCCGGGATGTGTTACGAGGAGAATGCCACAGGTCATTACTGCACGTTAACAGGTCAAGGTGAATCGGCGATAGCAGCAGATGAGGGGCACTGTGTCCCGTATTCAGCGTTATCGGGGTCAGAGCCCTTTTCCCCTGGAAAAGGGATCCGACCCCATGCGTTTTTCGATGCCTGGCAGCGATTCATCCAGGCATGGTGTGGATCCATCGTGTCGACCAAGGTCGACACCTACCAACAGCGCACGGAATCTGTCAGAGGCGGGGCGGTGTGGGTAGGCAGGACCGTTGGCGCCATCGAGCCCCCATGGGTGAGGGCGCTTTGCTTGCGAAGCACTGCTTCGCAAGCGCCCGAACGCCCAGCCGCCAGCGGCTGGGCCGGACCCCGGAGGGGGGTTCACGGCGTGTCCTGCCTACCCACACCGCCCCGCCATCCCACGGAATGCCGCTTTTGCTGTTGCTGTTGCTGTTGCCGGTCAGCGGCCGGCACTACCGACGGGTGTCGGGCGCAGCCCGGCCGGCCACCCTCAATCCTGTTCGCGGTGGTACGTCGCCACGTCCTGCCAGCCCATCTCGCGGGCATGCCGGGCCATGCGCTCGGCCAGGAACACCGAGCGGTGCTTGCCGCCGGTGCAGCCGAACGCCACGGTCACGTAGCTGCGGGTGCCATCACCCAGTTTCGGCAGCCAGGTATCGAGGAAATCCATCAGCTGGGCCAGGTAGCGCTGCACGTCCGGTTGCGCTTCCAGGTAGTCGCGTACACCCGGTTCGCGGCCGCTGAGCGCACGCAGGTCCGGGTCCCAGTGTGGATTGGGCAGCACCCGCGCATCGAACACGAAGTCCGCCTCGGCGGGTACACCGCGCTTGTAGGCGAATGATTCGAACAGCAGCGACAGGCCGGTGGCATGGTCCATCGCGAACTCGGTGATGATCCGCCGCCGCAGTTGGTGCACGTTGAGGTTGCTGGTATCGATCACCGCATCGGCCTCGCGGCGCAATGGCGCGGTCAGCTCGCGCTCGCGGGCGATCGCCTCGGGCAATGACAGGCCCAGCTGGCTCAGCGGATGGCGGCGGCGGGTGTCGGCATAGCGCTTGAGCACCGTTTCGTCGCTGGCCTCGAAGAACAGCACCTTCACTTCCACGCCGGCGTCGGTGGCCAGCTGCCGCCAGTCGCCCAGCTGGCTCAGGTCGGCCTGGCCGCGCACGTCGATGCCCACCGCCAGCCGGCGCGGCGCGCTGCCATCGTGGTTGGCCAGCAGGCTGCGCACGAAGTCCGGCAGCAGGTGGATCGGCAGGTTGTCCGAGCAGTAGTAGTCCTGATCCTCGAAGGTCTTCAGGGCGACGGATTTACCCGAGCCGGACAGGCCGCTGACGATGATCAGGGTCGGGGCGGAGGGGGTGGCGGTGCTCATGGACAGGCTCTTCGAGGGGCAGGGGAATCAGGGTGTTCGCCGTTCCAGCAGATTGCTGTGGCGGGCGATGAACATCGCTGCCGGATCAATGCCCTTGGTGCGCAGGATGTGCAGGCGGGTGGCGGCTTCGGTCAGCACGGCCAGGTTGCGGCCGGGCATCACCGGCAGGGTGATCAGCGGAACGTCGAGGTCCAGCACATGGCGGGTGCCCGAGTCGCCGGTCAGGCGCTCGTAGCCATGCGGGGTGGGTTCGGTCATCGGCTTGGTCAGGTGGACGATCAGCCGAAGGTACTTGTTCTTCTTTACAGCCGTGTCGCCGAACATCTCGCGCACATTCAGCACGCCCAGGCCGCGCACTTCCAGCAGGTCCTGCAGCAGTTCGGGGCAGGTGCCGTCGAGCACGTCCGGGGCGATCTGGGTGAATTCGGGCGCATCGTCGGCCACCAGGCGATGGCCGCGGCTTAGCAGCTCCAGCGCCAGCTCGCTCTTGCCCGACCCGGCCTCACCGGTGATCAGCACGCCGATGGAATAGATCTCCATGAACACGCCATGCAGGATCACCCGCGGCGCCAGCGTGCGCGCCAGGTGGTAGGACAGGTGGTTGAGCAGTTCGTGGCCGCGCTTTGGCGACAGCCACAGCGGTGTGCCGGATTCATCGGCGGCCGCGCGCAGGTCTTCCGGGCACGCCTGGTTGCGGGTCAGCACCAGCGCCAGCGGATGCGACTGCATGATCTTCTCGATGGTCTCCCAACGCTGGCGGGGTTCCAGCGCGTCCAGCCAGGACAGTTCCTCGGTGCCCAGGATCTGCACCTTGTTGGGATAGATCGCATTGAGGTAGCCGGCCAGCGACGGACGCCGCGAGACCGTGTTGCCGGCCTCCAGCTCGCGTTTCTCACCGGATTTGCCAGCGGCCCAGCGCAGCCCCAGCCGCTCGCGCTGCTGTTCGAACAGTTCACGGGCGGTGATGCTGGTATTCATGCGGCACTCGCAGGTGGGGTCATGTCCAGCGCCTCGCGCAGCGCCCGGGCATCGCCGGCTTCGCGCAGGGCCTGGCGGATGTCCGGTGCGGAAAACAGCTCGGCCAGCTCGGACAGCAGCATCAGGTGCTGGTGGGTGTAGTGGGCGGGGACGGCCATCGCGAACACCAGGTCCACCGGTTCGTCGCCGCCGAAATCGACCGGGGTCGCCAGTCGCAGCAGGGCGCCACGGGGGCGGTCCAGGGTCGGCGCGCGGCCGTGGGGAATGGCGATGCCGTGGCCGATCGCGGTGCTGCCCAGGGCTTCGCGCTGGCACAGGTTCAGATAGATCTGTTCGGCGTTGGCCTGGCGGCAGGCCAGCAACCCGGCGGCGGCCTGCAGGACGCTGTCACGGTCGGTGGCCGTGCAGAGCTGGGTCTGCACGGCCGCCAGGAGGTCAGTCAGGGGCATGTCTGCGGGGAACGGTGGCGATCAGCCACCATTGTCGCCCACCGGCAGCGGTGCGTGCTGCTGTTTTTTCTCCTTGTGCTTGATGACCAGGCGGTCAAGCTTGTCCGCGAGCAGGTCGATCGCGGCATACATGGTCTGGCCGCCGGCCTCGGCGTGCAGGGTCTGCCCCGGAATGTTGAGGCTGGCGTCGACGTGGTGTTCGGTCTTCTGCAGCTTGAGGGTCACCCGCGCTTCGCAGTGCTGGTCGAAGTGTTTTCCGATCCGGGCCAGCTTCTCCTCTACATAGGACTGCAGGGCCGGGGTGACTTCGACGTCTTTGCCAAACGTTTCGATGCGCATCGGGTTTCTCCTGTGTTCGGATGTGCCAATGAACCTCTCCGCCGGGCGCGGCGGCGCGTCAAGCGATTCTGACCCTTTCGTGCGAGGCGGAAATGTTCATGGCTTCACGATACTTCGCCACGGTGCGTCGCGCTACTGGAATTCCCGACGATTTGAGCAGGTCAGCCAGCTTGGCGTCAGAAAGCGGCTTGCGCGGGTTCTCGTCGTCGATCAGGCGGCGGATCATCGCCTGGATGGCCGTGCTGGACGCCTCGCCACCGCCTTCGGTATCGATGCCCGAGGCGAAGAAGGCGCGCAGCGGCAGGGTGCCGCGCGGCGTGCGCACGTGCTTGCGGGCGATCGCGCGCGACACCGTGGATTCGTGCAGGCCCAGCTCGGCGGCGATCTCGCGCAGGGTCAGCGGGCGCAGCGCCTGCTCGCCGAATTCGAGGAAGCCGGCCTGTTGCAGGATCAGGCTGCGCACCACCCGCAGCAGGGTTTCGCCGCGCTGCTGCAGGCCCTTCAGCAGCCAGCGCGCCTCCTGCAGCTGGCCGCGCAGGTAGCCGGCGTCGGCCTCGCCACAGCGGCGGATCAGCTGTTCGTAGCCACGGTGGATCACCACCTTCGGCCCGGCATGGGCCGCCAGCGCTGCGCGCCAGATGCCGTTCTGCCGCCACACCACCACGTCGGGCACCACATAGGTGTCCTGCGACAGCGGCGCGATCTGCGTGCCCGGACGCGGGTCCAGCGAGCGCAGCAGCGCGACCGCCGTCTCGACCTCGTCCAGCGGCTGTTTCAGTTCATGCGCCAGCCCGGAGACGCCACTGCGCGGCAGCCGTTCCAGCGGGCCTGCGGCAATCTGTCGCGCCAGCGCCAGCCCCGGCGTGTCGGCAGGCAACACGTCCAGCTGCAGCTGCAGGCACTCGCCGAGCGTGCGCGCGGCAACGCCGACCGGGTCGAAACGCTGGATGCGATGCAGCACCGCGAGGATTTCATCCTCACCGGCATGGACCGCCGGCAGCAGGGTTTCGGCGATGGTGGCCAGCGGTTCGCGCAGGTAACCATCGTCGTCCAGCGCATCGATCAGTGCAGCGCCGATGCTGCGGTCATGCGTGGAAAGATGCGACAGGTGCAGCTGCCACAGCAGGTGGTCGGCCAGCGTTTCGGTTTCCGCCACGCGCTCGGCGGCACTGCCGGTGTCATCGTCATCGTCGAAGCTGCCACCACTGCCGGCGGCACTCCAGTCGAGTTCGGCCGGCGCCCAGTCGTCGCCGTTGTCGGTGCGTTCGGCGGGCGCGTCGGCATCGGTGCTGTCGCTGGCCTCATTGGCGGCACTGCTGTCGTTGCTGTCGGCCCAGTCCAGCAGCGGATTGCTCTCCACGGCCTGGGCGATTTCAAGCTCCAGCTCGGTCGTGGACATCTGCAGCAGCTTGATCGCCTGCTGCAGCTGGGGCGTGAGCACCAGCTGTTGTCCCAACGATGTCTGCAGCCGAGTCTTCATGCCTGTGCCGAACGGAAGGAAAGGGACCCGGCGCCTGCGGTCACAGCTTGAAGGAATCCCCAAGGTAGACGCGACGTACGTCGGCGTTGTCCAGGATCGCCTCCGGCGAGCCCTGGGCCAGCACGGTGCCCTCGGCGAGGATATACGCGCGGTCGCAGATTCCCAAGGTCTCGCGCACGTTGTGGTCGGTGATCAGCACGCCGATGCCACGCTGCTTGAGATGGGTGACGATGCGCTGGATTTCACCCACCGAGATCGGGTCGACACCGGCAAACGGTTCGTCGAGCAGGATCAGGCGCGGCTGCGCGGCAAGTGCGCGGGCGATCTCGCAGCGACGACGTTCGCCACCGGACAGGCTGGCGCCGAGCTGGTCGGCCACATGGCCCAGCTGCAGCTCGTCGAGCAGGCTGTTCAATTCGCGTTCGCGGCCGGCCGAATCCAGGTCTTCGCGAAGCTCCAGTACCAGGCGGAGGTTGTCGGCCACCGTCAGCTTGCGGAACACCGACGGCTCCTGCGGCAGGTAGCCCACGCCCTGCTTGGCACGGGTGTACATCGGATCGCTGGTGATGTCCTTGCCGTCGAGCACGATGCTGCCGGCATCGGCGGCGACCAGGCCGACGATCATGTAGAAGCAGGTGGTCTTGCCGGCACCGTTGGGGCCGAGCAGGCCCACCACTTCACCGGCGTCGAGGGTCAGCCCGAAGTCCTTGACGACTTCGCGCTGCTTGTAGCGCTTGCGCAGGCCCTTGGCGACGAGCATTACTTCTTGCTCCCGGCCGGCTTGGCCGACGTGCTGGCCGGCGCCGCCGCCTTGGGCGTGGCCGCCGGCTGTGCCGCCGCGTTCTTGTTCTTCGGCGGAATGACGGTGCGCACGCGGCTGCCATCGCCACCGGAATTCATTTCGCCACTACGGGTGTTGTAGACCATGCGCTGGCCGGCATTGGTGCCGCGCGCGCTGGTGACCTTGTAGTTGCCGGTCAGGGTGATGATCTCGGTCTTGATGTCGTAGTCGATGCGATCAGCCACCGCGTCCATCCAGGTGCCATCGTCGAGCTGCTGCTTCATCGTGGCCTGCTTGCCGGTGAACACCGCACGCACGGCCTCGCCGTCCTTCAGGTAGATCTCGGCTTCGGACGAGCGGATGTCCAGCGAGCCCTGGGTGACGGTCACGCCCTGCGAGAGCACGGTCTTGCCATCGCCGGTGAGCACGCCCGACTGCGCGCCGGAGTCGATGTTCATGTTCTCGTTGCGGTCGGTGGACTTGGCAAAGGCAGCGCTGGGAACAAGGAGACCGAGCGCGAGTACGGCTGCAAAGGGAATCTTCATCGGGGTCCGTTCTACCGGTGGGGCCGCCCGGGAAACCGGGGGCGGATGGGTGGGCTGCCTGCCTTGCGCCTGTCCGGGGACGTCGCAGGAGGGCGGCGGAATCAGCGTCGGGGCGTGTAACGGCCCTTGGACTGGCTGAGGAAATGATACGTGTTGTTCTTCGAATCCACCTCGAAGCCAACGCCGGACTGTTCCATGCCGGGGCGGGTCATGGTGACCAGCGCATCGGTGCGGGCACGGTTCTCCTTCGGGAACACGTCCAGGTGGTCGGTGCGGAAGGTGGTCGGCACCACGCCCGGATCGGCCGGGCTGTCGCCGGCGACATTGCCGCGCAGCTTCATCTGGTCGCCCTTGGCGCTGAGCCAGCCCGTCTCGGCACGCAGGGTCCAGTGCTTGCCATCCTTGTCCGGCATCTCGAACAGCGGCGTGGCGATGTTGATGGTCTGGTCGCCACGCTGGCGCTCCAGCAACGGTGCGCGCAGGGTGGTCGATTCCTTGCCGTGCTCATCCAGGGCGACGACCTGGAAGTCGTGCAGGACGTAGTCCACGCCGACATCCTGGCCGGCAGTGGCCGGACCCTTGTCGCGGTTGCGCAGGGCCGCCCAGCTGCTGAGCAGGGCCGCCAGCAGCAGGCCGATGCCGAGCAGGGTGCGCCAGTTCAGGCTCGGCAGGTTCATGCGCCGAACCTCGCCAGGACCGCGTCCACATGTCCCTGCGCGGCCAGCAGGATGTCACACAGCTCACGGGCTGCACCACGTCCGCCATCGGCGCGGGTCTGCCAATGCACGCGCTCGGCGATCCACGGGTGGGCGTTGGCCGGCGCCACCGCCAGGCCGACCGCGCCCAGCGGTGCCAGGTCAGGCAGGTCGTCGCCCATGAAGGCCACCTGCTCCAGGCCGATGCCGTGCTGCGCACACAGCGCCTGCACGCTGGCCAGCTTGTCGCCCACGGCGATCTGGGTATCGATGCCGAGGTCGGCGCCGCGCCTGAGCGCGGACTGGCTGTTGCGCGCGGTGATCAGCACGGGGTGGATGCCGTGCTGCTGCAGCAGTTTCAGGCCCAGGCCATCCTGCACGAAGTACGCCTTGCTCTCGTTGCCGTCCTTGTCGTAGTACAGCCGACCGTCGGTGAGGGTGCCGTCCACGTCGAAGCAGGCCAGGCGGACGCGGGCCGCGGCGGCATGCAGGTGGGCGGGGAAGGCGGACAGGGGGGACCAGGGCATCAGGGTGGCAGGCTCGGTGGATTCGGGTTGGGACGGTACAGACTGAATGGGGTCTACGGACTGTCGGTTAAACCACCCGGGCCCGCAACAGGTCATGAATGTTCAGGGCACCGACCGCCCGGCCCTGGTCGTCGACCACGATCAGGCCCGTGATCTTGTGGGTCTCCATCAGCCGGGCAGCCTCCACCGCCAGCTGGTCGGCGCCGATGGTACGTGGGTTGCGGGTCATCACATCGGCGATCTTCGCGGTGCGCACGTCCAGCGCGCTGTCCAGCGCCCGGCGCAGGTCACCGTCGGTGAACAGGCCGATCAGCACACCGTCGGCATCGACCACGGCGGTCATGCCCAGCCGCTTGCGGCTCATTTCGACCAGCGCCTCGCTGAGGCTGGCGTCGGCCCCCACGCTGGGCAGGTCCTCCCCGGTGTGCATGACGTCGGTGATATGCAGCAGCAGGCGGCGGCCGAGGCTGCCGGCCGGGTGCGAGCGGGCGAAATCGTCGGCGGTGAAGCCGCGTGCGTCGAGCAGGGCCACGGCCAGCGCATCGCCCATCGCCAGCGAGGCGGTGGTGCTGGAGGTCGGCGCCAGCGCCAGCGGGCAGGCCTCGGCCGGCACGCTGACGTCCAGGTGGATATCGGCGGCGGTGGCCAGGCTGGACTGCGGGCGGCCGGTCATGGAAATCAGCACGTTGCCCTGGCGCTTGAGCACCGGCAGCAGCATCAGCACTTCGTCCGATTCGCCCGAATAGGACAGGGCCAGCACCACGTCGGCCTCGGTGATCATGCCCAGGTCACCATGGCCGGCTTCGCCCGGATGCACGTAGAACGCGGGAGTGCCGGTGGAGGCCAGCGTAGCGGCGATCTTGCGGGCGATGTGCCCGGACTTGCCCATGCCGGTGGCGACCACCCGGCCGCGGCTGGCCAGGATCGCCTGGCAAGCCTGCTGGAAGGCCTCGCCGAGGCGGTCGGCCACGGCATCCAGCGCCTGCCGCTCGATCTCGAAGACGCGGCGGCCGCTGGCGACCAGGCCGGCAGGGTCGACGGAACGGGGGGGCAACAGGGATTCGGCCATGCGGACGCCACGCAGCGGAAGTAGAATGGAGGCACATTTTATTAGGAAAGCCCGTTGGACGCCGACACCATCCGCAACCTGATCGAAACCGGCCTGCCCGGCGCCCGCGCCGACGTGCAGGGCGACGATGGCGTGCATTTCGAAGCGACCGTGGTCTGCGAGGCCTTTGCCGGCAAGATGCCGCTGGCCCGCCACCGGATGGTCTATGCCACCCTGGGCGACCTGATGGGCGGCGCGATCCACGCGCTGGCGCTGAAAACCGTGACCCCGGCCGAAGCCGGCTGAACCGCAGAAGATCCCGAATACATGGCCAAGATCGTTGTGACCGGCGGCGCTGCGCTGCACGGTGAAGTGAGCATCTCCGGCGCCAAGAACGCCGTCCTCCCCATTCTCTGCGCGACCCTGCTGGCCGATGCGCCGGTGGAGATCACCAACGTGCCGCACCTGCACGATGTGGTCACCACGGTGAAGCTGCTGGGTGAACTGGGTGCCAAGGTCACCATCGACCAGGGCACGCTGTCGCGCGGCAGTGCGATCGTGGTCGACCCGCGTCCGGTGAACCAGCATGTTGCCCCGTACGAGCTGGTCAAGACCATGCGCGCCTCGATCCTGGTGCTGGGCCCGCTGCTGGCCCGCTTCGGCGCGGCGGAAGTGTCGCTGCCCGGCGGCTGCGCGATCGGCTCGCGTCCGGTCGACCAGCACATCAAGGGCCTGCAGGCGCTGGGCGCCGAGATCGTGGTCGAGAACGGCTTCATCAAGGCCACGGCCAAGCGCCTGAAGGGCGGCCATTTCACCTTCGACATGGTCAGCGTTACCGGCACCGAGAACGTGCTGATGGGCGCGGTGCTGGCCGAAGGCACCACCATCCTCGACAACTGTGCGATGGAACCGGAAGTGACCGATCTGGCGCATTGCCTGATCGCGCTGGGCGCGAAGATCGAAGGCCTGGGCACTGCCCGCCTGGTCATCGAAGGCGTCGAGCGCCTGTCCGGCGGCCGCCATGAAGTGCTGCCCGACCGCATCGAGACCGGTACCTTCCTGGTGGCTGCGGCGATGACCGGCGGCAAGGTCACGGTCAACCGTGCGCGCCCGAACACCATGGACGCGGTGCTGTCCAAGCTGGTCGAAGCCGGTGCGAAGATCGAGACCACCGACGACACCATCACCCTGGACATGCAGGGCAAGCGGCCGAAGGCGGTCAACCTGACCACTGCGCCGTACCCGGCGTTCCCGACCGACATGCAGGCGCAGTTCATGGCGCTCAACTGCGTGGCCGACGGCGTCGGCGTGATCAACGAAACGATCTTCGAAAACCGTTTCATGCACGTCAACGAGTTGCTGCGCCTGGGCGCGGACATCCAGGTCGAAGGCCACACCGCCATCGTGCGGGGCAGCGAGCACCTGAGTGGCGCACCGGTGATGGCCACCGACCTGCGTGCCTCGGCCTCGCTGATCCTGGCCGGCCTGATGGCCAGCGGCGAGACCACCATCGACCGCATCTACCACCTTGACCGTGGCTACGAGAACATCGAAGAGAAGCTGTCTTCGCTCGGTGCCACCATCCGGCGCGTGCCATGATCCTGCGCGGCAAGTTCAGCCCGCGTCGCAAGGCGCTGCTGGCGCTGGTGCTGATCGTGCTGGCGTGGCTGGGCTACGCCTGGTACGCCAACATCGCCATCACCCAGGGCATCGAGCAGAAGGACATGGACTGGAATGGCGATGGCACGGTCTCGCGCGACGAGATCATCGAGTCGTTCTATGCGGTTGCGGTGAATGACAGCCAGGACGGCAACCGCCATTGCCGCACCTTCGTCTGGCGCAGCACCGGCGAGCAGATCCGCGTGGACTGCCGTACCGAGTTCAAGCCGGCGGCGGCCGAAGAAAAGAAGTAAGAAAAACGCCCGCGAAAGCGGGCGTTTTCTTTTCGCGGGGCCTGGGGTCGGAGCCCATCCCCGAGGGAATGGGATCCGACCCCGGCACTCAGTTCATCGCCTTGATGGTCAGGTCCAGTGCATCGCGGTCGTTCTCTCGCTGCAGCATGCGCGCCGGCACCGGGAACTCCGGCACGATCCAGGCGATCAGCTCCTTGTTGCCGTCGGCACGCGAGACCTTGGTCGCTTCGTAGCTCTTGCCGCCCACGGTGATCGACTCCTTGCCGATCACGCGGTAGGTCATGTTCTTGATGCGGCCTTCGTCGACCATGCGATAGGTCAGCGGCTTGCCGGCGGCGAGGTCACGGGCGATCGCCAGGTTGATCAGCAGCGCGTCCATGTCACCGGATTTCAGTGCGATAGGTCCAGCGCGGTCCGGCTTGATGTCGCCGGTCCAGGTGGCCTGGTTGCTGGTCCAGTTGTAGTTGGCCTGCACGTTGCGCTTCTTCACCAGCAGCGCCGAACGGTCCTGGCTGCTGAGCGGGCGCAGCTGGCCGCGCACTTCTTCGAACACGGTGCTCTGGCTCAGGTCGGCCAGCTGGTTCTTCACCTGCAGCGTGTAGCGCCACTTGTTGGCACCCTCGCTGCTCAGCGTCATGCTGCCATTGGCCTGCATGCCCATGTAGCTGGCCAGGTAATCGGCCTTGAACGGCTGCAGGGCCATGGCCGGCAGGCTGGCCACCGACAGCGCGGCTGCAGCGATCCAGGTGAGGGGGCGGGTCAGGGTGCTCATGCTCAGACTCCTTGGTATTCGATCAGGCGCAGATCGACGCGGTCTTCGCCGTCTTCGCGTTGCAGGATGCGCACCGGGGTGGGGACACCGTTGGCGATCCAGAGGATGGTTTCGTTGTTGCCGCCGTTGGTCCGGTAGACCCGCAGCGCGTTGTAGGACAGGTCGCCGACCTCGACGTTCTCGGTCTGCGGCGCGGCCTGGTAGTCGTGCTGGCGGACCTTGCCCATGTCCACGTAGCGGTAGTGCATGGTGGCACCCGGACGGGCATCCCGCATGATCGCCAGGTTGATCAGCAGGGCGCTCTGGTCGCCCGGCTGCAGCGGAATCGGCTGCGCACGCTTCTTCTCGACGTCGCCGGTCCACTGCGCGGTACCGGCCTGCCAGTTGTACGTGCCGACCGCCTTCTTGCCCAGGAACAGGCCCTTGCGCACCGTGCTCTGGCTCAGCGGTGCATAGGCGCCGGCGCGCTCCTCGAACACCGTGCTCTGCTCGATGTTCAGGCCCAGCACGCTGGCAAAGCCGCGGCGGCCGACCACCTGCATGTCGACCCGCCACTGGTTGCCGCCGGTATGGGTGACCTGCATGCTGGCGTCGCCGGCCTCCTTGCCTTTGTAGAAGGCCTGGTAGGTGGCGCTGAACGGCTGCAGCGGCGGCGGTTCCCACGCCAAGGCCGGCAGGGCCGGGGCCGCCGCTTCGGCCGGCGGTTGCACCGCTGGCACCGGCGCCGGAGCCGGCGAGGCGGCAGGCGCCTGCGCCTGGCCCCAACCCACGCCGGGGAGCACGACAAGCGACAGCAGCAGCGAAGTGGACAGCAGGGTCGTGGTCTTCATGGAAGAGAGGAGCCGCAGGAGGTGGGCAGGATGCCAGCCCCGCAGTCAGCGGGGCGTGTGCGTGGGCGTTACCGGTTCAGGTTCCCGGCGGAATCTAGGGCCAGCGGGCTAAACAGGGGGTGACCGTCCAGTTGCGGCTGGCCCTCCCGTTCAGTCAGGCGGCCGGCGCACAGCAGCTGCAGCGTGGCGATCAGCAGGGGATGCTCCACCGCCAGCACACGCGCGGCCAGGGTGTCGGCGTCATCGCCGGGCAGCACCGGTACCCGCACCTGGGCCAGCACGGCGCCGGCGTCCAGCTCGGGTACGACCAGGTGCACGCTGGCACCGTGCTCGGCATCGCCTGCATCCAGTGCCCGCGCATGCGTGTCCAGCCCCTTGTGCAGCGGCAGCAGTGACGGGTGGATGTTGACCAGGCGGCCATTGAAGCGCTGCACGAAGGCGGCGCCGAGTATGCGCATGTAGCCGGCGCAGACGATCCAGTCCGGTGCGACCGCGGCCAGTGCGTCGCCCAGTGCCTGCTCGTAGGCGGCGCGGTCGTCGAATTCCTTCGGCGCATGCGCCCAGCGCAGGTTGGCGCTGACCCGCTGCAGCGCGGCGGCGGCCGGGCGGTCGGAAAATACGCCGACGACCTCGGCGCGCAGGCGTCCCGCAGCGATGGCATCGAGGATGGCCTGCAGGTTGCTGCCGCGGCCGGAGGCAAGCACGGCAATGCGGGTGGGCGCGGTCATTGCGGGGTACTCCGGCGGATCAGCGGCCAGGTCAGCAGGCTGCCCACGGTGGCCATCAGCATGTCGGCATGGGCGTCCCACATGTCGCCCTGCTGCCCGTTGTAGGCCTCGGCGGCGTCCGGCGACAGGGCGAGCGCGATGGCCCATTCGAACCACTCGTAGACCAGGCTGGCGCACATCACCGTCATCACCACCAGGGCGAAGGCCTGGCCGCGGCGCAGCGCCGGCCAGGCGTGACGTGCCAGCTGCAGCAGTGCCGGCGTGAAACAGACGCCGAACAGGAAGTGGATGAGGCGGTCGAAATGATTGCGCTGCCAGCCGAACGCCGCATTCGGCGACCAGCCGATCAGCGCCTGCGTCCACGCGTCGTAGGGAACGTTCGAGTACAGCCAGCGGGCGGCCACACAGTGCAGCGCGATGAAGCCGCAGATCGCGATGAAGGCACCGTTGCCCAGCCAGCCACCCCGGCGGTCGACCCACAGCAGGGCGCCCAGGCCGATCACGGTCAGCGTGCTGTGCAGCGCCTGCTCGGTGGGCCACAGCGGCTGGATCCAGCTGACCGCGAATACCGCCAGCACGGCAGCGAAGGCCAGCTTCTTGGGGCGCGAGAAACGGAAGGCGCTGGGCGAAGCGGTCGTGGGGAGGGCAGGCGCGGACATGGGAAGTCGATCAGGAAAGGGCGGGGCGTCTGCCGGCAAGTTCAGACGCGGAGATGGTCGCCGCGGTCGAACAGGGCGGCCATGTCAGGCTTGGACAGGAACACCCAGGCATAGGCGGTCAGGGCCATGCCCAGCGGGCCGGCCAGCACCGCCAGCCAGGCCGCGCGCTGGCACCAGGCCAGCCCGGTGCGGCGCGACAGCAGGCGCGCGGTGTGCAGCTGCACGAAGCCCAGCGCGGCAGCCAGCGCTGAAACGACGCCGTACACGGTGGCCAGTACCGCGCCATCGTCCAGCCCGCGCGAGCTGGCAACCAGGCCGATGAAACCGAGGAAGGCCAGCGCGGCCATCCAGTGGAAAACCGCCAGCGCGTAGAACAGCACCTTCAGCGTCTGCAGGTGGCTGCCCAGCTGAAGGTGCGCCAGGGTCTGCTGCGGCAGCGGCGGCGGTGCGCCCGGGCTCGTCATGCCGCCGTGCCCGCTGTGTCGAACGCGGCCTTGACCTGCGGACGCAGCAGCGTGATCAGGCTGAGTACTCCCAGCACGGTACCGATCGGCGTGAACAGACAGGCCAGCCCGGCCACGATCAGGCACAGCAGGTAGCGGCGGCGGCGGGCCAGGCAACGGCCGGCGTAGGCCACGAACGCGCCCAGGGTGACGCCACCGAACACGATGACACAGCCGATCACGACGAACATCCAGCCGAACACGCGCTGTTCGGCCGGCGACGAGGGCTGGCCGCCGGAGTTCATCGGCAGGTTGCCGGTGAGCGCGGTGACGCCGAGCACGATGTGGACGATGAAGATCAGCGAGAACAGCGCGATCAGGCCGCCGACCACGTAGTGCGCGATTGACAGCATGCGCAGGTGGTCGGCGTCCTGGGGGCTGAACGCCGGTACCGCCGTCGTTGGCGGCGGCACGGGGGTAGGGGGCAGCGGGGGCATTGCGTCCATGCGGGCTCCTCGGGGCCGGGTTCAGCCGATGTGGACGCGCTCGGCGCCTTCAGCAGTGACCACCTGGCCGATGGTCCAGTGGTCCAGGCCCTGCGCCTTGACCGCCTCGGACACGGCGGCGACCTGGTCGGCTGCCACGATCAGCACGAAGCCGATGCCGCAGTTGAAGGTGCGCCACATCTCGCTGTCGGCCACGGCGCCTTCCTTCTGCAGCCACTGGAACACCGGCGGCAGGGTCCAGGACGATGCCTGGATGTCCAGGCCGAGGCCGTCGGGCACCACGCGGATGATGTTCTCGGTCAGGCCGCCACCGGTGATGTGGGCCATGCCGTGGATGGCGGCACCGTGCGACTTCAGCAGCGCCAGGATCGGCTTCACGTACAGGCGGGTCGGTGCCATCAGCGCGTCGACCAGCTTCACGCCGCCCTCCAGCTCCAGGTCGGCCGGGCGGCCGGCGCGGTCGTAGATGCGGCGCACCAGCGAGTAGCCGTTGGAGTGCGGACCGGACGAGGCGATGCCGATCAGCACGTCGCCGGCGGCCACGCTGGCGCCGTCCTTCAGCTCGCTCTTCTCGACCGCGGCGACCGTGAAGCCGGCCAGGTCGTACTCGCCCGGGGCATACATGTCGGGCATTTCAGCGGTTTCGCCGCCGATCAGCGCGCAGCCGGCCTCGGTGCAGCCGTTGGCGATGCCGCCCACGACCGCTGCGGCGGTGTCGATGTCCAGCTTGCCGGTGGCGAAGTAGTCCAGGAAGAACAGCGGCTCGGCACCCTGCACCAGCACGTCGTTCACGCACATGGCGACCAGGTCGATGCCGATCGTATCGTGGCGGTTCAGCTGGTGGGCCAGCTTCAGCTTGGTGCCCACGCCATCGGTACCCGACACCAGCACCGGCTCGCGGTACTTGTTGGACAGGTCGAACAGGGCGCCGAAGCCGCCCAGGCCGCCCATCACTTCCGGGCGGAAGCTGCGCTTGACCAGGGGCTTGATCCGCTCGACCAGCGCGTTGCCGGCGTCGATGTCGACACCCGCGTCACGGTAGGTGAGGGGGGAAGGGGCGGAAGACGGGGTGTTGGTCACGGGCGTCGGCGCTGGCAGGGGTTGAATGAGCGATTTTAACAGGCCGCATTGGCGCAAAGGCCGTATTCGGGCAACAATTCCCCCGGATTCGTCGAGCCAATGGATGTCCTGATGCGCCGCAGCCTGATTCTGACCCTGCTCCTTGCACTGAGCCTGCCGGTGGCCACGATGGCCCAGAGCGGCCTGCGCACCGAGGGAGATGTCGCCACCGCTTCGGGGGCCTACGAGGCCGAAGTGCCCGTCAACAGCCAGGCCGAGGCCGATCGCAACGGTGCCCTGGCCCGTGCCCTGAGCGTGGTGCTGGGCAAGCTGTCCGGCGACCGCAACGTGATGTCACGCCCCGGCGTGGTGCAGGCGCTGCGCAATGCCAAGGACTACGTGGCCAGCTACGACTACAAGCAGGACCAGAGCGTGGGTGCTAGCGGCGCACCGAGCTTCCGGACCCTGCTGGTGGCCCGCTTCCGCGATGATGACGTCGATTCGCTGGTCTCGGCGCTGGGCCTGCCGCTGTGGCCGCAGCCGCGACCGAAGCCGGTGCTGTGGCTGGCCGTCGACGACGGCAGTGGCCCGCGCCTGGTCAGCGTGCAGCAGGCCAATGCCGCCCGCCCGCTGCTGAACCGCGCCATCGAGCGGGGTTACAAGCTGGGCCTGCCCAGCGGCGGTGCTGCCGAACAGGCCCTGGCCGGTGCCATCTGGCGCCAGGACAGCGCCGCCGTGGCCCGTGCCTCCTCGCGCTACTCACCGCCGATGCAGCTGATCGGCAAGCTTTACCGCGCCAACGGTGGCTGGCAGGCGGACTGGGTGTTCGTCGACAACGGCCGCGAACTGAACAAGTGGACCAGCAAGGACGCCAACGCCATGCGCGCGATGGCCGCCGGTGCCGACGGTGCCGCCGATGCGCTGGTCAAGCGCTATGCCAAGGCCGGCGTTGCCGTCGGCCAGGCCGGCACCTACCGCCTGGTGGTGACCGGCATCAACAGCGCCGATGACTACCTGCGGCTGGCCGCTGGCCTGCGCGAGGTGCCGGTGGTGCGCAGCGTCACCCCGCTGCACGCCTCGGCCGGCCAACTGGAGCTGAGCGTGGAGATGACCACCGGCCTGGCCGGCTTCAACCGCATGCTTGGCGACAACGGCGTGCTGGTGCCAAGCGCGCCGCTGCCGGCCCTGCCGACCCCGATCGATGACACCACCGGTGCCCCGGTGGCCGCGCCGGTCAGCAACGAGTACCGCCTGCGATGATCCTGAGCCCGGAAGCTGAAATCGCGCAGTTCCTGCGCCGGCTGAAGTACATCCTGTTCGCCGGCCTGATCGGCTGGGTGGTGTGGCTGCTGGCGCCGATCCTGACCCCGTTCGTGCTGGCACTGGCGCTGGCCTGGCTGGGTGACCCCCTGGTGGACCGCATCGAGGCCACCGGCCGCTCGCGCATGACCGGCGTGGTGCTGGTGTTCGCAGCGATGGTGCTGGTGATCGTGGCACTGCTGCTGGTGCTGGTGCCGATGATCGAGCGCCAGATCACCACCCTGATCGCGGCCGCGCCGCAGGCGCAGGCGTGGCTGATGCAGACCGGCATCCCCTGGTTCGAGCACAAGACCGGCCTGGAAGTGATGCAGTGGCTGGATCCGGACCGCCTGATCGAATGGGTGCGCAGCCATTGGCAGCAGGCCGGCGGCTTCGCCACCACGTTCATGGGCTACGTCTCGCGTTCGGGCTTTGCGATGGTGACCTGGGTGGTCAACATCCTGCTGCTGCCGATCCTGGCGTTCTACTTCCTGCGCGACTGGGACAAGCTGGTCGAGCGGGTGGCCTCGGTGATTCCGCGCAACCAGATCGGCACCATCAGCGCGCTGGCGCGTGAATCCAACGAGGTGCTGGGTGCGTTCATCCGTGGCCAGTTCCTGGTGATGCTGGCGCTGGGCGTGATCTACGCCGGTGGCCTGTCGCTGGTCGGCCTCAAGCTGGGCCTGCTGATCGGCCTGATTGCCGGCCTGATCAGCTTCATCCCGTACCTGGGCGCGACCACCGGCGTGCTGATGGCGGTGATCGCCGCGCTGGTGCAGGCGCAGGGCTTCGACCTGAAGCTGCTGATCCTGGTCGGCGTGGTGTTCACCGTGGGCCAGCTGCTGGAAAGCTACGTGCTGACCCCGCGCATCGTCGGCGACAAGATCGGCCTGCACCCGGTGGCGGTGATCTTCGCGGTGATGGCCGGCGGCCAGCTGTTCGGCTTCCTCGGCATGCTGCTGGCGCTGCCGGTAGCGGCGGTGACCAACGTGCTGCTGCGCTATGCCCACCAGCGCTATCGGCAGAGCGAACTGTACGTGGGCGAGAAGCCGGCGATCGTGCTTGATGGCGTGGTCGACGCGCCCCATATCATCGTTCCGGACGACAAGGGCCCCGACCTGAAGTGATGGGTGTGCCGCAACTGCCGCTGGCCCTGCATTACCCGCGGGACCAGCGCCTGGAGACCTTCATCGGCGCGCCGGATGGCGCGCTGGCGCAGCTGCGCGCGATCGCGGTTGGCGCCAGCCACGACTGGGTCTACCTGGAAGGTGCGGCGGGAACCGGCAAGACCCACCAGGCGCTGGCGATGTGCTCCAGCGCCGAGCAGGCCGGACGGTTGCCGACGTACGTGCCGCTGGCCAGCGCCGCCGGCCGTGTCCGTGCGGCGCTTGATGGGCTGGAAGCGCGCGAACTGGTGGCGCTGGACGGCCTGGACGAGGTTGCCGGCAACCGCGAGGATGAGATCGCGCTGTTCCATTTCCACAACCGTGCGCGCGCTGCGGGCGTGACCGTGCTGTACACGGCACAGAAGGCGCCGGGCGAACTGGGCCTGGTGCTGCCGGACCTGCGCTCGCGGCTGGGCC
Source organism: Stenotrophomonas sp. YJH_SMC_65 (assembly GCF_059369475.1). Taxonomy (NCBI): domain Bacteria; kingdom Pseudomonadati; phylum Pseudomonadota; class Gammaproteobacteria; order Lysobacterales; family Lysobacteraceae; genus Stenotrophomonas; species Stenotrophomonas sp. YJH_SMC_65. The sequence continues at coordinate 111,914 of NZ_JCAFSR010000002.1, forward strand.
AGTGCGTACGCGTGCTGCTGCAGCCGCTGGATGAGGAAGGGCGGGCGGCCGTGCTGCGCGAGCGTGCACTGCGACGCGGCCTGGCCATCGACGAAGCGGCCATCGAGTGGCTGCTGTCGCACACCGGCCGTGAGCTGGGTGGATTGATCACCCTGCTGGACTGGCTGGACCGCGAATCGCTGGCGGCGAAGCGGCGGATCACCGTGCCGTTCCTGCGCCAGGTGCTGGAAGAAGGCCGGCCTCGTTACTGAGGGATGTTGTTCGGCAGGGCTGCGCCCTGCACCCGCGGTAGTGCCGGCCGCTGGCCGGCAACTTCAACAGCAACGTCAAAAGCTGGCTTCCTGAGGGGAGGCGGGGTGGGTCAGGTTGCGGGGGACGGCGCAAGTACGTCCCTGTAGCCTCGATCGCGCCATCCATGGCGCTCACGCCCCCGCAACCTGAGCCACCCCGCCTTCGACAGATTCCCGCGATCTGTCTGGACGGCGTTCTGCACTGCTGTTGGTGGATGTCGACCTTGGTCGACACGTGTCTTGCTTGTGGTGGGTGACGACCGTTGGTCGTCACCGGAGCAAGCGCAGCGAAGCAACCCGCTTTTGCTCTTCTTTCTTTCTTCCGTGGCTCGACGCGCACGGAAACTGTCTGAGGCCGGGCGGGGTGGGTTCGCGGGGGTGTCCGCGGCATGGATGCCGCGGCCAAGCCCCCAGGGACGGGTTCACGGCGTCCCCCGCGAATCCACCCCGCCCGGCCAAGCAAGGCTACTGCTCTCAAAACGTCCAGCCACGAGGGGCTCAGCCGTTCGCCGCCAACTCCGCATCCAGCGCGCGCAGGCGATCCACGGTGCCGACGTCGGTCCAGCGCCCGCGATGGTGCTGCCCGGTCATCAACCCCTGCGCCATGAAGTGCTTCTGCAGCGGCACCACCGAGAACTTCGGTGGCAGCCGCTCGCTGCCCGGCGCATCGCCGATCACCGCGCGCCAGTCGGCCACGATCGAAGGACGGTACAGGCCGATGCCGGCATAGGTCAGGCACGGTCCTTCGCGATCGTGGTGCAGGAACCCCTGTGCATCCAGGCGGTAGTCACCATTCGGGTGCTGAACCGGATTGTCGACCAGCACCAGGTGCGCCTGGCCCTGCGGCTCGCGCGGCAGCGTGGCGAAATCGAAATCGGTCCAGATGTCGCCGTTCACTACCAGGAACGGGGCATCGCCCAGCACCGGCAGGGCGTTGAGGATGCCGCCGCCGGTTTCCAGCGGGGTCTGCCCTTCGTACAGGAAATGCAGGCGCAGGCCCCATCGGCTGCCATCGCCCAGCGTCGCCGGGAACTGTTCGGCCAGCCATGCGGTGTTGACCACCACCTCGCGCACGCCGAGTGCGGCCAGGCGTTCCAGGTGCCAGACGATCAACGGCTTGCCAGCCACTTCCAGCAGCGGCTTGGGCGTGTGCAGGGTCAAAGGGCGCATGCGCTCGCCGAGGCCGGCGGCAAAGACCAGCGCCTTCATCGGGCCACGCGCATCGGCGCGCCCAGCTCGGCCAGCGCCGGCTTGATGCGGTCGTCCAGCAGCTGCTGCAGCGGTGCCAGCTCGCGGTAGCGCGGCAGCACTTCATCCAGATAGGTGACGAAGCGCGGTGCGTCGTCGAGGTAATGGCCCTTGTTGTCGCGGTAACGCAGCCGGCAGAACAGGCCCAGGATCTTCACGTGGCGCTGGATGCCCATCCAGTCGGCATCGCGCAGGAAGGTGGCGCGGTCGGGCACCGGCAGGCCGGTGTCGCGGGCGCGCTCGTGATACTGCGCCAGCCATTCGTCCACGCGTTGCAGTGGCCAGCTCAGGAAGGCGTCCTTGAACAGGCTCACCGCATCGTAGGCGATCGGGCCGCGCACCAGGTCCTGGAAATCCAGGACCGCGGGGCCATCGTCGACCGGCATCAGGTTGCGCGGCATGTAGTCGCGATGGGTCATCAGCTGGGCCTGGCCCAGCGCGTTGTCCATCAGGCGGCGATGCACCAGCTGCAGGCCTTCGATCTCGCCGCAGTCCAGTTCAAGGTTCAGGTGGCGCTGCAGGAACCATTCGTCGAACAGGCCGGCATCGCGCTGCAGCAGTGCTTCGCCGAACTGGCCGAAGTCGGCCGGCACCGGGATCGCCTGCAGGCGCAGCAGCTGCTCGATCGAACGACCGAACCATTCGTCAGCGTTGCGCTCGTCGAGGATCCTGGCCAGGGTCGGGCCGCCGAGATCTTCCAGCAGCAGGAAGCCGGCATCCAGGTCCTGCGCGAGCAGCATGGGCACGCGCAGACCGTTGTCGTGCAGCAGGCCGCGCATGCGCAGCCACGGCCGCGGATCTTCCAGCCCCGGCGGGGCGTCCATCACGATGTGGCTGCCGCGCGTGCTGGTGGTGCGCCAGTAGCTGCGCATGCCGGCGTCAACCGAAGCGCGTTCGACCACCGCGTTGGCATCATCGAGCTGGGTACGGGCCCACTGCAGGCGCTGCGCGCTGCGCTGGGGATCGGAGGCGGGTTCGGTCATGCGGGCATATCCGGGCGCGCCGGGCGCGCCAACGTCGGCAACAGGAAGGGAAGGGGGAGCGGCGTCAGCGGCGACCGCTGAACAGGCGCAGGACGGCCAGCACGGCCACCGCGCCCACCACCGCGCCGAGGAAACCGGCCGGTTCGCCGGGGGCGTACCAGCCCATGTACTGGCCGAACCAACCGGCCAGCAGGGCACCAAGGATGCCCAGCACGATGGTCAGCAGGCAGCCCATGCGGTTGTTGCCGGGCATGAAGAAACGCCCGAGCAGGCCGACGAAGAAGCCGACCAGCAGGATGTACAGCCAGCTGCTGCTGCCGAACAGACCATTCATGCGCGCGGATTCCGCTTGAGTGTGGACGCAGCCTAGCAAGGCCAGGCTGCGTCCGTCACGAGTGCCGGATCAGCAGCAGCCGTGGTCGCCGTGGCGGGTGCCGCTGTCGGCAGCCACCGGCGAGCCGCTGGTCTCGCCGCGCAGGCTGGCGGCGTAGTGCTCGCTGATCACCTTGGACACGCAGGCGGTGACCTTCTTGCCCATCGGGATGTGCAGGAACTCGTTCGGGCCATGCGCATTGGAGTGCGGGCCGAGCACGCCGGTGATCATGAACTGCGCGCCCGGGAACTTCTCGCCCAGCATGCCCATGAACGGGATCGAGCCGCCTTCGCCCATGTACATCGCCGGCTTGCCGAAGAAGGCCTGGCTGGCGTCGTCGATGGCCTGGGTCAGCCACGGCGCCATCGCCGGGGCATTCCAGCCGGTGGAGGCCTTTTCCAGGTCCAGGGTGACCTGCGCGCCGTTCGGCGGGTCGCGCAGCAGTGCTTCCTTCAGCAGCTCGCCGCAGGTCTTGCCATCGGCGGTCGGCGGCAGGCGCAGCGACAGCTTCACCGAGGTCTGCGGACGCAGCACGTTGCCGGCCGATTCCAGCGGCGGCATGCCACCGACGCCGGTGACCGACAGCGCCGGGCGCCAGGTGCGGTTGAGCACCAGCTCGGTCAGGTCCTCGTTCATGGGGCGCAGGCCGTCGACCATCGGGAACTTCTCGAAGATCTCGGTATCCACCACTTCGGCGGCACGCTTGGCCTGTTCCAGGCGCTCGGCCGGGATCTCCACGTTCATGCCGTCGATCAGGATGCGGCCGGTATCCTGGTCCTCGATGCGCGAAAGGATCTGGCGCAGCAGGCGGAAGCTGGACGGGATCACGCCGGAGGCATCGCCGGAATGCACGCCTTCGTTGAGCACCTTCACGGTGAAATTGCCGCCGGTCAGGCCGCGCAGCGAGGTGGTGCACCACAGCTGGTCGTAGTTGGCGCAGCCCGAATCCAGGCAGACCACCAGCGACGGCTTGCCGATGCGGTCGGCCAGGTGGTCGACGTAGGCCGGCAGGTCGTAGCTGCCGGACTCTTCACACGCTTCGATCAGCACCACGCAGCGGGCGTGCGGCAGGCCCTGGGCCTGCAGTGCCAGTACCGCAGCCAGCGAGCCGAAGATCGCGTAGCCGTCGTCCGCACCGCCGCGGCCATACAGCTTGTCGCCGCGCAGGACCGGGGTCCACGGGCCGAGGTCGTCGTCCCAGCCGGTCATTTCCGGCTGCTTGTCCAGGTGGCCATAGAGCAGGATGGTGTCGTCGCCGGTTTCGGCGCCGGTAGCCGGAATTTCCAGGAAGATCAGCGGGGTACGGCCTTCCAGGCGCACCACCTCAACCTTCAGGCCGGGCAGCTGCTGGGCCTTGGCCCAGTTCTCCATCAGGGTGACCGCCTGTTCCATGTAGCCGTTCTGCACCCAATTGGCGTCGAACATCGGCGACTTGTTGGGAATGCGGATGTAGTCGACCAACTGCGGGACGATTTCGCTGTCCCACTTGTCATTGACGAATTGGCCGAGCTTGGCGCTGTCCATCTGAAACTCCGGTTGCATGGGCTGATCCGGCCATTCTACGCCTGTGCCGCGGGTAGGGTTTTTCCTACATCACGTCGGGTATTTGGCTGGCTTACGGAAATCCGGGAAACCGATAGGCTGTGCACATGTGGTGACGGACACTGTTCCTGCCGACGGGATTGCCGGTCGGGGCGGCCAGAATCACAGGGAGATACACGTCGTGCCTTGGTTTGTCGTGTTGAGGGCGCTGGTGCTGGTAGTGGGGATCGCTGGGGCGCATGCCGCCGAACCGATCGACATCAACCGCGCCGATGCCCAGGCGCTGCAGCAGGGATTGACGATGGTCGGAGCCGCCAAGGCCGAGGCGATCGTCGAGCACCGGCGCAGACACGGCCCGTTTCATCGCGTCGAGGACCTGACGCAGGTGAAGGGAATAGGGAAAGCGATCGTCGAACGGAATCGACAGCGGATCACCGTAGGCAACAGGTTGTTGCCGGCGGATCCGGTACCCGGATCGGTACCGGTGCGGACCGTACCCAGGCGCTGACAGCAGGAATCGTCGGAACCGGCAGGAGGCTGGTTCACCGGTCACGGACAGGAAGGCCGTGACCACCGACCGCCGCAGGACGCGGCACCAATCACCAGGATGGTGGCATCACAGACCTGTGGAAGGGGCTGAGATACAAACAGGACAGACGCGGCCGCGTGCAGGATGCAACGCTACCCCCACAGCGCAGGATGCGAGGGGGCGGCAGCAGGCCGACAAGGACGTAACGATTGCCCGGTACGACACATGGCTGTGTCGCCGGGCAATTTCATTTCCGGCGCCTGGTTTTGCCGTGGCCACCACGGGCCGATGGTGTACGGTGGCCGCTCCGCATGGAAAGGACCCCGCTGGATGCTTGTGCACCGCCCCACGACCCTGATGCTCGCCCTGGCACTGACCCTGCCACTGCTGGCCCATGCCGCTGCGCCGACGCCGACAGCCAAGCCTGCGGCCGAAGCCAGCACCGCCGACGTGCGCGGGCCGACCGACCTGAAACCGGGCGAGTACCTGTGGCATCCGGAAATCTCGCCGACCGGCCCGATCGTGCTGGTGGTCAGCCTCGATGAGCAGCGTGCCTACGTTTACCGCAACGGCATCGCCATCGGCCTGACCACGATCAGCTCGGGCAAGGCCGGGCACGAGACGCCGACCGGCGTGTTCACCATCCTGCAGAAGGACAAGGACCACAGGTCCAACCTCTACAACAGCGCGCCGATGCCCTACATGCAGCGGCTGACCTGGGATGGCATCGCCCTGCATGGCGGCAGCCTGCCCGGGCATCCGGCCTCGCATGGCTGCGTGCGCCTGCCGCAGGCGTTCGCGCAGAAGCTGTTCAGCGAAACCCAGCGCGGCGATACGGTGGTGGTGGCCGACGCCAAGAGTTCGCCGATGACCCTGGCCTATCCTTCGGTGCTGGCACCGGTCAACGCGCGCGGCCAGGCTTTGCCGGAAACCGAGGGCGGGGCCCCGGCGCAGGCCTGGTGGGACGACAGCGCAGCCCCGGCCGGGCAGGTCGGCATCCTGGTCAGCCTGCATGACCAGCGCCTGTACGTGCTGCGCGATGGCGTGATGATCGGCGAGTCGCCGCTGAAGGCCGACGCCCTGCCCGCATTCCAGGGCACCACGCTGTTCGTGATGGGGCAGGGCTACAGCGATACGCCCAGCCCGCTGGACGTGAACCAGCGCCTGCACCAGTGGACGGCCTATCCGCTGCTGGGCCAGGATCGTGCCCAGGCCACCCCGGACCTGCTGGCCACGCCCTCGTTGCCGATGGCGCTGCCGGCCGATTTTGCCCGCCAGCTGTACCAGGTGCTGGTGCCGGGCACGACCCTGCTGGTGACCTCGTTGCCGGCGGTCCGCCCAAGCCCGGCTGAATCCGGAATGCAGCCGGTCTTGGAATCCGAGCCGCCAGGGTCCACCCTCAAGGGCAACTGAGTCCCCTCGTTGTGCCCATGACTGCATCCCGCCTGTGCCGGCTGGCCGCGTTCGGCCTGCTGGCGACCTCGGCCAGCGCCCCGGCGCTGGCACAGACGCCCGCCCTTGCCACCAGCGCTGATGATCTGGCTGCCTTGCTGTCGCGCAGTGCGCCCAAGGCCGACCGCCACGTGTTGCAGCTGGCGGCGCACGCCATGCGCTGTGCGTTGCAGCGGCCGGAGCTGGGCATCAACGGTGATCGTCTCAGCGTGATCGATTATTCGCGGCCGTCCACCGAGCCGCGCCTGTGGGTGTTCGACCTGGCCCACCAGCGCCTGCTGTTCGAGGAATGGGTGGCGCATGGCCGCAACAGCGGCGAGAACCGCACCCAGCACTTCTCCAACCGCGATGGGAGTTTCATGTCCAGCCTCGGCGCGTTCACCGCGCAGGAGACCTACATGGGCGGTAATGGATATTCGCTGCGCCTGGCCGGGCTGGAGCCGGGCTTCAACGACCGTGCGCGCGAACGCGCGATCGTCATCCACGGTGCGCCGTACGTGAACCCGGCCACCGCGCAGCTGCAGGGGCGCTTGGGTCGCAGCCTGGGTTGCCCGGCGGTGCGCCTTTCGGTGGCCAAGCCGCTGATCGATGCGTTGCGTGGCGGCACGATGGTGTTTGCTTACTACCCTGACCAGGATTGGCTGAAGCACTCGCAGCTGCTGGCCGGCGGATGCGGTGGCCAGGGCACGCTCGCTACGCGGTGATGCATGATGGCGCGTGGCGTGATGCAATGCGCCGATGAACGTCGACTCCCTGTTGCACACTCCGAGCCAGGTCATTTCCAGCCTGGACTATCGTCGCGAACGCTGGCGGAATGGACTTGGCTGGACCCGCGAGATCCTGCGCCTGCCCGCGCAGGGTGATGACTGGGCGCTGCGCCTGTCGGTGGCCGAGATCGAGCAGGACGCTGCGTTCTCCACCTTCCCCGGCGTGGAGCGCGAACTGGTGCTGCTGCAGGGCAATGGCGTGCGCCTGCGTTTCGAGGATGGCCGCGTGGCCCAGGTGCTGCCGCCACACGGGCGGGCGCGCTTTGCCGGTGAGGAAACGCTGCACGGTGAACTGGTCGATGGCACCACCCACGACTTCAACCTGATGTGGAAGCGCGAGCTGCTGCAGGCCGAACTGCTGCACCGGCCGCTGGTGGGGTCGATGTTCTTCTTCTGCGAACCGGGCGTTGCGTGGGCGCTGCATCTGCTGGCCGGACAGGCGCAGTTCGGTGCCGATAGTGGCCTGCCGGCGCTGCAGGCGGGAGACACCGCGTGGTTGGCGGGGGGCGAGAGGCAACGGCATGCGCTCAGCGGTGGTGGCGAGTTGTTGGCGATACGGGTGAGCGCGGCGGGGGCATGATTTCTGGGCGCCGGTGGGCGCCATCCACGCATGGCGTGGATCTACTGCCGTGCGGTTGCCACCATGCCTGGACACGCCGTCATGGTGCGGCTGTGGTTGGGGTCAGAGCCCTTTCCTGCGGAAAGGGAACCGACCCCGATGGTTCGTTCAATACACATCGCGCCGGTAACGACCGGCCAGCAGCAGCGCTTCCCTGCCTGCGGTACCCAGCACCCGCTCGATCACTGCATCCACGCCCGGGGCCATGCCCTGCAGGCTGCCGCAGACCAGGATCGTCGCGCCTTCATCGACCCACTGCCGCAGCGTCGCCGCTTCGGCCTGCAGCCGGTCCTGCACATAGCGATGCGCGCCGCCGTCGCGGCTGAACACTGCATCCAGCCGTGCCAGCGTGCCGCTGGCCAGCATCGCCTGCAGTTCTTCGCCGAAATGGAAGTCGTGCGCGGCGGTGCGCTCGCCGAACAGCAGCCAGGTGCGGCGAGCGCCGCGCTGGGCACGTTCGTGCAGGTGCGCGCGCAGGCCGGCGATGCCGGTGCCGTTGCCGATCAGCAGCAGCGGTACATCGGTGGGCACGCCATGGAAATTGTCGTTGCGGCGCAGCCGCAGTTGCACCGGTTCGCCGATGGGCGCGTGGTCGCACAGCCAGCCGCTGCCGATGCCGGGTGTACCGTCGGCGCGCAGTTGGCGGCGCACCAGCAGCTCCACCGCGCCGTCGGCCATCACCGAGGCGATCGAGTACTCGCGATGCGGCAGCGGTTGCAGGGTTGCCAGCAGTGCGGGCAGATCACCCGGGGGAACCAGCGATGGCAGATGTGAGCGCTCGATACGGGCCAGCAACGCCTGCCCGTCATCCAGCATGGTGTCTGCATTGAAGCCCTGTGCATCGAGCCAGGCGCGCGCGCTGTGGCGTGGGTGCTGCGGGCCGATCTCGGCGATGTCGCCGGCCTGCCACTGCACATCGACGCCAGGCGGTGGCTGCAGGCGCACCCGGTACACCGGGCCGCCGGGGCTGCCCGGATTCAGATGCTGGCGTTGCAGCAACGTCCACGGCTGATACTCGGCCGGGCTCCAGTCGGGCAGTTCGGTGGCGCCTCCGCCAAGTTGTCCCAGCAGCTGCTGCCAATGTCGCAGCGCCGCCGGATCGGCATTGTCGACCTCGATCGCATCGAACAGCGGGTGCGCGCCGTGCTGGCGCAGCCACTGGTCCAGCTGGTGGCCGAATCCGCAGAAGTGGCCATAGCTGCGGTCGCCCAGCGCGAGCACGCCGTACTGCAGATGCTGCAACGGAGGCGGCGCGGCCATCACCCCGCGCAGGAACGGCAGGGCGTGGTCGGGCGGATCGCCTTCGCCGGTGGTGCTGGCAATGAACAGCGCGCGCTGGCTGTCGGCCAGCAATGCGGCGTCGACATCATGCAGCCCGCGCACACGCACCGGCACGCCGGCACCACGCAGGGCCTCGGCACTGCGTTCGGCCAGTTCGCGGGCAAAGCCGGTCTGGCTGGACCAGACCAGCAGGAGCGGTGCGGTATCGGCGGACGCCGCATCATCGCGCGGACGAGTGCGCCACCACAGGGCTGCGCAGGCCAGCGCGTACAGCGCGGTGGCGATGATGGCGATCTGCGATTGCCGTGCCGGCGGTGCGCCCTGCCACCAGGCGTCGCCGAGGTGCAGGCGCAGCAGCGCCCAGGCGATCAGCGCCAGTACGATCAGTACAAGTGTGTTGCCGAGCCACGCACGCGATGGCCGAGTGCTCATGCGTCCTGCCCGTCGAGCAGGCGCTGGAAGGCGCTGCTGAGAAATTCCTGCGGGCCGTCTGCGGTGCGTTGCAGGTAGCGCGCGGCCAGTCCTTCGCGCTCGGCCAGCGCCATGCCCTGTTCGCGACCCAGCACGGTCAGTGCGGTAGCCCAGGCATCGGCGTGCATGGCGTCGTCGGCCACGACGGTGACCGCTGCGGCGACCTGCTGCACCGGCCTGCCCGTACGCGGGTCGAGGCTGTGGCTGTAGGCCTCGCCATCGGCCTGGTACTGGTGCCAGCGATCGCCCGAAGTGGCCACCGCCTTGCCGTCCAGCGCCAGCACCCGTGGCGGGGTTTCGGTGTGCACATCCTCTTCCGGTGCGGATTCCACCAGCACGCGCCACGGTTGGCCGTCCGGTTTGCGGCCGTAGCCGGCCAGTTCGCCGCCGACTTCGATCAGCGCCGCCCCAATCCCTTGCCTACGCAGCCAGGCGGCTACGTGATCGACGCCGAAGCCCTTGGCGATCGCAGAGAGATCCAGTTCCAGCCGGCCCGGTTGCAGCAGCGCATCATCCTGCCACTGCAGGCGCTGCCAACCGCAACGCTCACGGGTGGCCTGCAGGGTAGCGGCGTCGGGCTGGCGGCGTTCACCGGCATGTGCACCGAAGCCCCACAGTGCAACCAGCGGACCGATGGTGGGATCGAAGGCGCCGTCACTGGCGGCAGCGATGGCCTGTGCGCAGGTCACAACGTGGCGGGTCTCCGCCGGCAGCACGCACCATTGGCCAGCGTCGGCGCGGTTGTAGCGGCTCAGATCCGAGCCGGGCTCCCAGGTGCTCATCTGCGCGACCACGTCGTCCAACCGCGCCTGGATGCCGGCGTGCAGCGGGTGCAGGTCGCGCTGGCGCGACGCGACCAGCGACACGCTCCAGGTGGTGCCCATGGTGGTGCCACCGAGGCGGGCGATGTCGAGATGGGAATCGGTCATGGTGATGCGTTGCGGTGGCGATGCCGGGGAATGCCCGGCATCGCGGTCCACATTACTGCGGCAGCACTTCCAGCGTGGCGACGTAGCTCAGGCGGCGCTTGGCGGCCTGCTTCACCGACGTCTTGTTGTCCTCGGTGCCGGTCTCCAGCCAGTACATGCCGGCTTCCGGCCAGGTCACCTTGATCTCGCCCTTGGCATCGCTGGTCAGCTTCAGCTCGTCCTGCGCGTTGCGGTAGCGGGTGGCGCCACGCACGATCTCGAACTGCAGGCCGGCGGTCGGCTTGCCATCGACCAGCACGCGGAAGGTGGCTTCCTCGCCGGCGAACAGGTCATTCGGGTGGCCGACGGCGACCAGCTCGATGCCACGGTTGGTCGGCTTCAGCGCGGTGTCGTTCGGCGCACCGTTGGTGACAAAGGTCTCCACGCGGCCGATCGACTGGCTCACTTCCAGCTTCTTCGCGTCCTTCGGCAGTTCACCGAAGGTAGCCACGCTGCCGCGCCAGCGCTTGCGCTCGCCGTTCTGCTCGTACGTGGCGAACAGGCCGTCATTGACCGACGCGATGCGGTAAGTGCCCGGCTGCTTCAGTTCGATGTCGAACACGCTGCGGTACTTGCCGGTCGACGCGTTCTGCGGCTGCACGGTGCTGCCGTCCGGCGCGGTGATCACCAGCGATTCCAGGCGCAGCGGCACGTGGTTGAAGTAGAACAGATCGTTGGAGACCGCACCGTCGACGGTGATCCACGGCGCGTTGCCGGCGATCACGGTCTGCGAGGGCAGCAGCCAGGCCTTGTGGGCCAGGGCGGAGAAGGGAAGGGCAGCGGCCAGGGCGGCGGCGAGGACGAGCGTGCGCTTCATGCGGAAGACTCCAGTTGGAAGGGGTCGGATCCCTTTCCAGCGGAAAGGGCTCTGACCCCGAGGGATAGGGCGATGGGGTCAGAGCCCTTCCTGCGGAAGGGATCCGACCCCGGCTCAGGCAGTTATGGTTTGACGGCGAGGGTGACCTGGCCCAGTTCGGTGGCGCCTTGCGCCTTGCCGTTCTGCGCGGCGGTGGCCGGCCAGGTGAAGGGGATCTTCAGCAGTTCGCGGCCACCGACTTCGCGCACCGCTTCCACCACCAGGGTGTAGTTGCCCGGGGCCAGTTGCTTCAGTGCCGGCTGCCTGTCGTTGAACGACAGCGCGTGCTTGCCGGCCGGGCGGGTCGGGCCGGTCACGCCGTCCACCGGCACCTGCAGGGTGCGGCCGCTCTTGCGCCACCACTGGCGCAGGTCGGGCAGCCACTTGGTGCCGTGGCCTTCGCTGTTGCTGGTCTGCTGGTACCAGACCGACAGGTTGGCCGCGACCTTCTGGTCGGCGCCTTCCAGCCACACCGCCACGTACGGGCGGTGGTACTCGGCCACGTTGAGCTTGGGCACTTCGACGTTGATGTCGAGGGTGGTGGCGTACGCCGGTGAGGTGGCCAGCAGACCGCTGAGGGCGATGGTCAGGGTGACGCGCATGGGGCGGCTCCGGAAACGAAGGAAAGTCAGTGGATCAGCAGCAGGGCGATCAGCAGCGGAATCATCAGGCCGAGGCCGACCAGCGGCCAGGTCATGCGCCGCTGGCGTGCATGCAGGTGCAGCAGGAACAGGCCGGTGATGCAGAACATCAGGCAGGCCACGGCGAACAGGTCCAGGAACCAGCCCCACGCCGGGCCCGCGTTGCGGCCCTTGTGCAGGTCGTTGAGGTAGGACACCGCGCCGCGCGAGGTTGATTCGTACTCCACCGCGCCGGTCCCGCGATCGATGCTCAGCCAGGCGTCGCCGCCGGGGCGCGGCAGCGACAGGTAGATCTCCTCGGCCGACCACTCTGCCGGGCGCCCGCCGATGGCGATGCCCAGCTGCGTGTCCAGCCAGTGCCGGGCCGGGCGCGGAATCGGTGCATTGCCGTTTTCGCGCGTGCCGAGCTGGCCGAGCAGATCGTCCGGCAGTTCCAGATGCTGGTTCTGCACCTGGGGTTTGGCTTCGATCTTCGCGGCGTGGTTGAGGGTCAGGCCGGTCACCGCGAACAGCAGCATGCCGATCAGGCACACCGCCGAGCTGATCCAGTGCCACTGGTGCAGCGTCCGCAGCCAGAAGCCACGGTTCTGTTGCTGCGCCACGGTGGAAGAGGCAGGACGGCTCACGGCACGGTTCGAGGCGGACGGGGACTGCCCATTACATCATTGATGAGAATAGCTCGCAATTGCGTGTCGTTCTGTATCGCTGGAGGGCGATTGCCGGCCAGCGGCCGGCACTACCGATCGGTAGATCCACGCCACGCGTGGATGAAGCGGTGCCGACCAAGGTCGGCACCCACCGGGGCCGGGCGCGGCGATCAGAACTTCGCGTTCAACGAGATCCAGTAGCTGCGGCGCTGGTCCTTGGTCGCGTAGTCGTCCACGCAGTTGAACTCGCTCTGGCTGATCAGCAGGCACGACTGCGAAACGAAGTCCTTGTCGAACAGGTTGTTGACCCGCGCGTTCACCGTCAGCCATGGCGTGGCCTTCCAGCTGCCACCGAGATGGAAGATGGTGTAGTCCTCGTAGTAGCGGGTGTGGCTGGCGCCGTTGGCGTCCAGCAGCGTGTCGCGGTAGCGGTCGTAGCGGCCTTCGCCGATCAGCGACAGGCTGATCGCTTCGTTGACCTGCCAGTTGAGGCTGGCATTGGCCATGTGCCTGGCCGGCATCGTGCCGCTGATCGGCAGGCCCTTCTGCGCGCCGCTGGTCTGCTCGCTCCTGGTCCAGGTGTAGTTGCCGCGCAGCTGCAGGGTGTCGAGCAGGTCGACATGCGCGGCCAGTTCGGCACCGCGGGTCTCGGCCTTGTCGATGTTCACGCTCTGGGTGAACGTGCTGTAGCCCAGTGCCGCCCAGCCCGGGCCGATGTCCACGCAGTAGCCGCTGCCGGCGCGGGCCACTTCGCAGTTCGCAAAGGTGCCGCCGCTGGCGATCTTGTCTTCGAACGTGTTGAAGAAGCCGGTGACGTTGAAGCCCCAGCGCTGGCCTTCGTAGTAAGCGGCCAGCTCGTAGTTGGTGCTGGTTTCCGGCTTGAGGTTCGGCGAACCGACCAGTGGCAGCACGCCCTGGCCACCGAAGCCGGTGATGCCCGGGAACAGCTGGTCCGGACGCGGGGTCTTGTAGCCGGTGCTGACGCCGCCCTTGAAGGTCCACGCATCGCTGGCATTCCACACCAGGTAGCCACGCGGACTGACATGGCTGCCGAATACGTTGTGGTCGTCGTAGCGCAGGCCGAAGGTGGCGGTGAGGGTGTCGGTCAGCGCCCAGTTGTCCTCGGCGAACAGCGCCCACATGCGGTGCGTCTGCTTGACGTTGCTGCGGTAGCCGGCGCCATCCATGCCGAACACACCGTCGACCATGTCAGTGTCGTTGTACTGGCCGCCCACGGTCAGCGTGTGCGCGCCGAAGTCCAGGTCGAGCATCGTGTCGAGCACGTAGCCTTCCAGTTCCATGGTGCGCAGCGGGCGCGGCAGGAACGCCTGCAGGCGCGCCATCTCGCTCGGGTTGAGGGCAGCCAGGGCGTTGCCGCGGCCGGCCGCACAGTTGTTGGCAGCACCGGTGCGGCGGCAGACGTCATTCCAAAGCGTCTGCAGGTTGGCGCGCTCTTCCAGGGTCAGCGGCAGCGAACGGCCCAGGTTGCTGCTCTTGCTGTGGGTCAGCGAGGTCTGCCAGGTACCGAAGCTGTAGCGGCCCTGATGGGTCAGCGACAACTGGTCGCGTTCGTAGCGCTGGTAGGCGGTGTAGCCCACGCGCGGCTGCACCACGCGACGGGTGACGGTACCGCTGCCGTTCGGGTTGGGAATGACGGCATTGCCGACGCGCCACAGGCTGGCCAGGCTGTCGAGGGTGCCGGTCTGGCCTTCGCTGTTGTCGAACTTCTGCCGCGACACGTCGTAGTCCAGCCACAGTTCGTGATCGTCGTTGATGCGGACGTCCAACCGCACGCCGCTGTTCCAGTTGGTGTTGGCCACCGACTTGCCACCACCGCCGAAGCCGATGCTGCGCTCCCACAGGGTGCCGTCGGGCAGGGACAACGCATCCCATTCCGGGTTGGAAGCCTTCGCGTCGTAGTAGCTGCCGCGTACTGCCAGGCTGAGGCGCTCCTTCAGCAAAGGGCCGCTGAGGTAGAGGTCGGTGGTGCGTGCATCGCCGAACTGGTCGTCCTGCTGCACGGTGAAGCCCTGGCTGACCGAACCGTGCCAGCTGTCCTGGTTGCGGCGGGTGATGATGTTGATGACACCGCCCATCGCGTCCGAACCGTACAGCGTGGACATCGGCCCGCGCACGACTTCGATGCGTTCGATCGCGTCCAGCGGGGGCAGGTAGGCGAACTGGCCGCCACCGAAGTTGTTCGGATAGATCTGGCCGACATTGCTCTGGCGGCGGCCGTCGATCAGCACCAGGGTGTACTCGGACGGCAGGCCGCGCAGCGACACGGTGGCGCGGCCGTTCTTGTCGGTCGCTTCCAGGCCGACGTCGATGCCTTCGACGTCGCGCAGCGCATCGACCAGGCTGGTGTACGGGCGCTTGCTCAGTTCCTCGCGGCTGACCACGCTGATGCTGGCCGGGGCATCGATCACCTTCTGCTCGAAGCCGGCGGCGGTGACCACCACCTTGTCCAGCGTCTGCGGCGCGCCTGCGGCGTCACCGTGGGCGAAGGCGGGGCTGGCGAAAGCCGCCAGCACGGCGCTGGTCAGCAGGGTACGGGACAGGGACGAACGGACACGATGGCGCTGGGCCATGGCAGTTACCTCGAAGGATGCAGGGTGGCGCGGTGCCGTGCGCGAAGGGCGCGGCAGGCACGGGGGCCGGTCAGGGGCGGCAGGGATGAAGCAGGCAGCGGCGTGCAGGCGCGACCGCGCAGGCGGTCACGTCGGGCCGTGGATCAGGCGAGCGGCGGCGCCTGGCCGCGTTGCTGACGGCGCCCGGGCGCATCGGCCCAGGGCGTGTCCGGAGCGGCCAGCGGCCAGTCCGGGCGCACGCCGGGCATGGCCGGCATGGCGGGTACGAGGTCGAGCTCAGTGCGCAGCCAGTGGCTGGCCAGCAGCAACGGCGGGCGTGCCTTCTCGGCCGCCTTCACCGGAGCGGAGGCGCAGCGGCGCAGCTTGGCCGGCGCCTCTTCCTGCAGGGGTGTTTCGCCGCCACGTTCTTCCAGTGGCATCTGCACGGCCATTCCGGCCTGGGCCTGTGGCAGCAGCGGCAGGGTGCCCAGCAGCAACGCCAGCATTGCCACCCACGCCAGCAGGCTGGCCAGCGCAGGACGCTGGCCGCGCATGGCGGTGCCCATCTTGCGATGGATGAGTGGGCGAGGGCGAAGCGGGCGCAGCAAGCGGGGGTTCCCTGGGGCTGCCGGCAGCGGCCGGCATCAACGGGGCGTGATTGTAATGAGAGCTGTTAGCTGTTGCAAATGAGAATGATTGCCAAAATGTCGCAGGCCGGCCCGGCAAGGCTCAGACTTCGCTCCAGCGCCGCAGCAGGTTGTGGTACACGCCGGTCAGCTGCAGGACCGCCTCGGCGTCGCCGCCGGTCTGCCGCAGGCGCTCGATCGCGCCATCCATTTCCCACAGCAGGCGGCGCTGCACATCGTCGCGGATCATGCTCTGCACCCAGAAGAACGAGGCCACGCGCGCGCCGCGGGTGACCGGCCGCACCTGGTGCAGGCTGCTGGACGGATACACGACCAGGTCGCCGGCCGGCAGCTTCACTTCGTGCTCGCCGTAGGTATCGCTGATGATCAGCTCGCCGCCTTCGTATTCGTCCGGCGCCGACAGGAACAGGGTGCAGGAGATGTCCGAACGCAGCTGTTCGCCATTGGCCAGGTTCATCACCGCGCCATCGACGTGGTAGCCATAGGTGCCGCCACCGCTGTAGCGGTTGAAGCGTGGTGGCAGGTACTTCAGCGGCAGCGCGGCACTGAAGAACGGCGGGTGCCGGGCCAGCGCGACGAGGATGATCTCGCCCAGTTCGCGGCGCAGCGGCGAAGCCTCGGGCAGCTGCTGGTTGTGCTTGGCCTGTGCGCCCAGATGCCCCACGGTTTCGCGGCCATCGGTCCAGTCGGCGGCGTCGAGGCGGCGGCGGAAGTCGGCGACCTGGTCGGCGCTGAGAATGTCGGGGATGTGCAGCAGCATGCGGGACTCCTCAAAGGGACGGCGGTGCGACCAGGGCGCGCACCTGTGGATGCGGTGACGCGGCCAGCTCCGGCACGATGTGCGCCATGAATGCCGGGCTGCCGTGCGCCAGTGCGAGCCGCAGCCAGTGCACGGCCTGCTCGACCTGGCCGGCCTGCAGCAGGATCGAGGCGTAGTTGGCCTGGCCGCGGAAATCACCGGCCTCGGCCGCGCGCTGGTACCAGGCCAGCGCCGCCTGCGGATCGGGTGCGGTATCCAGCCCGTCTTCGAGGTGGCGGGCCAGCAGGTTCATCGATTTGGCGTGGCCCAGGTGCGCGGCACGGGTGTACAGGGCCAGTGCCTGCGCGCGGTCCTGCGCAATGCCGCGGCCGGTGGCCAGCAGGTTGGCCAGGTTGTACAGGCCCCAGTCCAGGCCGGTGTCGGCCGCGCGCCGGTACCACACCGCCGCCAGCGCCAGGTTGACCGCCGTGCCGTGGCCCAGCTCATGGCAGCGGCCGAGCATGTTCATCGCCATCGGCGCGCCGTTGTTGGCGGCGGTTTCGTACCAGAGCAGCGCCGCCGAGGCGTCCTGCGCGGTGCCTTTGCCTTCCATGTGCATCTGCGCGAGCAGCAGTTGTGCATCGACCTGCCCAGCCTGCGCAGCGTCGCGCACGCGTGCGAACGCGGCCTGCGGATCGTGCTGCAGCAGTTCGGCCAGGGCGTCGCTGTCGATGGGGGTACGGGTTGCCATGGGGTGAGTATCGCCGGAAACAAAAACGGCGGCAGGAGAGCCTGCCGCCGTGGTGGAGCGAAGCTACATCAGAACTTCACGTTCAGTGCCAGGGTGGTCGAGCGACCCGGGGCGATGCTCGCGTAGTGCGAGGCATAGGCCTTGGTGAAGTAGGTCTTGTCGGTCAGGTTCTGCACGTTGAGCTGCAGGCTGATGTTGTCCTGGATCGCGTAGCTGGCCATCGCGTCGAAGCGGGTGTAGCTGGCGATCCACTTGGTGTTGGCGACGTCACCGTACTGCTTGTCCGAGTAGAACGCACCGGCACCGACGGTCAGGCCGATGGGGAAGCGGTAGGTGGTCCACAGGTTGGCGCTGTGCTTGGCGGTGTTCGGGAATACGTTGCCGTTGTACGGCGAGGGCACGTAGACGTTGGACGGGCAGGTGCGGCCGACCGGTGCACCACAGACGAAGCCGTTGTCCTTCAGTTCCGAGTCCAGGTAGGTGTAGCCGCCGTACAGGCTCCAGGCGTCGGTCAGCTGGCCGGTGAAGCCCAGCTCGAAGCCGTTGATTTCCTTCTTGCCGGCATTCTGGCTGGTGCCGTTGTCGACCGTCACGCGCGCGTTGTTCATCACCGTGTGGAAGATCGCCGCGGTGAGGTTCAGGCGCTGGTCGAACAGGTCCCACTTGGTGCCCAGCTCGAGGTTCTTCGTATCCTGCGGCTTGAGGTCGGCCACGGCGGCGCTCAGGCCGTCCGAACCATCACCACCGTCCATGCCCGGCGGAGTCGAGGAGGTGCCCCACGACAGGTAGATGCTGCCGTTGGCGGCCGGCTTGAACACCACGCCGGCCTGGTAGTTCAGGAAGTCGTTGCTGTTGCGCACGCGGGTCGGTGCCTTGCCGGCCACCGGGGTGGTCAGGGTGGTGCGGAAGTCGTCGTAGCGCAGGCCGAGGTTGATCATCCACTGCTCATTGAGCTCGATGGTGTCGAACACGTAGGCCGAGGTGGTCCTGGTGCGCTGCTCTACGTCCAGTGCCTTGTCGCTGCGGTACACCGAATGGGTGGCCGCCCACGGATCGCGCGGGTTCGGATTGGCGAAATCGGTGCAGTTGTAGCCGGTGGCCGCGCCGGTGGTCGGGCACTTGCTGTTGCCGGTGAGCGGGTTGCTGGTGCCCGGGGTCATCAGATAGCTGCCGCGGGTCATCTTCTCGTCGCTGTATTCCACGCCCGCGCTGTAGCTGTGCTTGAGCGCACCGGTCTGGAAGGCACCGGTCAGGCCCAGCTGGTCGGCGAAGCTCTTGACGTCGACGGCACGGCTGTTGGTCCGGCGCCACAGGGTGCCGTAGTTGTTCGGGTTGCCCTGGCTGTCGTCCGGCTGGGTCCACAGGTAGTCGTTGCTGGTGTTGCCCAGGCGCGCGATGTTGCGCAGCTTGTGGCCGCCGAAGTCGTAGCTGGCATCCAGGGTGCTGATGTCGGCGCGGGTACGCTGGAAGTCACGGTCGACCAGGCCGTAGTAGTTGTTGCGGTCCGGCACCATCGGGCGGCCGTCGACCCACTTCGAGGCCGGCGCACCGTTCGGGTTGCCATACGGGAAGCCACCCGCATCGGGCAGATCATCGCTCTGCATGTGGTAGTGGCTGGCGATCAGCTGCGCCGGGCCGTTCAGGCCGAACGCGATCGACGGCGCGATACCCCAGCGGCTGACATTGGCGGCGTCACGGCCAGCGATGTCCGATTCGTGCTTCATCAGGTTCAGGCGCGCGGCGATGCCATCGCCCAGCACGTAGTTGGCGTCCACGGTGCCGCGCGCGTAGCTGTCGGTGCCGATGCCCATGCTGGCGCTGGTCTCGTTCTTCAGCTTCGGCGTCTTGCTGACCAGGTTCAGGCTGCCACCGCCGGAATCACGGCCGCCGTAGGCCGAGCTCGGGCCCTTGACTACTTCCACCTGCTCCAGGTCGAAGATCTCGCGGGTCTGCGAGCCGACGTCGCGCAGCCCATCGACGAAGACGTTGCTCTGCGAATCGAAGCCACGGATGAAGGGGCGATCACCGGTGGGGTTGCCGCCTTCGCCGGCACCGAAGGTGATGCCCGGCACCATGCGCAGCGCATCCTGCAGGTTGGTCGCACCGGTTTCGGCGATCAGCTTCTCCGAGACGATCGACACCGACTTCGGGGTGTCCAGCAGTTCAGCGGTGAACTTCGGCGAGGACGGATTGAACCAGCTGCCGCGCACCTGCACCTTGTCCAGGTCGGTGGCCTTGCGGGAGGAGGCTGCGTCAGCGCTGTCGGCCGCCTGTGCGGCCAACGGCGCGAAGCCGGCGGCCAGGGTGGCGGTGGCGAGCAGGGAAACGCGCGGGGCGCGCTTGCGGGACGTGATGTGGGTCATGGCTTGGGTGGTAGTGGCTGGGATCGGAAAGGGGCGAGGGCCGAAGCGCAGACAGCGCGACGGCATGTAGAGGGCGTCTTCTGTAGAGCCGAGCCGATGCTCGGCTGGGCGGCGGACGACTCCAGGCGCACGGCAATGGCCGCAGGGCGCCTCAGCTGGCGTGCGGTGCGGGCGGTGCGTGGCCGGGGTTCAACCGCAGTGCGGGATCGTGCAGCTGCCAGTGCAGGGCATCGGAGCGCCACAGCGGAACATGCGCGACCAGGGCGGCGCGCGGGGGAGCCAGTCCGGTACAGGGCGTTGTGCCCTCGCCATCCAGCGGCGGCTCCGGTGCTGGCA
This sequence comes from Stenotrophomonas sp. YJH_SMC_65, assembly GCF_059369475.1. Lineage (NCBI taxonomy): Bacteria > Pseudomonadati > Pseudomonadota > Gammaproteobacteria > Lysobacterales > Lysobacteraceae > Stenotrophomonas > Stenotrophomonas sp. YJH_SMC_65. The sequence goes on from NZ_JCAFSR010000002.1 coordinate 131,987, forward strand.
CCGCATGGCGCGGGCACTCGTCCGCCGGCGGGGCCGGCATCGGCATAGCCTGCTGAAGATCTTCAGCGTGTGCCTGCCAGCCGTAGGTGGCGGGTCCATCGCGCCCTTCGTGCAGGGCCGACCAGCCCAGCAGCAGCGTCAGCAGCAGGGCCACAGCCAACGGCCACCCATGGCGGGCAAGCTGGCACAGCGTGGCGGCGGGCGCGGGCAAAGCCATGGCGCAGGGGACGGAGTCGTTACGAAGATGTTACGTAGGATAACATCAACGATAATGATTCGCATATGCGCGGGCGAACGAGCAGTCTGGAGGCCCGGGGAGGCCCCTGAACGCCTCTCAGCGCGCTCCGCTGGCTTCCACCCCTGGGCGGAGTCGCCGGCGGCCAGGGACGCTTCAATCGCGGTCGTCGCGGGTCCAGACGGCGTCGTGTTCGCGCTTCACCGGGAACTTGGGTACCGGCGTATAGGCCGGGGCGCACAGGGCGCGGCCATCGCGCACGTCGAAGCGCGCGCCGTGCAGCACGCATTCCACGCTGCCTTCGTCGGTGTTGAACTCGCCCGAGGACAGCTCGAACTCCTCATGCGTGCACTGGTCTTCCAGCGCGTACAGCTCGCCGTCGAGGTTGAACACCACGATCGGCGTGCCGGTCACTTCGTCGAACACGCTCTTCATTTCACCGGGCAGCAGCTCGTTGCCGGCACACACGAAGGTCCAGGTATCGCTCACGCGGCGGCTCCGGCCAGTGGCTTTTCCAGGACCTCGAAGCGCAGGTCGTCGCGCTTGGGGATTCCGAAGCGTTCGTCGCCATACGGGAACGGCTTCTTGATGCCGGTACGCTGGTAGCCGCGGCGCTCGTAGAAGGCGATCAGTTCGTCGCGTACGTCGATCACCGTCATCTGCATCACCGGCACCTTCCATTCGCGTGCGGCGTGCGCTTCGGCGGCGTCCATCAGCTGCTTGCCGACCCCGCCGCCCTGCTGGGCCGGATCGACCGAGAACATGCCGAAGTAGCCGTTGCCGTCGACGTCGGCAACGTGGGCGCAGGCCACAAGAGCGCCTTCGCGCTCGGCCAGCAGGATGGTCGAGCGCGGGCGGTCGAGGTCGGCCTGGATGCCTTCGGCGTCGATGCGGGCGCCATCCAGCAGGTCGGCTTCGGTGGTCCAGCCAACGCGGCTGGCGTCGCCACGGTAGGCCGAGGTGACGAGGGCGATCAGGGCGGGGATGTCGGCCGGCGTGGCGGCGCGGAAGGTCAGGGTGCTCATGGCCCCATTCTAGGTGGGGCGTGGGCGGGCGCAAATGGGGGAGTGGGGTCAGATCCCTTTCGCAACGCGAAAGGGATCTGACCCCGGCATCTACTGACTCAACGGCAGGCCATGGACCGACTGGCACGGGCCCGGAATCGGCAGATGCTCGGGGTCAGATCCCTTTGCGCAGCGAAGGGCCCTGACCCCCTGCTACCAGGAGCAGCCCATGCCAAGGCCACGGCGCATCGATGCGCCCGGATATCCGCAACATGTCGTCCAGCGCGGCAACAATCGTCAGCGCGTGTTCTTTGCGGATGGCGACCGCGTCGCCTACCTGCGCCTGCTGTGTCATGACGCAGGTCAGCAGCAGTGCCGGGTCCACGCCTATGTGCTGATGGACAATCACGTCCATCTTCTGGCAACGCCTTATCTCTGCGGCGGGCTGTCGCGGATGATGCAGGCCGTGAACCGGACCTACGTACGTCGGGTGAATGATCGGCAGGGCCGCACCGGCACGTTATGGGAAGGGCGCTTCCACTCCACGGTGGTGGATACGGATCGCTATCTGCTGGCCTGCCAGCGCTACATCGAGCTCAACCCGGTTCGGGCGGGGAAGGTGGCGCATCCCGGTGACTATCGCTGGTCGAGCTATCGTGCCAATGCGCGTGGCAGGCCCAATGCGCTGCTCGAGCCGCATTCGGCATTTGAGCTGATGGGTTCTGATGCGGATGAACGGTGCAGGCGCTATGTGGAGTTCATCGAGGCGGGTATTCCGGCGGGGGATCTGCTGGCGATCCGGCGGGCATTGCAGTCGCAACGGCGGCTGTCGGGAATGCTGGTGGGGTCAGATCCCTTTCGCGTGGCGAAAGGGATCTGACCCCGGTGTGCTGCGGGCGGTATGCCACGTTCATCTGGTCGCGATCCGGCGGGCATTGCGGTCGCAACGGCGGTTGTCGGGAATGCTGGTGGGGTCAGATCCCTTTCGCGTGGCGAAAGGGATCTGACCCCGGTGTGCTACGGGCAGTATGCCGCGTTCATCTGGTCGCGATCCGGCGGACATTGCAGTTGCAACGGCGGCTGTTGGGAATGCTGGTGGGGTCAGAGCCCTTTCGCGTGGCGAAAGGAATCTGACCCCGGTGTGCTGCGGGCGGTATGCCGCGTTCATCTGGTCGCGATCCGGCGGGCATTGCGGTCGCAGCGGCGGCTGTCGGGAATACTGGTGGGGTCAGATCCCTTTCGCGTCGCGAAAGGGATCTGACCCCGGTGTGCCGGCTCAGCCCAGAAGCTTGCGTACCTTGGTCAGCGCGGTCATGAAGCGCTCGATCTCGGCGTGCGTGTTGTAGAACGCCAGCGAGGCACGGCAGGTGGCGGCGACGCCGAAGTACTGCAGCAGCGGGTGTGCGCAGTGCTGCCCCGAGCGCACGGCCACCCCTTCCAGGTCGAGCAGGGTGGCCAGATCGTGCGCATGCGCGCCATCGATCAGGAACGAGACCACGGCGGCCTTCTCCGGCGCTTCGCCGATGATGCGCAGGCCGTCGACGCGGCGCAGCTCCTCGGTGAAGTGCGCCAGCAGTTCGGCTTCGCGGGCTTCCACGTTCTCCTGGCCGAGCTGCTGCAGGTAGTCGGCGGCCACGCCCAGGCCGATGAAACCGGCGATGTTCGGGGTGCCGGCTTCGAACTTGTGCGGGGCATCGTTGAACACGGTGCCGTCGAAGCTGACTTCCTTGATCATCTCGCCGCCGCCGAGGAACGGCGGCATCGCGTCCAGGTGCTCGCGGCGCGCCCACAGCGCACCAGTGCCGGTCGGACCGTACATCTTGTGGCCGGTGATGGCGTAGAAGTCGCAGCCGATCGCGGCGACGTCGACCTTGCGGTGCGGCACCGCCTGCGAGCCATCGACCACGGTGATGATGCCGCGCTTGCGCGCTTCACGGCAGATCTCGCGCACCGGATTGACCGTGCCCAGCACGTTGGAGACATGGGTGACCGCCAGCAGCCTGACCTCCGGGGTCATCGCCGCGCGCAGCGCATCCAGGTCCAGCGCGCCATCGGGCGTGATCTCGGCCACGCGGATGGTGGCGCCGGTACGTTGCGCGACCAGCTGCCACGGCACGATGTTGGCATGGTGTTCCATGCGCGTGATCAGGATCACGTCGCCGGCCTTCAATCGCGGCAGCGCCCACGAGTAGGCCACCAGGTTGATGGCGAAGGTGGTGCCGCTGCACAGCACCAGGTCGCTGGCGCGCACGTTGAGGAAGCGTGCCAGCTTGTTGCGTGCGCCTTCGTAGGCGTCGGTCGCTTCGCTGCCCAGTGCATGCACCGCGCGGCTGACGTTGGCGTTGTAGCGGCGGTAGAACTCATCCACCGCGCCGATCACCTGTACCGGCTTCTGGCCGGTGTTGGCGTTGTCGAAATAGACCAGCGGCTTGCCGTGCACTTCACGCATCAGCAGCGGGAAGTCGAGGCGGACGCGATCCCAGTCCGGGGCGCCGGTGCGTTCTTCGATCGGGCGTGGCGTGGACAGGTTCATGCCACACCCGCCTCGGCCAGGGCCTTGTCCAGGCGGCGTGCCAGCTGCTCGCGCAACGCGTCCGGCAGGATCTTCAGCGGTTCATGGCAGAACGCAGCGCTCAGCAGTGCCTGCGCCTGGACCTGGGGCAGGCCACGCGAGCGCAGGTAGAACAGCGCATTGGCATCGAGCTGGCCGACGGTCGCGCCGTGCGCGGCCTTCACTTCATCGGCGTCGATCACCAGCGTCGGCTGGGTGTCGATCTCGGCATCGGCCGACAGCAGCAGGTTCTTGTTGGACAGGTTCGCGTCGGTGCCGTCGGCGCCTTCGCGGATCTGGATGCCGCCATGGAACACCACGCGGCTGCGGTTGGCGGCAACGCCGCGCCACAGCAGCTCGCAGGCGGTATCGCGCGCGATGTGGTCGATGCCCAGGCGGGTCTCGACGTGGCGGCGGCCATTGCCGAGCAGCACGCCGTTGGCGGTCAGCCGGGCGTTGTCGCCTTCCAGGCGCACGTTCAGTTCGTGGCGGCTGAGCGCGGCGCCCAGTTCCAGGTCCACGCGGTGGTACTGCGCGTCGCGGGCCAGCACCGCGTCGGTACGCAGGAAGCTGGTCTGGCGGGCGCTGCCGGCCTGCACGCGGGCGTGCTTGAGTACGCCATCGCGGGCGACGTGGGCATGCAGCACGGTGTTGTCCAGGTGGGCGGAGTCACCCACGCTGAAGCGGTGCTCGACCACGCCCAGGCTGGCGCCGGCGCGCAGTTCGATCAGGTGGCGATGGTGCCAGGCCAGGTCGGCTTCGCCGGCGACGCTGGCGAATACCAGCTGCAGCGGCGTTTCGACCTGCACGCCTTCATCCACGCGCAGCACGACGCCTTCATCGGCCAGTGCGGCGTTGAGCCGGGCGAAGATCTCTTCGCTGCGCTCGTAGCGACGGCCAAGGAAACGCACGGCGTCTTCGCCAGCGGCCAGCGCGGCCGACAGCGGCTGCAGCTGCACGCCGGACGGCAGGGCCTGCACATCGCTCAGCGTGGCATCCAGGCGGCCGTTGACGAACACCAGGCGCGGCGCCGGGATGTCGTCCAGCAGCGCGGCGTCCAGCGCCGGGCCCTGCAGCGGCGCTGCAGCGAACGCACGGCGTTCCAGCTGGCGCAGCGAGGTGTACTTCCAGGCTTCACTGCGGGCGGCGGGCAGGCCGTCGCGCAGGGCCGCATCCAGCACTTCGCGGCGCGCATCGCTGCCACAGAAGGCCTGGGCCATGGAGTCAAGCAGGGCGCTCATCAGACCGCCGCCTCGGGCACGACCCGGTCCTTCAGGAAATCATAGCCGTGCGCTTCCAGCTCCAGCGCCAGCTCGGGGCCGCCGCTCTTGACGATGCGACCATCGGCCAGCACGTGCACGACGTCCGGCTTGATGTAGTCCAGCAGGCGCTGGTAGTGGGTGATGACCAGGAACGAACGGTCGGCGCCGCGCAGTGCGTTGACGCCGTCGGCCACGCTCTTCAGCGCGTCGATGTCCAGGCCCGAGTCGGTCTCGTCCAGGATCGCCAGCTTCGGTTCCAGCACGGCCAGCTGGAAGATCTCGTTGCGCTTCTTCTCGCCGCCGGAGAAGCCTTCGTTGACGCCACGGTGCAGCAGTTCGTCCTTCAGGTGCAGCACGGCCAGCTTCTGCCGCACCAGCTTGAGGAACTGCATGGAATCGAGTTCTTCTTCGCCGCGCGCCTTGCGCTGGGCGTTCAGTGCCGCGCGCAGGAAGTAGGTGTTGTTCACGCCCGGGATTTCCACCGGGTACTGGAACGCCAGGAACAGGCCCGCGGCGGCACGTGCTTCCGGCTCCTGCTCCAGCAGGTCGACGCCGTCGAACTGCACGCTGCCTTCGGTCACTTCGTAGCCGTCGCGGCCGGCCAGGACGTTACCCAGGGTGGACTTGCCGGCGCCGTTCGGGCCCATGATGGCGTGCACCTGGCCGGGCTTCACATCCAGCGACAGGCCCTTGAGGATTTCCTTGTCGCCGATGCGGGCGTGGAGGTTTTCGATCTTCAGCATGGTGGGGGGTTTCCGTGGGGCGGGCCAGGGCCCGCCGGTAAAGAGAATGCGTTTGCGAGGGGCAGGGGCGGGCGGTCAGCCCACCGAACCTTCCAGCGAGACTTCCAGCAGCTTCTTGGCTTCCACCGCGAACTCCATCGGCAGTTCGCGGAACACCTGCTTGCAGAAGCCGTCGACGATCATCGACACCGCGTCTTCCTGGCTGATGCCACGGGCGCGGCAGTAGAACAGCTGGTCATCGGAGATCTTGGAGGTGGTGGCCTCGTGCTCGACGGTGGCGCCCGGGTTCTTCACCTCGATGTAGGGGAAGGTGTGGGCGCCGCACTGCTTGCCGATCAGCAGCGAATCGCACTGGGTGTAGTTGCGCGCGCCATCAGCATTGCGGTCCACCCGCACCAGGCCGCGGTAGGTGTTCTGACCGCGGCCGGCGCTGATGCCCTTGCTGACGATCTTGCTCTTGGTGCGCTTGCCGACATGGATCATCTTGGTGCCGGTGTCGGCCTGCTGGCGGTGATGGGTCAGCGCGACCGAGTGGAACTCACCGACCGAATCGTCGCCCAGCAGCACGCAGGACGGGTACTTCCAGGTGATCGCCGAGCCGGTCTCGACCTGGGTCCAGGTGACCTTGCTGCGCGCGCCACGGCATTCGGCACGCTTGGTCACGAAGTTGTAGATGCCACCGACGCCGTTCTCGTCGCCCGGGTACCAGTTCTGCACCGTGGAGTACTTGATCTCCGCATCTTCCAGCGCGACCAGCTCGACCACCGCGGCGTGCAGCTGGTTCTCATCGCGCATCGGCGCGGTGCAGCCTTCCAGGTAGGAGACGTAGGCCTTGTCCTCGCACACGATCAGGGTGCGCTCGAACTGGCCGGTGTGGCCGGCGTTGATGCGGAAATAGGTGCTCAGTTCCATCGGGCAGCGCACGCCCTTGGGAATGAACACGAAGCTGCCGTCGGAGAACACCGCCGAGTTGAGCGCGGCGAAGTAGTTGTCACCGACCGGCACCACGGTGCCCAGGTACTGGCGCACCAGCGCCGGGTGTTCCTTGATGGCCTCGGACATCGAGCAGAAGATCACGCCCTTCTCGGCCAGTTCCTTGCGGAAGGTGGTGCCCACGGATACCGAGTCGAACACCGCATCCACCGCCACGCCGGCCAGCTTGGCGCGCTCGTGCAGCGGCACGCCCAGCTTGTCGTAGGTGTCGAGCAGTTCCTTCGGCACATCATCCAGCGAGGCGTACTTCGGGCCCTTCGGCGCGGAGTAGTAGCTGAGCGCCTGCAGGTCGATCGGCGCGATCTCCAGCTTGGCCCAGTCCGGCATCGGCAGGGTCAGGAAGTGGCGGTAGGCATCCAGGCGCCACTGCGTCATCCACTCCGGCTCGTCCTTCTTGGCCGACAGGGCACGGATGGTGTCCTCGTCCAGGCCCGGCGGCAGGGAGTCCGACTCGATCTCGGTGATGAAGCCGGCCGAATACTTGCGGCCGAGCTGCTCGTGGATCTCGCGGTTGGGGGTGTCGTCGTGGGCGACGTTTTCGATGGTTTCGGTGGCCATGGGGGCTGCCTACGGATCAGGAGACGACGTCGACAGCGATGGTGCGGCGCTGTTCGTCATCGGCAAGGGGGAGAGGGGGCAGGATCTGCGCGAGGGTGACATCGCGCAGGGCCTCGGAGACCACGTCGTTGATCAGCCGCCAGCTGCTGCGCGCGCCGCACTTGGGCGCCATGCCGCACTGGTGGTGGTCGTGGCTGCATTCGGTCAGGGCCAGTGGCCCTTCCATCGCTTCGACCACTTCGAACAGCGAGATCTCGATGGCCGGGCGGGTCAGGCGGTAGCCGCCACGGACGCCACGCAGGCCTTCGACCAGGCCGGCCTGGGCCAGTGGCTTGAGCACCTTGCTGACGGTGGGCGGCTCCAGACCGGTGAATTCGGCCAGCTCGGTGGCACTGAGCACTTCGCCCGGACGGGCGGCGAGCACGGTCAGCACGACGGTGGCGTAATCGGTGAGTTTGGTGACGCGCAACATGGGGATGCGAGTGGTTCTTAAAGCGGACTGAAATTGTACGCTTTTATTCGCCACCATCCAACCCGGGCATTCAGCCGGCGCTTGGGCCAGGCCGGGAGGACACACCGCGGCCGTTGCCGGGGCGCAATGCTGCGCCAACGGGGTGATTTTCGCAATCACCCGGAATGGGCGAGAATCCCCATTCCATTCGCTGCAAACAGCCCTCGCCGATGCCGAAGAAGATCCAAGCCCGCAAGTCCGCCATCCATGGCAACGGCGTGTTCGCCGTGGCCCCGATCAAGCAGGGCGAGCGCGTGATCCAGTACAAGGGCCTGCTGCGCAGCCACGGCGACGTTGATGCCGATGACAGCGGCGACGTCGAAAGTGGCCATACCTTCCTGTTCACCCTCAACGATGACTGGGTGATCGACGCCAACTACAAGGGCAACGACGCGCGGTGGATAAACCACAGCTGCGACCCGAACTGCGAGGCGGTGATCGAGGAGGACGAGGACGGCGACAGCCGGGGCGACAAGGTGTTCATCGAGGCACTGCGTGATATCAAGGCCGGCGAGGAGCTGACCTACAACTACGGCATCACCCTGGCCGAGCGCCACACCGCCAAGCTGAAGAAGATCTGGGAGTGCCGTTGCGGCTCGCCCAAGTGCACCGGCACGATGCTGCAGCCCAAGCGCTGATCGGTACCGGGTAGTACCGGCCGCTGGCCGGCAAGGCGCAATCCAGGTGCCGGCCAGCGGCCGGCACCACCCGGCGGCTCTCCACCTGCCGTGCACGACAGGGTCACCGCCGCGCAAGGGCCGTTCTTCCATTCTGTGGGCTCCCCCAACCGGAGTGCCTCCATGGCAGAGCGATTGAAGGGCAAGCAGATTGCCATCCTTGCCACCCACGGCTTCGAACAGTCTGAACTGATCGAACCCAAGCGTTTGCTGGAAGCGGAAGGGGCGCGCGTCAGCGTGGTCTCGCCCGCAAAGGAAGCGACGATCAAGGGCTGGAAGGAGAAGAACTGGGGCGACGCCGTCGCGGTGGATATCCCGTTGGATGAGGCCGATCCTGCACGCTTCGATGCGGTGGTTCTGCCCGGCGGGGTCATCAATCCGGACACACTGCGCACCGATGATGCCGTACTGGCCTTCATCCGTTCAGTGGATGAAGCCGGCAAGCCCGTGGCGGCGATCTGCCATGGCCCGTGGCTGCTGATCAACAGCGGCCTGGCCGATGGCCGCGAGCTGACCTCCTGGCCTTCCCTGCAGCAGGATCTGGCGAACGCGGGTGCGACATGGCGCGATGCCGAGGTGGTGGTCGACGGCAACGTCATCACCAGCCGCAAGCCGGATGACATTCCGGCTTTCAGCGAGGCGGTGGTAAAAGCGCTTGCCGCCTGATGCGCTACCGGTAGTGCCGGCCGCTGGCCGGCAGATGCAGTGACGTGCTGCCGGCCAGCGCCCGGCACCACCTCATTTGCCCAGCAGGCCTGCCGGTACCAGGTTGCCCAGGTTCTGGTTGAAAGTGACCACCAGCTTGCCGTTCTTCACCTGTGCCGACTGCACCTGCAGGGCGCCGAGCACCCCGGCCACGGCCGGGTCCAGCTTGTAGATCGGTTCGCGCTGGGCGTAGTCGCTCAGCCACGCATTGAGCAGGCCACGGGTGCGCGAGTCGAGGCGGCCGCCCTGGTTGGCCGGGGTGAAGTCATCCACGCTCGGCTGCTGCAGGTGAAAGCCCTGGGTCTGCGCGTCGTAGCGCAGGCCGCTGCTGAGCTTCACCGTGCCCAGTCGGGCCGGGTTGCCGCCGGCGGTGGCCAGCGCGACGTCCATGCCCAGGTTCAACCGTTCGCCGGCCGGAAGGCTCAGCTGCGGGTGGCTCATGGTCAGGGCGATCAGGCCGCCGAGGGCGTCCTGGGTGCGCGGGAAGCTGCCATCGAGGTACTGCTGCACGTCGCTGGCGCCCACCGACAGTTCGCGGCCGGAAATGGAGGGAGCCGCCTGTGCACCGATCGCAGCGGCGATCAGCACGGTGGAGGCCGCGAGGCGGGTCATCAGGGAACGCAGGCGCATGTCGGTGACCGGTGGGAAGCAGATGGATGGATCAAAGAGTAGCCGCGCAGGCTGAATCGCGCGTGCATGCCGCTGCAACGGTTCAGTCCAGCGTTGGACGCAGCTGTGCCGACTGGATCTGCCAGGCGCTGCCGTCGCTGCTGGGCTGCACGCGGTACCAGCCGCCGAAGCGGAACGTGCCATTGGCGGTGACCGCACGGATCTGCACAGGGACTTCAAGCAGCCGCGGTGGCTGCCGGTCATCTCGGGCGATCGGGGTATCGCTGTGCAGGCGCAGCGCGCGCAGGTCCTGCAGCTGCCGCAGCGCGGCGTCGTCTGCATGCCGCGGGTCGCCGGGTGGGATCGTCCAGGCAGCATCGCTGGCGTCGCGGTCGCGGTTGAGCAGTGCGGCGACGTAGCGGTTGAGCATCGTCGACGGCGGCTCTGCGCCGTCGTCGACGGCGGACAGCAGCGTCATATCGCTCGCCTGCAATGCTGCGGGACCGGGACCGGGACCGGGACCGGGACCGGGGCCGGTACCGGTGTCCGCTGCTGCGGCGACGGGAGCGGACGCTGCCGTGATGTGATCATTCGTCTGTGCCGCCGGGCGTGAACAACCCAGCAGCACCAGTGGTGCGATCAGGAACAGGATCCTGCGCATGCCCGCCTCCTCCCCGAGGCAACCTGGAGGGCGGCAGTGTATCGGTTGCGCCGCTATCAGCGGGAGGAGGGCAGCTGCTCCAGCGCGTCCAGCGCCGGCAGGACCTGGCCGGCGATGGCGGCCAGTGCGTGGCCGTCGGTCTCGGCGTGGCGCTGTACGATGTCGCGCAGCAGCTGGGTGGCGATCACCAGGGTCGCGCGCTCGTCGCCACTGATGCCGGCGGTACGCGGGGCCGCTTCCAGCAGGCGCATCAGGTCGCGTCCGGCGCGGTGTTCCAGTTCGATGGTGCAGCGCCCGGTGCACTGCAGCCCGTCCTTTTCGATCGGGGTTACCGAGATCCGGTAGCGGGTGGAGGGGCTGGCCATGAGGGTGTGCTCGCCGTAGCTGTGGAGGATGTGCCCACCATAGGCAAGGCCACGGCTGGCGGCGACGGCCGGCGCTGCACGCAGTGTTCCACCCGGTACGTTCCGCGCCCTTTGCGGAGCACCGGCAGCCAATGCTGGCGGGCCTGTACGGGGATTGCCGGGGCCGCGGCAACGCTGTGTTGCGGGGTGTGGTGCGGACAAAAAAAACGGGACGGCCAGAGCCGTCCCGTCGGAATCCGCGTTGGGGCGCGCGCTTACAGCGCGGCGTCCTTCAGCTTCTTCAGCGGACGCACCTTCAGCTTGGTGGTGGCCGGCTTGGCAGCGAACCACTGCTCTTCCTTGGTGAACGGGTTGATGCCCTTGCGCTTCGGCTTGGCCGGCACATTGACGGTGGTGATCTTCAGCAGGCCCGGCAGGGTGAACGAGCCAGCGCCCTTCTTGTGCACCGAGGAGGCGACGGCGCTTTCCAGCGAGGCCAGCACAGCGCGGACGTCCTTGGCGATGACGCCGGAGGCTTCAGCGATGTGTGCAACCAGGCCGGACTTGGTCAGCACTTCCTTGATCGGCTTCGGAGCGGCCGGCTTGGCGGCTGCCTTCGTCGCGACTTTCTTCACTGCCTTCTTCGGGGCAGCCTTCTTAGCGGTCTTTGCCATGGTTTCCTGTTCCGTGAACGGTTGGTTGTGTGGTCGGCGCCGAACCCCGTCGGCAAGCGCAATGTAGGGCAACTCTCGGGCGCCGCCAATAGCCCGAAGCGCGGAAAGTGCATGTTTTTTCATATCCAGGCCGATTCAGTACATGGCCGGCGGTGGGGGACGGGGGCGCTGCAGCGTGCGCGATGGCTGCTGCCTGCCCGTTGCTGGAATGTGCGAAACCACTGAAAACAAGGGAAAAGTCCACGTCGGTCTGGCGAAGAAGTGACCAGCTGTCCGATGTCCGGCGGACGTGCGGCATGCGGCGGAGCGACGCAGGGCTAACGCGTCCCGTGCGAGAGTGGCCGTTCATCACCGCCACGCAGGAGCAGCACATGGGAATCTCGCGACACGCCACCGCGCACTGGGAAGGCGATCTGAAGTCGGGCAAGGGACAGCTGAGCACGCCGCAGAGCGGGCTGCTGGACAAGACCCGCTACGGTTTCAACAGCCGCTTCGGCGACGAGAAGGGCACCAATCCGGAGGAGCTGATCGCCGCCGCGCACGCCGGCTGTTTCACCATGGCGCTGTCGGCCAAGCTTGGTGAGGCCGGCTTCACCCCGACCTCGCTGGACACCGAGGCCAAGGTCGATCTGTCCCTGGAGGGCGGGCCGCAGCTGTCGCAGATCCGGCTGAAGGTGAAGGCCGTGGTGCCGGGTATCGACGCCGCACAGTTCCGTGCCATTGCCGATGACGCCAAGCAGAACTGCCCGGTGTCCAAGGCGCTGAGCGCGGTGCCGATCAGCCTGGAAGCCGAACTGGGCTGAGCCACGGTAGTGCCGGCCGCGGGCCGGCAACCGCATGATGCCGGGGTCCATGTAGCAGCCGGCCAGCGTTATGGCGGCCTTCCTGGTCCCCACCCTCCGGGCCGTCGCGTCCGACGTTGGCAGCGGCTCCTGCCGCTGCCTTCGGCTCTACCACCCGCCAGCGCGATCACCAATCAAGGGTGCCGGTAATCACCGTCTGCACCTGCCCGCCCGACCAGACCTCGCCGTCTTCATCGACGCGCAGGGTCAGGCGCGCGTCGTGGCCGACTTCGCGGCCCTGGCTGACTTCGAACGATTCACGGCCCCGCGGCAGCGCATCGCGCAGGTCCAGCCATGCGGCCAGCACCGCATTGGCAGCACCGGAGGCGGCGTCCTCGAAGCGGCGGCCATTGCCGACAAAGGCGCGCACCGCCAGATCGAAGCCTTCGCCGCCATCGCTGAAGGCGTAGGCAAACACGCCCATGCTGTCGGTGGATTCGGCCAGAGCCGCGACCGCGTCCCAGTCCGGGCGCAGTGCGCGCAGTGCCGCTTCATCGGCCACCTGCACCACCCACCAGCTGCGCCCGCCCTGCATGCGCGCCGGCGGCAGCGAGCCCAGCGGCCAATCCTTCAGCGCCGCCTGCAGGCGCGGGTCGGTGGCCTCGGCGATCTCCGCCAGCTGCGCGCGCGGGGTGCGGATGGCAATGCGCTGCTGCGCGCCCTCGCCGCTCACGCGCAGCGGCAGCGCACCGGCGATGCCGTCCTGCACGAGCACGCCGTCGACTGGCGCGGCCAGGCCCGCCTGCAGCACCGCATGCGCGGTGCCGACGCTGGGGTGGCCGGCGAACGGAACCTCCTTCTGCGGGCTGAACATGCGCAGCCGGTAGCTGGCGCCTGCGACCTGCGGCGGGAACACGAAGGTGGTCTCTGGCAGGCGCGTCCAGCGCGCAATGGCCTGCATGCTGGCATCGTCCAGGCCTTCGGCATCAAGCACCACGGCCAGCGGATTGCCGGCACCGGCGCGCGGGGAGAACACATCCAGCTGCAGGAAACGGCGGGTGGACATCGGGCAGGACTCCAGTAAACAGGCGGCATAGCGTAGCGCGGGGCACAAAAAAGGGGACGGAGGGAATTAAGTCGCTTGTGCCCCAAGTGCCATAAGCGACTTAATTCCCTCCGTCCCCTTTTTTGTGCGCTACCAGCGAAGGTGGCCGTCGATGACCGGCTGCACCTGGCCGCCGATCCAGACCGTGCCCTGCGCGTCGACCTGCACCTGCACGTGGCCATCGCGGCCGACTTCGCGGCCCTGGCTGGCCACGTAGTGGCCCTCGCGGCCGGGCAGGGCGTTGCGCTGCCGCAGCCAGGCAGCGATCAGAGCATTGGCGCTGCCGGTGACCGGATCTTCCGGCACGCTGGCCGCATCGGCGGGGCAGAATGCGCGCACCACACGGGTGTGGTCGGTACCGGCTTCGTCGGCGAATACGGCCACGCCGGTGGCCTCGGTGGCAAGGCTCCAGTCGCGCAGGGCGGCCATGTCCGGCGCCAGGCCGCGCACAGCGGCGGCATCGCGCAGCGGCAGCAGCCACCAGCGCGCGCCGTTGTCCCAGAGTTCGGGCACGTGCCCGTTGGCGGCGAGGGCCAGCAGTGTTTCGGGTGCCGCATCTGCGCCAGTCGCCAGTTGCCGCGCCGGTGGGCTGGCCAGCTGGATCTGGAGTGCCTCGGCCGGGCCGCTCACCCGCACGGGCAGCACCCCCGCCGCGCACTGCTGCAGCAGGGCGCCGTCGCGAGGCTGGGCCAGGCCGCAGCTCACCGCCGCCCAGGCCGCGCCGACGCTCGGGTGGCCGGCGAACGCCAGCTCTCGGGTCGGGGTGAAGATGCGGATGTGGTAGTCGGCGCCGGGCGCGCTGGGGCGCAGGAAGAACACCGTCTCGGACAGGTTCAGCCAGGCAGCCAGGGCCTGCATCTGCTCGCCGGAGAGCGCATCGGCGTCCAGCAGGGCACCCAGTGGATTCCCGGTTCCGGGGCGGGAGGCGAAGACATCGAGCTGCAGGTAACGGAGGAGGGCCATCTACGGGGATATTGCGCTTAGAATCAAAGGTTCCGCCCCCGAGGGCGGCTTCCCCACATTCTACATAGCCAATCCATGTCAGCTTCCCCCCTTGTCGATCGTTGGATCGTACTGAAGTTCGGCGGCACCTCGGTGTCGCGTCGTCACCGCTGGGACACGATCGGGAAGCTGGCGAAAAAACGCGCGGAAGAGACCGGCTCGCGCGTGCTGGTGGTGGTGTCGGCGCTGTCCGGGGTCACCAACGAACTGACCGCGATCGCCGATGGCGCGCCGGACAGCCGTGATCGCGTGGCCGCGCTGGTCGAACGCCATGAAGGCTTCCTGGCCGAACTGGGCCTGGGCCGCGAAGTACTGGCCGAGCGCCTGGCGGCACTGCAGGGCCTGCTCGACGACCCGCGTGCGGCCACCCGTCCGCTGCAGTGGCAGGCCGAAGTGCTGGGCCAGGGCGAACTGTTGTCGTCCACGCTGGGCGCGGCCTACCTGCACGCCTCGGGCCTGGACATGGGCTGGATGGATGCCCGCCAGTGGCTGGACGCGATGCCGCCGCAGCCGAACCAGAGCGACTGGTCACAGCGCCTGTCGGTGAACTGCCAGTGGCGTGCCGACGCGGAGTGGATGCAGCGCTTCCGCGCGCAGCCGACCCGCCTGCTGATCACCCAGGGTTTCATCTCGCGGCATGCCGATGGCGGTACCGCCATCCTCGGCCGTGGTGGCTCGGATACCTCGGCGGCGTACTTCGGCGCGCTGCTCGGCGCCAGCCGCGTGGAAATCTGGACCGATGTGCCGGGCATGTTCAGTGCCAACCCGAAGGATGTGCCGGACGCGCGCCTGCTGACCCGCCTGGACTACTACGAGGCGCAGGAAATTGCCACCACTGGTGCCAAGGTGCTGCATCCGCGCTCGATCAAGCCGTGCCGCGATGCAGGCGTGCCGATGGCCATCCTCGATACCGAGCGTCCGGAACTGCCGGGCACCAGCATTGACGGCAGTGCTGCACCGGTACCAGGCGTCAAGGCGATCAGCCGCCGCAACGGCATCGTGCTGGTGTCGATGGAAGGCATCGGCATGTGGCAGCAGGTCGGCTTCCTGGCCGATGTGTTCAACCTGTTCAAGAAGCATGGCCTGTCGGTGGACCTGATCGGTTCGGCCGAGACCAACGTCACCGTGTCGCTGGACCCGTCCGAGAACCTGGTCAACACCGATGTGCTGGCCGCGCTGTCGGCCGACCTGTCGCAGATCTGCAAGGTGAAGGTGATCGTGCCGTGCGCGGCGATCACCCTGGTCGGCCGTGGCATGCGTTCTCTGCTGCACAAGCTGTCGGACGTGTGGGCCACCTTCGGGCGCGAGCGCGTGCACATGATTTCGCAGTCGTCCAACGACCTGAACCTGACCTTCGTCATCGACGAGGCCGATGCCGATGGCCTGCTGCCGATCCTGCATGCCGAGCTGATCGACAGCGGTGCGATGCCGGTGGAAGAAACCGAAGTGTTCGGCCCACGCTGGCGCGAGATTGCCGGCACCGTGCGCCCGCGCGGCACGCCGTGGTGGCGCGGCCAGCGTGCGCACCTGCTGCAGCTGGCCGATGCCGGTACGCCGCGCTATGTCTACCACCTGCCGACGGTGCGCGCCCGCGCCCGCGCGCTGGCCGCGATCAAGCCGATCGACCAGCGTTACTACGCGATCAAGGCCAACAGCCACCCGGCCATCCTGCAGCTGCTGGAAGCCGAGGGCTTCGGGCTGGAGTGCGTCTCGTACGGCGAGCTGAAGCATGTGTTCCAGCACCTGCCGGAGCTGTCGCCGCGGCGCGTGCTGTTCACTCCCAGCTTCTGCCCGCGCAGCGAGTACGAGGCGGCGTTCGCCCTTGGCGTGACCGTCACCGTCGACAACGTCGAAGCGCTGCAGCGCTGGCCGGACCTGTTCCGCAACCGCGAGCTGTGGCTGCGCGTCGACCTGGGGCGTGGCGAAGGCCACCATGCCAAGGTCCGCACCGGCGGCAAGGAGTCCAAGTTCGGCCTGCCGATCGCCCGCGTGGACGAGTTCGTGCGCGCGGCCACCGAGCTGGGCAGCCGCGTGGTCGGCCTGCATGCGCACCTGGGCAGTGGCGTGGAAACCGCGCAGCACTGGCGCCTGATGTGCGATGAGCTGGCCGGCTTCGCCCGCCGCATCGGCAGCGTGCACACCATCGACATCGGTGGCGGCCTGCCGATTCCGTACAGCGACGAAGACGAGCCGTTCGACCTGGACGCCTGGGCCGAGGGCCTGGCCGAGGTCAAGGCGCTGCACCCGGCATTCCGCCTGGCGATCGAGCCGGGCCGCTACCTGGTGGCCGAATCGGGCGTGCTGCTGACCCATGCCACCCAGGTGGTGGAAAAGGACGGCGTGCGCCGCGTGGGCCTGGATGCCGGCATGAACACGCTGATGCGCCCGGCGCTGTACGACGCCTGGCACGACATCGAGAACCTCAGCCGCCAGGGTGGTTATGCCGAAGCGGCGTTCGATGTGGTCGGCCCGATCTGCGAATCCAGCGATGTGTTCGGCAAGCGCCGCAAGCTGCCGGTGTCAACTGCGCCGGACGACGTGATGCTGATCGCCGACGCCGGCGCGTACGGCTATGTGATGGCCAACACCTACAACCAGCGGATGCTGCCGCGCGAAGACGTGATCGAATGACCACCGCGCGCGCCCTGCACCCGCCCACCGACACGCCCCGCGCCATCGCGCGGGCCCGTGCCTGACCGGATACACCATGACTGCTTTCGACAAACACCAGGTTTCCCGCTTCCGCTTCGTCCGCTGCGAATTCGCCGCGGATACCGGCGTGGCCAGGCTGGTCTACGCCTTCGATGACGGCCCGGAGATGGTGGAAACCATCACCGTGCCCGGCGCCCCGTTCGTGCTGGACGAAGCGCGTAGCGCCGCCGTGCAGCGCGCGCTGCAGCTGCTGCACCTGATCGCCGGTGTCAGCTACTACAAGGCCGGCGTACCGGATACGGTCAGCATCGACAGCTACAGCATCGATGCCGATACCGCCGCGCTGGTGGAGACCATTTACCTCAACGGCCTGGGCGAATTCGCCTACCGCAACGGCCTGAACCTGCGCGGCCGCTTCCGGTTGCCGGTGCAGGGCGAGGCCGTGCAGGCGCCGGCGCTGGGCCTGCAGCCGCATGCGCTGGTGGCCATCGGCGGCGGCAAGGATTCGCTGGTCAGCATCGAAGCGCTGCGCCGTGCCGGCGTGGACGAGACCGTGACCTGGATCGGTGGCTCGCAGCTGATCCGTGCGTGCGCCGAGCGCACTGGCCTGCCGACCTTGAACCTGGGCCGCACGCTGGCACCGGAACTGTTCGAGTTGAACCGCCAGGGCGCCTGGAACGGCCATATCCCGGTGACGGTGGTGAACTCGGCGATCATGGTGCTGGCCGCGTTGCTGCACGGCGTGGACCAGGTCGTGTTCTCCAACGAGCGCTCGGCCAGCTACGGCAGCCAGATTCCAGGCACCGGCGAAGTGAACCACCAGTGGTCCAAGGGGTGGGCCTGCGAGCAGGCCTTCGGTAGCCATGTGCAGAAGTACGTGGCGGCGGACCTGCAGTACTACTCGCTGCTGCGCCCGATGTCCGAGCTGGCGGTGGCCCGCCAGTTCGCCAAGAGTGACTTCTACGACGCGCATTTCTCCAGTTGCAACCGCAACTTCCACATCCTCGGCGAGCGCCCGGTGAACCGCTGGTGCGGCGTCTGCCCGAAATGCCATTTCGTGTTCCTGGCGCTGGCCCCGTTCATGCCCAAGACGCGCCTGGTGCGCATCTTCGGCCGCAACCTGCTGGACGATGCCGAGCAGGCCGGTGGCTTCGATGCGCTGCTGGAATTCCAGGACCACAAGCCGTTCGAGTGCGTGGGCGAAGGCCGCGAATCGCGTGCGGCGATGGCGACCCTGGCACAGCGCCCGGAGTGGAAGGAAGACGTGCTGGTGAAGCGCTTCTGCAACGAGATCCAGCCGCAGCTGGATGCCGCCGAATTGGAACTGGCACCGCTGCTGCAGCTGCAGGGCGAGCACCGTGTTCCAGCTGCGCTGTGGGAACGGGTGCGTGAAGATTTCGAAGCTTGAAGGAAAGCGCGTCGCGCTGTGGGGCTGGGGCCGTGAGGGCCGCGCCGCGTTTGCGGTGCTGCGCGCGCGCCTGCCCACGCTGGCATTGAGCCTGTTCTGCCCGGTGTCCGAGGTCGAGGCGGCGCGTGCGGAAACGGAGGGCGCGCTGGACGTGCGTGGCGAGCCTTCCGCTGAAGCGCTGGCCGCGTTCGACGTGGTGATCAAATCGCCCGGCATCAGCCCGTACCAGCCGATCGCGCTGGCGGCTGCAGTGCAGGGCACCAGCTTCATCGGTGGCACCGCGCTTTGGTTCGCCGAACACGCGGCCGACGATGGCATCGTGCACGACACCGTGTGCGTGACCGGTACCAAGGGCAAGAGCACCACCACCGCGCTGGTTGCGCACCTGCTGCGTGCCGCCGGCCATCGCACCGGCCTGGTCGGCAACATCGGCCTGCCGCTGCTGGAAGTGCTGGATCCCCAGCCCGCGCCCGAGTACTGGGCGGTGGAACTGTCCAGCTACCAGACCGGTGAGGTGGCACGCAGTGGCGCCCGCCCGCAGGTGGCGGTGGTGCTTAACCTGTTCCCGGAACACCTGGACTGGCACGGCAGCGAACAGCGTTACATCGAAGACAAGCTGCGGCTGGTGACTGAAGCTGCACCGCGCATCGCTGTGCTCAACGCCGCCGATCCGCACCTGGCCGCGCTGTCGCTGCCCGACAGCGAAGTGGTCTGGTTCAACCAGCCGCAGGGCTGGCACATGCGCGGCGACATCGTGCATCGCGGTGAGCAGGCCGTGTTTGATACCTGCAACACGCCGCTGCCAGGCCGCCACAACCGCGGCAACCTGTGCGCGGTGCTGGCCGCGCTGGAAGCGCTGGGGCTGGATGCCGTAGCGCTGGCACCGGCGGTGCAGGACTTCCGTCCGCTGCCCAACCGCCTGCAGCGCATCGGCATGGCCGATGGCCTGACCTACGTCAACGATTCGATCAGCACCACGCCGCATGCCAGCCTGGCCGCGCTGGAGTGCTTCGCCGGCCAGCGCATCGCGCTGCTGGTGGGGGGGCATGACCGTGGCCTGGACTGGACCGATTTCATGCAGCACATGGCGCACGATGTGCCGCCGGTGGAGATCGTGACCATGGGCAGCAACGGCCCGCGCATCCACGCGATGCTGCAGCCGTTGGCCGACGCCGGTCGCTTCGGCCTGCATGCGGCGGGCGATCTCGCCGAGGCGATGGCCTTGGCGCGCGCCGCGCTGGGCGAACAGGGCGGGGTGGTGCTGCTGTCGCCGGGTGCACCGAGCTTTGGTGCGTACCGCGACTACGTGGCGCGTGGCCGTCATTTCGCCGAGCTGGCCGGCTTCGATCCGGACAGCATCAGCGCGATTCCGGGGTTGGGCATCGGGTAAGGGGTCGGATCCCTTTCCGCAGGAAAGGGCTCTGACCCCATCGTGCATTTATCATGCAGGCATCCCCGGACGGACCCGGATGCCCGCATGTGCACCTTCATCACCGTGTTCCTGCCCAGGTCATTGCCGCACGACGCGGCCGCCGCGGTCTTCACCCGTAGCGGCCGGCGCCTGTTCGCGCAGGCATCACCGAGCCTGCAGGCGGCGGTGGGCCCGGATTGGCAGCCGTGGCTGAGTGCCGCGTACTGCGATTGCGGCACCGCGCTGGCCTCGACGAGTGTGCAGCCGGAATGGAAGGGCGATGCCGAACGTTGGCGGAAGAAGGGCTGGAGTGAGGCCGGGATCGCTCGCGCGCTGTCCGAGCAGTTGGCGCGGCATGAACAGGATCAGCAGGTGTGCCGCGATAGAGCTCTTGCCGACGCCGGCCAATGGCTGCAGCGCATTGATGCCCTGCTGGGTGTGGGTGCGGCGCGTATCGGACTTCTGGTGCGTGTTTACGACGGCTCTGTGGGGGCCCGGCAGCCGAAGCCGTCGGAACATCATTGGTCGCGGGATCAGCTCGCCGCGGCGGATCTGTTGGCGTTCGCGCCCGGCACGTTGCACTGGATCGAACGCGGGTGAGAGCGCCATCCACGCATGGCGTGGATCTACTGTAGAGTCGAGCCCATGCTCGGCTGGGTTTCAATCCTCGTCCTGGTCGATGAACGCGTAATCGCGATCAATCATTTGTTGCAGGTAGGCGTCGAAGCTGGGCGCGATCACCGCGTAGCTGTCCGGATCGTGCAGGTAGCGCACCACCTGGCCGACCGTGCCGCCCGACCCCGGGTCGAAATCCAGGTACAGCATCGACGTGCCGCCGTTGTTCATGCAGTGCGAGAAGCACAGGCGGCGGTTCATCGGCAGATCGGCGTCGATGCCCTCACCCAGGATCTCCGGTTCGTCATCCAGCCACTCTTCGTAGATCGAACGGATGCTGTCGTCCCACTGCTGCTGGTCTTCGAAGATCTGTGCGACCGAGCGCAGGTAGTACGGATAGTCGCCGACATCGGAGCCGAGCATCAGCACGCACACCTCGCCGCCTGGATACTCGCGGAAATGGGTGCCATCCACGCGCGACAACAGTTCCATCAGGCTGTCAGGGACCTGTGGCCACTGCGCCCGCAGGCGCTGTAGGTCTTCGACAATGGCACCCTGTACCCGCGCCCATTGCGGAGCATCCTCGGCGGGCAAGCGCGGAATCAGGCCAGACAGAAAGCGATCAACAAGGGTCATCGGAAGATGCCAAGAGCAGGGCAGGCACAGCCGGCTTCGCGCATCGAGGCCGGCCGTGCGGCGCGGCGTGTCAGCGTACCACCTGGAAATCGATGATGTCGTAGACCGATGAGCCGTACTTGCCATGCGATTCCAGGGAGATCGCGATGCCGAGGTCCTCGATGAAGGCACGAACACTGCGATCGCCGTCGACCTTGCACTCCAGCCGGATCGCATCGCCAGAAAGCGAGGCTGATACATCGCGTGCCGGGAAGCGTTCTCCGATCACGCAGGACAGCGTGGTGGTGAGTGGCTTGGAAGTGCTGCGTTCCGGATAGAAGACCATCGTCGTCTCTGCGCGGAACCGGCTGCCGGGTGTCCACGCTGCGGGAAGATCCTGCTTCAGCGACCGGGTCTGCAGGGTCATCGCAGCGTCGCGCATGGATGCCAGCTGGAAGAGATTTGCCTTTGACAGCCGATGCATGGTGAACGAGGTGTAGTCCTCGGTGATCTTCAACAGGCCGTTGTCGGCCACCATCGTAATGGTGGTCGGAGTAGTGGAGGGGGCCCTTCCCTTGATCCGGTAGCGGTAGGTCAGCGATGTGAACCGGGGGGCCAGCAACGGGTTGTCCACGCCATCAACAACAGCCTTGATAACCGGCACATCTTCCAGTCGCCGGCCGGCCGCCTGCGGCTGCGGGCGATCGGCAGCGGGTACGTCGGGGCGGAGCTGGGCCATGACATCTGCATCTACCGCCCCTTGCAGCGAACATCCCACCATGGTCCTGCCGCCGCTGGATTCCACCATCAGCACCCGTTCCAGAAGCATGCGTCCGGAGGCAATGCCGCCACGATTGGAAGTGGGCAGCCACTGATCGCCTGCGCGGACCTCGCTACGGGCATGCATTCCGCGATCGCCCTGCAGGCGCTCGGCATGTTCGATCAAGGGCGACAGCTGCTTGACAACCGTGTCCAGTGGCGCATCGAAGGTGAACCCCCAGCTCATATAACGACCCAGGACGCCCAGGTCCGACGTGTTGTCGAAGTAGGTGGCGACCGGCAGGCCGCCGATGCGAGGTCCGCCACGGAGCTGGACCTCGTTGGTGGTCTCGGAACGATCCTTGGTCTCGATCCAGTTGATCGTGCCTGTCCCACCCAACGATGCGTGCGCGGCCCATGCATCTGCGTGCGTGTGCAGGCTGGAGAAGAAGCTGGCGTCGCAGCGGCTGAACGCGGTGAAAGTCTCGTCCAGCGGACTGGCGCTCAGCTGGGCAGCAGGCAGCAGAAGGGCAAGCGAGGCAAGCGAAGTGGAACCCAGGTTTTTCACGAAACGGGACATCCTTGTTGGGGAAGGGGGGGGGGCACACAGCTGGACACTAGCTATCGGCCTGTTCGTCTGGATCTGAAGTGGGGGCTGCATTGCGTGCTTCGGCTTCACGCCGGCCCCGTACACTCCGGGTTCCCTCTCGGTGGAGCAGGCGCATGAATCGTTGGCGATGCGGTGTGGCGGTGATCCTGGGGCTGGCGGCGATGCCGGCGTGGGCGGCGATGAAGACCCAGCCGGTGGAATGGAAACACCAGGGCACGACCTTCAGTGGCGTGCTGGTCTATGACGACGGCGACAACGACAAGCGCCCGGGTCTGGTGATGGTGCCGAACTGGAAGGGCGTGAACGAATCGGCGGTCGAAAAGGCCAAGCAGTTGGCCGGCGATGACTACGTGGTGCTGGTGGCCGATGTCTACGGAAAGGGCGTGCGGCCGAAGACCGATGCCGAGGCCGGGCCGGTGGCAACCAAGCTGCGCAATGACAGGCCGCTGCTGCGCGCACGTGCGCTGGAGGCGGTGAACGTGCTCAGGGCGCAGGCGGGCAAGGTGCCGCTCGATGCCGGCCGGATTGGCGCGGTGGGCTTCTGTTTCGGCGGCACCACGGTGCTGGAACTGGCCCGTGCCGGTGCGCCGCTGGCCGGTGTGGTCAGCCTGCACGGTGGGTTGGGTTCACCGCTGCCGGCGCAGGCCGGTGGCAGCCATCCGTCGGTGCTGGTGCTCAACGGCGCAGACGACAGGAGCGTGACTGCCGAGGACATCGCTGGCTTCCAGAAGGAAATGGACGCGGCCAAGGTCGATTGGGAGTTCACTAACTACAGCGGTGCGGTGCACTGCTTCGCCGAGCGCGATGCCAACAGTCCGCCGGGGTGCCAGTACAACGAGCGGGCGGCGAAGCGCGCATGGAAGGCGCTGGATGAGTTCTTCGAGGAACGCTTCGAGAAACGTTGATTCGTGCAGTGGTAGTGCCGGCCGCTGGCCGGCAACCTCATGATGCTGCGGATGTCATCGGGAATGCCGGCCAGCGGCCGGCACTACCGATGCTTCAGTGCCGACCAACGCTCGGCACCCACCGGAATGCCGGTTTGGTGGGTGCCGACCGTTGGTCGGCACACCTCAACCGGTCAATGCGAGCGCTGCACCGCGTAGCGGGCCAGGCCGCGCAGGGCGGCCACGGCATCGTTGTCGCCCAGGCCGTCGAGCGCGCGTTCGGCGGCTGCGGCATATTCCTCGGCACGCGCGCGGCTGTACTCCAGGCCGCCGGTGGCACGGATCGCGGCCAGCACTTCCGGCATGGCCGAGGCGTCACCGTCCTGCACGATGGTGCGCAGGCGCTCGCGGGTGGCGTCGTCGGAGTGGGCCATCGCGTGGATCAGCGGCAGCGTGGCCTTGCCCTCGGCGAGGTCGTCGCCCAGGTTCTTGCCCAGCTCCTCGGCGTTGGCCGAGTAGTCCAGCACGTCGTCGGCGATCTGGAACGCGTAGCCCAGATGCATGCCGTAGTCGAACAAGGCCTGCTGGGTCGCGTCATCCACGCCGCTGGCCAGCGCGCCCAGGCGGGTGCCGGCGGCGAACAGCACCGCGGTCTTGCGCTCGATCACGCGCAGGTAGGCGGCTTCGTCGGTATCCGGGTTGTGCACGTGCAGCAGCTGCAGCACTTCACCCTCGGCGATGCGGTTGGTGGCGTCGGCCAGGATCTGCATCACCGGCATGCGCTCCAGCTCGACCATCAGCTGGAAGCTGCGCGAGTACAGGAAGTCGCCGACCAGCACGCTGGGCGCGTTGCCCCACAGTGCGTTGGCGGTGCTGCGGCCACGGCGCAGGCTGGATTCGTCCACCACGTCGTCGTGCAGCAGGGTGGAGGTGTGGATGAACTCGATGATCGCCGCCAGCTGGTGGTGCCCCGGGCCGGCCTGGCCGACCGCATGGCCGGCCAGCATCACCAGCATCGGGCGCAGGCGTTTGCCGCCGGCGGAAATGATGTGGTCAGCGATCTGGTTGATCAGCACGACGTCCGAGGACAGCCGGCGCCGGATCAGGGCGTCGACGGCGGCCATGTCGGCCGCGGCAAGCGACTGGATCTGGGGCAGGCCCAGGGCGGGACGGGTGTCTTCGGTGATGGTCATGCGATCAGGCTTTCAGGCTCACCACCGATTATAGGCGCTGGCCGTGAATTCGGGCGCAAACCGGCCCGAGCGGCAATTCCAGCCCGGCCTGCGCGGCCCTCCGCGTGAATACGTATGCAGGTTGCGCCATGCCTGGGAGCCCGCCGCTAAGCTTGCCGGATCAGGATTTCGGCCCGCTGCCGGCGGGTCCCGCATGCCCGGAGGGGGGCTGTCGATGTCGCACTATCCATGGTGGCGCGGAGCCGTCATCTACCAGATCTACCCGCGCAGTTACCTTGATGCCAACGGCGATGGCGTGGGCGATCTGCCCGGCATCATCCAGCGCCTGGACCACATTGCCGCGCTGGGCGTGGATGCGATCTGGATCTCGCCGTTCTTCAGGTCGCCGATGGCCGACTTCGGCTACGACATCGCCGATTACCGCGATGTCGACCCGCTGTTCGGCAGCCTGGACGACTTTGACCGCCTGTTGGCCAAGGCCCACGGCCTGGGCCTGAAGGTGATGATCGACCAGGTGCTGAGCCACACTTCGATCGAGCATGCGTGGTTCCGTGAGAGCCGCCAGGACCGCAGCAATCCGAAGGCCGACTGGTACGTCTGGGCCGACCCGCGCGAGGATGGCACCCCGCCCAACAACTGGCTGTCGCTGTTCGGCGGCTGCGCCTGGCAGTGGGAGCCGCGCCGTGAGCAGTACTACCTGCACAACTTCCTGGTCGACCAGCCGGACCTGAACTTCCATCACCCGGACGTGCAGCAGGCGACCCTGGACAACGTGCGCTTCTGGCTCGACCGCGGCGTGGATGGCTTCCGCCTGGATGCGATCAACTTCTGCTTCCACGACGCACAGCTGCGTGACAACCCGGCCAAGCCCGCCGACAAGCGGGTGGGGCGCGGCTTCAGCCCGGACAACCCGTACGCCTACCAGTACCACTACTACAACAACACGCAGCCGGAGAACCTGCCGTTCCTGGAGCGCCTGCGCGCGCTGCTGGACGAATACCCGGGGGCGGTCAGCCTGGGCGAGATCTCTTCGGAAGACTCGCTGGCCACCACGGCGGAGTACACCCGCGATGGCCGCCTGCACATGGGCTACAGCTTCGAGCTGCTGGTGGACGACTACAGTGCGGCCTACATCCGCGATACGGTCTCGCGCCTGGAAGCAGCGATGACCGAAGGCTGGCCGTGCTGGGCGGTGTCCAACCACGATGTGGAGCGCGCGGTCAGCCGCTGGGGCGGCCACCCCGCCGACCCGCGCCTGGCGCGGATGCTGGTGGCGATGCTGTGCTCGCTGCGCGGTTCGGTCTGCCTGTACCAGGGCGAGGAGCTGGGCCTGGCCGAGGCCGAGGTGCCGTTCGAGGCCCTGCAGGACCCCTATGGCATCACCTTCTGGCCGAATTTCAAGGGCCGTGACGGCTGCCGTACCCCGCTGCCGTGGACCGATGCACCGCTGGCCGGCTTCACCACTGGCCAGCCCTGGCTGCCGATCCCGGCCGAACACCGGGCCGCGGCGGTCGCCGTGCAGGAGCGCGACCCGCATTCGGTGCTGGCGGCGTTCCGCGCGTTTCTGGCCTGGCGGCATACCCAGCCGGCCCTCCTGCATGGCAGCATCAGATTTCTTGAAAGCGCCGAGCCCGTGCTGCTGTTCGAGCGTATGCTTGCAGATGAAACCCTCCTGCTGGCCTTCAACCTGTCGGCCGAAGCGGTGAGCCATCCGCTGCCGCCGGGCAACTGGCAGCAGGTGGTGGTACCGGGCCCGGATGCGGGCACGGTGCAGGGCAATGAACTCCAGCTGCCGCCACGCGCGGTGTATTGCGCCCGACGCAGCTGACCGTTTTCTCCGGTGGCGGTACTTGCGGGGACGGGGCCGAAGCGCCCCGTCCCTTTTTTGTGGCTGGGCCTTGCCGACCAGCGGCCGGCATCCGCGCAAAGGAAAACCCGCTGCCTGCGCAGCGGGTTTCCGGTCCTGCTCCCTGTTTCCTGTTGCCGGCCAGCGGCCGGCACTACCGGGTCCGGGCTGCCGGGCAGGGCCCGGCGCTGCCTCAGAACTTGTAGTTCACGCCCAGCATGTAGGTGCGGCCCCATTCGATGTACTCCAGCGGGCGGTCCTTGCTGCCGGCGTAGGTGCGGTACGGCTCGTTGGTCAGGTTGCTGCCCTGCAGCAGCAGGGTCAGGCCACGCAGGGCGCTGCTGTCGCTGAAGGTGTAGCTGACCTGCGCATCGGTCACGTTTTCGCCGACCACGTAGCGCAGGCTGCGGTTGCCGTTGAAGTTGCCGATCTCACCGATGAAGTCCGACCGCCGGCGCTGGCTGACGCGTGCTTCAAAACCGCTGCGCTCGTAATAGGCAGTGAAGTTGTACACGCGCTTGGACAGGCCCGGCAGGCTGATCGGGTCACTGCCGACGCTGGAGGCGCTCTCCGGATCCAGGATGGTGATGTCGCTCTTGTTGAAGGTCGCGCTGGCCTGCAGGCCGAAGCCACGCAGGCTGTCGGTCAGCATGTCCAGCGGGAACGATGCGGTCAGTTCCAGGCCCTTCAACGTGCCGCCCTTGCCGTTCTGCGGCGCGGAGAAGGTGCCGGTGGTCAGCACCGGCGCGGTCATGCCCGGCGGCGGCACGTAGCTGCCCAGCAGCGCGGTGAAGTCGTAGTTGTCCACCGATTGGGTATAGACGTAGCTCTTCAGGTCCTTGTAGAAGATCGCGGCAGCCACGTAGGCCTTCTCGCCGAAGTACTTCTCATAGGACAGGTCCAGCGCGGTGGCGCGCCACGGATCCAGCAGCGGATTGCCACCACTGCCGCCCGGCCGGCCGGTGCCGGTATCCACGCCGAACTCCAGGCCGGCGCGCATCTGGTCCACGCGCGGGCGCGCGACCTGCTTGGCGGCGGCGAAGCGCAGCGTCTGCTGGTGGGGGAACATGAAGGCCAGGTTCAAGCTCGGCAGCCAGTCGTTGTAAGTGCGGCCGTTCGAATACGGCTGCACGTTGTTGCCGGCTGACTGCGAGCTGTCCCAGTAGCGCGAATCCGAGCTCTGGTCGGTGTGCTGCATCTGCACGCCGATGTTGCCGCGCACGCCCACTTCACCGATGTCGGTGTTGATGTTCAGGCGCGCCCAGGCGGTGGTGATCTTCTCTTCGACCGTCCACGACTTGGGGATCAGGTAGTCCAGGTTGTCGACCGGGTTGAAGGTCATGTAACGACCCACAGCGGCCGGTACGTTCCAGGCCGGGATGGTGCCGAGGCCGGCGAAGCCCAGGTCCACCGGACGGTACTGCAGGTCCGAGGCGATGTTGGCATCGCCCTGTGCGCCGAGCAGGATGTTGCCTTCGGACTGGGTCTTCACCTTGCGGCGGTCGGCATAGTTCACGCCGATGTCGATGTCCGGTGCCCACGAGGCGATGGCATCAGGAAGGGCGATGGTGGCAGCCAGCTTGCCGCCCTTCAGGCGGTCTTCCACCTGCGGCACCTTGCCGTAGCCGGAGCCGTAGATCGTGTTGGTCAGGAACAGCGCATCGGGGTTGGAGTAGTTCAGGCCCGGGGTGATCTGCGAGAAGCCGTCCTGGCGGATCGACACGCCGACCGTATCCAGTTGCGGCATCGGGGTCAGCTGCAGGTTGTTTTCCAGGTTCAGCTCGTCGCGCGTGGCCTTGGAGTAGTTCAGGTCGGCGACCAGCTTGACGCCGCCGAAGTTGAACTCGTTGTTCCAGCCGAACGCATCGATCTTGTCCTTGCGCTTGTTGTACATGCCGCGCACCAGCGGATACACGCCGCTGGCGGTGCCGCCGGTGAACGAGCCGTTGGCGTTGACCTGCGGGTTGCTGACCAGCAGGCCCGGGGTGTAGTTGCCGTTGTAGTTGCTGAGGTTCAGCTCGAACTGGTTGGCGGTGTCGATCTGCTCGGCTTCGGTGTGGAAGGCATCGAAGGTGCTGGTCCAGCTGTTGTTCGGGCGGAACTGGATCGTGGCCATCACGCCGTCGCGCTTGTTGTTGCCGGTGCGGCGCAGCGCCTTGATGCCATCGGAGAAGTAGGTGCCGGCACCCACGCCCGGGCGGTCGCCCTTGTCGGTGTGCTCGGTGGTCCACGGCTCGTACAGGCCGACCTGGTTCTCCTGGATCGGCATGTCGCTGTGCGCATAGCCGATGGCGATGCCCAGGGTCTTGTCCAGGAACTGGTCGATGTAGCTGGCGCTGAAGCGGTTGCCGTACGGATCGGTGTTGGCGGCGCGGCCCAGCGAGCTCTTCTGGTAGCGGCCACTGACCGCGATCACGCGCTCGCCGAAGCTGAGCGGGCGCGCGGTCTGCATGTCGATGGTGCCTGACAGGCCTTGGCCGACCAGCGCCGCGTCCGGGGTCTTGTACACCGTCACGCCGTTGACCAGCTCGGACGGGTACTGGTCGAACTCGACGCCGCGGTTGTCGCCGGTGCTGACCACTTCGCGGCCATTGAGCAGGGTGGTGGCGAAGTCCGGCGACAGGCCGCGCACGCTGATCACCTGCGCACGGCCGGCCACGCGCTGGGCGGCCAGGCCGGGCAGGCGCGAGATGGATTCGGCGATGCTGACGTCGGGCAGCTTGCCGATGTCTTCAGCGGAGATTGCCTCGACCACCGAGGTGGCGTCCTGCTTGACCGCGATCGCGCTCTCGATGCCGCGGCGGATGCCGGTGACCTGCACCGTATCCAGGTTGGTGGCGGCGGTGCCGGCCGGCGTGGTGGTGTTCTGCGTGGACTGTGCCGACGCCAGCGTCGGCGCCAGGACAACGGCCAGCGCGATGCTCAGCGCGCTGCGCTTGTGGTTCAACATTTTCCCCTCCCAGGCAATGTTGCAGATCGATTTGTGAGCGTTCCGGCGGGGCCGTGAACGTGCGACGCGGTGGCCGCTGTCGTCGCCGCTATGGTAGGCAGCGCGTTCTTCGCGGGAATCACCCTGCATACGTATTCAATGGCGTCTGCAGGGTTGTAATCGCTTTCAGGTGCCTTGTTCGGTAGAGCCGAGCCCATGCTCGGCTGCGTTTCGGTGCTACGCACCGCCGCCCGAGCATGGGCTCGGGCGCTACGGGAGCGCAGGTAGGAAAACGTTCAGTGGATGGGCGTGAAGCGAATGGCCTGCCCACCGCCCGGTGCCAGCACCAGCGTCAGTGCATCGGCACTGGTCACCTCGCGGGTTTCGCGTGCGAACGCGAACGGGTTGCTGCGGAAATCAGCGCCTTCACCATCGCGGTAGATCTCGGCGCGATAGCGCACGCCTGGCTCCAGGAAGCCCAGCGGTACCGGCAGCACGCGGCCGTGTTCGTCGGTGATGCTGCCGAGGAACCAGTCGCGGCTGTTGCGGTCGCGGCGCACGATCGTCACGTAGTCACCCACTTCGCCATCGAGCACGCGGCTCTGCTCCCAGTCCACCGCCACCTCCTCGATGAAACGGAACGCCTCGCGATGCTGCAGGTAGTGTTCGGGCAGGTCCGCGGCCATCTGGATCGGGCTGTACAGCACCACGTACAGGGCAAGCTGGCGGGCCAGCGTGCTGGGAATGGCCTGGCCGTGGCGGCCCTTCAGGCTGAGGATGCCGGGGGTGTAATCCATCGGCCCGGCCAGCATGCGGGTGAACACCAGGTTGACCTCATGCTCCGGCGGGTTCGGCGGCTGGCCCCAGGCGTTGTATTCCATGCCGCGCGCGCCTTCGCGTGAGATCCAGTTGGGATAGGTGCGGCGCAGGCCGGTATCCTTTATCGGCTCATGCGGGTTGACCGACAGGTGCCGGCGCGCGGCTTCCTGCACCACCTTCAGGTGGTGGCGGGCCATGAACTGCCCGTCGTGCCACTCGCGCCACAGTGGGCCCCCGGCCGGATTGCGGCGGTCGACCTGGCCGTCGTCGCAGACGTAGCCGGTCTTGAACTGGTCCACGCCCAGCCGTGCATACAGGTCCAGCGCGGCACCCAGCTGGTCCTCGTAGTGCTCGATGGCGCAGCCGGTTTCATGATGGCCGATCAGGTGCACGCCCTTCTTCAGGCCATACGCCGTCAGCGCTTCAATGTCGAAATCAGGCGTGGCGCGGGTGAAATCGAAGTCGTAGCCATTGCCCACCCACATGCCATCCCAACCCGGGTTCCAGCCTTCCACCAGCACGCCGCGGAAGCCGTGCGCGGCCGCGAAGTCGATCACCTTCCTGGTCTTGGCGGTGGTGGCCGCGTGCTTCGGTCCGGTTGCCCAGCTCTCGTTGTCCAGGTGCATCGACCACCACACGCCCAGGTACTTGGCCGGCTTCACCCAGCTCACATCGCCCAGCGCGTTGGGTTCATTGAGGTTGAGGATCAGGTCCGATTCGACCAGGCCACCGGCACGATCGGCGATCTGCAGCGTGCGCCACGGCGTGGCGAAGGGCAGGGTGCGGCGTACCTTCCAGCCTTCGGCCGAGGGCGACAGCTGCGCGCGCAGGCGCTGCCCCTCGGTGCGCCGCAGCCACATGCCGGCATAGTCCACCAGCGCTGCCTCGTGGATCGCCAGATGCAGGCCATCGCGGCTGCGCAGGGTCATCGGCGTATGCACCAGCGGCACTTCGCGCAGCGGCGTGCGCTGATACAGGTATTCGTAGTGGATCGGTTCGCCGGCGGGAATCCACCAGGCGGTTGATTCGGGCGCGATGGCGAACTCGGTCAGTTCGTCATCGATGATGGCTTCGCGCAGGTTCGGTTGTTCAGGGAACACATAGCGGAAGCCAAGGCCATCATCGTAGACGCGGAACACCACATCCAGCCGCCGCTTGCTGCCGGTGGTTTCAGCCAACTGCACGGTCAGCTCGTTGAAGTGGTCGCGGGTGAGCCGGCGCTCGCCCCACGGCTGCTCCCAGGTGTCATCGACGCTGCGCCGCTGCTGGCCAAGCAGGGCGAAATCGCCGTCCAGGCGACCGTCGCGCAGGGCAAAGCCAAGCTTCGAATCCTCCACCACGGTGTCGCCCAGGCGCTCGACACGGTAGCGGGCGGTGCCGCCGTCCAGCAGCAGACTGACCTTCAATACCTTGCCCGGCGATTCGACGCTGGCCACCTGTGGCGCGGCCTGTACCAGCGTGGCCCACCCGATCAGGGCCAGGCCGAGCATGTGCGCGAACACCGCGCGTACAGCAGTGGATGACATCGGCAATTCCCCTCCCAAGGCGCCGTTGGCAGACCCGGACCATAAGCCAGCGCGGCGGGCGCGCCACCGCGCGATGCCATGAATACGTATGCAACTGGACGCAGCCGACAGCCCCGCGTCTACCATGGGGCCCAGGCACCTTGAGGGAGGGGCCGCGCCCGCCCGCCGGCAACGACGGTGCGGACCTACAACGCGTGCAGAGAGGGAGGGAGGCCGACGGGCGCAAGCCGGTCCGCCGCTTCGATGCTGAAGATCATTTGCCTGACCGCTGCCCTGGGGGCAGCGCTGGGATCGACCGCGCAGGCGGCCGACCTGCAATTCGACGGTCGCCATGCGCGCGCCGAAGCCGCTGCCAAGGGCAGCTTCGTGCTGCATGCGCCGAAGGGCGCAGTGCAGATCGCAGCCGCACCGATGCGCAGCCAGACCGGCAGCGTGATGTTCGATGCCCTGTTCGCGCTCGCCCAGCAGGAGATGTCCCAGGACCGCGTGGACGCGATCCGTGATCCGGCGTTCGACGAGGGCCGGCCGGTCCCGTGCGAGTGCTTCCAGACCGGTGCACGCTGGCCCTATGTGTGGACCCGTGATGTCAGCTTCGCCGCCGACCTGGCGCTGGCGCGGCTGGACCCGCAGCGCACCCGGCAGTCGCTGCAGTTCAAGCTGTCGGCAGCCCGTGACGGGCGTACGCCCGGCCTGTTCGTGGCGCAGGACACCGGTTCCGGCGGCAGCTGGCCGATCAGCAGTGATCGCGTGGTGTGGTTCCTGGCGGCACGCCACCTGCTGGAGGACCGAGCGTTTGCCGATCAGGTCTGGCAGGCGCTGCAGGGCACGCTGGCGCAGGACCGCGCGATGGTGTTCGACGCGCAGATGGGTCTGTACCGCGGCGAGACCTCCTTCCTGGACTGGCGCGAGCAGACCTATCCAGACTGGACCCGCGAGGACGTGCGTTTCATCGGTGATTCCTACGCACTGTCCACCAACGTGCTGCACTACCAGGCACTGCGCCTGGCCGAACGCCTGGCCGGGCAGCACGGCGATGCCCGCGCGACCGACTACAGGGCGTGGGCCGATGCGTTGGCGCAGCAGATCAATGCGCGCTTCTGGCGCGAGGATATCGGCCAGTACATGAGCTACATCGGCGAGGCCGCGCACCCGGTGCCGTACGCCAAGGTCGATCTGCTCGGCCTGTCGCTGGGCATCCTGGCCGAGGTGCTGCCGCCCGAGCGCGCGCGGCGTGCGCTGGCGGCGTATCCGATGGGCCCGGCCGGCAGCCCGGTGGTGTGGCCGCAGGAGGCGCAGCAGCCGATCTACCACAACCGCGCGATCTGGCCGTTCGTCAGTGCCTATTCGCTGCGCGCGGCGCGCCAGCTGGACGATGCACCGCGCATCGCCGCCGAGATCCGCTCGCTGATGCAGGGCGCCGCGCTGGCCGGTTCCAACATGGAGAACTACGAGCTGGTCAGCCAGGCGGTGCATGTTGACGAGGGCGTGCTGAGCGGCCCGGTGGTCAACTCCGAACGCCAGCTGTGGTCGGTGGCCGGCTATCTGTCGATGGTGGTCGAGGGCGTATTCGGCGTGCAGGACGATGGCCGCGTGCAGCCCAAGCTGCCGGCCGTGCTGGTGCCCGAACTGTTCGGCAATCAGCGCCGCATCTCCCTGGAGGCCAATGGCAGGCGTTATGTGCTGGAGCGACCGAAACAGGTGGGTGATGGCCTGCTGGTGGCGGGCAAGGTGAAGACCCGTGGCGCCACCACCACCGTGCAGCTGGTGCCCGCCGCAGCGGCGCCACGCAGCGCGGCGACGACGGCCGACGCAGATGCGCGCGCACCGGCCACGCCGGCCGCACCGCAGGTGCAACGCAAGGGCAGGGGCTGGAATGTCGTGGTCGCTGCCGGCCAGGTGCTGTGGCAGGACGGCCGGGCGCTCGCCGCCAGCAATGGCCTGGCACGCATCGGTGACGATGGCCTGCAGCATTGCCTCAGCCTGACCCGGCGCGACGGTGCAATTGAATCGCTGCACAGCCCGATGGTCTGCGTCGGTCCGCAGCAGCGACTGAAGGGTACGCAGCGCTGGCAGTTCACCTCCGCCAGGGCCGGGCAGGTGCGCCTGCGCCTGCAGTACCGCAATCCGAACGGGCCGATCAACACCGGCGTCACCGCTGCGGTGAAGCAGCTGGTGCTGCAGTGCCCGGGCCAGCCGTTGCAGCGGCACACCGTCACCCTGCCGCACAGCGTGGCCGTGCAGGACTCGACCTCGGCGACATTCACGGTGCCCAAGGGCCGATGCACGGTCACGCTTGAAGAGGGCTTCAACATGAGCGCGCTGCAGCACTTCGCGCACTACACCGGGGGCAAGGGTGGGCGCGATGGCGTGCTCAACCAGGCCCAGGTGCAGGCGCTGATGGTGGCGCCGGTGGCCGCGGCAGAGGGCGCACGATGAATCGTACCGCCAAGCCGCAGCTGTCGTTCTGGCAGATCTGGAACATGTGTTTCGGCTTCCTGGGCATCCAGTTCGGCTTCGCCCTGCAGAACGCCAATGCCAGCCGCATCTTCGAGACGCTGGGCGCGGACATCGACGCGGTGCCCGGGCTGTGGATCGCCGCGCCGCTGACCGGCCTGCTGGTGCAGCCGGTGATCGGTTACCTGTCCGACCGCACCTGGACGCGCTGGGGGCGCCGCCGTCCTTATTTCATGATCGGAGCGGTGCTGACCACGCTGGCGCTGCTGGTGATGCCGAACTCGCCGACGTTGTGGATCGCCGCCGGCACGCTGTGGGTACTCGATGCCTCGATCAACGTGTCGATGGAGCCGTTCCGCGCCTTCGTCGGCGACCAGCTGGCGCCGCGCCAGCGTCCGGCCGGTTATGCCATGCAGAGCTTCTTCATCGGCGTGGGCGCCATCGTCGCCAGCTTCCTGCCGTTCATCCTGGCCCACTTCGGGGTCGCCAATACGGCCGCCGCAGGTGAGGTGCCTGATACCGTGCGCTATGCGTTCTACTTCGGCGCGGTGGTGCTGTTGGCGGCAATCACCTGGACGGTGGTCAGCACCCGCGAATACTCACCGGCGGAGCTGGCCGGTTTCGACGACGCGGAACCTCCGGCACATCACGCAGCGGCGCCGATCAGCGGCCCGGCGCCCTGGGTGCAGGTGGCTGCATGGCTGGGGCTGGGCGTACTGCTGGCGCTGCTGATCACCTGGCGGCAGGGCGACCGGATGCTGTACGTGCTGGCCGGCCTGTGTGCCGGCTATGGCCTGCTGCTGGCGCTCGCGCGTACGCTGCCGGCCACGCACATGCTGGCCGCCATCGTCGGCGACCTGCGCGCGATGCCGGTCACCATGCGTCGCCTGGCGTGGGTACAGTTCTTCTCGTGGTTCGCGCTGTTTGCGATGTGGATCTACACCACCGCCGCGGTGGCTGGCGCCCATTTCGGTTCGACTGAACCAGAGTCGGCGGCCTACAACGAGGGCGCCAACTGGGTGGGCGTGCTGTTTGGCGCCTACAACGGGTTCGCCGCGTTGGCGGCGGTGCTGATTCCACTCATGGTGCGTGCGATCGGCCTGCGCTGGAGCCACCTGGTCAACCTGTGGCTGGGCGGTGCCGGCCTGGTCTCGCTGATGTTCATCCGCGACCCGCACTGGCTGCTGCTGTCGATGGTCGGCGTCGGCTTCGCCTGGGCGTCCATCCTCTCGCTGCCGTATGCACTGCTGTCCGACAGCGTGCCGGCGTCGAAGATGGGCGTGTACATGGGCATCTTCAATTTCTTCATCGTGATCCCGCAGCTGGTGGCGGCCAGTGCACTCGGCTTCGCCCTGCGCACGTTGCTGGGCGGCCAGCCGATGCATGTGCTGGTGCTGGGCGGCTGCAGCCTGTTCATTGCCGGCCTGTGCGTGTTGTGGGTTCCGTCCCGTCCGGAGGTGGTGTGATGCGTGCTGCGTTGTCTGTTGCTGTTTCCTTGATGCTGCTGGCCGGCCATGCGGCGGCCGCGCCGCGCCCGGACTATGTGGGCACCACCGAACCGTTCGCCAGCGATGCGGTGTACTTCGTGGTCACCGACCGCTTCGTCAACGGTGATCCGTCCAACGATCACCGTGACCAGGGCGGCGTGCACCGCACCTTCGATATTCCGGTGCCATGCCCGGACAAGGTGGACGGCAACATCGGCTATCTCGGCGGCGACTTCCGCGGCGTGCTCGACAATGCGCAGTACATCCGCAACCTCGGCTTCGGCGCGGTGTGGATCACGCCCATCGTCGACAACCCGGACGAGGCCTTTACCGGCAGCAAGCCGATCAGCTGCACCAGCACGCTGACCGACCGCGGCAAGACCGGCTACCACGGGTACTGGGGCATCAACTTCTACAAGCTCGATGAGCACCTGCCCAGCAAGGACCTGGATTTCGCCGGGTTGACCAAGGGCCTGCACGGTGCCGGCTTGAAGGTGGTGCTGGACATCGTGGGCAACCACGGTTCGCCGGCCTGGACCATGCCGACACGGCAGCCGCAGTTCGGGCAGATCTTCGACAAGGACGGAAAACTGATCGCCGACCACCAGAACCTGCCGCCGCAGGAACTGGATCCGAAGCACAACCCGCTGCACGCGTTCTACAACAGCATTGGACCGGTCGACAGCAAGGACGGCTCGATCTTCGATGGCAACCTTGCCGAGCTGTCCGACTTCAACCAGGACAATCCGGCGGTGATGGACTACCTGGTCGGTGCTTACCTGCAATGGGCCGCTCAGGGCGTGGATGCGCTGCGCATCGACACCATCGGCTGGTTGCCGCACCCGTGGTGGCATGCCTTCGTCAAGCGTATCCGCGCCGAGCACCCGGGCATGTTCATGTTCGGCGAAGCGTTCGATTACGATGCCGCGCGCATTGCAGAGCACACCTGGCCGGCCAACGCCAACGTCAGCGTGCTCGACTTCCCGTTGCGCGGTGCACTGGAGCAGACCTTCGGCACCGCCGGCAAGGGCTTTGAAACCCTGGCCGAGTCGCTGCACCTGAGGGGGGGGCCGTATGCCAACCCGTACGAGCTGATGAGCTTCTACGACAACCACGACATGCCGCGCCTGCAGGCCAGTGACAACGGCTTCATCGATGCGCACAACTGGCTGTTCACCGCGCGCGGCATTCCGGTGGTCTATTACGGCTCGGAGACGGGCTTCATGCGTGGCCGTGCCGAGCATGCCGGTAATCGCGCTTACTTCGGCCAGCCGCGTGTGGATGCTGCGCCGAAGAGTCCGATCTTCGCGCCGCTGCAGCGTATCGCCCGGCTGCGCGCAGCCACTCCGGCGCTGCAGCGCGGCCTGCAGGTGAATGAGCGCCTGCAGGGTGATGAGGCGGTGTTCTTCCGCGTGCTGCAGCATGGCGAGGTGGCGCAGACCGCGCTGGTGCTGCTGAACAAGGGCGACAGTGCGAAGACCTTCACCGTGGCGCGGTACGTCCAGGCGGGCCGCTGGCGTGATGCGCTGGACGGCGGTTCGTTGCAGGTGGATGCTTCCCTGAAGGCCGAAGTGCCGGCGCACGGGGTGAAGGTGTACGTGCTCGATGCCACCGTGCAGCACCCGGCGCTGCAGGCCGAGCTGGACAAGGCGATGGCCGACCAGCGGGCGCGGGACGTGCGGCTGGGGCGGTAGTGCCGGCCGCTGGCCGGCAACCCATGAATCCATGGCACCTTCAGGTGCCGGCCAGCGGCCGGCACTACCGGGTGACCATATCCGGCACAATAGGCCCCCCTCATGCCCCGCCGTATCGCCATGACCGACCTCGCCCCGCAGACCCCGATCGAAACCCTGCTGAAGGCGGCGATGGACGGGTCGGTGCCGATCCGCGCCTTCATGGAGGCCTTCGTCGCCTCCGAGGTGGTACTGCTGACCGGCAGCCTGGTGACCCCCGATGGCAGCGGCTTCGACCCGCTGCTGTTCGACAAGCAGGGCACCCTGCACGTGGCCGTGTTCACCGATCCGTCGCGGGTGGGCATCTACAGCCAGCAGGCCGAACACCAGATCCGCTGGCGGATGCTGGACGTGCTGCGCCGCGTGCCGGGTGGCTACGGCGTGGTGATCAACCCGGGCACTTCGCTGGGCTTCGAGATCTCGCCCAGCGGCGTCGGCGAGATCCTGAAGGACTTCGCCCAGGGTTGATTGTCATGTAGAGCCAAGCCCATGCTCGGCTGCCGTTCGCGCAATGCCGGATCAGTCGAGCACGGCTCGATACTACAGAGAGCTTCCCTTCGGGCACCGTACGTGATCCCCTTTGGACTACATCGGGATCGAGGCACTCTCCATGGAATTCAGCGAATCACCCGCCGACGCACCGGCACGATCACGCCATTCCCGCTCCGCACTGGTCTTCCTGTTCGCGGCCATCGTCGCCGCACTGGTGTTCATGCCTGTTCTGCGTGCGGTGGGCATGGTGCTGTGGCCGGTGTTCGCCATTGCCTGGCTGATCAACCTGGGGGCGGCCTGGCATCTGGGCCAGTGGGCGCGCCAGCAGGGCCGTCCGGCGTGGGCATTCGGGTTGCCGGCGGTGCTTGGCACCGTCGCCTCGATCGTGGTCTTCGTGCTGCTGGCGTTGCTGGGGCCGAAGGCCCCGGTGCGCTGAACCTTCGCGGTTGTCGTGGACGGTGTGCGGGGCATGGCTCGGCACTACAGCAAGGCCAAGCCAAGCCCGCACGCGTCGCGCGGAGCACCGGCACATCGGCCGGCGCCCCGTTGCTTCACATCGTCACTTTGCGCCGGTTGTCATCGCTCACCCGGTCGATCAGCTTGTTGTAGGGATCGAAGCCTGCTTCGTCCGGCTTTTCATCCACCGTCACCGTGATCTTCGGCGCGGCGCTGGTGATGTGGTGGCGCTGCAGGTACAGCACCTTCTGGTCGCGTTCCTTGCCCGACGGCCCGGTGGCGAACACGCCGATCTCGACCCAGTCATCCATCTTCGCGTCGCTCTCCCTGCCCTTGCCATCGGCGTACTGCTTGGCGGCATGCAGGTCCAGGGTCACGTCGTAGCGGCCGTCAGCACGTTTGCGGGCGCTGGCGGCCATCACCCGGTTGTCGTAGAAGCTGATTTTCTCGAACAGGTCGGTGACCAGCTGCTGGCGGTCGGCCGGGGTCTCGGCGCGGATGTAGCCCAGCAGCTCGCGTGAGGTGGTGTACGGCGGCTGCTGGTAGCCCTTGTCCTGCAGGAAGCGCTTCAACGCACGGTTCAGCGCCTGCTCGCCGATTTCCTCGCGCAGGCGGTAGAACACCAGCGAACCCTTCTGGTAGTGGATGTACTGCTGGTTTTCCACGCGTTCCAGCGGCTGTTCCTCGATGGCTTCGCCACCGCGGCCGGACAGGTAGCCGTCCAGTTCGCGCTTGAGGAACTGGCGCATGTGCTGGCGGCCGTATTCCTGCTCCATCACCATCAAGGCCGAGTACTGCGACAGCGATTCGGACAGCACGGTCGCACCCTGCACGTTGGCGCCGATCACCTGGTGCGCCCACCACTGGTGCGCGATCTCGTGCGCGGTCACGTAGAACACGTAGTCCACCTTGTCCGGGTCGCGCAGGTCGGCGATGAAACCGATGGCCTCGGAATAGGGGATGGTGTTGGCGAACGACTGCGCGAAGCGGGCATAGCCCGGGAATTCGATGATGCGTACCTGGCGGTGCTGGTACGGGGTGAAGTTCGCCTCGTAATAGGCCAGCGACTTCTGCACCGCCTCGATCATCCGGTCCACGTTGTAGCCGTGCGCCGGATCGAAGTAGACCTCGATCGGGATGTCCTTGTACTTCGCCTTGCGCACCTCCCAGCGTGCCGATAGATAGGCATAGAAGTTCAGCATCGGCCGGTCCATGGCGTAGCTGAAGCAGCGCCGGCCGTTGACCGTGGTCTCGCGCTGCAGGTAGCCCGGGGCCAGCGCTACCTGGTCCGGTGCGGTGCAGACCGTGGTGCGGAAGTCGAGCCAGTCGGCATCATTGGCAATGTACGTGTTGGCACGCGCGGCGTCGTCCTCCAGCCTGGGCATGCGCCGCGGCTCACCCAGGCCGCGCTTGCGCCGCTCGTTGCGGTCGCTGATCTCTGCGCCCTCGTTGTAGCCGAACGAGGGCAGCACGCGGCTGTTGAAGAAGGTGCCGTTGTCCACGATGTTGCTCGGCGCCAGCCCGGCGGTGATGCCGTTGGGTTTCTGCACCACCCGGAAATGCACGCTGCGGGTTTCGCCCGGCTGCAGCGGCTTCTGCAGGCGGTAGATGCGGTAGCCGAGATCGGCATCGTGCAACGACAGCGTCTGCCCACCCAGGTCGACGTCGACCAGCTGCTTGTCATCGCCCATCGAGACATGCACGTCCTGGATCGGCGTGGCATGGGTATTGCGCACCGTCCAGTTCGCATCGATCACCATCGACTGCGATTCCGGGAACAGGTCCACGCGGTTGTCCACCGCCACGATGCGCGGCTGCGGCAGGGTGCGGTACTTCGACAGCTCGCGCTCGTAGCGGGCCTGCAGGTCCAGCTGCTGGTCGGGCGAGATGAACTCGTTGCGGATATTGGTGCTCCAGTACAGCCAGCTGCCCACGCCGGCGAAGGCCAATGCCGCAAGTCCGGCGAAGACGCCGGTCGGGCCGCGCAGGCGGCGGCCGGCCAGGGCCAGGCGCTGGCGCAGGCCCTGGCTGACACCGCGCACCCAGAGCGCCGATGCCAGGCACATCAGGGTCAGCAGGAACAGCGCCCAGTAGCCCTGGAACGCCAGCTGCCCCGGCAGGAAGTGGCCGTAGCCGTTCATGTCCGAATAGGGAGCGTTGGGCCAGCCACCGAAGGTGTACAGGTTCTGCGTGTAGTCCAGCATGCCGAGCACGCCCTGGCCGATCATCACCACGATCAGCAGCGCGTAACCGACGAACTTGTTGTTGGTGAGCACCTGCAGCACCAGTGCCAGGCCCCCCATCAGGATGTAGATCACCGAATCCAGCGCCAGGCTGCGCAGGTACAGCAGCGGCTCCAGGTGGGTGTAGCCCTTGACCAGCTGCACGCCCATCGCCGCCAGTGCACCGGCGGCCTGGAAGCAGATGATCACTGCCAGCAGTGCGGTGAACTTGGCCAGCAGCGGTACCCAGTTCGGCACCGGCATGGCATCGGTCACTTCGTTGATGCGCGCGCTGCGTTCCTTCCACACCAGCTCACCGGCGAAGAACAGCACGATGATCACCAGCAGCCAGCTGAAGGCCCCCTGCAGGCCCATGATCATCTGCGAGGTGACCGGCCAGATCGAGGTGCCGTACAGGGTCTGCCGGAACAGCGCGTTGGGCAGGAAATTGGCCAGGCCCAGCACCAGCAGCACGATGAACGGCACGCTGCGCAGGACGCCGCGCGTGTCGAAGCGCACCTGGCGCAGGAACTGTTGCCACGCGGTGGTCGCGCTGAATGCCGGTACCACGCGCGGCAACGGGTTGCGGTTGGGCCGGAGGGCGGCGGCGTCGGCAACCGGCTGCGCCTGCCGGCGGCCCCAGCGACGACGGCCGCTGCCGCTGCGCTCGGTGCGGAACAGGGCGAACGTGGCGGCGAACAGCAGCGCCGTCACACCCAGCCACAGGGCACGGTTGGCCAGCAGGTAGCCCGCCAGGCCGGGAACGCCGCTGTTGTGCTCGGCGGTGGACCAGTAGCGGATGGTGCGTGACAGGGCGCGCATGCCCAAAGGCTCGCTGAGCACCGCCAGCCAGGTGTTGTCGATGTCGCGCAGCACCGCCGCGCTGGCGCCGAACAGGACCAGGTAGGCCACCAGCCCGATGTAGACCCACAGGATCGAACGCGTGACCGCTGCCAGCAGTGACAGCAGCGCGGTGGTGAACAACAGGTTGGGAATGACGATGACCGCAAAACTCCAGGCATAGCCCTGCCAGCTGATCGGCCCCATGCGCTCGGCGTCCACCCAGGGCATGAACGGTGCCAGCCAGAGCCCGAAAGCGACCAGCAGGTAGAACAGCAGGCCGGTAGCCAGGGCGGCGGCGATGCGGCCGGCCAGGTAATCGCGGCGTTGCACCGGGCTGGCGAAGATCAGCTCGGCGGTGCCCAGTTCGAAGTCACGCAGCAGCGCATTGCTGACGAACAGGGCGGTGACCAGCATGCCGAGCAGGGTGAAGATGCCCAGCATCTGCGCGATCACGGTGGGAGCGTTGCTGTGCACGTTGCCGCTGCCACCACCGATCTGTACGGCGTCGCTGGACGCAGCGGCGAAGGCGAGCAGGGCGAA
The DNA here is from genome assembly GCF_059369475.1 of Stenotrophomonas sp. YJH_SMC_65. Classification (NCBI taxonomy): domain Bacteria; kingdom Pseudomonadati; phylum Pseudomonadota; class Gammaproteobacteria; order Lysobacterales; family Lysobacteraceae; genus Stenotrophomonas; species Stenotrophomonas sp. YJH_SMC_65. The sequence goes on from NZ_JCAFSR010000002.1 coordinate 173,897, forward strand.
CAGCCCGGCCAGCAGCCACAGCAGCGGGGAACGCAGCTGCTCGCGCAGCTCGAAACGGAAGAAATCGAGGATCATGGCGTGCTCCGCTCAGGCTGCTGCGCGAGCACGGGCCTGCAGGCGCAGGCGCTGGAAGTACACGTCTTCGAGGTCGGGAGCCACGGCCGCAAAGCCGTCGCCGGGGTCGTTGGCGCTGTGCACATGGATCACCGGGCGGCCACCGACCAGACGGGTCGACAGCACCACGTAGCGCGCTTCATGGTCGGCCAGCTCCGAAGGATCGACCTGCTTGCGCCAGACCTGGTGCTGCAGGGCGTTGATCGCTTCGCTGGGGCGGCCGGTCAGCAGCACCTGGCCCTTGTTCATGATCGCCATCGTCGGGCACAGGTCGGTCACGTCCTCGACGATGTGGGTGGACAGGATCACCGCTACGTTCTCGCCGATCGCCGCCAGCAGGTTGAGGAAGCGGTTGCGTTCCTCCGGGTCGAGGCCGGCGGTGGGTTCGTCGACGATCACCAGCCGTGGGTCGCCCAGCAGCGCCTGGGCAATGCCGAAGCGCTGGCGCATGCCGCCGGAGTAGGTGCCCAGCTTGCGCTTGCGGGCATCCCACAGGTTCACCTGCTGCAGCAGCCCATCGACCACCTCGCGGCGCTGCGCGCGTTGGGTCAGGCCCTTGAGCACTGCGAAATGCTCCAGCAGGTCCAGCGCGCTGACTTTCGGGTACACGCCGAAATCCTGCGGCAGGTAGCCCAGCCGACGGCGCACGGCGTCCTTGTCGCGCAGCACGTCGATCGGCGCCTCGCCCGGAACGCTGAGCGTCACCGTGCCGCTGTCGGCCTCCTGCAGGGTGGACAGCGTGCGCATCAGCGAGGACTTGCCGGCGCCGTTCGGGCCGAGCAGGCCGAACATGCCCCGCGGGATGTCCAGGGTGACGTTGTTGAGGGCATGCACGCCGTTGGCGTACGTCTTGGACAGCGAATCGATCTTCAGCATGCGACGTACACCTTTCCCTGGGCAATGTCTGCGCGTTATCCGCGCAACCGCCTCCGTGCGCATCCGCCGTTGGTCATGGGGGGAGAATCCCGCCGTCGTGCGTTGGCCAGCGCGCCGGCCCAGCGGCGCCTTACCCGCGCAGGGATGATTCGCGCACCACCAGCTTCACCGGGATGCTCTGGCTGTCCACCGGCTGCCGGCCGATCAGCGCCAGCAGGCGTTCCACCAGCAGCTGGCCGGCCTGCTTGGTGTCCTGCTGCACCGTGGTCAGCGCGGGGGATACCGAAGCGGCCAGCGGGATGTCGTCGAAGCCGGTCACCGCCACGTCCTGCGGCACCCGCAGCCCGGCCTCGCGCAGGGCGCGCATCGCACCGATGGCGATCAGGTCGCTGGCCGCGCAGATCGCATCGATCGGCTCGCCGCGCGCCAACAGGGCCTGGCAGGCTTCCTGGCCGGAGGCTTCAGTGGTGATCGCATCGTGCTGCAGCGCCGGTTCGGCGGCCAGGCCGTGGTCCTGCAGGGCCGCGACATGGCCGCGGTAGCGCTCCTGGAATTCGGGGTAGTGGCTGGAGGCATGGCCGAGGAAGGCGATGCGGCGGCAGCCCTGCTGCAGCAGGTGGGTGGTGATGTCATGCCCGCCCTGGAAGTTGTCGCTGCCGATCGAGACACCGGGCTGGCCGGGCAGGGCGGCGCCCCAGCGCACGAAGTGCGTGCCCTGTTCGACCAGCCGCTGCAGGCGGTCGCGCGATTCGTGATAGTCGCCGTAGCCGAGCAGGATGATGCCGTCGGCCTTGTTGCTGTCCTCGTAATCGGCCTGCCAGTCGGTGGACAGCTGCTGGAACGAGACCAGCAGGTCCTGCCCGTGCAGGGCGCAGGCGCGGGTGATCGAGCCCAGCATCGAATGGAAGAACGGGTTGATCAGCGAGTCGTCGTTGGTCGGGTCCTCGAAGAACAGCAGGGCCAGCGTGCCGGCATTGCGCAGGCGCAGGCTGGAGGCATTCTTGTCGACCTTGTAGTTCAGCTCGCGGGCAATGCGCAGGATGCGCTCACGGGTCTCGGCGTTGACCATCGGGCTGCCACGCAGGGCCCGCGACACGGTCGGCTGGGAGACCCCGGCCAGGTGGGCGATGTCCAGGGAGGTGGCTTTGCCTTTGATCGTCATGTGTGGGCGGAGCGGGCAGGTGGGAGGTGCCCGGGCATGATGCCATGCGCAGACGCGAATGCCCCTCTTAACGTCGGCCTGGGCACAGGTAAGTCATTGCCGGACAAGGAAATCAGCGTGATCCTTCGGTGCGGTCGGGGTCTCCTGACCGGGCGGATGGCGGCGGCAATGGTAAGATGCGTCGTTCTCGCATTCCCCCAAATTTCAACAGGGGCGGCCCAGCGTACTGCACCCCCGGCCGGGGCTGTGCTATCACTGGCGGTCTGCCCCTGGACAACGGACGAAGGTACCTATGGCGCGCGGCATCAACAAAGTCATCCTGGTCGGCAATCTCGGCAACGACCCGGACGTGAAGTACACCCAGGGCGGCATGGCGATCACCCGCATCAGCCTGGCCACCACCAGCGTCCGCAAGGACAAGGATGGCAACCAGCAGGAGCGCACCGAATGGCACCGCGTGGTGTTCTTCGGCAAGCTCGGCGAGATCGCCGGCGAGTACCTGCGCAAGGGCAGCTCGGTCTACGTCGAAGGCAGCCTGCGCTACGACAAGTACACCGGCCAGGACGGCGTGGAGAAGTACTCCACCGACATCATCGCCGATGAAATGCAGATGCTGGGCGGCCGCGGTGAAGGCGGTGGCGGTGGTGGTGGCAACTACGGCGGCGATCGTCCGCAGCGCCAGCAGGCGCCGCGCCAGGAGTATGGCGGTGGCGGCGGTGGCCAGCGTGGCGGCCAGGGCGGTGGCTATGGCAACCAGGGCGGCAACCAGGGCGGGGGTTACGGCAACCAGGGCGGCAACCAGCGCCCGCAGCCGCAGCAGGCGCCGCCGATGGACGACTTCGCTGACGACGATATTCCGTTCTAAGCGTATCTTCCGTTTATCCCGACAAGGGCTCCTGGCACGCGTGCCCGGGGCCCTTCTCGTTACAGGCGACGTGGCAGGATCCCATTGCCCGGCGGCAGGATGCGGACGTTCGTCGACCTCGTCACCGATTGCCGAACATTCCCTGGTCCAGCAGGCAGTCAATGAACGCGCCCAGCAGGGCGGGGCGATGCCGCCTGTTCGGGTAGTAGAGAAAAAGCCCGGGCCGCGAGACCGACCAATCCGCCAGTACCCGCACCAGCAGTCCCTGTGTCAACAGTTCGCCCACACCATCCTGTTCGAAGTGATAGGCGATTCCAAGGCCGGCCAGGGCCGACGCAATCCCGATGTCAGCGTGATTGGTGACGACAGGACCGTCCACGGCGACCTCGAGGTGGCGACCTCGCTTCTTGAACTCCCATCGGTACTGCCTGCCATCGCTCTGCAGCCGCCAGTTGATGCAGGCGTGATCCTGCAGTTCCGCGGGAGTTCGCGGTGTTCCGCGGCGTGCCAGGTAATCCGGTGACGCCACGGCCACCATGTTCAGGTCCGGGGTGAGGCGGATGGCCACCATGTCCTTCTCGAGCTGACCACCCACGCGGATGCCCGCATCAAACCGGCCACTGACGATGTCGCTGAGCGCGTCGTCGACCACGATGTCGACAACGACATCAGGGTAGGCCTGGTGGAAGCGGGCAAGCCGCGGGGCAATCAGTGTTCTCGCGGCGATGCCCAGCGTATTGATTCGCAGGGTCCCGTTGATCCGTCCGCTGGCTTCGCTGGTTTCAGCGACCGCGACGGCCAACTCCTGGAACAGCGGCGCGATGCGCGCGTACAGTCGCCCGCCGCTTGCCGAGGGCGCCACGCTTCGTGTCGTGCGATTGAGAAGGCGGGTGCCGAGACGGCCTTCCAGTTGGCGGATGGTCTGGCTCAGGGCCGAGGGCGATACCCCCAGATGTTCCGCCGCCCGCGCGAAGCTCTGACGTTCCACTACCGCCACGAAGGCCTTCAGTTCAGCGAACTCGGATCCGCGCATTATGTGAGATTCTTGACATAACCCATTCGGATTATAGGGCATTCACTTAACCGACCTGCGTGCACATCCTGAGCGCCTGACCACTGCAGGAGCCAGGAATGAATGCGTTGACCCTCCCAGAACCCATTGCCGCGTACTTCGCGGCCGAACATGACCCTGAACTGCTGGCGCGTTGTTTTGCCGCCCAGGCTGTGCTGAAGGACGACGGGCACACCCTCGTCGGCGTCGACACCATCAAAGCCTTCCTGGCCGAGGCATCGGCCAAATACAGCGCCACCAGCGTGCCGAGCGCCATCGAACGGCAGGAGAAACACCACGTTGTCCGTGCCATCGTGAGCGGTAACTTCCCCGGCAGTCCGATTCTGCTGAGCTACCGTTTCGAACTGGAACGGGGCCTGATCGCATCGCTGGAGATCACGGCATGAGCTTCGATCTTCAACTCGGTGGCCTGCGGGCCGTGGTGACCGGCGGCACGGCCGGTGTGGGGGCGGCCGTGGTCAGGACCCTCGCCGAGGCCGGGGCCAGGGTAATGACGTCGGCGCGCAGCCTGCCGGCACGCCCGGTGGAAGGAGTCGCCTACGTAGCCGCCGATCTGTCGACGGCCGAGGGCACCGGCATTTTCGCCCACGCCGTGCTGCAGGCATGGGGCGGCGCAGACATCCTGGTCAATGTGCTGGGGGGATCAAAGACACCTGCCGGTGGCTTCGCAGCGATCAGTGATGCGCACTGGCTTGCCGAGCTGAACCTGAATCTGATGCCGGCGGTCCGCCTGGATCGTGCCTTGCTGCCATCCATGCTCGCGCAGAGCGCTGGCGTGATCATCCACGTCAGTTCGATCCAGCGCATGCTGCCTCTGCCGGAGTCCACCACCGCCTACGCCGCCGCCAAAGCGGCACTCACGACCTACAGCAAGTCGCTTTCACGAGAGGTCACCCCCAAGGGCGTGCGGGTGCTGAGCGTAGCGCCGGGCTGGATCGAGACAGAAGCATCCAGCGAATTTGCAGAACGGATCGCTGCGGAAGCGGGAACCGACTATGAAGGAGGCAAGAAGGTGGTCATGGACTGGCTCGGCGGGATCCCGGTGGGACGGCCCGCGGCACCGCAGGAGGTGGCCGATCTGATTGTGTTCCTGGCGTCTCCCCGGTCGGCGTCGATTGCCGGAACGGAGTATCGGATCGACGGCGGCACGGTTTCGACCCTGTAGCCAACAGGCGTCGTCCTGCTCCCACCGCCAGAAGGAAAGCCCCGCTCACGCGGGGCTTTTGTTTTCCAGGTCGGTTGCGGAGTTGTGCCTCGCAGCATTGATTTTCGTGCACTGCGACTTGCAAACACACAAATTCCTCCCCTATGGTGCAATCGATTGCATTGCAGTGAATCCTCAGTGTTTGATGTCGGTTGGGAGGCCGGCAGGTGGATGTCCATCCATTCGATCAGACCGGCTCCGGCGACGGGCCTCACGCGGCGCGATGCGTTGCGCATGGCGGTTGCTGGAGGCGTAGCGCTGGGTACTGCGGGAGCGTTGCCTGCATTCGCCGCCACCGCAGCGCTCAAGGGCAACCTGAAGCACTCCGTGGCGCGTTGGACCTTCCCGCAGCTGTCGGTCGCCCAGCTCTGCACGACGGTGAAGAACATCGGCTTCGCCGCCATCGACCTGGTCGGCCCGGAAGACTGGCCCACGCTGAAGGCGAACGGCGTCTACAGCTCGATGTGCAATGGCGCGGAGCTGGGCCTGACCAAGGGCTTTGCCGGCCGCGAATTCCACGACCCGCTGGTGGAGCGCTACACGCGGCACATCGACCTGGTCGCCGATGCCGGTTACCGCAACCTCATCTGCTTCTCCGGCAATCGCAACGGCATGGACCCGCAGGACGGCATGGCCAATGCCGAGGCGGGCCTCAAGCGCATCCTCGGGCATGCCGAGAAGCGCGGCGTGGTGCTGGTGATGGAGCTGCTGAACTCCAGGGTCGATCACCACGACTACCTGTGCGATCACTCGGCCTGGGGCGTGGAGCTGTGCCAGCGGCTCGGCTCGGACAACTTCGGCCTGCTCTACGACATCTACCACATGCAGATCATGGAGGGCGACATCATCGCCACCATCGGCAAGCATCACGCCTGCTTCAAGCATTACCACACTGCAGGCGTGCCGGGCCGGAACGAGATTGGAGACCAGCAGGAGCTCCACTATCCGGCCATCTGTCGCGCGATCCGCGACACCGGTTTCAAGGGGTATCTGGCGCAGGAATTCACGCCTGCAGCGCCCGATCCCGTTGCCTCATTGCGCGAGGCGATCCGCCTCTGCGACGTCTGAAACGATATCCACCCAGGTGAGAGACCATGGCAGATAATCACTACGACGCCATTGTTGTTGGCTCGGGAATCAGTGGCGGTTGGGCAGCGAAGGAGCTGACCGAGAAGGGCCTGAAGGTCCTGATGCTGGAACGCGGGCGCAACATCGAGCACGTCAAGGACTACGTCAATGCGATGAAGGAAGCGTGGGACTTCCCGCATCGCAACCGGCCGACGCAGGCGATGAAGGCCGCCTTCCCGGTGCTGATGCGCGACTACGGCCTGGCCGAGAACCTGGAAGGAATGTGGGCCAACGAGCAGGACTCACCCTACATCGAAACCAAGCGCTTCGACTGGTTCCGTGGCTACCACGTAGGCGGGCGCTCGCTGATGTGGGGCCGGCAGAGCTATCGGTTTTCCGACCTGGACTTCGAAGCGAACCTCAAGGATGGCATCGCCACCGACTGGCCGATCCGCTATGCCGACATCGCGCCGTGGTACGACCATGTAGAGAGGTTCGCCGGCATCGCCGGCACGCGCGAAGGACTGGACGTGCTGCCGGACGGCGAGTTCCTGCCGCCGATCCCGTTGAACATCGTCGAGAAGGACGTGGCCGCGCGGATCAAGAAGGCCTTCGGCGGAACGCGGCACATGATCCACTCGCGCACCGCCAACATCACCCAGCCGATGCCCGAGCAGGGGCGCGTGAACTGCCAGTACCGCAACAAGTGCATCCTGGGCTGTCCCTTCGGTGCCTATTTCTCGACCCAGGCGGCGACGCTGCCAGCGGCGATGAAGACCGGCAACCTGACCTTGCGGCCGTTCTCGATCGTCAAGGAAGTGCTCTACGACAAGGATCGCAAGCGTGCGCGCGGCGTGGAGGTGATCGATGCCGAGACCGGGCAGACCTACCAGTACACCGCCAAGGTCATCTTCCTCAATGCATCGTCGTTCAATTCGACCTGGCTGCTGATGAACTCGGCGACCGATGTGTGGGAGGGGGGACTGGGTTCTTCGTCGGGCGAGCTGGGGCACAACGTGATGGACCATCATTTCGGTGCGGGCGCCTCGGGCCGGGTCGAGGGCTACGAAGACAAGTACTACTTCGGCCGCCGTCCGTGCGGTTTCTACATTCCGCGCTTCCGCAACGTCGCGGCCGACAAGCGCGGCTACCTGCGCGGGTTCGGTTACCAGGGCGGTGCCAGCCGCACCGGCTGGTCGCGCGAGATCGCCGAGCTCAACATCGGTGCCGACCTGAAGGAGGCGCTGACCGTACCGGGCGACTGGCGCATCGGCATGACCGGGTTCGGTGAAATGCTGCCGCACCACGACAATACGATCCGCCTGGACCACGACCGCAAGGACAAGTGGGGGCTGCCGGTGCTGGCGATGGACGTGTCCATGCGCGCCAACGAACTGGCGATGCGCAAGGACATGGCCGCCGATGCTGCCGAGATGCTGGAGGCGGCTGGCGTCAAGGACGTGAAGATGCACGACCACGACTATGCCCCGGGCAAGGGCATCCACGAGATGGGGACCGCACGCATGGGACGTGACCGGAAGAGCTCGGTATTGAACGCGCACAACCAGGTCTGGGATGCGCCCAACGTCTATGTGACCGACGGTGCCTGCATGACCTCCAGCGCCTGCGTGAATCCTTCGCTGACCTATATGGCGCTGACCGCGCGCGCGGCCGACCACGCGGTACGCGAACTGAAAGCGGGGAACCTCTGATGGATCGCCGCGAACTGTTGAAGATGATCGTTGCCGCCACCGGCGCGGCCATGGTCGGCCTGCCTGCGCTCGCGCAGGGAAACGCCGCTGCGGCACCGGTGAAGACCCTGTTCTCCGATGCCGACATCGGCACGCTGGACGAGATCGCCGAGACCATCCTGCCGCGGACCCGGACGCCAGGGGCGAAGGATGCCGGCGCTGGCCTGTTCATGGCGACCTTCGTCAGCGATTGCTACACCGCCCGGCAGCAGGCAACGTTCCGGGCAGGCCTGGTCGATATCGACAAGCGCGCCGGCGGCCGGTTTGTGGCGCTTGCGCCGGAAGCCCGCACCCAGTTGCTGCGAACGCTGGACGCCGAAGCCAAGGCGCGCTCTGCCGACGTGACCGAGACCGGTACGCCTGAAGAGGGCGAGGCGATGCCGCATTACTTCACGATGATCAAGCAGCTGGCCATCTTCGGCTTCTTCACCTCCAAGGTCGGGGCGACCGGCGTGCTGCAGTACGTCGCGGTGCCCGGCCGCTACGACGGCGACCTCGCCTATGTCCCCGGTACGCCCGCGTGGGGGACCAGCTGATGGACACCACCCTGATGATCCGCCCTGCGTTGATCACTGTTGGCCTGCTGGCCGCTGCATCTGCATTCGCGCAGGACAGTGCCGACGCTGCGCGCGACCCGAAGAAGACCGAAGTGTGGACCCCCGTGCCCGCTGTCGTGGCCACGCCGCCAGGCAAGGCCCCCTCCGACGCGATCGTGCTGTTCGATGGCAAGGATGTCTCGGCGTGGGAATCGGAGCAGGGCGGACGCGTGCCCTGGAAGGTTGCCGGGGGCGCCATGACCGTCGTTCCGGGCAGCAAGGGCATCCGCACCCGGCAACGCTTCTGCGATGTCCAGCTGCATGTGGAGTGGCGCACGCCCACTGACACGAAGGGCTTCGACGGCCAGAACCGGGGCAACAGCGGGATCTTCCTGCAGGAACTGTATGAACTGCAGGTGCTCGACAGCTACAACAACCCGACCTATGCCAATGGCCAGGCGGGCTCCATCTACAAGCAGGCCATGCCGCGGGTGAATGCCTCGCGCGCGCCGGGCCAGTGGCAGGCCTACGACATCATCTGGAAGGCACCGCGCTTCTCGGTGGGCGGTGGGCTTGTGTCGCCCGCGCGCATCACGGTGCTGCACAACGGCGTGCTGGTGCAGGATGACACCGTGCTGGCAGGCAAGACCGAGTACATCGGGGCGCCCTCGTATTCGCCCCATGCGTGTGCGCCGCTCTATCTGCAGGAGCATGACTCCAGGGTCAGTTACCGCAACATCTGGGTGCGCGAGCTGTAGTGGCATGCGGCTGGCGTGGCCGCCGGCCGCTTACTTCGCCAGGTAGCTGGCGATATCGTCGATCTCCTGCTGTGACAGCTGGGAGAAGGGCGGCATCAGGCCGCCGCCCTTGCTGATCTTTTCCTTGATCTGTGCAGGTGCCATGCGCTTGCCGATGTCGGTGAGTGCCGGGAACGCGCCCGGCATGCCCGCGCGATCGGCGCCGTGGCAGGCCACGCAGTTCGCGGTGTAGAGCTTTGCTCCCGCAGCCGGGTCGCCCTTGCACCAGGCGGCTGTCGCAACACTCATGCCGCCCAGGGCCACCGCCATTGCCAGGATCATTTTCATGTGGGGCTCCTTGATGCGTCAGCGCCGCGCACGGGCAGGCGTATTGGTGGTCAGGTGTTCACGCAGATAGTCGGCGCCGGCCTGGACGACCTTGGCCGGCTCGCGTGGCTGGTCGTGCTCGATGATGTACCAATGCACGCCGGCGCCCCTCGCAGCAGGCAGGATCGTGTTCCAGTCCAGTACGCCCTGGCCGACCGCAGCGAATCCGCCTTCGTCTTCGGCCTGGCCCTTGAGCGCATTGTCCTTGGCGTGTACCGCGAATACGTGGCCGCGGAACTTTCCCAGCATCACCGCCGGGTCCAGGCCCGCACGCGCGACCCAGGCCAGGTCCAGCTCGGTCTGCAGGTCGGGGCCGGCGGCGGCAAACAGCAGTTCCAGCCCGGTCCTGCCATCGAAGTCGACCAGCTCGAAGTCGTGGTTGTGATAGGCCAGGCGCATGCCCTTGCCGCGCACCTGTTTCGCGATCCGGCCCAGTTCCTGTCCCAGGGCGGTCCAGCCGGCGGCATCGCTCGGGCGTTCCTTCCTGTCCAGGTACGGCACCACCAGCGTGGTGTTGCCGATCGACCGGTTGAAGGTCACCACCCCATCCAGGTTGCTGCGCAGCTCGGCCAGCGGCACATGCGATGAAATGGCCTTGATCGAATACCGGTCCAGCAGCTGCTTCAGTTCCGCGGCACTGACGTTCTGCGTGCCGACGGTTTCCACCGCGTGCACACCGGCATCGTGGACGATCTTCAACTGTTGCTCGAGCGAGCCGGCATCGCGCAGGGTGTACATCTGCACCGCTATCGGCTTCTGCGCGCTGGCGGCTTCGACTGCGAAGGCGGGCAGCGCCGCGAGCAGCAGGACGAGGCTTGCACTTCGACGGACAAGGGCTTTCATCAACAGATCCTCCCGGGATTCAAACGATGGTGGTCCAGGCGCGTGACCTGGCCGATGCAATGACACGATCAACGATCCGCGCCGAACGCATGCCGTCCTCGAAGGTGGGCAGGCCGTCCGGTTGCTCGCCGTCGATAGCGCGATAGGTGTCGGCGACAAACGCCTCGAAGCACTGGGCGTAGCCCTGCGCGTGCCCGGCCGGCAGCACCGACAGCCGGCGCTGTTCGGCAGTGCCCGCGCCGGGCCCGCGCACGAAGATTTCCTCGCGCTGGTCGGGCAGGCCGATCCACAGCCGCTCGGCGTCCTCCTGGTCGAAGGCGATGCTGGCGTTGGCGCCGTCGATCTCGAACCAGAGGCGGTTGCGGCGTCCGGCCGAAACCTGGCTCACCGTCAACGACGCCAGCGTACCGGCGCCGGTCCTGAACATCGCCGTTGCCACGTCCTCGCTCGCGACCGCCTGCGTCGCGCCGTTCGCTGCCGGTGTGCTGAAGCTCTGGCCGGTGACGGCGCTGCGTTCGGCGATCACCGTGGCAAACGCCGCGTTCACTTCGGTGAAGCGCTCGCCACTGACCCATTCGACCAGGTCGCACCAGTGCGAACCAATGTCGGCGAACACGCGCGAGGTGCCGCCCAGCGCCGGGTCCACGCGCCAGTTGTTGCTGGCCGGGTCCAGCAGCCAATCCTGCAGGTAACTGCCATGGATCAGGTGCAGCGGCCCCAGGTCACCCTGGGCGATGCGTGCACGGGCCTCGCGCACCACCGGGTGGTAGCGGTAGACGAAGGGGACGGTGGCAACCAATCCGGTCGAGGCGGCCAGTACCGCCAGCGCCTGCGCATCGTCCAGCGTCGTCGCCAGCGGCTTCTCGCAGATCACGTGCTTGCCGGCTTCCAGCGCAGCCTGTGCCATGGCGCGGTGCAGATGGTTGGGCGTGCACACGTGCACCACCTGTACCTGCGGATCGGCGATCACCTCCTCGATATCCCGGTAGGCGCGCGGGACATTCCAGGAGTGCGCTGCCTCATGCGCGCGCTGCGGTGACGAGGCGGCCACGCCGCGTACCTCGGCGCCGGCGAGCAAGGCCGCGCGGCGGTGCACGGCGCCGATCATGCCGGTGCCGACGATGGCGATTCCAAGCTTGGGCATCGACGGGGATCCTCAGGGTGTGGAGGGCGCGGCCGCAGCCGCCGGCCGGTCGCGGAACAGCAGCAGGAAGGCGACCAGCACCACCAGCGCAACAGCGGCCGGGAACAGCCAGATCTGCTGCCAGTCGGGACCGGCCTCGGTGGTGAAGTGCTCCACCACCGCGCCGGACAGGAAGGTGCCGATCAACATGCCCACGCCATAGGTGGCCAGGGTGATGAACCCCTGTGCGCTGCTGCGCGCGGCAGGGCCGGCATGTGCATCGGTGTAGATCTGGCCGGTGACGAAGAAGAAGTCGTAGCAGATGCCGTGCAGCACGATGCCGATCACCAGCAGCGGGAAACCGCCACCTGCATCGCCGAAGGCGAACAGCGCGTAGCGCACCACCCAGGCGGCCATGCCGACCGCCAGCATGGTTTTCACCCCCAGCCGAACGAACAGGAACGGCATGGCCAGCATCAGCAGCACTTCGGAAACCTGGCCCAGCGACTGCAGGCCCGCCGCGCCGCGCACGCCGAGGTCGTTGAGATAGGGATTGGTGAAGTTGTAGTAGAACGACAGCGGGATGCAGATGGCGATGGAGGCCAGGAAGAACACCAGGTAGGCGCGTGACTTCAGCAGCCGCAGCGAATCCAGCCCCAGGATCTGCCCCAGCCCGGCATCGCGCTGCTGCGCCAGTGGCGGTGTGTGCGGCAGGGTGAACGCATACAGCCCGAGCACCAGCGACGCCGCCGCCGCCATCCGGAACGTCAGCTCAAGCCGATGCGCCTGTTCCCAGCCCAGCCAGCCGATCAGCACGCCCGCCACGATCCAGCCGATGCTGCCGGCCACGCGGACCAGCGGGAACTGCTTCTCGGGTGATTGCATGTGCCGCATGGCCACGCTGTTGGCCAGTGCCAGGGTCGGCATGAACAGCAACATGTAGCCCATGACGCACGCAGAGAACATGCTGAAGCTGGTTGCCGTGGACGCCAGCCACATCAGCGCGGCACCGGCCAGATGCAGTACCGCAAGAATGCGCTGCGCCGCGAAGTAGCGATCCGCGATCAGCCCGACCAGGAACGGCGCCACGATGGCACCGATCGACTGGCTGAGGAACGCGGTCGCCACCTGGCTCGCGCTGGCCTGCAGCGGGCCCTGCACCAGGTAGGTGCCCAGGGTGACGAACCACGCCCCCCAGATGAAGAACTGCAGAAACATCATCGCGCCCAGGCGCGACATGGCGTGCGTCATGGCTTGCCCTCCCGGGGCGGTCTTGGCTCAGATTCCCAGCATGCGGTGCAGTGATGCGGCGTCGGTGCCACTGTCGGCGAAGTCATCGAAGGCGCGTTCGGTCACGCGGATGAGGTGGTCGCGGATGAAGGCGGCACCCTCGCGCGCGCCGTCTTCCGGGTGCTTCAGGCAGCACTCCCATTCCAGTACCGCCCAGCCGGGGAAGTCGTACTGCGCGAACTTCGAGAAGATCGCCTTGAAGTCGATCTGGCCGTCACCGGGTGAACGGAACCGGCCCGGACGGTCGATCCAGTCCTGGTAGCCGCCGTACACGCCGCTGCTTGCGCTGGGGCGATGTTCCGCGTCCTTGACGTGGAAGATGCCGATGCGCGCGTGGTAGCGGTCGATGAAACCGAGGTAATCCATCTGCTGCAGCAGCAGGTGGCTGGGGTCGTACAGGATCTTCGCGCGGGGATGGTGGTCGACCTCATCGAGGAAGCGCTCGAAGGTTGCACCATCGTGCAGGTCCTCGCCCGGGTGGATCTCGAAGCACAGGTCAACGCCGCAGGCATCGAACGCATCCAGGATCGGGCGCCAGCGACGGCCGAGTTCGGCGAAGGCTTCTTCCACCAGTCCCGGCGGGCGCTGCGGCCAGGGGTAGAAGTAGGGCCAGGCCAATGCACCGGAGAACGTGGCATGCGCGGTCAGCCCCAGGCGCTGGCTGGCCTGCGCCGCCAGCCGCAGCTGCTCCACCGCCCAGGCCTGGCGGGCGGCCGGGTTGCCGCGCTTGTCCGGTGGCGCGAATCCGTCGAACAGGCTGTCGTAGGCAGGATGGACGGCAACCAACTGCCCCTGCAGGTGGGTCGACAGTTCGGTGATCTGCAGGCCGTGCCCGGCCAGCATGCCGGCAATGTCGTCGCAGTACGCCTGGCTGCGCGCCGCCTCCGCCAGGTCGAACAGGTGGGGCGCGGAGGTGGGGACTTGTACGCCAGAATAGCCCAGACCCGCGGCCCATCCGGCCAGCGTGTCCAGCCGATCAAAAGGAGCTGTGTCGCCGATGAACTGCGCCAGGAACAGCGCTGGACCCTTGAGCGTCTTCAACGTGATTCGCCCTCGATGCAATCGATTGCATTATCCTAGCAGGGGCTTACGCAGGACCTGTTGTGCAGTGCACAGCGGGCAGGAGGACTAACGCCATGGCCACCATCTACGACATCGCAAAACACGTCGGCGTGTCCGCCGGTACGGTGTCGCGCGCGCTTTCCCGGCCGGACAAAGTGCTGCCGGCCACCCGCGCGCGCATCGAGCAGGCCGCCGCCGCACTGGGCTATGTGCCCAACACGGTGGCGCGCACGCTCAAGACCCAGCGCAGCGGCAAGATCCTCGTCACCGTCCCGGACATCGCCAATCCGTTCTTCGCGCAGATCCTGCAGGGGGCGGAGGAGGCCGCGCAGGCGGTGGGCTATGCGGTCCTGCTGGGCGATACCCAGCATCAACCCGACCGCGAGGAGCGCTACGCGCAGATGCTCCGGCGCAACGAGGCCGACGGCATGATCGTGCTGGGCCATCGCCTGCCACCGACCGCGCGCGAGATCGTCGAGCAGCGCGGCGCCGCCGCACCGGTGGTCAACGGCTGCGAGTTCGACCCCGCGCTGGGCATCCCCAGCGTCCACATCGACAACGCCGCCGCCGCACGCGCGGTGATGGAGCATCTGTACGGGCTGGGACACGAACGGATTGCGGTGGTCGGCGGGCCGCCTGACAACCCCCTGCACCAGCAACGGCTGGAAGGGGTCCGCGCGGCCGGCAAGGCGCGTGGCCGCCTGCGCCAGCTGAGCATCGTGCCGGGTGACTTTTCCGTGGAATCCGGCCATGCAGCGGCGATGGCGCTGCTGGATGGCACGGCCGCGCCGACCGCGGTGTTCTGCTTCAGTGACCAGATGGCACTGGGTACCCTGGCCGCTTGCCGGGACCTGGGCATCCGCGTGCCGGACGAGCTGTCCGTGGTCGGCTTCGATGATCTGGCGTCCTCCCGCTACCTCACGCCCCCGCTGACGACCATCCGGCAGCCGATGCGGGAGATTGGCGAGCGTGCGGTCAACCTGCTGCTCGCCATCATCGAGCACGTCGATGTGCCGCTTCAGCAGACGCTGGAGTTCAGCTTCAAGCTGCGTGGCTCGACGGCTGCGCCCCGCCCCGGGTAACCACGGGGAGCGGGAGGGGCAGCGGCAGCGGCCCGCGCGATATCGCGCAACCTTGATCCCGAATTGACGCAAAGCTGTCAGACTCATCGCAGGCAGCCCGGCAAGGGCCGTAGCACCAGGTGCGATCGCGCAAGGGGGTCGGCAATGCCATTCTTCACCGATTCGGCGGAAGGCGCGGTCGAAGGCATTGGCGCGGCACGTCGCATCGGCTGGATGCGTTTCGTCGGCAATGGGCTGGGGGCGATCCCCATCGCTTCGATCATGCTTGAACGCCAGGACGGCGGGCTGGCCTGGATCCTGCTGCTGCTCAACGCGCTGGCGTGGCCGGCACTGGCACTGCGGCTGACCCAGCGCTCCCGCCAGCCGGCGATCGTCCAGTTCCGTTGCATGGTGGCCGACTCCTTCTTCGGCGGTGGCTGGATCGCCTTCATGGCGTTGAGCGCGGTGCCCAGCGCACTGTTCGCCGCGCTGCTGGTGGCCGACAAGATCGCCGCCGGTGGCGTGCGCCTGGCGATGCGCGCCACGCTGGCCCTGCTGCTGGGCTTCGCACTCACCTGGTGCTTGCTCGGCTTCCCTTACCAGCCGGTCACCTCGCAGCGCACGATCGTGCTGAGTGTCCCGTTCCTGTTCGTGTATGGCATCGGCCTCAGCATTCTCAGCTGGCAGCTGGCGCGCCGGGTCAAATCGCAGAACCGTCAGCTGCAGCGGCTCAGCCGGATGGACCCGCTGGTCGAGCTGGCCAACCGTGGCTTCCTGATCCTGCGTGCGCAGCAGGCGCTGGACCGGGCACAGGGCCAGGGCGGTTCTGCCTGCCTGCTGATGCTCGATGTGGATGATTTCAAGCGCATCAATGACTCGCATGGCCACCGCGCCGGCGACGAGGTACTGCGGCATATCGCGGCGACATTGCGCACCTTTGCCCGGCCCGGTGATACGCCCGCGCGGCTGGGGGGCGATGAGTTCGTGGTGCTGCTGCGCGACTGCGCACCCGTCGATGCGATGCACGTGGCCGAGCGGGTGCGCCTGCACCTGCTGGAGGCCGCGCAGCAGGCCACGCCGGGCGTGGAGTTCAGCGTCAGTATCGGCATTGCCGCCACACCGCGTGGCGGCAGTGTCGAGGACTGGTTGGCACTGGCCGACCGCGCGCTGTACCACGCCAAGCGGCAGGGCAAGAACACGGCCAGCTACGGCGAGTGAGTGCGGCACGGCCGCCGCCGAACGAGGGTGAAATGCCGGTTCATCCTGCACGCGGAATCGGCACGCCAATCCTCTACCATGGGCCACCCCGCCCGGACGCGCTCCCATGCAAGACGCTCTCGTTGCCCAGCCCAAGCCCCCCATTCCAAGGATCGCGGCGTGGCTGATGATGCTGCTGGGCATGTGGCTGGCGCTGAAGCTGGGCCTGGTGGTGACCCTGCTGTCCGGCCTGCTGGTGTTCCAGCTGACGCACGTGCTGGCCTCCACCGTGGAGGGCAAGCTGCCGCCGGGGCGGGCACGGGCGATCGCAGTGATCGTGCTGTCGGCGATCATCATCAGCGGGCTGGTACTGGCCGGCATCGGCGTGGCCTCGTTCTTCCGCAACGAGACCGGCGGCCCGGACGCATTGCTGGCGCGCCTGATGGAGATCCTCAACACTTCGCGGCACCAGGTGCCGGCGCTGCTGCAACCCTACATTCCCGAAGACATGCCGGCGTTGCGCGCGGCGCTGAACGACTGGGCCGCCGAGCACCAGCGGCAGCTGGGCGTGGCCGGTACCTCGGTGGTACAGGTCGGTGTGCGCGTACTGATCGGTATGGTGCTGGGCGCGATGATCGCGCTGTATGACGAACTGCCGCTGCCGAAGATGGGCCCGCTGGCGCAGGAGCTGGTCGGGCGCACCAGCCGCCTGGCCACCGCGTTCCGCCAGGTGGTGTTCGCGCAGGTGAAGATCTCGCTGCTCAACACCGTGTTCACCGCCATCTTCCTGCTGGGCGTGCTGCCGTTGTTCGGCGTGCACCTGCCGCTGTCCAAGACCCTGGTGCTGATCACCTTCCTGGCCGGCCTGCTGCCGGTGGTGGGCAACATCATTTCCAACACGATCATCGCCATCGTCGCGCTGTCGGTCTCGTTCTATGTGGCGGTGGCGGCGCTGCTGTACCTGATCGTGATCCACAAGCTGGAGTACTTCCTCAACGCGCGCATTGTCGGTGGCGAGATCCAGGCGCGTGCCTGGGAGCTGCTGCTGGCCATGCTGGTGATGGAGGCGGCCTTCGGCCTGCCGGGCCTGGTCGCCGCACCGGTGTTCTATGCCTACGTGAAGCGCGAACTGGTCGACCAGCGCTGGATCTGACGCGGCGGGGCATGACGTAATTTGCCCCGATTCGACAACCCGTGCGGCCTTTGTCGGTGTGTTCGCGGCGGGCGCGGTATACCCATGGCAACGATTGATCCGGTAGCGGCTTGGCGCCTGTGCAGGCGGCCGCTACAGTGTTGTGCACTACAGGGGAAATGTGCATGGCCCGCAAGGCGTCGCCCATCGGATTGCGGACCTGGGTCTGGATCCTGGCCGGGCTGTTCGTAGTCTGTACGCTGCCATTGATGGCCATCGCGCTGGTGCAGGGCACGCTGCGCTTCACTGCCGCCGAGGACAACCTGGTCAGCCTGCGCCAGCTGCGGCAGACCTTCGACCTGGCCAACCTGGTGTCGGCCGAGCGCGGCCCCGCCAACAGCCTGCTCGGGGCCAACACGGCCGATGCGGGCGAACAGGCCCGGCTGGCGGCGGAGCTGGCAGTCGCGCGCAAGCGGGTCGATACCGCCCTGCAACGCCTGGACACCGTGTTCAACGCTGACCCGGGCGTGGTCGACGAACACGGGCTGCTGGCCGATGCGCAACGTCGCCTGCAATCGGCGCGGGCCGCGGTGGACCGGGTGGCGGCACAGCCGCATGGCGCGCGCCAGGTGGAGGACGTGGAGCGCGCGATCAGCAGCATGTTCGCCGTGGTTGATCGCCTGCACGTGCTGACCTCGGCGCAGATCAACGTGCTGGTCAGCGCCGACCGCGAAGCGGCGATTCCGGCGATGCAGGGCCAGGTGCTGATCGACCTGCGCGAGCATGGCGGCCGCCTGGCCTCGAACGTGATGGCGCCGGTGGCGGTACCGGGGGCCTGGCGTGACGAACAGGTGCGGGCGGCATTGCAGACCGAAGGCCGCCTGCTGGAGCTGTGGCGGCTGGCAGGCAGCCATGAAGCGGTGTTCCGCAGTGATCCGGCGCTGTCCTGGCATTGGGACATGGCGCGCCGGCAGTTCTTCGGCGAATCGCTGCCGATGATCGAACAGTTGATCGAGGATGGCCGGCGCGGCGTGCCGCCGCCGTGGACCACCGCCGAATTCACCACCCGCTACGTGCCGACCCTGCGGTCGCTGGAAGCGCTGCGGGACGGCTACCTGAGCGTGTCCATCGCCCGTTTCGAACGCACCCGCAATCGCGAAGCGACGCGCCTGGTGGTGCTGGTGGCGACGGTGCTGGGCACGCTGGTGGTGCTGGGCGTGGCGCTGCGCATCGCGCATCTTCAGATCCTGCGGCCGCTGCTGCAGGCGCAGAAGCAGGTCATCCAGATCGCCTCGGAAGCGCCCGGCCCGGAGCAGCATGTGACCCACCCGCTGGCCGAGATGCAGCGCCTGTTCGATGCCATCGAAGTGCTGCGCGAGAAGTCGCGCGAGCGCTCGGCATTGACCAGCGAGCTGCGCCAGCTGGCCGGCACCGATGAGCTGACCGGGCTGTTGAACCGGCGCGCGCTGGACGAGTTGGTGCAGCAGCGTCATGCCGACGGTGGCAACAGCGCGGTGGTGATCCTGCTGGACGTGGACCGCTTCAAGGCGATCAACGATGGCCACGGGCATGATGCCGGTGACGAAGTGCTGGTGCAGGTGGCGCAGCTGCTGCAGCGCCACCTGCGCCGCAGCGACAGCATTGCCCGCTATGGTGGCGAGGAGTTTCTCGTGTTGCTGGCCGACGGTGATCTGGCCGGTGGCCGCCAGCTGGCCGAGTCGCTGCGGGTGGCGCTGCAGCGGCTGGACATCGCCCTGGTCGGTGGCAAGGTGCTGCGCGTCACCGCCAGCTTCGGTGTGGCCGAGGGCGGCACCGACGCGCTGGGCTGGCGCACCCTGCTGCGTGCCGCCGACGCGGCCATGTACCAGGCCAAGGCGCAGGGCCGCGACCGCGTGCGCGTGGCCGGCGGCGGCCGCAACGCACGTTGACGGCACCCATCAGCCGATCTGCGCATGCACGCGCCGCAGCGTGCGCGCAATCATCCGGCGCGCGATGGGACGCGGCACCGAGAGTCCACGCCAGCGCAGCGCACCCACGCGGAAGGTGGCGCTGGCAGTGGCCAGCACCTTGCCGGCCGGGTCGGTCAGCCAGCCGCGGGTGAAGGCGATGCTGCCCTTGCTGTGCTCGACTTCGCCCCAGCCGATGATCCGCCCGGGCCGTGCGGGGCTGACGAAACTGGTCTTGGATTCGACCGTGACCGCGATGCGGTTGGCAGGCAGGGTGGCGTAGATCGCTGGCCCCATGCAGGCGTCCAGCATCGCTGACAGGAAACCGCCCTGCACGTTGCCCATCGGGTTGGTGAGCACCGGCCCGGCCTCGAACTCGACCTGGATGCGGCGCAGTGCATCGTCGTAACCGACGAAGCGCCAGCCGAGCAGGGTGCCGGCCTGGGAGCGTGGAAGATCACCGTTGACCACGCTGTAGAAGATCGATTCGGGATTCATCGTGGAGCCTCGCGGGGGAGAGGGGAGAAAAAGAACTCACTGCGGTAGCGACAACAGGGCCAGCACGAATCCGATGACCGACAGCAGCACCACCGCGGCGCCGGCGGGCACCGGTGTACGCGCACCGGTGCGTCGCCGCACGCCGGAAGCGACCAGGACCGGCGGCAGGGTGGCGACCAGGCAGAACAGCTGGAACGCCAGCAGCTGCGGCAGTGCGAAGTGACCTCCGAAGAAGATCAACCAGGCCAGCATCACGCCGGCACCGGCCAGTGCGATCCAGGCAGCGCCGACCACGCGGATGAGTGCCATCAGCAGCACCTGCATGCGGGGGTCGATCTGTGCCCACGGCCTGTCCACGGCCTGGCCGTGGTAGGGCATGAAGTCGGAGCGTTTCAGATAGGCCGCAGCAAACAGGCAGACAATGAAGAACGCCAACAGGTAGCAGCCGAACGCGAGCCAGGCGGACAGGTCCATGTGGAGGCCATGCGGTTGCGGAGGAAAGGCCGCGTTTGTACCGGCAGCCATGCCGGTCGCGCCACGGGGTTGCGCGATTCTGGGGCAGCACGCCGTTAGGGGCGTGTCGCGGCTTGCAGGGCCGTTCCTCCATCTGCCGTTAACGCCAGTGTGGTGGTGAGGAATGCGTCACGTACGCGCCATGCGCTCTATCTCGTTTCCTGTGAAGAGGCCGCAACTACCCCTCCACGCCCAGGTCACCGCGCTGCGCAGACGCTGGGATTCCATTCCATGAAGGACGACGCCATGACCCAGCTCACCCTGCCCGAACTGGCCAGGAAAATGGCCGGCATTGATTTCAGCCTGCTGCAGACCCACGCCGGTGGAGAGATTGCCGGCCGTCCGATGAGCAACAATGGCGACGTGGACTATGACGGTGACAGCTGGTTCTTCACCACCGAAGACACCGACATGGTGCGCGAGATTGAAGCTGACCCCGCCGTTGCGCTGGGTTTTTCCGGCAGCAAGTCGCTGCTGGGCAAGCCGCCGCTGTTCGTGCACGTGCAGGGCAGGGCTGTGCTGGTGCGCGACCGGGCCACGATGAGCCAGCACTGGGTGAAGGACCTGGAGCGCTGGTTCGAACAGGGCGTGGATACACCGGGACTGGTGCTGATTCACGTGCGCGCCAGCCGCATCCACTACTGGGATGGCGAGGACGAGGGCGAAATCGTGATCTGACCGGAACCGCGCAGCGCCCGGCGCATCGCGTTCCAGGGTCAGCAGCGCGCAGGGTGTGCTGCCGGATCCTCAAGGTTGGCCAGTTCCGGTGCCAAGGCGTGCTCCACCGCACGCCGCAGCAGTGCCGGTGCGACATAGTGCCGGTGCCCGGCGTCGATCAGGGCCATGTACAGGCCGCCGAACGCATTGAGGGTCTGCACGCGTGAGCCCAGGCTGATCTCGACATGTCCATCGCGATGCCGCTGCACGCGCACGCTGCTGCGGAAACGCAGGTGCCGATCGTCGGCGCCGAGCAGGACTTCGGCGTCGTTGTCCTGCGTATCGATGTGCGAATCCAGCACCGGGAATCGACCAGCGAACAACCGGCTGCGATCGGTCGACAGCAATGACGACACCGGGCATCCCAGCGGCGACGTGCGCAACCGCAACGGTGCCACCAGTCGGTTTCGCAGCGCCATCAGCTGGCCTACGCCGCTGGGTGGATTGCGCAGGAAGCCCTCCAGTACGTCGGCCAGCAGCGCCGACGCGGAACGGTGGACCACCTGCGAGGGTTCCAGGCACAGGGTGGTCAGGTCCTGGTAGTGGCTGTGCGGCAGCGCTGTGGTCAGCAGGCCATCGGTGGGCGCGGGCCGCGAATGGATGGGATAGGCCGGTGTGGCACGTTCGACGAACCCGCGCAGCGGCCGCATGGGGATGCGGCGCAGCGGGCCGAGCAGGGCACGGGTACGCGCGCACAGGTGCGCGCACACGCTGGGAGGTGCCGCCTGCAGCGACAGCTGCAACAGCGGTGCCGCCGCAAGCGAGGTGCACGAAGGCCAGTACGATTCCGGAAGCACCTCGGTCAGGCTGGGGATATCGGCGGCATTGCGCTCCACCTGCGCACGGGTCTGCTCGCTCATTCGGCCTGCCAGTTCATCGCTGTGGCAGGACAGCGCAAACAGCGCCGGATGTGCAGGATGGTTCGACGCGAACTGGTGCCAGGTGCCGCCGCCGAAGCGCACGGTAAACAGGCAGTCCGGTGGGATGCGGACGCGCCGGAGCGTGCGCGCGAAGGCACCAGGACCTGCTGCCAGCTGCGCGTCGGAGGCGGTAGCGAAACGCAGCTCGGCTCCCGCGCTGCCGGCGATGGCGGTGAACATGCGCGGGCCTGCATGGCGATGAAACGGGTGGCCACCGGCACCGACGGTGAAGCTGTACAGCGAGGAGGCATCCCCGTGCTGCAGGTGCATGCCACCCAGTCGCGCCGAAGGTTCATCCAACGCATCGATGAAGGCCGGGTGGTGGCGCTGACGCTGGCCGGCGTCACTCACCAGCGCGTCGCCGGCACCGATGCCGAGCTGCGCGATCAGGGTGACTTCGGTCGGACTGCCGCCGTCCTGTGCCGGAAGCTGCACTGCTGGAAACGAACGGCGATCGCGGGTCGAACCAGGCATCGTCATGCTCCTTGGCGGGGCGGATCAGCGGGCGGGGGACTTGCGGCGGGCGCGGGCTTCACGCTTGAGCGGGCCGCCGACCGGGCAGACTTCGGCCGCCCACGAGAACAACGTGTTGGCCAAACGGTCGGGTACCTGCCTGAAGTACACGAACTGGCCGCGTTTCTCGCGTTCGATCAGTCCGGCTTCCTCGAGGATGCGCAGGTGGCTGGACAACGCCGGCTTGCTGAAGTCGAAGCGCTCGGCCAGCTCGCCCGCGCTGAGCTCGCCGGCGCTGAGATAGGCCAGGATCTGCCGGCGGGCGGTGGAGGCAAGGGCTTCGAAGATGCGGTCCATGGAGAGCTAGTTAACTAATTCGTTAATTCATGTTGCTCCCGCAGCTTAGGACTGTCAAGCCATGACCCATTGCGCGGCGCGCCCGGGCTTTGCCATCCTCCCTGCTGTTTTCCGTAGCGTGGAATCCCGATGCGTCCTGCGTTCTGGCTGGCTTTGGCCCTGCTGCCCACCCTGGCGGTGGCGCAACCCGCGCGTACTCCCAAGGCCAAGGCCCCGGCGCAGGATCCCTTCAGCGAGTTGTTCGATACCGCCTGCATGCAGCACATCGGCGCGCCGGCGCGGTTGCAGTCGCTGATGGAATCCAACGGGCTGTCACCGCTGCAGCCTGCCGAAGCGGCAACGTTGCTGCAGGGGCAGTCGGGCGTGGCCTGGATGGTGCCGCTGGCCAGCGGCCGTTATGCGGTCAGCTGGGCCGACGACGGCACCTGCTCGGTGTATGCGGAAAAGGCCGATGCGGCGGTGGTGCAGAAGGGCTTCGCACGGCTGGTGCAGGCGGCACCGAAGCCATTGCAGGCGCGCTCGCTGCCGGGCCGTGGTCCGCTGTCGGCCGACCAGGTGGCGATCCAATACGGCTGGGCCACGCCGGGGCAGGCCAAGCTGCAGGTGCGCTTCCGGCTGGTGACGCGGCAGGCGGCCGAGGCCGGCGTACAGGCGATGGCCTCGGTGACGCCGGGGGACGCGATGCTCGAACCCGCGGCTCCCACCCCGTAACGCCTGCCGGGGCCCGCGCCCAGCCGGTGGACCATGCCCGCGATTCAGCCTTTCACGCAGGATGTGTTATATCGTTTATCGATAAATCCACCCTGGGGCGGCGAGGCCACCCCAATGCCGGAGGCCGCTTGACCGCTCGTCCCGCCCGCGCCAGACCCGCGCGAGGCTTGTTCACCCTGGCCCAGGCCGCCGTACAGGCCGTCCGGGCGATGTGCTGGCTGGGCATCCTGGCCGCACTGCTGGCGGTGCCCCTGGTCGCCCATGACCGCCGCTGGCTGCTCGACAGCGTGCATGACGCCGAGGCCGCCGCCGCGCATGGCAACGACCTGTTCCTGCACTTCTGCCTGGGCCTGGGCGCGATCGTCGCGCTGCTGGTGCTGTGCCTGCTGTTCCTGCGCCATCTGCTGAGGCTGCTGAAGTCGGCGGCGCGCGAGCGGCCGTTCACCCATGCCAATGCACAGCGCCTGCAGCGCATGGCCTGGCTGATGCTGGCAATGGAACTGCTGTCGATCCTGATCGGTGCCTACGCGGCCTGGATGGGCCCGGATTTCACCTGGATGGAGGTGGGCGGCGGCATGTCGATCACTGGGCTGGTGGCGGTGCTGATGCTGTTCGTGCTCGCACGCGTGTTCGCCGTGGGCGCGGCGATGCGCGATGACCTCGATGGTGTCATCTGATGGCGATCGTCATCACCCTGGACCGCATGCTGCAGGCACGGGGCATGACCCTGTCCGAGCTGGCCGGGCGCATCGACATCACCCTGGCGAACCTGTCGATCCTGAAGACCGGCAAGGCGCGAGCCATCCGCTTTTCCACGCTGGATGCGATCTGCCGCGAGCTGCAGTGCACGCCCGGCGACCTGCTTGGGCATGACCCGGCGCAGGCGCAGGATGCCGACTGAGTGGACGCCCTTTTCCCTTACCCACTGACGAAACGGACCTGAAATGGAATGGTTGGCTGACCCCTCGATATGGATGGGCCTTGCAACCCTGGTCGTGCTGGAGATCGTTCTCGGCATCGACAACCTGGTGTTCATTGCGATCCTTGCCGACAAGCTGCCGCCGCACCAGCGCGACCGCGCGCGGGTGATCGGCCTGGCGCTGGCACTGCTGATGCGGCTGGTGCTGCTGGCGGCGCTGGCCTGGATCATGAAGTTGACCGAGCCGCTGGTGACCTTGTTCGACCGCAGCTTCTCCGGGCGCGACCTGATCCTGCTGGGCGGTGGCCTGTTCCTGCTGTTCAAGGGCACCATGGAACTGCACGAACGGCTGGAAGGCCGCGCGCATCACGAGGATGGCAAGAAGGTCTATGCCAGCTTCGCGATGGTGGTGGCACAGATCGTGGTGCTCGACGCGGTGTTCTCGCTGGACTCGGTGATCACCGCCGTCGGCATGGTCGACAACCTGGGCGTGATGTATGCGGCCGTGACCATCGCCATGGCGCTGATGCTGCTGGCCAGCAAGCCGCTGACCCGCTTCGTCAACAAGCATCCCACCGTGGTGGTGCTGTGCCTGGGCTTCCTGCTGATGATCGGCTTCAGCCTGGTGGCTGAAGGCCTGGGCTACAAGATCCCGAAGGGCTACCTGTACGCAGCGATCGCTTTCTCGATCCTGGTCGAGGCGTTCAACCAGTGGGTGCGTTTCAACCGTGAGCGCAACGAGCGCCGCCAGCCGTTCCGCCAGCGCACCGCCGATGCCGTGCTGAGGATGCTGGGCGCGCGTCCAGCGAACGGCAACGACGACGAAGGCGTGGACGAGCAGGTGGACGCCGACGAGCGCCTGCAGCCGGCGGAGCACGAAATGATCCGCAGCGTGCTGGGCCTGGCCGATCGTCCGGTGTCGAGCGTGATGACTGTGCGTGCCGACGTGCAATGGATCGACCTGGCGCGTGGTCAGGAGGATGTGGTGGCGCGCCTGGTGGCCTCGCCGCATACGCGCCTGCTGGTCGGCGACGGTGACCTGGACAGCCTGCGTGGCGTGGTGCAGAGCCGGGACGTGCTGGCCGACCTGCTGCAGGGCAAGCCACTGCAGCTGGAGGGCAACCTGCGCGAACCGCAGTACGTTCTGTCCACTGCCAGTGCGCTGCAGGCGCTGGAACTGATCCGCCAGCATCCGGTGCCGCTGGCGGTGGCGGTGGACGAGTACGGCAGCGTGGAGGGCCTGGTGACCGCCAACGACCTGCTGGCGGCGATTGCCGGTGACCTGGTCGATACCCAGGACGAGCGCTATGGCGTGGTGGCGCAGGGCGAGGATCAATGGGAGGCCGATGGTGCGCTGACCCTGGACGACCTGCAGCGTTTGGCGGGCGTGTCGCTGCCCCGCAGTGCCGACTACATGACCATCTCGGGTCTGGTGCTGGAGCAGCTGGGCCGCCTGCCGGACGTCGGCGACGCGGTGGAGGTGGCCGGCGTGCGCATCACCGTGCTGGCAATGGAGAAGCGCCGTATCGCCCGCCTGCGGGTGGAGCGCCTCGACGGAATGGCCTGACCGCCTGTTGTTGTAGAGCCGGGCCCATGCCCGGCTGCGTGTCGAGAAGCCGAGCATGGGCGCGGCTCTACACAACACGACCCGCAGCCGTCACCATGGCGGGCCCGCTTTCTGTCATGGATGGTTGCAGTGCTGAGTACGATCGGTTTGTTGATGGGCCTGTATGTGGCCTGGCGCCTGTTCTGGCCGCTGCGCATGCCCATCGGGTTGAAGGTCGTGCTCTCGCTGCTGGTGGTGGCCATGGCCGTGCAGCTGCGCATCGTGGCCACCTTCTGGGGCACGATGGCATCACCGGAAATCCCGAGGATGGCCATCGCCGTCCTGGCCACCGGCTCCACGGCGGTGCTGCTGCTGGCGTTGCTGATGCTGGTGCTGGATGTGGGCCTGCTGCTTTCGCGCCTGCTGCGTTGGCCGTGCATCGTATCGGCCCTGCGCGCCTCGAAGCTGCGGCCGTTGGCTGGCCTGCTGGCGCTGCTTGTGAGTGGCTATGGCGTCAGCCAGGGCATGGCCGTGCCCCAGCCCAGGCAGATCGACGTGGCGATCAAGGATCTGCCTGCTGCGTTCGACGGCTATCGCGTGCTGCAGCTGACCGACATCCACGCCAGCCGCCTGCTGACCGGCGACTGGGTGCGCAGGGTGGTGGACGAGAGCAACGCGCTGAAGCCGGACCTGATCGTGATCACTGGCGACCTGATCGACGGCAGCGTCGAGGCCCGCCGTGACGACGCGCGCCCGTTGGCCGATCTGCAGGCGCCGGACGGCGTCATTGCCATCACCGGCAACCATGAGTACTACGCGCAGTATCAGCAATGGATGCAGGCGTTCCGCGCGCTGCGCATGCAGGTGCTTGAGAACAGCCACCTGCAGGTGCGGCGCGGCGACGCGGCGCTGACCATCGCCGGTGTCACCGATCCGGTGGCCGCACGCTACGGCCTGCCGCTGCCGGATCTGGACGCTGCACTGGCCGGTGCCGATCCCTCTGCACCGGTGATCCTGCTTGACCACCGCCCGCGCAATGCGCGCGAGGCGGCGGCGCGCGGGGTAAAGCTGCAATTGTCCGGGCATACCCACGGCGGGCAGATCATCGGCATGGACCAGCTGGTGAAGCGGGCCAATGGTGGCTTTGTCTCCGGCCGCTACGACGTGGAGGGGATGACGCTGTACGTGGGCAACGGCGCGGGCCTCTGGGCCGGTTTCCCGGCGCGCATCGGCGTGCCTTCGGAGATCACCCTGATCACGCTGCGCCGCGCGCCTTGACCTGATGTGGGGTCAGATCCCTTTGCCTTTGGCAAAGGGATCTGACCCCGGCCCGTCAGGCCGCCCGCAGCGGCGGCCGCGCATGCGCACTTCGACGCAGGGCCTGCGCCCGCTTGGCGATCCAGCGCACCACGAAGGCGGTGAACAGCAGCGCCGACGGCACCGCATACCAGAAGTTGCCGGGCACGCGCTTGAAGTACGAGTAGGTGAACACCGCCGCGATGATCCACATGCCGGTGACGTGCAGGCGACGCCAGGCGGTGGGTCCCATGCGCCGGGCGAGCCCCCGGTGCGAGGTGATGGCCAGCGCCAGGATGGCGATGTAGCCCACCGTGCCCGGGAGGTTGGCCAGCGCGGAGCGTGCTGGCCAGAACGCCGGGTTGAGGATGCCGAAACTGGTGATGGCGACTGCGTGCAGCAGGTGCGAGAACGCGAAGGACAGACCGATGATGCGCCGTTCACGCAGCAGGAACCGGGTGAACGGGCCGGGCAGCAGGGTGGCGAAGGAGGATGCCGTGAATGCCGCCAGGAACAGCAGGAACGATGTGCGGGCGGTGAGCCGGATCGCCGCGCGGCTCCCTTCGGCTGCATCGGGATACAGGGCGAAGGCGGTCAGTGCGAACGCGATCAGGACCACGGCGATGGCTACGAACAGGCGCCAGCCGTGCAGGAAGGAAATGTTGGAAGCAGCCATGATGAGACCTCGAAGTAGGGGGCGGGTAGTGCCGGCCGCTTGCCGGTCAATGAACGGGTAGTGCCGGCCGCTGGCCGGCAACCTCAGAAAGCAGGCAATGCAACCAGCACCCCCGCCGTGCACAGCTCGCCAAGAACGGGCACGCAGGCAGCACGCAATGCGTCCGTTGCCACGTCATGTGTTTCGGACAGCGCCTGCAGTGCCTCATCCACACGCGCGCCGTCGTCACCGAAGACCGAAAGCAGCGCGTAGGCCAGCGGTGACGGTTGCTCGACCTTCAGGCTGAAATCGGCGCGGCGCTGGATCACCAGCAGCGTGGGAGCTGCGCCCAGCACCGGTTCCAGCCCCTCGTCTTCATGCACCGGCCACCGGTACCCAAGCACCCGCACCAGCGGCGAAACCGCCAGCACATCACTGTCCTCGGGTACGCGCTGCAGCAGACACCCAGCGCCACGCGCTTCAATGTGCAGCGACTGCTGCGTGCTCTCGTAGTGCGCCAGTTCCGCCGCCCAGCCCGGCAGTGCCAGCGTGTCCTGTACTGCCAGCCAGGCCGCGAACTCGCCGGCGATCCGCGGGAACAACGGGGTCTGGCAGGCGTGGTGGGCGTAGTAGTGCGCCACGGTGTCGCGCCAGCGCGACGTGCCCAACTGCTGTTGCAGTCGCGGCAGGCTGCCGGCCAGCAGGGTGTCCAGGCTGTCGATGCACAGGCGGCGGTATACCGCCAGCCTGCGCGCCTCCACGCCATCGGGTGCGGTCTTTGCAGGGTCCCGCACATGATCGGCCCAGCGCCGTTGCAGGGTAGCCAGCGGCTCAGCCATGGGCCACCTCCGGCCAACGTGCCTCAGCCTGTGCCTGGCGGATCTGCGCGACCTCGGCCAGCAACCCGGCCAGCGGCGGGAAGTTGAAGTCGCGCTCGAGCAGCGTGGGACGCACGCCCACCCGCATGTAGGCCTCGCGCAACAGCGCCCAGACCACGCCTTTCACCGGCGCACCATGGGTATCGATCTTGAAGCCGTCGTCTTCATCGAAGTGGCCCGCTACGTGCAGCGAGGCGACACGGTGGGACGGCACGTGGGCCAGGAATTCGAAGGCGTCGTAACCGTTGTTGCAGGCATTGACGAAGACGTTGTTGACGTCCAGCAGCAGGTCGCAGTCGGCTTCGGCGAGCACGGCGTTGATGAAGTCGATCTCGCTCATGTCCGCGCCGGCAACGGCGTAGTAGGAAATGTTCTCCACGGCGATGCGCCGGCCCAGCATGTCCTGCACCTGGGCGATACGGCCGGCGACATGGTGAACGGCCTCGGCGGTGAACGGCAGTGGCAGCAGGTCGTAGACATGGCCACCGGCGGCGCAGTAGCTCAGGTGTTCGCTGTACAGCTGCACCTGGTGCAGGTCGAGGAAGGCACGGGTCTGTGCCAGCAGGGTGCGGTCCAGCGGATCAGGACCGCCAAGCGACAGCGACAGGCCGTGGCAGGTCAAGGGGTGGCGCTCGCTGAGTTGGCGCAGCGCGTTGCCGTGTGCACCGCCGACGCCGATCCAGTTGTCGGGGGAGACTTCGAGGAAGTCGATGGCACCGGCCGGCATGGCCAGCAGTTCGTCGATCAGGCCACGGCGCAGGCCAAGACCGGCGGCATGGGTGGGCAGGGGCAGGGACATGGCGGATGCTCCACAGAGAGCGCCGCCTTGAAGGCGGCGCCGGGTGAACGTCGATCAATCGGCAACGCGGGAGAACAGGCCCTTCGGCATCGGCTTGCCGTTGGCGGTGTAGACGCTGCGCAGGTAGTCGTGCGCTTCCTGCTCGCTGATGTAACCGTCGTGGTCGGTGTCGATGCGGTCGAACTCGGCGGCACGCTTGGCGGCCACAGCGTT
The DNA here is from genome assembly GCF_059369475.1 of Stenotrophomonas sp. YJH_SMC_65. Classification (NCBI taxonomy): domain Bacteria; kingdom Pseudomonadati; phylum Pseudomonadota; class Gammaproteobacteria; order Lysobacterales; family Lysobacteraceae; genus Stenotrophomonas; species Stenotrophomonas sp. YJH_SMC_65. The sequence continues at coordinate 203,798 of NZ_JCAFSR010000002.1, forward strand.
GAATTCGGCACGCGAGACCTTGCCGTCGTGGTCGCGATCAGTGCGGGCAAACGAGGCGTCGCCGCACTTGCCTTCGCCACACTGGCCCTCGGCCACCTTGGCCTTGCCGGCGGGCTTGCCGGTGGTGGCCTTGTTGGCCCCGCACTTGCCTTCACCGCACTTGCCTTCGGCGGCGGCGCTCATGGCCACCGCGCTGATCGCCAGCGGCTGGATCGCCGCGGCCTGGCCGGCCAGCAGCAGGCCACCGGCCAGGGCGATGCCGATGGCACCGATGCGCGGCAGGCGGGAGGAAGAGGTGTTCTTGGTCGAGATGGACATGGTGGTGACTCCTTGGGAAAGCACGCGGGGCGTGCGGGATGGACGCCGCCGAAGAGGCGACGGAAAGCGAAACGCGCGGGAACAGGGGAGTCGGCTCAGGCGGCGCGGCGACGGCGCAGCAGATGGCCCAGCACCAGCACACCGCCGAGCAGGGCACCGCCGAAGCCGATGCCGGGCAACAGCGCGGCAACCGGCAGCAGCAGGGCGATCAGGCTGACGCCCCAACCCAGGCCGTCATTGCGTGCCGTGGCACGGCCGGACCCGGCCAGCAGCCGGTCCACGCTGAGTGCGCCACCGCCGTTGAGGATCAGTGGCAGCAGCATGGCCAGGAACAGCAACGGCAGCTTGAAGTTGCCGTAGCCCTGGTCGGTGATCGCATAGCCCTGCCAGAGTTCACCCAGGCCGTTCCATTGGTCGGGCCAGTGCACGGCGGCGATGGCAACGATGGTGAGTACCCAGAAGACGTAGGCCACCGAGCGCGTGGCCAGGCCGAGCAGCAGCATCACCGCACCCACCAGTTCCAGCCACGTGGCCAGCTGCCAGTTCAGCGACGCGGGCAGTGTGGAGAACGGGAACGGGAAGCGGCCTTCCAGGTCGGCGAACCAGTTCTGGCCGCCCAGCTTCTCGCGGCCGGATTCAAAGAACTCCCAGGCCAGCAGGGTGCGCAGCGCCAACGGCGAGAGCCAGCGGCCGACGGCGTCCAGGCGGGGCGTATACACGGAAGAAGCGGTGCTGATCATGGTGGTGTCCTGCGGGCCAGTGGTCGATGGAAGCCATTCCAGGCGGCGCAGGTATCGGCAACGTGTGCCGTTGCCCGGGGTTTTGTCAGCGACTGTGGCCGCGGCCGGGGTTTCGTACAGTCAGATACAAAGACGATGCGCGGATGCGCATCGGGGCGTTGCGCGCCCGCGTGCGGGCAGCGATATCCACCCGAAAGCGCCCGGCCAGGACCGGCGCGCGAATGTATCCCACTGTAGAAACCCGCCTGCGCCCTACAGTCCGGTACAACTCCGCGCTGCGGAGAAACAGCGCCGATACACCGGCAGGCGGAAATGGCCACTCCCAACTCCGGAGTGCCCCCATGATCCGTACCTGCTTGCTGGCCGCCGCTCTCGCCCTTGCCGCCGCCGCCCCTGCCTTCGCTGCCCGGGCCGATACCGCTGCACCGCCCACCGTCATCCTGGTGCACGGCGCGTTCGCTGATGGCTCCAGCTGGAGCAAGGTCATCAGCACCCTGCATGACTGGAAGCTGCCGGCGGTGGCCGTCCAGAATCCGCTCACCTCGTTGGCCGACGACGTCGCCGCCACCCGTCGTGCGATTGCCGCTGCGCCTGGCAAGGTGGTGCTGGTCGGCCACAGCTGGGGTGGCACGGTCATCACCGAAGCGGGCAATGACCCGAAGGTGCAGGCGCTGGTGTAGGTGGCGGCGTTCGCACCGGATGCAGGGCAATCATCGGCGCAACAGGGCGAAGGCTTCCCGGTCGGTCCGGGCCTGACCCGCCTGCAGGAAAGGGACGGCTACCTGACGTTGCCGGCTGACGCTGTCGCCCAGGACTTCGCGCCGGACGTGATGAAGAAGTCGGCCGCACTGCTGTACAGCACGCAGGTCCCGTTGAAGGCCAGCGCGCTGGGCGAAGTAGTGAACGTTGCGGCGTGGCGCAGCAAGCCGAGCTGGTACGTGCTCAGCCGTGACGATCGCATGCTGTCGCCGCAGCTGCAGGCCGCCACCGCAAAGCGCATTGGCGCGCAGCTGCAATCGATCGGCAGCAGCCATGTGTCGCTGCTTTCGCATCCGGCGCAGGTGGCCGACAGTATCCTGGAAGCGGCGGGGGTGAAGCCGGCGGAACTGCCACTGGCCGAGCAGGGGGGCTGAGCGATGGCCGGCCTGCGTGCGTACGTGCTGCCGTTGCTGATGGGCGTGCCGGGTGGGGCTGCGCTGTTGATGGCCTGGCCCAGCCCGGAGGCCGATGCGCAGCCGGCACAGGCCGTTCCCGCCGCCGGGTTCGACGGTGGCGGGCCCTGGCACAACAGCCCGCCGCTCACACTGGAGCAGTTGCGGGGGAAGGTGGTGCTGGTCGAGTTCTGGACCTACACCTGCAGCAACTGCCTCAACGTGGCGCCGTATGTCCACCAGTGGCATGCGCGCTACGCGTCGCAGGGCCTGAGGGTGATCGGCGTGGATACGCCGGAGTTCGCCTATGAAGGGCTGCCTGGCAACGTGCGCAAGGCCATCGCACGGTTGGACATCGCCTGGCCGGTGGTGCAGGACAACCAGTACCGGATCTGGAACGCCTGGGGCAACCGCTTCTGGCCCGCACTGTACCTGCTCGACCGGCAGGGGCGGGTGGTCTACCGCCATTACGGCGAGGGCGACTACGCACGTACCGAAAGCGAGATCCAGCGCCTGCTGGCCAACCCCTGAGCCGCGCTACCATGGCCGCACCGCGCGGCCTTGACCTTCGTCCTCATCGAGAACGCAATGAACCACGTACCGCACATCCTGGTCGTCGACGATGACAGCGAGATCCGCCAGATGCTGGCCGATTACCTGCAACGCAACGGCCTGCGCGTGAGCCAGGCCGACGGTGGCCGGGCCATGCGCGCGCTGATGGATACCCATGCCGTGGATCTGGTCGTGCTGGACGTGATGATGCCGGGCGAGGACGGACTGAGCCTGTGCCGCAACCTGCGCGCCGGCAAGCATCGTGCGGTGCCGGTGGTGCTGCTGACCGCCCGCGACGACGAAACCGACCGCATCATCGGCCTGGAAATGGGCGCTGATGACTACGTGACCAAGCCCTTCTCTTCGCGCGAACTGCTGGCACGCATCAATGCGGTGATCCGCCGCACCCGGATGTTGCCGCCGAACCTGCAGGTGAGCGAAGCCGGTCGCCAGCTGGCCTTCGGCGAGTGGCGCCTGGACACCACCGCACGCCATCTGCTGGATGCACAGGACACCGCGTATCCACTCAGTGGCGCCGAATTCCGCCTGTTGCGCGTATTCCTCGATCACGCCAATCGGGTGCTCAGCCGCGACCAGCTGCTCAGCCTCACGCAGGGCCGCGATGCCGAACTGTTTGACCGCTCGATCGACCTGCTGGTCAGCCGCGTGCGGCAGCGCCTGGGTGACGACGCACGCGAGCCGACCTACATCAAGACCGTGCGCAGCGAAGGCTATGTGTTCAGCGTGCCGGTGCAGTTGCTGGGGCCGGACGAATGAACGCCACCGCACGCCGCCCACGCTGGCCGCGCACGCTGTCGGCGCGGCTGCTGCTGGTGCTGCTGGGCGGACTGGCGCTGGCCCACGCACTGTCCTTCGGCCTGCTGTTCTTCGAACGCTACCAGTCCACCCGCAGCATGATGCTGCGCAACCTGGACGAAGACGTGGCCGTGAGTGTCGCGCTGCTGGAGCACCTGCCCGCGGACCAGCGCGATGCCTGGGTGCCGCGGCTGGAGCGGCGCACCTACCGTTACCTGCTGCGCCCGGCCGCGGCCGGACCGGGGCTGCAGACCGATCGTGCACGCCAGGTCACGGCGATCATCGATGACAGCCTGCAGCACCGCTATCCGTTGCAGGCGCGCCAGGTGGCTCGCCTGCCGGAGCGGTTCGAGGTGGAACTGCGCCTGCACGACGGCACTCCCTTGACCATTGAAGTCACCCCGTCGGGCCTGCCGCTGGCGCGCTGGCTGCCCGCCGTGCTGCTGGTGCAGCTGGCGCTGCTGCTGGTGTGCGCGTGGCTGGCGGTGCGCCTGGCCATGCGCCCGCTGCAGCAGTTGTCGCATGCGGTGGAGCATCTGCAGCCGGGCAAGGACGGGCCTGCACTGCCTGAAGATGGCCCGGCGGAAGTAGGCGGCGCAGCAGCCGCACTCAACGCACTGCAGGCACGCATTCGTGGCCATGTCAGTGAACGCCTGCAGATCCTGGCCGCGATCTCGCATGACCTGCAGACCCCCATCACGCGCATGAAGCTCCGGGTGGAGACCCTGCCTGAAGACAGCACCCAGCAGCGGCTGCTGGCCGACCTCGATCACCTTGGGCAACTGGTGCGCGAGGGTGTGGCCTATGCGCGCAGCAGCCACGTCGCCAGTGGCGCGCCGGTGTCGATGGACCTGGGCGCGTTCCTGGCCAGTGTGGTCGGCGATTACGAGGACATGGGCAAGCCGGTCAGTGGCGGTGCGCCCGCTGGACTGGTCGTGCAGACCTGGCCGCAGCTGCTGCGACGGGTGGTCGGCAATCTGGTCGACAATGCACTCCGCTACGCCGGCGCTGCCGAGATCGAGGCCGGCCGTGACGAGGCCGGAAGGGTATGGATCGGAATTTCCGACCGTGGCCCGGGCATCCCCGAGGACCAGCTGCAGGCAGTGCTGGCGCCGTTCCATCGGCTGGAAAGCTCGCGCAATCGCGATACCGGTGGCACTGGCCTGGGACTGGCCATCGCGGTGCAACTGGCGCAGTCGCTGGGCGGCTCGCTGCGGTTGCGCAACCGCGAGGGTGGCGGGCTGAGGGCTGAGCTGCGGCTGCCGGGGTAACGGGCGGGGTCGGATCCCCTTGCGGGAGCGAAGGGCTCTGACCCCGATGTGGGATCTGTGACGTTCCTGCACGGCCTTGGGATCGGCGATCATCTGCAGGGAGTGTCGAAACCAGGAAGCACGCAATGCAGGGAACGCAGCATTCAATCCAGCGCCCGCGCCACGTCGCGCTGCTGGTCGGTCTGCTCGCGCTGGCGGCCTGCCAGCGCACATCGGACGCACCGACCGACGCACCCGCAGCGGGCACACCGCCTGCCGCCCCGGCCACCGCAACAGATCTCTCTCCGCTGCTCGACGCCTTGCCGACCTGCGCGCTGGACGGCTGGTACATCGATCAGCAGACCGGGCGCCCGGCCCATCCCTGGTTGGCGGCGAACGCGCCGAAGCCCTGCAAGGAAGACGTGGAGAACGAGATCGCCACGTTCTGCGTGCAGGGGCAGTGGAAGGGGCTGCCGGTGGAAGAGGTGATCCTGCCGACGATGACATTCGTTTCGTTCCGTGGGGTCAGGATCGGCCTGCCGCTGGAGAAGGCACGTCCCATCGTCCGCCAGCGTTTCGGCCAGGACTTCCCGGGTGGTGCGGCTTACGAGGAGGGCCGCGAGCCGAAGCTGATGGCCGATCCCGAAGATGCGCAGCGTTCGTGGCTGCTGTGCAGCACCCCGGAACTGGGCCACGACGTGGACAGCGAGGGAAGCATCAGCTATTCCGGCATGAACCTGCCCTACGACCACGACGGTTGCAGTTACCGCTACAGCCCGGTCGACTTCTGCGATGCGCGGCACCGCGCAGCCATCGAAGATGCCCTCCAGCATCAGAAACCCAATTTCAACCGGCACTACCTGCTGGTACAGGTCGATGATCGTCCGGAGTATTTCCAGCGCACGCTGGTGCTGGTCGATACCCGCACGGGCAGGGCGACGCCACTGCCGTTCGATGCCTTCACCGGGCCGGCGGGAAAGGGCGGTGATGCTACCGGCTACGGGACACTGGAGACGGGCGTGGACCGGCAGCAGTTCTGCCTCGATGGCGCGTTGCTGGTCTACCGCGTGTTCGAGGAAGGGCGCTTCTGCTTCGGTTTTGACGGTGAGCGCTTCACCGGCCATGAAACCCAGTACATGCAGGCAGCGGATGGCCGATGACCGGTATTTCACCCGGGCCATGACATCCTGCCCCGAACCTGCGCAACCGGGACCGAGGCTGTTGAAGGCGAACACGCAATGACCGCGGCGCGGCAGCGCTCGATGTGGGTGGCGGGCCTGTCCACGGTAGTGGAGTGGTACGACTTCACCCTGTACCTGTATTTCGCCACGGTGCTGTCGCGGGTGTTTTTCGGCGGCGGCGAACAGGCGCTGCTGGTCACGCTGGCAGGCTTCGCGGTGTCCTACCTGATGCGCCCGCTGGGCGCGCTGTGCTTCGGCCACCTGGGCGACCGCCTGGGCCGGCGCTGGATGCTGCTGGCTTCGATGGCGTTGATGGCGGCGGCGATGCTGGCCACTGCGTTGCTGCCGACCGCGGCCACCGCAGGTACCACGGCGGGCGTGCTACTGCTGGTATTGCGCTGCGTGATGGCGTTTTCGGTGGGCGGTGAGTACACCGGCGTGGTGGCGTACCTGCTGGAAAGCGCACCGGCGCGGCGGCGTGGCCTGGTGACCTCGCTGGCCTCGGCCGCCAGTGAAGTAGGCGCACTGCTGGCGGTAGCGATCTCGGCGGTCACCGTGGCGCTGCTCGCGCCCGCGCAGCTGGACAGCTGGGGCTGGCGTATTCCGTTCTTCGTCGGCGCTGCGCTGGCACTGGTGATCCTGGTCGCGCGCTCGGGCATGCACGAATCGCCTGAGTTCGAACGCCAGCGCCGCGAAGGCAGCATTCCTGCCACGCCGCTGCGGCATGTGCTGCAGCACCACCCGCTGGCGGTGGCGCGCACCTTCGCGATCTCGGCCTTGGGATCGATCACCTACTACGTGGGCATCACCTATGTGCCTGCGTTCCTGCACGCGCAGGGCCACGATGAGGGCGATGCACTGTGGCTTTCGACAATTGCGGCGGTCGCAGTGATTGCGATCACGCCGCTGTGTGGCGCATTGTCCGACCGCGTCGGGCGGCGGCCGATGCTGCTGGGCCTGACCCTGCTGGCAGCGTTGTTGCCGCTGTCCCTGTTCGCCTGGATGGCACAGGCGCCGCCGTTGGGCATTGCGCTGGCGGCGGTGCTGCTGGCCTGCGTGGCCGGCGGCGTGAGCGCGGTCGCGGCCCCGGCCACGGCCGAGCAGTTCCCCGGCGAAGGGCGGGTGAGTGGGCTGGCACTGGGGGTGACCATGGCCACGGCCTTCTTCGGCGGGGCAACGCCATGGCTGGCGCAATGGTGGGTGGAGCGCAGCGGCTGGGCAGCAGCGCCAGGCGCGATGATCGCGCTGGTGGCGGTGCTGGTGCTGCCGGTGCTGTGGACCCTGCCCGAGACGGTCCCGGGCAGGGCCAAGCGCTAGCGGGTCAGACCTTGAGGGTCTGCTCGATGTCGGCCAGTACCGCGGCCGCATCCACGCCGATGGCGATCGACTGCACCACGTGGCCGTCCCACACGCTGGGACCGAATGCCATGCCTTCCGGCTTGGGAATGGTCATGCCGCGGGCAACGCCGTCGGTGGCCACGCGCACGCTGGCGCGCTCGAACTGGAACAGCTCCGGACGGGTCAGCGCGATGCAGGCGCAGCAGTCGTGCACGACCATGCCCTTGTGGCCGGCCTGCAGGTAGAAGTCCACGTAATCCTGCGACAGCGCACGCACCAGTTCGGCATCGGCACCGCCGATGGCGGCCAGCTTGTCCAGACCGTCACGGTCCATTTCCACGCGGGTGGTCACGTCCAGGCCGATGGCGGTGACCGGCCAGCTGGCAGTGAACACCACGTCGGCCGCTTCGGCATCGCCCCAGATGTTGGCCTCGGCGGCCGGGGTGATGTTGCCGTTGACGTGGAACGCGCCGCCCATGATCACCACGCCGCGCACCAGGCCGGCGATGTCCGGGGCCTGCTGCAGGGCCAGCGCGAGGTTGGTCATGCGGCCGACCGCGACCAGGGTCACTTCGCCCGGATGGGCGCGGACCAGGTCGATGATCAGCTGGTGAGCGGGGCGCGCGTCGGCGGCCACGTCCAGTTCGGCCGGCACCGGGTGGTTGCCCAGGCCGTTGTGGCCGTGGATGTGCACCGGCCAGGCTTCCGGGGTGGCTTCCGGCTGCAGCGGGCCACCGGCACCGCGCGCGACCGGGGCGGCGAAGCCCCAGGCCTGCTTCAGGTACAGCGCGTTGTGCGTGGTCGACTCCACCGAGGCATTGCCGAAGGTGGTGGTGACGCCGATCAGGTCAATCTGGGCGTGCTTGTGCAGGTACAGCAGGGCCAGGGCGTCGTCGACGCCCGGGTCGGTATCGAAAATGACTTTCAGCATGTTGTTGTTCTTCTTCTTCCGTGTGGTGCGGGGGGCGCCGGCGGCCTGGAAGCAGGCAGGCGCGCCCTGCATTGTCCCATCTTCATGACGGGCAGGGCCATTGCCGGGCTGGCAGGCCCATAATGCCCTCCAGTCCAGGCATGGAGCCGCCGAATGTTGATCGTTGCCCTTCTGCTGGTCCTGCTGGTGCTGGGCCTGAACGTGGCGGCTACCGTGGTGATCGTCAGGCGTGATGGCCTGTCGGCGGGTGGCCGCGCGGTGCAGCTGCTGCTGGTCTGGCTGCTGCCGCTGGTCGGCGCCATCCTGTGCCTGGCAGTGGCCACGGCCGATGGCTCAGGCAGCCGGGGGGATGGCGGTGCAAGCCATGACACCTCCGTTGGCTATTCCGGTGACAGCCACAGCCATCACAGCTACAGCAGCTCCGACTGCAGCAGTGATGGTGGTGGGGGGGACGGCGGCAGCTGCGGTGGCGATTGATCAGACGTTTCGGGATGCCGGCCAGCGGCCGGCACTAACCCGCCGAGGTCACGTCCCGGTAGTGCCGGCCACTGGCCGGCAACCTCTTCCCCTCAGCCGCCGCCTTCGGCGGGCAAGCGGCCACGGCACGTTCAGCAGCCCAACCAAGGTCACGTCCCGGTAGTGCCGGCCGCTGGCCGGCAACCAAATCCGCTCAGCCGCCGCCTTCGGCGGGCAAGCGCCCACGGCACGTTCAACAGTCCAACCCAGGGCACGTCCCGGTAGTGCCGGCCGCTGGCCGGCAACCACATCCGCTCAGCCGCCGCCTTCGGTCGGCAAGGGCGCCGGCACGTTCAACAGCCCGCCTGCCGCCACATAGGCGGCCAGGGCCTGGCCCTGGCTGAGCAGATGGCGTTCCATGGTGCGTTCGGCGGCCTGCGCGTCGCGGCGGCGGAAGCACTCCATCAGCTCGCGGTGCTCGGCCAGCGATTGCGCGGTGCGCCCTGGGGTCAGCAGCTGGCGGCCGCGATGCATCTTCAGGATGCGGTGCAGGTCGTGGGTGATGCGGATCAGCCACGGGTTGCCGGCGTAATGCTGCACGGTTTCGTGGATCAGGTAGTTGTTGCGGTAGTACTCGGCGATGTTGCCCTCGGCCGCCGCCGCTTCCATCGCCGCATGCAGGGCCTCCAGCTGTTGCACGCCGGCATCGTCGATGTGCCTCACCGCCTCGTGTGCGCAACGGCCTTCCAGCATGGCCATCACCGGGAACAGCTGGTTGAGGTCTTCCAGCGTCAGCCGGGTGACCCGGCTGCCACGACCGGCATCGATCTGCACCAGGCCTTCGGCTGCCAGCAGCTTCAACGCCTCGCGCAGGGGCGTACGGCTGATACCCAGTTCCTCGCACAGCGCGGGCTCGTCGATCCACTCGCCCGGCGGCAACCGGTAGTCATAGATGCGCTCGCGCACGTGTTCGGCCACCTCTTCGTACAGAGGCGCGCGCTTCTTCGGTGACCGCGGGGCAGGGGCAATGGCCATGCGCAGAGTGTAACGCCAGGTCGCGCCGGCCAGCGGCCGGCACGACCCGATGGCGGCTACATCCAGCCCGGCACCACGAACACCAGCCAGGCCAGCAACGGCCCCAGCGCCACCACCAGACCGCTGTACACCAGGAAGCGACGGAACAGGCTCTCGCGCTCTTCCTTGGCTGCCGAAGCCACCACCAGTGCGCCATTGGTGGAGAACGGGCTGACATCGACGATGGTGGACGACACCGCCAGCGCGCAGATCACGCCAGCGGCGCTGAGGTGACCCTGCATCAGGAACGGCACGGCCAATGGAATCGTTGCGCCGAGCACCGCGGCCGACGAGGCGAATGCGGAGACGATGCCGCCGACGTAGCAGACCAAAAGCGCGCCGAGCAGCGGGATGCCGATGTCGGAGACGCTGTTGCCGATGAAGTCCACCGCGCCGGCATGTTCCAGCACGCCGATGTAGGTCACCACGCCGCAGATCAGCAGCACGGTGGACCAGCTGATGCCGTCAACCGCGCCCTTCTGGCTCTGCGGCGACAGCAGCGCCAGCGCCACCGCCACGGTGATCGAGACCAGGCCGACGTTGAGGTTGTAGATCAGCGCGGCCACGCCCAGGCCGAGCAGGCCGATCAGGGTGAACAACCGCTCGCGGGTCAGGCTGACCTCATCCAGTGCCGCCGGATCGTTGGACAGGGTGCCGCCGCCCGCCGCGACCAGCGCGCCATGGCCTTCGATCGCGAACTGGCGCGAGGATGCCTGCGGCCCACCGGCCATCGCCAGCTCGGCATTGCCGATCGTTCCCGCTGCCGTGATCGAACCGCGACGCAGCAGGGCGATGCCACCGAAGGCGAAGAAGCAGATCGTCGCCATCATGAAGTTGAAGCCCAGGCTGGTCAGGAACACCGCCATCTCGGTCACTTCCAGCCCGGCTTTCTGCACCACGCCATTGGTGATGCTGCCGTACACGCTGATGGGCGAGAAGCCGCCGGCCTGCGCACCATGGATGACCAGCAGGCCCATCATCAGTGGATTGATGTTGTACTGCTTGGCAAAGCGCAGGGCGACCGGGCCGATGATCGCGACCGCGGCCGGGCCCAGAGCGCCGAACGCGGTGAGGACCGCGGTGATCACGAACATCACCCACGGAATGGCCACGATATGGCCGCGCACCGCTTTCACTGCCCAGTGCACCAGCAGGTCGATGGTGCCGTTCTTCTGCGCGATGGCGAACAGGTAGGTGATGCCGACCAGGGTCAGGAACAGATCGCCGGGAAAGCCGGCCAGGACCTCCTTGCCGCCCATGTCGACCCACAGCCCGCCGATGATGAAGGCCAGCGCGAAAGCGACGGCACCCATGTTGATTGGCATCGCGGTGGCGACGATGAACATGATCACCAGACCGATGATCGTTGCGATTTGTGGACTCATGCGCCCTCCCAGACACGTGACTCACGTACAGCGCGGATGGAGACCCGCCATCCCGGGGTAAGGCGACGTACGGCGTGTTGCGTGATACGTACTGCTCGAACCCGTTACCGCAGCCGTTCCAGCGCGCTGCGGACCCATGCCGCCGCGCCTTCAAGGCTCTGGAACTCTTCCACCGCGCGCACCTCGCAGCACGGATAGGCCGGCGCGACCATGCGCGCCAGCGCGTTGCCCGGGCCCAACTGCAGGAATACCCGCGCGCCGCGCTCGAAGGCCTGGCGCATCACCTGCGCCCATTCGATGGTCTGCGCCAGTTGCAACGAAAGCGTGTTGACTGCCGTTGCGCGGTCCCGCACCGGTCGCGCATCGATGCCGGCCAGCAGCGGCAGGCGTGGGGCCTGCAGTGGCGATGCATCGAGTGCGGCAGCGAACGGTGCGACCGCCGCCGCCAGCAATGGTGTGTGTGCGGGCACGCGCACCGGCAGCAGACGGATGTCCGCGCCCTGCGCCCGCGCTGCATCGGCCAGCCGCTGCAACGAGGCGTGCGTGCCGCCCACGATGAAATGGTCCTGCCCGTTGGCGATGGCCACGTGCGCACCGTGCAGATCGCACAGCGGCTGCAGTACATGGCGTTCCAGGCCAAGCACCGCCTGCAGGCCTGCATCGGCGGGGCTGGCGCTGTCCATCAATCGCGCGCGCTGCGCCGCAAGGGCAAGGCAGGTGGCCGCATCGAAGCTGCCGGCAATGGCGTGCGCGGCGAGCTCGCCGATGCTGTAGCCAGCGATCAGCGTCGGCGCTGGCACGCAGTCGCGCAGTCCTTGCCACTGCGCCAGGCTGGCCGCGCACAGCAGCGGTTGCGCCTGCGCATTGTCGAAGCGGTCTTCGGCCCCAGCGGCGGAAAATACATCGCGTCCGAGCACCGTGCTGGCCAGATCAAGGATGTGGCGTGCGGCCGGAAGATCGCGCACGCGTTCGAACATCTCCGCGTGCTGGACGCCTTGGCCGGGGCAGAGCAGGGCAAGGCTCATGCGACCTCCTGCTGCAGCAGGAACCAGGCACAGGCCAGCAGGTCGGCACTGCCGCCGGGGCTCAGCCGGCGTGCGACGAATCCATCACCGATGCTGTGCAGGCGTGCCTGCCAGCCGGGTACGAAGGCGCCACCGGCATCGAGGAAGCCTCGCGCCTGTTGCTGGGCCCAGCGCAGGCCGTTGGCGCCGCCACGGTGCAGCAGGTTGAGGTCATCCACGCACGCGATCAGCTGCACCAGGGTCTGGCACATCGCGGCCTCGCGTGGCAGGTCGCTGGCCAGCGCGTGGCGCAGTGTAGGCAGTGCCACCTCGCGCAGCAGCGGGTAGCCGGCGGCCGCTTGTTCGCGCACACCCTGCACGCCGTGCCGTGCGCGCGCGCGCTGGCCAGGGCTGTTCGCATCAAGTGGTGCGCCGGCGAGCTCGGCAGCCCAGCGGCGCACTTCCTGGCAGACCTGCTCGGCTGCGATGGCACCGCCCGCGCGGCCCCGACAGGCAGCGGAAGCCGCGACCAGCAGGCCAAGGCTGAAGACCGCGCCGCGATGAGTGTTGATGCCGGCGGTCGCGCGCAGCATCGCGATTTCGGCGGAGATGCCACACCGGCGCAAGGCATTGAAGTCCGCCTCGGCTGCACCGAGGCAGGCCACGGCGATGAAGTAGTGGCGCAGCGTGAACAGGCTGCGCAGGAACGTGCCGGCGTCCATGTCGTGGTGGCTGCCGCTGTCGAAGGGGGTGACCAACCCTGGCTTGGGTGCAAGGGCCAGTTCGGCGTGCAGGCTGGCGATGGCGAGGCGCCCCAGACGCGCGCTGTCCACGGCAGCTGGCCTGACCGCCGGTTGCACGAGGGCGTTCACGCGCTCACCCCGGTGGAGGCGAACAACGCATCACGTAGTTCCAGTGCGGCACCATCGAGGCGCTTGACCAGTACCTCGCGGCTGCGCCCGGCGTACTCGCGCCAGTTCACCGCGCCACCATCCACCAGGCACAGTTCGCCATCGACCCGATGCCCGAAGGTGCTTTCCCAGTGCTGCAGGCGCTCGACCAGCAGGTCGGCCTGGCGCGCGTCGCCCACCTGCCACAGCAGGTCGATGTCCGAGCGTGCGTGCACATAGGGCAGACCGCTGAGGTGCTGCCAGGCGAAGGCGCCGAACACGCGGGCCGGTGCAAGCCGCAGCATTGCCTGCAGTGCCGCCTGCCAATCAGCCGGAACGCCGCCGGCGAGAATCTGATCCAGGGCAGGGGGAGGCTGCAGGTGCTGGATGTCCTGCAGGGCCACGCGCAGCGCCAGCCGTTGCTTGCCTTCGCCTGGCGGCAGCGGCACCCCCAGGCGAAGCCGCGGGTCGGGATCATCCGCCGCACTGCGTGCCACCATGGCTGGCAGGCCCTGTGCGAACCATGCTGCCAGGCGCGGTTCGTGTCCAGTCACGTCAGCCCGCCAGTCGGCTTCGGCCGACAGCCAGGCCAGCGTGTGGCGGGCGGGCCGCTCAGGCATCGCCGTGGGCCACCGCAGTCGAAACCGCTGCCGCCAGGGCGCGACCGCCGCGCTGTGCGCCGCGTGCGGCACGTCGGTCGCCTTCGGTGGGTGTGCGCAGGGCCTGCAGCAGGTGCTGGGCAAGGTCGCCTTCCCATAGTGATTCCACCGCACCCATCGCCACGTAGTTGGCCACGCCCGGCGCGAATACCGGCGAGCTCTGGCTGAGCGCCTGCAGCTTCTCCAGCGGTTGCTTGGTCACCCGTGCCATCGCGCGCAGGTCCATCACCCGCACCTGTGCGTCGGGCAGGGCGTGGATGTGGTCGGCCATCAGGCCGAATGACAGGAAGCCACCACTGACCGATTCGCCGTAGACCAGGGTGATCAGGCGCGCACCACGGCGGCGTGCCAGATCGAGCGTCTGCGCGAGATGCGCAAAGTAACCATTGATGCCCAACAGTTCGTCGCGCCGCGCCAGGCGCTGTCCGGCGGTATCCACCAGCATCACGATCGGTCGCTGTGGATGTGCGCCGGTGCTGGCAAGCACGGTTTCGGCCAGTGCCAGTGCGTGGTCCACGCCGACTTCAAGTTTGTCGGCGGTACCGATCACGGTCACCTCGCCATCCTCGGTGGTGGCGCTGCCGGTCAGCACCGAATCGTTCACCGCAATGGCATGCCCATGCGGGAACAGGGCATCGAGCAGGTTCTGCAACGGTAGGCTCATGGCAGGCTCCGGTCGGCGGTGGCGATGAGGAACTCATCGGTGTCGAGCAGCGGTAGTCGCTCGGGGGCTGCGATGCCTTGGCGGGCCCAGATCTCCAGGCCATCGCGGCAATCGCCCCAGGCCTGCACGCGCGCCTTCAATGCCGCATGGCGTTCCTGCAGCGCAGCCAGTGCAGTATCCGGATCGGTGCTACTGGTATCAGGCTGCAGCGCGTTGCTGGCCGCCTGCGCGAAGGCCTCGATGGCATCCGGCACCAGCACCTGTGCCTGGTCGATCAGGTAGCGGTGCTTGCCTCCCGTTACGCGCCAGACCAGCGCGCGATCGCGGGAATCGAACTCTTCCACGCCGCGCACGGTTTCGATCACTTCCGGGCCGGACAGCGACAGGCGCCCCTCTTCGGACATGATGACCGTGCTGCAGCAGCGGGCGACGATGCCCATGCCGCCGAAGGCGCCGTTGCCGCTGCCGATCAGCGCGATCACCGGCACACCCGCTGCACGCGCGTCCAGGGTGGCGCGCATGATCTCGGAAATGGCGATGAGCCCTGCATTGGCTTCGTGCAGGCGCACACCACCGGTGTCCAGCAGCAGAAGCACGCCTTCGGGATGTGTTTCGGCTGCGCGACGCAGCAGCCCGGTCAGTTTGGCACCGTGCACTTCGCCCACGCCGCCGCCCATGAATTCACCCTGCTGCGCGGCCAGCAGCACGCGTCGGCCACGCAGCGTGGCTTCGCCGACAACGATGCCGTCGTCGAACGCCGCGGGCTGGTCGAGCTGTGCCAGGTGCGGGCTCATCATCCGCCGCGCCGGGCCGAGGAATTCTCTGAAGGAACCGGCATCGACCAGGCTGGCGATACGCTCGCGCGCATCGGCTTCGTAGTAGCTGTAGCGCTGCGCCCGGTTCATCGTGGATCTCCAGCACGCAGGGTTTCCACGGCCTGGTCCAGGCGCAGGCTGACCACCGCCGGGGTCGCACCGGCATCGTTGATCGAGATGCGTACATCGCGCAGCGGATGACGCTGTGCGAAGTCGCTGATCACCGCTTGCCACACGCTGCCGAAGCCCTTCGCGGCGGTGATGATGCGCACCGTCATCGCGCCTTCCAGCGCAGCGGGTTCCAGCAGGATTTCCAGGTTGCCCGAGGCCAGCACGCCGACCAGCACCGCTTCGCGCGGGAACTGCACCGCAGTGTGTCCTTCGAATCGATAGTCGAGGGTTTCCATGCTCAGCCCCTTACCAGTTGCGGAAGCGCTTGGGCGGGTCGTACAGACCGCCGGACCAGCGCACCAGGTCCTTCACCGAACGCGCCGCCAGCAGGTCACGGCTGGCATCGCGCACGGAGATGCCAAGGTCATCGGGACGGCGGATCACGCCGCGGTCGCGCAGGTTCTCCACCATCGCGCGGTCGCGCCCCATGCCCACGGCGGTATAGCCGGCCACGCCGCGGATCGCCTGTTCGCGTTCCTCAGGGGTGCGGCACAAAAGCAGGTTGGCGATGCCTTCTTCGGTCAGCACATGGCTGACGTCGTCGCCATAGATCATCACCGGCGGCAGCGGCATCTGCGCGCGCTCGGCCAGTTCCCAGGCATCGAGCCTTTCGACGAAGGCCGGTGCCATGTGCTCGCGGAAGGTTTCCACCACCTGCACCACCAGCTTGCGCCCGCGTGGCATTTCGCCCGGGCGCGCAGCCTGTTGCCCGGCCTTGATCCAGGCCTCGCTGGCATGGCGGCGGCCGCGTGCGTCCGAGCCCATGTTCGGTGCACCGCCGAAGCCGGCGATGCGGTCACGGGTGGCAGTGGAACTGTTGCCCTGTAGGTCGATCTGCAGGGTGGAGCCGATGAACATGTCACAGGCATACAGGCCGGCGGTCTGCGAGAACGCGCGGTTGGAACGCATCGAGCCATCGGCGCCGGTGAAGAACACATCACCTCGCGCGGCGATGTATTTCTCCATGCCCAGTTCCGAACCGAACGAATGCACCGATCTGACGAAGCCCGATTCGATCGCCGGAATCAGTGCCGGGTGGGGGTTCAACGCCCAGTGCTGGCAGATCTTTCCCTTCAGCCCGAGCGATTCGGCGTAGGTGGGGAGCAGCAGTTCGATGGCCGCCGTATCGAAGCCGATGCCATGGTTGAGGCGGTTCACGCCGTACTCGGCGTAGATGCCCTTGATCGCCATCATCGCCATCAACACCTGGATCTCGGAGATCTGCGCCGGGTCGCGGGTGAACAGCGGCTCGATGTGGTTCGGCTTCGGCGCCTGCACCACGAAGTTGACCCAGTCAGCGGGAATGTCGACGCGGGGGAGGGTGTCGACGATCTCGTTGACCTGGGCGATGACGATGCCGCCACCGAAGGCAGTGGCTTCGACGATCACCGGCGTGTCTTCGGTGTTCGGGCCGGTGTACAGGTTGCCGTGCCGGTCTGCGGCCTGCGCGGCGACCAGGGCCACGCGCGGGGTCAGGTCGATGAAGTAGCGGCCGAACAGTTCCAGGTAGGTGTGGATGGCACCGATCTGGATGCGCCCTTCAGCCACCAGGTTGGCCAGGCGCACCGACTGCGGGCCGGAGAACGAGAAGTCCAGTTTCGAAGCGATACCACGCTCGAATACATCCAGATGCGAGGGCAGCGACAGCACCGACTGCACCATGTGCAGGTCGTGCACGCGGGCCGGATCAAGATCGGCCAGGGCCTGGGCGAGGAAATCGGCCTGCTTCTGGTTGTTGCCCTCCAGGCAGACCTTGTCGCCGGGCTCCAGCAGTGCATGCAGCAGCTCGCCTACGTCGCCGGCGGCGACCTCGCGTCCCCGGGCCCACGGCGCGGCACGTTCCAGGCGGGCCTGGCGACTGCGTTCCAACGTATCCCAGCTCGGGTTCATTGACCGGCTTCCGACGGGTGTTGGAATAATTACGGCATAATTACGGCGTAGGGTGCAACCTGCAGTGCAGCAAAAGGAAAGGCCCGCACGGAGACGGGCCCATTCAGGTAGCCCACGACCGTGGTCGTGGCGGAGGGCGTGCCGACCAACGGTCGGCACCCACCTTGCACCCGTCGTTTGCTCAGAACTTCCAGCGCAGGCTGGCCGACACGAAGCGCGGCTCGCCGAAGTTGTTGTAGTCCAGGTTGGCCCAGTAGGTCTTGTCCAGCGCGTTGCGCACGCTCAGCGTCGCGGTCCAGTTGTCGCTGATGCGGTAGTTGGCGTTGAACTGCACCAGCGAATACGCCGGCTGGTTCACCGTCACCGTGCCGCCGAGCGGGTAGGCGATGTTGTAGCCCTGCACCCGGCTCTGCCACTGCAGGCCACCGCCGATGCTCAGTCGCTCCAGTGCGCCACGCAGCTGCAGCTGGGTGTTGAGCTGCAGCAGGTCCTTGGGCGGATTGGCGTACAGCAGGTCGGTGGCGGCGCGGGTCACCTTGACGCGGGTGTAGCCGGCATTGACCGTCCAGCCCGGCAGGATCTCGCCGTTGACGTCCATCTCCCAACCGCGCGCCTTGGTGCCGTTGATGCCGATATAGGCCGAGCTGCCGTCGCTCAGCGTACCTTCCGGCACGCTCATGTCACGCACCGCGTAGTTGTCCTGCTTGGCCTCGAACACCGCCGCATTGGCGGTCAGGCGGCCATCGAACCACTGCGTCTTGATGCCCGCTTCCAGGTTCGAGCCCTGCACCGGTGCCAGCAGGTTCTCGTTGCGGTCCTTGTAGTTTTGCGGATTGAAGATCTCGGTGTAGCTGGCATAGGCCGACACGTTCGGGGTGATCTCGTAGACCAGGCCCACGTACGGAGTGACCTCATCGCTCACCTTGTATGCACCGCTGGTGCCGGTATAGGCGCCGGCAGCGTTGTACGAGCGGCTGAGCGTTTCCCAGCGGCTCAGGCGCGCACCGGCAATCAGCGACAGCGGCTCGGCCAGGCGCAGGCGGGTGGCCAGGTAGACGCCGCTCTGCGTGGTCTTGGCCACGCGGCGTGCGCCGGTGCGGGTGTAGGTCACTTCGGAGATGTCGCCGTTCCAGTTGAACACGTTGGGGATGTAGTAGCAGCGCTCACGCCCGCAGGTCGCCCAGTCGCCCGGGAAGTTCAGCGCCACGGTATTGGTGGTGCCTTCCAGGTCCGACCACTGCGCGCCGACGGTGAGGTCGTGGTCGCGGCCGAACAGCGGGAAGCTGCCGGTCAGGTAGGCATCGACATTGCGGCGGGTGTCCTTCGAATCACCGGCGGCCGCGCGCAGGTAGATGCCCGCGCCGGTCACCGGGTCCGGGTTGCCGGTGCCGTACAGGCGCACGTTCTGCACGTTGCCGCGGGTGTAGGCGGTGTTGATCTTCAGCAGCCAGTGGTCGCCGAAACGCTGTTCCAGGTTGGCGAAGGCGGTATTGCTTTCGCGCTTCCAGTAGCTCCACTTCGGCGACAGGTTGGTCGAGCGCGCCAGATGGGCGAAGTTGCCCTGGTTGTCGAAGAACGCCACGGTGCCCCAGGTCGAACCGGTCGGGTTGTTGTCCTGGGTCTGGTAGCCGACGGTAACCGTGGTGCTGTCGGTGACATCGCCTTCCAGCACCGCCATGCCGGCCATCTTGTTTTCCTTGTAGCGGTCGTAATACAGGCCACGATCGGTGTAGGCGGCGACCACGCGGCTGCGGAAGCGGCCGTCGGCGGTCAGCGGCGCGGTTACGTCGGCTTCCATGCGGCGGTAGTCCCAGCTACCGGCGCTGACCGCGAACGACGCGTCGAATTCCTTGCCGGGGCGCTTGCGCAGCAGGTTGACCGTGGCCGACGGCACGCCGGCGCCGCTGAGCAGGCCGTTGGCACCGCGGATCACTTCGATGCGGTCGTAGAAAGCGGTGTCGTACTCCTGGTTGGTCGAGCCGCTGTAGGTGGGAATGCCGTCGACCTGGAAGTCGGTGATGGCGAAGCCGCGCGCGTAGTACAGCGGGCGTTGCGTGTCATAGAAGGACACGCTGACGCCGGTCACGTTGCGCATCACATCGTTGATGCTGAACAGCGATTCGTCCTGCAGGCGCTGCAGGCTGATCGCGGTGGCCGACTGCGGGGTTTCCTGCAGGGTGATCGGCAGGCGCGTGGTACTGGCCGGCGGCGCCGACTGTTCGGCACGCACGCTCACCCGGTCCAGGGTCTTGGCGTCGGCAGCGCCATCAGTGGCGGCGAACGCGCTGGGCGCGGCCAGCAGGGTCAAAGACGAAAGCAGGGCAGCCGGCAGCAGCGCGCGGCGGGGCAGGCGGTTATCGAAGGTCAGGCACATGGTGGGCTCGAAGCGTGGAGGCGGGGAGGGGCGGCAACAGTCGTCCAGCACCCGGGGCGGCGGCTTCGGGCACGGTCAGGTCCGTCTGGGGCGAGGCGCGGTCACTGCGCAGGACGCAAATGTAAATAATTCTTAACAACATTACAATTCGCGTCATTGTGCGCAGGGTTCCCGGCACGGGGCATCGCTTTCTGTAGAGCCGAGCCATGCTCGGCTGCTTTTTGCCGGAGCCGAGCATGGGCTCGGCTCTACAGGCGGTAGCCTGCACAAACGCAAACGGCCACCCGAAGGTGGCCGTCCGTCTGCATCGAAGGGAACCTGCGGGCTTACAGCGCCTGCAGTTCCTCGTTGGCGTTGCGCTTTTCCTTGGCCGGCGCCGGAACCGCCGCCGGAGCGGGCGATGCCGCGTTCGCGTCCACCGGCACCTCCAGGTAGGGCAGCTGCAGGGTCTGGCTGGTCAGCGTGCGGATCTCGTTGACCAGCGCGGCGCTGTCGTTGAGCTTGCGCCCGTACGACGGCACGATCTCGCGCAGGCGGGTTTCCCAGCCGGCCTTCATCTGCTCCGGGAAGGCCTTGGCCATCAGGTCAAGCATGATCGGCGGCGAGGTCGACGCGCCCGGCGACGCGCCGAGCAGGGCGGCGAGGGTGTGGTCCTTGTCGGTCACGATCTCGGTACCGAACTGCAGCACCGGGCCCTTCAGCGGATCGCGCTTGATGATCTGCACGCGCTGGCCGGCGGTGACCAGCTTCCAGTCACCCGGCTTGGCATTGGGGAAGTACTTGACCAGTTCGGCCTGGCGGTCGGCATCGTTCAGGCGCGCCTGTCCCATCAGGTACTGCACCAGGTCCAGGTTGTCCTTGCCCACTTCCAGCATCGGGCCAACGTTGTTGTGGGTGACCGAGGAATACAGGTCCCACCACGAGCCGTGCTTGAGGAACTTGGTGCTGTACAGCGCGAACGGCCCGAACAGGACCACCGGCTTGCCGTCCAGCTTGCGTGCATCCAGGTGCGGCACCGACATCGGCGGCGAACCGGTTTCGGCCATGCCGTAGGCCTTCACCCCATGGCGCGAGGTCACGTCCTGGCCCTGGAAGGCGAGGAACTGGCCGCCGACCGGGAAGCCGGCGTAGTCCTTCGATTCCGGAATGCCCGACATCTGCAGCAGCTTCAGTGCGGCGCCACCGGCACCGATGAACACGAAGCGGGCGTGGGTGGTGGATTCGGTGCCGGCCTTGAGGTCCTTCACCGTCACGTTCCAGCTCTTGTCGGCGTTCTGCCGCAGCGCGCTCACTTCATGGTTCAGGTGCAGGCTGAAGTTCGGGCTGCGCTGCAGGCCGGCGGTCAGCTGGCGGGTGATCACGCCGAAGTTGACGTCGGTGCCCAGCGGCATCCAGGTTGCGGCAACCTTCTGCTTCGGGTCACGGCCTTCCATCAGCAGCGGGGCCCACTGCTTGATCTGGGCCGGATCCTCGGAGTACTGCATGCCGTAGAACAGCGGATTCTTGACCAGGGCCTGCTGGCGCTTGTGCAGGTAGGCGATGTTGTCATCGCCCCAGACGAAGCTCATGTGCGGGGTCGGGTTGATGAAGTCGCTGGGCTGGCTCAGCCGGCCCTCCTTCACCTGGTGCGACCAGAACTGGCGCGAGACCTCGAACGATTCGGCGATGCCGACCGCGCGCTTGGTCTCGATGCTGCCGTCGGGCAGTTCCGGGGTGTAGTTCAGTTCGGCGAACGCCGAGTGGCCGGTGCCGGCGTTGTTCCAGCCATCGGAGCTTTCACCGGCGACGCCGTCGAGGCGTTCGTAGACCTGGATGTTCCAGTCCGGCTGCAGCTCCTGCAGGTAGGTGGCCAGGGTGATGCTCATGATGCCGGCGCCGACCAGCACAACATCGACGGGCTTGTCGTTGCTGGCGGCAGGCACCGAGCGCTGGGTCAGCGGCCAGTACAGGAACAGCGCGGCGGCCAGCAACAGCAGCACGAGCAGGGCGAGAAGAGCCTTGCCAAATTTCTTCATGGGGGCGGGATCGTTGGCGGAGGGGAAGGGGTCAGGATGCGCGTGGGGCAGGGAAAGGGCGTGAAGAAACAACGCCTTGCATCATCCGCCGATGATTCTAACCGGATCCGGTCCTTTTTTGATGCAACGCAGCATCCGACGTTTCGCGGTGCTGCCACATGGGCGGCAGGCGATGCCCGGCGACGGTGGGATCAGACCAGCTCAAGGATCTCGTCGCCAGCCTCATCGACCCCGCCGGTCGGGCGCCAGCCCAGGCGGCGGTAGAAGCCGTGCGAGCGCGAACGCGGGTCGGCCGAGCAGGCCAGGAACAGCCGCCGGTGGCCGGCATCGCGGGTCAGGCTGACCACTTCCTGCAGCAGCTGGCGGCCGATGCCGCGGCCCTCGTAGTCCGGCAGCAGGGCCAGCACCAGCACCTCGCCGCTGTCGCGGTCGGCGAAGCAGTAGCCGGCCATGCGCTCGCCCTCCCAGGCGACGCGGCCGATCGAATCGCCCTGGGCGATGCCGGCGGCCCAGCTGTCCACAGTGATGCCCAGCTGGGCCAGCTGCTCGGCGCTGAAGGCGTTCTCGCGGGTGCGCCCACGCAGGTCGATGCAGGCAGCGGCATCCTCGGGGCGGGCGTCGCGCAGGTACACGGGCATGCCGGACATCCTTGTAATGGTCGGCCCGCCAGTATCCGCATCGCGCATGGACCCGGTGTGTAGGCTTGATGGAGATCCGATGGAGCCCCGAAAAAGGGGACGGAGGGGATTAAGCCGTATTTGCCTTGGATGTCGTATTGGCCTTAAGCGACTTAATCCCCTCCGTCCCCTTTTTGCGCTGTGCGTCAGCGCTTGCGCCGGATCAATGCCGAGGATGCATCCAGCACGGCGCGGGTCAGCAGGGCCATGGTCTGCACGTCGCCCTTCCAGTGCTGCCAGTACAGCGGCACGTCTTCCCACGCGCGCTGGCGTACGTAGACCAGGCGGCCGGCGTCCAGGTGCCGCTTGACCAGCGGCAGCGGATTCATCGTCCAGCCCATGCCGCCCAGGTTGGCCTGCACAAAGGCGCGGGTGGAGGGGATCCACCAGGTCGGTGCGGTGCTGGGCAGGTCATCGCCGGCCATGCGCCGGGCGAAGCGCGACTGCATGTCGTCCTTGCGGTTGAACACCAGTACCGGTGCCTGCGCCAGTGCCTGCGCGGTCACTCCCTTGGCGAAGTGGCGTTCGCGGAATTCAGGAGTACAGGTCGCTGCATAGCGGATGCTGCCCAGCGCGTGGATCTGGCAGCCCTGCACCGGCTCGTCCAGCGTGGTCACCGCACCCAGCACCGTGCCCTGTCGCAGCAGTTCGACGGTGTGGTCCTGGTCCTCCACGCGCAGGTCCAGGGTGGTCCCGGTGCCCTGCGCGAACTGCGCCGCGGCCTGCGGAAACCAGGTTTCCAGGCTGTCGTGGTTCACTGCCACCGGGATGCTGGCCTGGGGCAGGTCCTCATCCGCCAGGCCCATGCGGTGCAGCGCATCGTGTTCCAGCAGGGCGGTCTGCTCGGCCAGCTGCACCAGCAGCTGGCCCTCGGCGGTCGCGGTGGCCGGGGTGCCACGCTTGACCAGCAGGCGGCCGATCCGGTCCTCCAGTGCCTTGACCCGCTGCGAGATGGCCGAGGGCGTGACATTCAGCGATTGCGCGGCGCGGTCGAAGCTGCCTTCGCGGATCACCGCGGCCAGGGCGCGCAGCTGGGCGTGATCGATGCGCATCGAATTAAGCTCCGCTAATGTTGGTTTAGGAAGTTTAGCTCGTCTTTTCCATGTTGCGGCGCGACAATGGCGCCCGTTCCGGTGCTGTCCGCCTTCGCGAGGCACCGTCCCCCAAGCAATACAAGGCAGTGAATCCCATGTTCTCGGTCATCTCGGCCAGCACCGGCCTCGGTGCCTGGTTCTCTGGTGCAGCCACCGGCATCGGCCTGTTCGCCGTGGTCGGGGCCCAGAGCGCCTTCATTCTGCGCCAGGGCATCCTGCGCAAGCACATCGTGCCGGTGGTCGCCACCTGCGCGGCCATCGATGCCATCTTCATCTTCGCCAGCGTGGCCGGCCTGCGCACGCTCACCTCGGCGCTGCCGTGGCTGACCACCGCCGTGCTGTGGACCGGTGTCGCGTTCCTGGCCTGGTATGCGATGAAGTCGGCACGCCGTGCGATCGCCGGCGGCGGTGGCATGGGCGAGGCCGACAGCGACGACGGCAGCCGCCGCGCGGTGCTGATGGCCGCGGTCGGCTTCTCGCTGATCAACCCGCACTTCTGGCTGGACATGATGGTGATCGGCTCCATCGCCGAGAACTTCGGCAATGCCCGCATGGCCTTCGCTGCGGGCGTGGTCACGGCCAGCTGCCTGTGGCTGACCGCGCAGGGCCTTGGCGCACGCCTGCTGGCGCCGCTGTTCACCAAGCCCAGCACCTGGCGCGTGCTCGACGGCACCATCGCCGTGATCCTCAGCATCCTGGCCCTCATGTTGGCGGTGCGCGGGGTCCACTGACCCGGCGCACGCCCCCCGAACCCACGTCCTGACTCTCTCCAAGGTAGTGGCAACGACGGCACCGGCAACGGTGCCGTCGTCTTTTCCGGCTCTGGCGGGAAACCCATTGCCCTGCCTAGAATCGGAGACCAGGACAAGGTGTCCACAGGAGCAGGGGAAGGATGCACAGGACGATTCTGGCGGCCGCACTGGCCGTCATCGGGGGCGTTGCCGCAGGCAGCGCGGGGGCGGTGGAGCTGACGCAGTACCTGCGGCGGGAGACCTTCACCGACATCAAGATCTCGCCGGGGGGCAAGTACGTAGCGGCAACGGTGCCGAGGGAGGACAGCACCGCGATCGCGATCCTGCGCCTGAAGGACAAGGAGGTGGTCGGCAGTTTCTGGCCGCCCAGCCGCAACCACGCGCAGGAATTCGATTGGGTCAGCAACGAGCGCCTGTTGATCAGCCTGGCCCAGAAGTGGGGCTCGCTGGATCAGCCCAACCCCACCGGCGAGCTTTACGCCATCGATGCCAACGGCAACCGCGGCGAACTGCTGGTCGGCTATCGCGTCGAAAGCAAGGGCCCGGGGACCCGCATCCAGCCGAAGAAGGTCGAAGCAGTGGCCGCCTTCCTGGCCGACGACCTGCCGGGCGACGAGCGCAACGTGCTGGTGACCGTATGGCCGCTGGCCGAGGATCCGTACACCCGCGTAGATCGCATGGATGTGACTTCGGGTCGTCGCTCGCGGGTGGCGTCCTCGCCGGTACGGCGCGGCGAGTTCACCACCGACGGCGCCGGCGAAGTGCGCTTCGTGCATGGCTCGGGCAGCGACAACATCAACAAGCTGTACTTCCGCGAACGCAGTGGCGACAGCTGGAAGCTGATCAACGACGAGGCCGTCAGCAAGCGCATCGAAACCGCCCTCGGCTTCTCGGCCGATGACAGCCTGGCCTACCTCAACGTCGAGCAGACCCAGGGCCCGGACGCGATCGTCAGCTGGAACCCGCAGACCGGCGAGCGTGCCACGCTGCTGCGCGACGAGGTGGTCAATCCGTATCGCATCATCCATCGGCCCGGCACCCACGTGCCGGTGGGCGCGCTCTATCTGGGCGATACGCCGCGTACCCGGTTCTTCGACGAGAAGTCGCCGGAGGCGCGCCTGTACCGCAGCCTGGAAGCCGCCTTCGGAGGGCCGGTCTACATCACCTCCAGCACCCGCGATGGCCGTGTCGTGCTGGTGGAAACCTGGTCGGGCTCGAACCCGGGCGATTTCTACGTCTACGACACGGTGGCGCGCAAGGCTGACCACCTGATCAGCCGCAGCGACTGGATTGACGTGGACCGCAGTGCCAGCGTGAAGCCGATTGCACTGAAGGCGCGGGACGGGCTGCCGTTGCATGGCTTCCTGACCCTGCCGGCCGGCAGCAACGGCCGCAACCTGCCGATGGTGGTGATGCCGCATGGCGGTCCGTTCGACATCTTCGATTCCGGCCAGTACGACCGCGAAACCCAGATGCTGGCCGCCGCCGGGTATGCGGTGCTGCAGGTCAACTTCCGTGGGTCGGGCAATTACGGCCGGGCCCACACCCAGGCCGGTGCGCAGCAGTGGGGCGCGGCGATGCAGGACGATGTCACCGATGCCACCCGCTGGGCAATCAGCGAAGGCATCGCCGATGCTCGTCGCATCTGCATCTATGGCGCCAGCTACGGGGCCTACTCGGCGATGATGGGGGCGGCCCGCGAACCCGGGCTGTATCAGTGCGCGGCCGGCTATGTGGGGGTCTACGACCTGCCGATGATGTACACCCGTGGCGATATCCAGGACCGCGGCTCAGGCGTGACCTACCTGCGCGAATGGCTGGGTGATCCGGCCAAGCTGGGCGCGGTGTCGCCGGTGAACCTGGCCGAACGGATCAAGGTACCGGTGTTCCTCGCCGCCGGTGGCGAAGACAAGCGTGCGCCGATCCAGCATACCGAGCGCATGGAAGCGGCGCTCAAGCGCGCCGGCACACCGGTGGAAAGCCTGTACTACAAGACCGAAGGCCACGGCTTCTACACCGAGGCGCATCGCAGCGAGTACTACGACAAGCTGCTGGCGTTCCTGGCGCGCAGCCTGGGGGGCAAGACCGCGACGACCGCGCCCGTGGCCGGCAAGGACAAGGCGCCCTGAGCTGACAGGGCGGCGGATGAATTTTCCGCCGCCCTGGTCTTCCGCACGCGGGACTTACTTCACCCCGTGCATCATCTTCTTCAGCAGCGGCGCGGCGATGAAGGCCGCCAACGCGCAACCCAGGCCGATCCACATCAGCAGCCAGAACAGGTGCGCGTAGGCACCGGCGGCAGCCACCATGTCCAGCGATTCGCCTTCCGGCACCTCGATCGCGGCCAGCTTGCCGAACAGCGCGGCCAGCGTTTCCGAGAATGCGGTGGCCAGGAACCAGGTGCCCATCATCAGGCTCATCACCCGCGGCACGGCCAGCTGGGTCACCGCCGACAGGCCGACCGGCGAGAGGCACATCTCGCCGCTGGCCAGCAGGAAGTAGGCCAGCACCAGCCACCACACGCTGGCCATCTCGCCGGTGGCGCCCACCTGCTGTGCGGCCAGCGCCAGCGGCACGAACGACAGCGCGCCGATCACCAGGCCCCAGGCCGACTTCACCGGCTTGCCCGGTTCCCAGCCGCGGCGGTCCATCCACGTCCACAGCGCGGCGAAGGCCGGAGCGAGCAGCACCAGGAACAGGCCGCCGAGGTAGGTCAGCGAGCCGGCGGTCTGCGGAATCACCAGGCAGTCGCGCACCAGCAGCACCAGCATCAGTACGACGATGGCGGCGAAGAACGTGCGCGGCGCGGCCGAGCCCGGGCGCCGTTCGGACAGGCGCGCGCTGACCACGAAGCCGAGCGGTGCCAGCAGCAGCGAGAGGATCGACCACGGCAGCGGCGTGCCGCCGGTGATCACCAGCGAGGGCACGATGTCCTTGGTCAGCAGGCGGTCGGTGAAGGTCACCCACGAGCCGTAGGACTGCTCGTACATCGTGAAGAACACCAGCGCCATGAAGATCAGCACCATCAGCGCGATCATCTGCTGGCGCTGCACCGGCGTGCATTTCGTGCCGGTGAACCAGGCGAACCAGACCAGCACGCCGCCCAGCACCACCAGCATCAGCATCAGCGCCAGGCTGATTTCACCGCCCAGCGCGAACGCGCCGTTGCCGGCGGCCCACATCAGCCATGCCACCGGCAGCACGCCGAGCACCGCGCACAGATAGATGAGCCATTCGCGTGGCAAGCCCAGCACCTTCTGCTTCAGCGCCGCCGGTTGCGGCGGTTCGGCATGGCCCTGCAGGTACTTCTGGCCCCACAGGAACATCGCCAGGCCGGCCAGCATGCCGATGCCGGCCGCACCGAAACCGTACTTCCAGCCGTAGGCCTCACCGAGGAAGCCACACACCAGGGACGAGAACAGCGCGCCGAGGTTGATGCCGGCGTAGAACAGCGAAAAGCCCGAGTCGCGACGCGGGTCGTCCTTGGCGTACAGCTTGCCGACAATGGTGGAGATGTTCGGCTTCAGGAAGCCGACGCCCATGATGATCAGCGCCAGCGACAGGTAGGTCACCGCCAGCGCCGAGGTGTCGCGCACCACTTCGCCGTTCACCCGGTACGCGGCGTGGCCCTCGAAGGCCATGCCGAGGTGGCCGAGTACCAGCAGGATGCCGCCGAACAGCACTGCCCGGCGCATGCCCAGCCAGCGGTCGGCCAGCATGCCGCCGAACACCGGGATGCAGTACACCAGGCCACCGTAGGCACCGAGCAGGTCCAGGCCGGCCTTGTCGCCGAACAGGTGGTATTTGGTCAGGTACAGCAGCAACAGCGCCTTCATGCCGTAGAAGGAGAAGCGCTCCCACATTTCAGTGAAGAAGCAGACGTAGACGCCCTTGGGGTGGCCCAGGAAGTCGTCGGAAGCAGAGGCGGCAACGGTCATCGACGGCGGGGACAGCGGAAAGGGCGCGATTATAGGCCTCTGGGCCCGGGCAGGCAGCCGCCGGTGGATCCACGCCATGCAGGGATGGCGCTCCCCCGGCGGCCACCGCTCACAGGTATCGCAACCAAGGCAGATCGCGCCTTCGCGCTTTGAACCGCGCGAAGGCCCGCGTCGGCGGGTACAGCACCACCGCCAGCGCACAGGCCACCAGCAGCAGGCCGCTGACCGAATCCAGGGCATACAGTTCGCCATGGGTCGGCCCCCAGGACGCCAACGCGGCCAGGTACAGCCCTTTCAGCACGTACAGGTGCAGCAGGTAGAAGAACATCGGCGCGGCGCCGATATCGGACAGCGGGCGCAGCGCACGCGCGAGGGGCGGCCATTCGTACAAGCGCAGCAGCAACAGCCCCACGCCCAGGGTCAGCAACAGGAACTGCAATGACGGCGGGTACTTGGTGACGTTGAAGATGCTCAACCACGTGCGCAGCGTAGTGGTCTGGTACGACCAGGGAGCATCCCCATACTGGTTGGCGAACCGCAGCAGCGCGAACAGGGCCAGCGCGCTGACGCCTGCCCACAGCAGCCAGCGCTGGCGCTGCTCCGGCGCGCGCGCGCGGCCGAACCAGGGCCCCATCAGATAACCCAGCGCAATCACCCCGATCCACGGCAGTACCGGGTAGGAGGTGCGCAGGCGCAGCGCGCCGGCCTCGATCCAGTCGCGCTGGTGCAGCACTTTCCACAATAGCGCCAGCAGGCCATTGCCTTGCACCCGTAAGCCGTCGAACAGGTTGTGCCCGGCCACCACCGCGATTGCCAGCACCAGCAGGGCCGGGCGCGGCAGCCAAAGCAGCCCGGCCAGCGCGATCATGCTCAGCCCGATGGCCCAGATCACCTGCAGGTACAGCGTTTCCGGCGGCAGCTGGAAGGTCCAGGCGAAATTCACCAGGGTCAGTTCCAGCACCACCAGGAACAGCCCGCGCTTGAGCAGGAACGCAGCTGTGGCCCCGCGCGGATCCGCCTGGCGCTGGCCGTACAGCCAGGCCGACAGCCCGGTCAGCAGCACGAACACGGGGGCGCACAGGTGGGCCAGCAGACGGCAGGCGAACAGCGCAGGGGAGACCGTCGCTGCGTCCATCGGGTCGCTCACCTGGTGTTGCAGGAAGAAGGTCTCACGCACGTGGTCCAGCAGCATCAACAGCATCACGGTGCCGCGCAGCTGGTCGATGGAGGCCAGGCGGGTAGTGGGGGAAGGGGCCACGTACGAAGTTCGGTCGGCGTGGCAGGATATAACATAACAATTGCGTCTTTCCAGCGCGTGCTGAGCTGTTCCGACGAGCGCGCGCGTCGGCTCAGGGCAGGCAAACCGAGGGGCTCCAGCCCAGCGCCTCGTCGTAGTGGACCTGGATCGCTCGCAGGCTCCCGTCGGGGTTGGCCTTCAAGCAGAATCGGGCGCTGTGGTGTTGCGTGGCGCCGGTCCTGGTGGCCGACAGCGATACGTCGTACAGGCGTCCGGGCTGCAGCGGCATCGCCGTCTGCCTTGTAATGGCGTTGGCTGGCACTTCTCCGTAGACCACGCAGGCTCCGGGGGGAAGTGGGATTGATGCGGGATGGGCAAAGTAGAAAGACCATTGCCGCCGCAGCGGTGGAGTAATTGCGTCATGCACCTCCACACCAAACACCTCTGGAGTTTTACCGATACGCTTGCGCTCCTTCTTGGGTAGTCCGAAACAAGGTTTGCCGGCGTGGTCGGTGATCTCGACTGCGCCAATGCGGCTCCAGGCAGATGCGTAATCGCAAAGCGGCATCAGGCAGGTCAGGGTCACGACAGCTACGACCGGTGATTTGATCGGGCGGATCCGCAGTGGGTTGTTCATCGGGCGGCTCAGCGTCATCGGTTCAGATCATGAACACGATGCACGGGGCGTTGAGGCACTTCAAACGATGATGGCTGGAATGCTGCAGTACTGGTTGGCCTGGCCCCTGCAGGACAAAGAGACCGCGAGGCCCGGCAGCCCTCCGGGATGTGCCTCACGCGCTTGATGCGTTGGCCGAGTTTGGCCAGAAACGACTATCTCACTGCCGACCTGGCCGCAACCCTCCCGAACCGCACTGGACTTGCCGCCTCCTGAACGCTAGCGTGCAGGGGATTTTTTGCCAGCAGGGGCTCCCATGAACCACGACGCTGCGCCCAAGCAGCTCACCTTCCGCGCAGTGGCCCTGGCCATCGTGCTGGCGGTGGTGCTGTCGGCCGCAAACGCCTACCTCGGTCTGTTCGCAGGCCTGACCATCGCCACCGCCATTCCCGCCGCGGTGATTTCCATGGGCGTGCTGCGCCTGCTGGGCGGTGGCTCCATCCTCGAGAACAACATCGTGCAGACCGGCGCCTCGGCCGGTTCGTCGATCGCCGCCGGTGTGATCTTCACCATCCCGGCGCTGGTGATCATGGGCTACTGGCCGGACTTCAAGTACTGGTGGGTGCTGGGCATCGCCGGCCTCGGTGGCCTGTTGGGCGTGCTGTTCTCGGTGCCGCTGCGCCGTTCGATGATCGTCGAAGACCCGCTGCCGTTCCCGGAAGGCAAGGCTGCGGCCGAAGTGCTCAAGGCCGGTGAGAACCCGGGCCCGGGCCTGAAGATCCTCGGCCTGTCGGCGGTGATCGGTGCCTTCGTCAAGCTGGCCGCGGAAAGCGGCATGCGCCTGATTCCCGATGCCTGGGCCACCTCGGCCTACGTCGGCAGCTCCAAGGTCACCGCCTTCATCGGCACCAACCTGTCGCCGGCACTGCTGGGCGTGGGCTACATCGTCGGCCTCAACGTCGGCATCGTGGTGGTGTCCGGCTCGATCCTGACCTGGCACATCGCCATCCCGATCTACCAGGCGTTCTTCATGAACACCGATCCGGCGCTGGCCGCGTCGGTTGCCGCGGCCTCGTCCACCGAGGCAGCGTTCGCCATCTGGGGCGCGAAGATGCGCTACCTGGGCGTCGGTGCGATGCTGATCGGTGGCATCTGGACCCTGATCTCGCTGCGCAAGTCGCTGCTCAACGGTGTCAAGAGCGGCTTTGCCGCCGCCCGCAAGAGCGGTGGCCCGGTGCTGGCGCACACCGAGCGCGACCTGCCGATGAAGTGGATGCTCGTCGCCCTGGTGGTCTTCGTGCTGCCGCTGCTGGCCCTGTACCAGGCCATCGTCGGGCAGTGGCACGTGTCCATCCCGATGACCCTCATCATGATCGTCGCCGGCTTCCTGTTCGTCTCGGTCTCGGCCTACCTGGCCGGCCTGATCGGTTCGTCCAACAACCCGGTCTCGGGCATCACCATCTCCACCATCCTGTTCGCCTCGGCCGTGCTGGTCGTGCTGCTGGGCAAGGATGGCCTGCAGCCGGTCGGCGCCTTCGGCGCGCCGCTGGGCGCGGTGGCCGCGATCATGATCGGCGCGGTGGTGTGCTGTGCTGCAGCGGTCGGCGGTGACAACCTGCAGGACCTCAAGGCCGGTTACATCGTCGGTGCCACCCCGTGGAAGCAGCAGCTGATGCTGGGCATCGGTGCGTTCTCCTGCGCGCTGATCATGGCCCCGGTGCTGAACCTGCTGGCCACCGCCTACGGCATCGGCGTGAAGTCGGAGCTGCACCCGAACGCGCTGGCGGCGCCGCAGGCCAACCTGATGGCCTCGGTGGCCAAGGGCCTGTTCGGTGGTGAACTGCCGTGGACCTTCATCGGCATCGGTGCCGTGGTCGGTGCCGCCATCATCGCCTTCGACAGCTGGCTGAAGTCGCGCAACGCCCGCTTCCGCGTGCCGGTGCTGGCCGCCGCCATCGGCATCTACCTGCCGCTGGAACTGATGGTGCCGATCTTCCTCGGCGGCCTGATCGCCTACCTGGTCGAGCGCTTCCACAAGGTGCGTGCCGATGACGAAGAAGGCCGCGACCGCGTGCACAAGCCGGGCGTGCTGTTCGCCGCCGGCCTGATCACCGGCGAAGCGCTGATGGGCATCGCCATCGCGATTCCGATCGTGGTGAGCAGTCGCGCCGACGTGCTGGCCGTGCCGTTCCACCTGCCGGGCGCACAGTGGATCGGCCTGGCCGTGCTGTTCCTGGTCGGCTGGCTGATCTACCGCACCGGCAAGCGCGCCATGGCGTAAGGGTTGGGGTCGGATCCCTTCCCGCAGGGAAGGGCTCTAACCCCGGGTTGACAGCGTCTGGGGTCAGAGCCGATTCCGTCGGAATCGGATCCGACCCCGGTGTCCCCACAAACCGCGCCACGGCGCGGTTTGCTTTTTCTGGCGGCGGGGCCGCGCCCCACCGGCAGCCATGAC
The DNA here is from genome assembly GCF_059369475.1 of Stenotrophomonas sp. YJH_SMC_65. Taxonomy (NCBI): domain Bacteria; kingdom Pseudomonadati; phylum Pseudomonadota; class Gammaproteobacteria; order Lysobacterales; family Lysobacteraceae; genus Stenotrophomonas; species Stenotrophomonas sp. YJH_SMC_65. Next base: position 236,241 of record NZ_JCAFSR010000002.1, read on the forward strand.
CGATGGCCTTGGCAGCCCCGGCCGCACGGGCCTACCATCGGTTTTTTGCCGTCCTGCGGAGACCCCGATGAAACTGCGTCATGCCCTGCTGCCACTGAGCCTGCTGGCCGCCCTGCCCAGCGTCGCCGCTGCCCGTGGCCTGGAAGTCCGCGACATGGTGGCCATGGACCGCGTCTCCGCGCCGGTACTGACCGCTGACGGCGGCACCGTGGTGTTCGCCAAGCGCAGCGTGGATGCCAACCTGAAGGCCTCCACCGCGCTGTACGCGCGCAACCTGCGTACCCGCGACGCAGCGCCGCCGAAGCAGATCACCCCGGCCGGCTGGAACGTCAATTCCGCTTCGCTGTCGGCCGATGGCCAGACCGTGTATTTCCTCAGCGCCAGGAACGGCAGCCAGCAGTTGTACGCGCAGCCGGTCAGCGGCGGCGCCCCGCGCCAGCTGACCGACTTCCCGGTCGACGTGGACAGCTACCACGTGTCGCCGCAGGACGACCGCGTGCTGTTCAGCGCCGGCGTGTTCCAGGCCTGTGCCTCGGACCTGACCTGCACCGAGAAGAAGCTCAAGGACGTCGCCGGCGCCAAGGCCAGTGGAAAGGTCTTCGATTCGCTGTTCGTGCGCCACTGGGATACCTGGAACGACGGCCGCCGCAACACCCTGTTCGTCGCGCCGCTGCCGGCAGCCAAGGCCGGTCCGGTCAAGGGCGCTTCCGCGCTGAGCGCCACCATCGACGGTGATGCCCCGTCCAAGCCGTTCGGCGGCAATGATGATTTCGCGTGGTCGCCGGATGGCGCCAGCGTGGTCGCCAGCATCCGCGTGGCCGGCAAGCAGGAGCCGTGGTCGACCAACTTCGACCTGTACCGCTTCGACGCGGCGGGCAAGCAGGCGCCGGTCAACCTGACCGCCTCCAACCCGGCCTGGGATGCCGGCCCGGTGTTCAGTGCCGACGGCAAGACCCTGTTCTACCGCGCGATGAAGCGCCCGGGCTTCGAGGCTGACCGTTTCGGCCTGATGGCGATGGACCTGGCCAGTGGCAAGACCCGAGAGATCGCCCCGCAGTGGGATCGTTCGGCTGGCGGCATCACCCTGTCCGCCGACGGCGCCAGCATCTACACCACGGCCGATGACCTCGGCGAACACCCGCTGTTCCAGATCGACGTGGCCAGCGGCAAGGCCACCAAGCTGATCGGCGACGGCAGCGTGACCTCGGTGGATGTGGCCGGCAACAGCGTGGCGATCACCCGCAACAGCCTGAAGAGCAACGACCAGGTGTTGGTTGGCTTGCTGCCGGCCGCGGGCGAAGCCATCGGCGAGCTGCGCGCGCTGACCCCGGCCGCTGGTGAGGTGCTCAAGGATGTCAGCTTCGGCGACTACGAACAGTTCGAGTTCAAGGGCTGGAACAACGACACCGTGCATGGCTACGTGGTCAAGCCGCACAACTACCAGGAAGGCAAGTCGTACCCGGTCGCGTTCCTGATCCACGGCGGCCCGCAGGGCAGCTTCGGCAATGGCTGGAGCTACCGCTGGAATCCGCAGACCTACGCGGGCCAGGGCTATGCGGTGGTGATGATCGACTTCCACGGCTCCACCGGCTACGGCCAGGCGTTCACCGATGCGATCAGCCAGCACTGGGGCGACCGCCCGCTGGAAGACCTGCAGAAGGGCTGGGATGCGGCGCTGAAGAAGTATTCCTTCCTCAATGGTGACAAGGCCTGTGCGCTGGGCGCCAGCTACGGCGGCTTCATGGTCAACTGGATTGCCGGCAACTGGAACGGCCCGTTCAAGTGCCTGGTCAACCATGACGGCGTGTTCGACCAGCGCATGATGGGCTACGCCACCGAAGAACTGTGGTTCACCGAGTGGGAGCAGGGCGGTACGCCGTACCAGAAGGCGGCGAACTACGAGAAGTTCAACCCGGTCAACCACGTGGCGGACTGGAAGAAGCCGATCCTGGTCATCCACGGCCAGCAGGACTTCCGCATCCCGGTCGAGCAGGGCCTGGCCGCGTTCACCGCTGCCCAGCGCCAGGGCATCGAATCGAAGTTCCTGTACTTCCCGGATGAAAACCACTGGGTGCTGAAGCCGAACAACAGCATCCTGTGGCATGACACCGTCAATGCCTGGCTGAAGCAGCACATCGGCAACTGATGGTTGCGGCGCCGCCCTCCGGGGCGGCGCTTCTGTTTCACCATCTGCTTTACCGGTGGGTGCCGACCGTTGGTCGGCACACCTTCCTGATCTGCCGCCACCAGCAGCCGGCCAGCGGCCGGCTCTACCAGAGCGCCTGCATGCCTTCGACTGCCCTGATCCAGAACGACATCGTCGTCTTCGGTTTGATCGCCGCCACTCTTGGCGCCGTGTTCTGGACCGCCTCGCGCGAGCAGGGGCTGTGGAAGCGCTTCTATACGTTCGTGCCAGCGCTGCTGCTGTGCTACCTGATTCCCGGCATCTACAACACCGTCGGCCTGATCGACGGCCAGAACACCAAGCTCTACAACCCGATCGCGCGCGACATCCTGTTGCCGGCGGCGCTGATCCTGCTGACCCTGGCAGTGGATATCAAGGGCATCCTGCGGCTCGGCCCGAAGCTGGTACTGATGTACCTGGGCGCCTCGGCCAGCATCATGCTCGGTGCGGTGGTGGCGTTCCTGGTGATGCGCGCGATCCATCCCGACACCGTGGCCGGCGATACCTGGGCCGGCATGGCGGCACTGGCCGGCAGCTGGATCGGTGGTGGTGCCAACATGCTGGCGATGCGCGAAGTGTTCGACGTCAACGCGACCACCTTTGGCCAGTTCGCGGTGGTCGATGTCGGCGTCGGTTACGTGTGGATGGCCGCGCTGATCTTCCTGGCAGGACGTGCAGCGAAGATCGATGCACGCAGTGGCGCTGATACCTCGGCCATCGATGAACTGAAGGAACGCATCGCGCGCTTCCAGGCCGAGCACGAACGCATTCCCAGCCTGACCGATCTGATGCTGATCGTGGCGGTGGCCTTCGGCGGCGTCGGCCTGTCGCATGCGATCGGTGCGCCGCTGGCGGCCTGGTTCAAGGCCAACGTCAGCTGGGCGTCGCAGTTCAGCCTGGACGCGCCGTTCGTGTGGGTGGTGGTGCTGTCGACCACGCTGGGCCTGAGCCTGAGTTTCACCCGCGCACGCAACCTGGAAGGGGCGGGTGCATCGCGGCTGGGTTCGTTGCTGCTGTACTTCCTGATCGCCTGCATCGGCATGCAGATGGATCTGCTGGCGCTGCTGGATCGCCCGTGGCTGTTCCTGCTTGGCCTGATCTGGATTGCCGTGCACATCGTGCTGCTGTGGTGCCTGGGCAAGTTGCTGAAGGTGCCGTTCTTCTATTTCGCCATCGGTTCGCAGTCGAACATCGGTGGCCCGGCCTCGGCGCCGGTGGTGGCGGCCGCGTTCCATCCGGCCCTGGCGCCGGTGGGCGTGCTGCTGGGCACGATGGGCTATGCCACCGGCACCTACCTGGCCTACATCGTCGGCATCACCCTGCGCGCACTGGCCGGGCAGGGCTGATACGGCGACGGGGTGATGGGGTCAGATCCCTTTTGCGACGCAAAAGGGATCTGACCCCGGTTCCCGGTGAATCACGCCACTGGCAACCCGCGTTCGATCAACCATGCCTTCGCGTCTTCGGCGTCCTGCTCGAACCGCGCCGAGTGGAAAGAGGGGCGCCGCAAGGTCCGGCGCGTCGCCACGCGCCCGTGGCCAACCGCGCCAGCGCCTTACGCCACCGGCAACCCGCGTTCGATCAACCATGCCTTCGCGTCTTCGGCGTCCTGCTCGAACCACGCCTGGGTAGATCCCAGCCGATACGTATACCCCCAGGCATCCATGTCGGCCATCAGCCGCTGGCTGCCGACGCCGGGCAGCTGCCCGGCCAGCACGATCTGCAGGTAGCAGGTCGCGTCTTCCTCGGCCACCGAGTCGGTGGCATCGGTATGCACCTGCGCCCGCCGCTCCGGCGGCAGTACGATCAGGTGGCAGGCCTCATGCAGCATCGAGTGCACGGGCGTGTCATCGCGCACGTAGACGTTGCTGGCGATGATGCCCGCCTCGGGCTCGCCCCAGTAGCTGCCGGGAATCGGCTCGCCGGCGGCCACGTGGTGCAGCCGCAGGCCATGCGCGGCGAGCAGGCACTGCGCATCGGCGAAGGCGATGTCGCCCACGCAGGTGATGTCCACGGCGGTTGTCGTATCGGTCATGCGGGTCAGGCAGCCCCGCCCATGCAGGCACGGGCGGGGCAGGGGATCAGGGTTTGTCCGGGCCTTCCGGCAGCGCCACGGAGATGTCCAGCACATCGTGCTGGCCATCCTTCACCAGGTCGACCTTCACCGCATCGACGTCGATGTTCACGTACTTCTTGATCACTTCCAGCAGCTCGCGCTGCAGCAGCGGCAGGTAGTCCGGGCCACCACGGTGGCTGCGTTCCTGCGCGATGATGATCTGCAGGCGGTTCTTGGCGGTTTCGGCGGTGGTCTTCTTCGCTTTGAGGAAATCAAACAGGCCCATGCTTACCCTCCGAACAGCTTGCTGAAGAAGCCCTTCTTCTCGACGTTGGTGAAGCGCATCGGGCGTTCTTCGCCGAGGATGCGCGCGACGGCGTCTTCATAGGCCTGGCCGGCAGCGGATTCGACATCCAGGATGACCGGCTCGCCCTTGTTGGAGGCGTTGAGCACGTCGCCCGATTCCGGAATCACGCCGATCGCCTTCAGGCCGAGGACTTCCTCGACGTCGGCGATGCTCAGCATCTCGCCGCTTTCCACGCGCAGCGGGGTGTAGCGGGTCAGCAGCAGGAAGGCCGGCACGTCCTGGCCGGATTCGGCCTTGTGGGTCTTCGAATCGAGCAGGCCGATGATGCGGTCGGAGTCGCGCACCGACGACACTTCCGGGTTCACCACCACCACCGCGCGGTCGGCGAAGTACATCGCCAGGAAGGCGCCCTTCTCGATGCCGGCCGGGGAGTCGCAGATGATGTAGTCGAAGCCGTCGGCGGCCAGGTCCTTCAGGACCTTGCCCACGCCTTCCTGGGTCAGTGCGTCCTTGTCGCGGGTCTGCGAGGCCGCCAGCACGTACAGGTTGTCGAAGCGCTTGTCCTTGATCAGGGCCTGCTTGAGGGTGGCTTCGCCGTGCACGACGTTGACGAAGTCGTACACCACGCGGCGTTCGCAGCCCATGATCAGGTCGAGGTTGCGCAGGCCGACGTCGAAGTCGATCACCGCCACCTTCTTGCCGCGCCGCGCCAGGCCGCAGGCCAGGCTCGCGCTGGAAGTGGTCTTGCCGACGCCGCCCTTGCCGGAGGTGACTACGATGATTTCAGCCAAAGGACTTCTCCTGGTTCTGCATGAGTTTGGTGCTGCGTCAGTCCAGCGCAGCGATCTTGATCTGGTCCTGTTCCAGCCACACCTGGACGGCCTTGCCGCGCAGGTTGTCCGGAACATCGTCCAGTACCTTGTAGTGGCCGGCAATGGCCACCAGTTCCGCATGGAAATCACGGCAGAAGATGCGTGCCGCGGTGTTGCCCTGGGCCCCTGCCAGCGCGCGGCCGCGCAGGGTGCCGTAGATATGGATGCTGCCATCGGCGATGACCTCGGCGCCGGCGCCGACAGTGGCCATCACGGTCAGGTCGCAGTTTTCCGCGTACAGCTGCTGGCCCGAACGCACGTTGCCCAGCTGCATGCGGCCCGGCTGCGGTGCAGCGGCGTCGGCCACCTTGGCCACCGGCGTCGCCGGAGCTGGCTTCGGTTCGGCACGGGCTGCCCGGCGCGGTTCCTGTGCGGGCGGCGGCGGGGCCGGTTCGCCCTCGGCACGCTCGTACTGCGCGCGGAACTTGGCCAGCAGCGGCAGGCCGAGCTGCTGGGAGAGCAGGTCGACCGCGCTGGTGCCGTAGGCCAGCGCCACCGGCAGCACCCCGGCGCTGCGCAGGCCGTCGACCAGCGCCTGCGCGGTGGCCACGTCCGGCACCTGGCTCAGGCCGCCGAAGTCGAGGATCACCGCGGCGCGGCCGAACAGCTTCGGGGCGCGGGTCACGCGCTCGCGCATTTCCTGCACGAGGCGTTCGACATCAAGGGTACGGATGCGCAGGTTGGCGATGCCCACCTGGCCGATCTTCAGTTCACCGGCCTGTTCGTAATCGAAATTCACCGCCACGCTCAGGTCCCCGTCGGCCGCTGTGCCTGCGCCGGCAGCTGCCGGGCGCGTGTCCATGCCACATCCGGCAGCTTGTCGCCGTAGGTCTCCTGGACCCACGGGTAGCTGCACAGTTCCTTGGCCAGCATGCTGGCGCGCACATCGACCTGCGGCATGGTGTTCTGGCCCAGCTCGCGGAAGCCGAAGCTGCCGTGGAAGAGCAGGGCGGCATCGGCGCCATGGTCGAGGAAGACTTCGCAGGTCATCTGCGGGTAGCGCAGCTCGGCGAAGCTCTGCGCGTCGGCGTAGAACGCACGCCCGACGCCACCGCCACGACGGCGGCTGGCGACCACGATACGGTCGATATAGAAGAACGGGGTGTCCAGCTGCTGCTTGAACCAGGCGAAATTGCTGCTGTCGTGCTGGCTGTCGCTGCCGAAGCCGATCAGGAAGCCGGCCAGGTTGCCGTCGCGCTCGGCGACGCGGAAATACTCAGCGGTTTCATAGAACAGGCGCAGGCGGGCCGCATCCAGGGGAAGGATGGCCAGGCCAGCGTTGTTGTTCAAAGCCAGGACGGAATCGAGCTCGTGCTCGCGCACGTCGCGGATGACAATCGACATTGTGACTCCGTGGGGTAACGCGGTTGGTCCATCAAGGGACCCTGCGCACGATTATTGCATGCCCGGGGTGGGCTGCGGCATGAACAGGCGACCGGGCAGGCATGACTTCCGTGGGGTGCGGTGCGCAGGCGCGGCCCGTAGAGTGCTGGCATGTTGGGAGTCCTCAGCCATACCCGCGTCCTCCGCCTGGCCGGCCTGTTCACCTGGGTCATGGTCGGCCTGCCCCTGGCGTACTCGCAGTTCGAGAACCTGCACAGCCGCGGTGACATGGGCGGCTGGGCGATCCTGTTGTTCGTCGCCTACCTGTCCTTCGGCACGGCCTACTACTGGTTGACCCGCATCCTGCGCAGCGACAGCCACACCAGCTGGCTGGACCGCGGCCTGCTGCTGTTGCTGACGGTCTCGGCGCTGGGGGTCAGTTTCCTCAGCGGTTCGGGCCTGGGCAGCATCCTGATGATGGTGGCCGCCGGGGTCATTCCGTGGATGCTGTCGGTACGGCTGGGGGTGCTGTGGCTGCTGGTCAGCCAGCTGGCGGTGGCGCCGGTCTATTACCTGCTGCTGCGCTTCCCGCTGTTCGAAGCGGTGATGCAGTCGCTGCTGTACGGCGGCTTCTCCATGTTCATCTTCGTGACCAGCCTGGTTGCACGGCAGCAGACCGAGGCCCGCGACGAGCAGCGCCGGCTCAATTCGGAGCTGCGTGCCACCCGCGCCCTGCTGGCCGAGAGCGCGCGGGTCAACGAGCGCACCCGCATTTCGCGCGAGCTGCACGACCTGCTGGGCCACCAGCTGACTGCGCTGACCCTGAACCTGGAGGTCGCCGGCCACCTGGCCGAGGGCCAGGCGCTGGACCACGTGAAGCGCTCGCACGCGCTGGCCAAGCTGCTGCTGGGCAATGTGCGCGAGGTGGTCAGCCAGCTGCGCGAGACCGGCGCGATCGATCTGGCCGCGGCGCTGCGCCCGCTGACCGAGAACGTGCCCTCGCTGGACATCCAGCTGGAGATCGAGGATCCGTTGAACGTGGAAGACCCGCAGCGGGCCCACGTGCTGCTGCGCTGTACCCAGGAGATCATTACCAACGCGGTGCGCCACGCCGGCGCCCGCCACCTGTGGATCAAGGTGTACCGTGAAGCCCCCGACCGGGTGGTGGTGGAGGCCCGCGACGACGGCGTCGGCGCGGATATGGTCAATGTAGGCAATGGCTTGCGCGGCATGCGCGAGCGCCTGCAACAATGTGGTGGCCAGCTGCAGATCGAAACCCGTCCCGGAGAAGGCTTCCGGCTGCGGGCGACGGTGCCGGCAACGGTGCTGGTGGCGGCCCTTACCAAGGTTCCTGAAGGAGTGCGTTGATGATTCGCGTCTGCCTGGTCGACGACCAAACCCTGGTGCGGCAGGGAATCCGCTCCCTGCTGGCGCTCGACGACGGCATCGAGGTGGTGGCCGAGGCCGGCGACGGCCGGCAGGCGGTCGAGCTGATACCGCAGGTGCGCCCCGACGTGGTGCTGATGGACATGCGCATGCCGGTGATGTCCGGTCTGGAGGCACTGCAGGTGCTGTCGCGGCAGGAACAGCTGCCGCCGACCATCATCCTCACCACGTTCGACGATGACCAGCTGGTGCTGGCCGGGCTCAAGGCCGGTGCCAAGGGCTACCTGCTCAAGGATGTCACCCTGGCGCAGCTGGTCGGTGCCATCCGTACCGTGGCCGACGGCGGTTCGCTGGTGCAGCCGGCGGTGACCCAGCGCCTGCTGTCCGGCCTGGAGCACATGCGCAACGAGTTCGTCAGCCTGGACCGCCCGGACCCGCTGACCGACCGCGAGACCGAGATCCTGCGGCTGATGGCCAGCGGCTTCTCCAACAAGGAGATCGCCAATTCGCTGGGCGTGGCCGAAGGCACCATCAAGAACCACGTGTCCAACATCCTGTCCAAGCTGGGCGTGCGCGACCGTACGCGTGCCGTACTGAAGGCGTTCGAACTCCAGCTGGTCTGAAGAAAATCGTTCAAGTACAAAGACTTGGTTCGTAGTTGCGGGTTCCTGCCAAGGTTGCCCCCTACTTGCCGGGTAGCGGTATGCGTTACCCTTCGAATTCTTTGTCCATACAAATACGCAGCCGGCAGGGAAACCGGTGCGCCAATCCCGATAAACAATGCCCGCGAAGCCTGCTAGGATTGGCGCTTCGCTTCAATCAACCCGGCCGTGGGATCGGCCCCGGAGACTCTCTGAATGACCCGTATTATCGAGTTCCTGATCGCCTTGGGGATCGTGGCTGGCCTGTTCGTCATCATTGGCGTATGTCTGCCGGGCGAGCGTCACATCACCGAAAGCATCGAGACCAACCGCAAGATGACGATCGTGTACGACACGGTCAGCAGCCTGCGCCGCTTCAAGGACTGGAACCCGCTGGTACTGCGCGATCCCGCCGTTGAACTGAAGCTGTCCGGCCCGGCCTCCGGTACCGGTGCCACCCTCGACTTCACCTCCAAGGACCTGGGCACCGGTTCCTGGAAGATCACCGAAGCCGAAGAGAACAAGCGTGTTGTGATCGCCATCGAAGACGCCACCAAGGGTCACGACAAGGTCACCACCTTCAACCTGGAGCCGACCGGCAAGGGCGGTCGCAACGTCAAGATCACCCAGGACTACTCGGTGAAGTACGGCTTCGACCTGTTCGGCCGTTACGCCGGCCTGTATGTCAGCCGCCAGATCGGCGACGACATCAAGCTGGGCCTGTCGCGCATCGCCAACATGCTCGCAACCGTGCCGAACGTGGACTACCGCACGCCGGAAGCCCCGCTGACCGACCTGGCCATCGTTGAAGTGCCGGCCGAGAACCTGCTGGTGGTCAACGCCGGCAACGTGGACCGCGGTCAGGACACCATCACCAAGTCCATCAAGGACAACCAGGAGTGGATCAAGCGCGTGATGGAGGCCAATGGCCTTGAAGCCGCCGGCCCGTTCCGCATCATCACCACCGACTTCGGCCAGGAGAAGTACGCCTTCGACATCGCCCAGCCGGTGAAGAAGAAGGGTGCTGAAGGTGCTGCTGCCGATGAGCTGACCGTCAAGATCGACGGCGGCGCTCCGGTCAAGTACGTGCACGTTGCTCCGCACCGTTCGGCGCATGCGGCCTACACCGGCCACATGGCGGGTCTGGACGTGGCCCGCAACGGCCTGCGTGCCTGGGCCGTGACTTCGGGCAACGAAGTCATCGACCGCCCGTACGAAACCTGGAAGGACGGCATCGACAAGTCGTTCACCCCGGAAGCGACCTACGACATCTACTGGGCCGTCAAGTAAGCCTCGGCTGACCCATGTAGTGTTGGACACGAAAACGCGCCGCTCATTGCGGCGCGTTTTTTTTGATCCGGCGCCCGGCAAGGGGCGCTGCGCAAGGAGCCCCCATGTTCAATCTCGAACGTCGTGCACGTAAGCCGTCCCTGCTCGCCTGCCTGGGGGCGCTGCTGGCCGCTGCCTCGATCGGCCTGTCCGCCTACGCCTCGCATGGCGTGGCCGATCCGCTGGCGCAGCAGCACCTGAACATGGCGGCGCTGTACGCGTTCGCGCATGGTGCGGTACTGGTGGCACTCGGGCCGCGCGCGCACGGGGCGATCGCACACCTGGCGCTGTACGTGCTGCTGCTGGGTGTGCTGTTGTTTTCAGGCAGCCTGGTGGGCGGGGCGCTGTGGCAGTGGCCGACGCGGATGGCGCCGATCGGTGGCACCAGCATGATGGCCGGCTGGGTGGTGCTGGCGATCAATGCGTTGAGGCGGTGACGGCAATCCGGGTACAGCCGAGCATGGCTCGGCACGACATGGGGGCGTCGCGCGGCAGCTGCTGTAGAGCCGAGCCATGCTCGGCTTCGAGCGAAGCGGCCCGCTTTTGTCTTCGCTCTCTCGTTCCATTCCGCGTGCGGGCGCCACGAGGGGCTCAGCTGTTGGCCGGCCTCCAGCACCAGTGCCAGGGTTCGTAGACGATGCCGTGCGGGTTGTCGCGTGGGTAGCTCAGATGGAAGCCATGCCCGCCGGCATGCACCTGCAGCCAGGCGAACGCGTCGGTGGCTTCAAATGATTCCTCGGCCGGGGCGTCGCCCGGTGTGCCGATGTCCAGCGCGTGGCCGCTGTGGTGTTCGCTGAAACCCGGGGCGGCATTGACCTTCAGGATCTCCGCCACGCTCAGGCCGCGCGCCAGTTTCCGTTCAAAGATGCCCAGCTGGTAGGCATGGCTGCGGAAGCCGGAGATCGCGTCCAGCGCAATGCCATCCCGTGCCGCGTGCAGTCGCATCCGTCGCCAGCCCTGCGCGGCGCCACGGCGCAGCCATAGCGGCCGGGCGAAGCGGTCGCGGCCGGCAAAATGCAGCAGGCACGGTTCGGGCTCCAGCGGCAGGCCGCTGTCGTCGGCGTAGCGCTGCGGGTCCAGGCCGAGCTGCTGCAGGCGCTGCTGCAGCCCGGCCAGCGGCAGCCACTGTTCCTGCAGCGCAGCGCCGAACGGACGTGCCGCCGCTGCATCGAGCAGCGCCAGTGCGTCCTCGGCCCCGGGCTCGCGCGGCAGGTGTGGCACCAGCGAATGCACGCCATGCGTCGTTACCGCCGCCAGGTAGCGGCCATCGCGCTTGCGCCGCAGCACCCACTGTGCCTGCGACAGCAGGCGGGCATCCAGGTTGCTTCGTGCGCGCAGCAGGTGGGCGGGCCACAGCTCGATGGCCTCGGTATTGATCAGCAGGGGGGCGCGTCGTTGCATCGCCGCAGCTTACCGCCGAGGCGCCGGTGCGGCCACCTTGCGCAGTGCGTCCAGCAGCACCTGCGGCCGCTCCAGGCTGAGCAGCAGCGTGCTGCCATCGCTGACCGGCAGGGCGAGAACGCGCGTGCGGTCGGTGACCAGCGCGAACCCCTTGCCGCCGCCCTGCAGGCGGAAGTGGCCGGAATAGAAGCCCGGCATCGCATAGCCATTGGTCTTGAAACGAATGCCATAGCGGCGGTCACGCTGCAGGTCGACCACCTCGGCCTGGTCCAGCCGCAGCTGTGCCACCGGAACGCGGCGGCGGTACATCGTCGAGCGCACGTCCAGCACGTCGTCGGCCAGTTCCACCCGGCGGCGGAAGAACGCCGCGCCCAACCCGATGCCGAGCGCGGCGATCACCAGCAGACTCCAGGCGGCACTGCCGCCCATCCGGAACCAGGGCGGCGACAGCGTTACTTCGATCCAGGGCGCCGTGGCCGGTGCCTTGTACAACTGCGCATACAGGCAGGCCACGAAGGCGGCGAGCAGGGGCAGCACGATCCACAGCACGCGCAACGGCGAACTCTCGGCCACCTCGTACTGCTTTGGATCGCTGGCACCCATGGCTCAGGCCTCCTTCTTGAATACCAGCATCGCCGGGCGCATCGGTGCGGGGATGATGATGTTGACCAGCTCCCAGCCCAGTTGGCCCTGGCGGCTCAGTTCGCTCTGGATGTCCTCGGCCTTGAGCTGGCCCATCATGGACGTCTTGACCTCGATCGTCTGGTAGCTCCAGCGCTTGCTCATTCCTTGTCCCCCGAAGATGGCGTGGGTTTCGGCAGGCGTCCTGCCTTGCGCAGGGCGTCGCGCAGCACGTATTCGATCTGTGCGTTGAGGCTGCGCAGCTCGTCGTCAGCCCAGCGTTGCGCGGCGGCCAGGACGTCGGCATTGATGCGCAGCGGGTAGGCTTTCTTCTCACTCATGCAAGCTCCTGGCGGGGTGGTGGGGCACCCCGTTGCGAGGGTGGTTCAGTACAGCGAACCGGCGTTGACGATCGGCTGGGTACCGCGGTCCGAGCACAGCACGGTCAGCAGGTTGCTGACCATGTGCGCCTTGCGTTCTTCATCCAGCTGCACCACGCCGTTCTTCTGCAGTTCGGCCAGGGCCATTTCAACCATGCCCACCGCACCGGCCACGATGCGCGTGCGTGCGGCGATCACCGCGTTGGCCTGCTGACGCTGCAGCATCGCCTGGGCGATTTCGGCGGCGTAGGCGAGATGGCTGATGCGTGCGTCGATCACCTGCACGCCGGCGTCGGCCAGGCGTTCGGCCAGCTCGTTCTTCAGGTGCTGGGAGATCTCGCTGGCATGGCTGCGCAGGGCCAGCTGGCCATCTTCGTGCTGGTCGTAGGGATAGCTGGTGGCCATCGCACGCAGCGCCGATTCGGACTGGATGTGCACGAAGCTCTCGTAGTCGTCCACGTTGTAGACGGCCTCGGAGGCGTCGACCACCTGCCAGACGATCACCGCGGCGATCTCGATCGGGCTGCCGTCCAGCTCGTTGACCTTCAGCTTGCCGCTCTCGAAGTTGCGCACGCGCTGGCTGACCCGGCGCTTGGCAAAGAAGGGGTTGTTCCAGCGCAGGCCGTTGTCCTTCACCGTGCCCACGTACTTGCCGAACAGGCTAAGGACCGCCGCCTGGTTGGGCTGGATGGTGTACAGACCGGCCAGGATGAACACGCCCAGCGCCACCAGCAGGGCGCCCAGCAGCATCAGCAGCAGGCTGGGCGAGCCGGTGCTGGCCTTGGCTGCCACGCCCACCACGAACAGGGCGGCGCCGGCGAGGCCGACGAGCAGGGCGCCGACCAGCGTGCCGAGGCCGTTGAGGGAAGACAGCGACTTCTCTTTCATGGCGGTACGTCCTTGAGGGTTCAAATTTAAGATATCAAAGTGATATCACCTGTCCACTACCGTTCGTCGGATGCCATGGTCAGGGTGCCCGGCCAGCTAGAATGCCCTCCCGCCTTCACATCGCTGCTGGAACCGCCATGGCCAAGCTTGGAACGCCGTTGTCCCCCTCCGCCACCCGCGTGCTGCTGCTGGGCTCGGGCGAACTCGGCAAGGAGGTGGCCATCGAGCTGCAGCGGCTGGGCGTGGAGGTGATCGCCGCCGATCGCTATGCCGACGCCCCGGCCATGCAGGTCGCGCACCGCTCGCACGTGATCGACATGCTCGATGCGATGGCGCTGCGGGCGCTGATCGCCCAGGAGCAGCCGCACCTGGTGGTGCCGGAAATCGAGGCCATCCACACCGAGACCCTGGTCCAGCTGGAACAGGAGCAGGGCCTGCGGGTGATCCCGACCGCGCGCGCCGCACGCCTGACCATGGATCGCGAAGGCATCCGTCGCCTGGCCGCCGAAACCCTGGGCCTGCCGACCTCGCCGTACCGCTTCGTCGATACCGAGGCCGAATACCGTGCTGCCGTCGCCGCCATCGGCCTGCCGTGCGTGGTCAAGCCGGTGATGTCGTCCTCAGGCAAGGGCCAGAGCACCCTGCGCAGCGAGGCGGACATCGCCCCGGCCTGGGACTACGCGCAGACCGGTGGCCGCGCCGGTGCCGGCCGCTGCATCGTCGAAGGCTTCATCGATTTCGATTACGAGATCACCCTGCTGACCGTCCGCCATGCCGGTGGCACCTCGTTCTGTGCGCCGATCGGCCATCTGCAGAAGGATGGCGACTACCGCGAAAGCTGGCAGCCGCAGCCGATGTCGAGCGCGGCACTGGCACGTGCCGAGGAGATCTCACGTGCGATCACCGACGACCTTGGCGGCTGGGGCCTGTTCGGCGTGGAGCTGTTCGTGAAGGGCGACGAAGTGTGGTTCAGCGAAGTGTCGCCGCGCCCGCACGACACCGGCCTGGTGACGCTGGTATCGCAGGAGTTGAGCGAGTTCGCGCTGCATGCGCGCGCCATCCTCGGCCTGCCGATCCCGGTGATCCGCCAGAGCGGCCCGTCGGCGTCGTGCGCGCTGTTGGCACACGGCGAGGGCGTGCCGTACTTCAACAACGTCGCCGCTGCATTGCAGGTGCCGGATACTGCCGTACGCCTGTTCGGCAAGCCGAGCGTGCATGGCCATCGCCGCGTCGGTGTCACCCTGGCGCGCGCGGAAACCATCGACGAGGCGCGCGCCATCGCGCGAGATGCCGCCGACGCCATCGGCGTCGAACTGCGCCCGTAAAGCAAAAAGGGGACGGAGGGGATTAAGTCGTTTGTGCCACAAACGACTTAATCCCCTCCGTCCCCTTTTCAGGGCCGTCGACTCTACCGCACGTCCACCCACACCAGGTGGTGGTCGCTGCCGTCGGCGATCTTCGCTTCCGGGCTTTCACTGGCCGGCCAGAAGATACCGCTGCCGACATATTCGAAACCGGTCGAGGGCAGTACGTAGTCCAGGCGCATGGTGCCGGACTTCGGGCCGAAATCGCCGGTGGCATGGAACGGTGCGCCCTTGCGCTCGATGCCCTTGGCCGCATAGGCCAGGCTGGTCTGCTCGCCACCGACGCTGCGCGGGGTGGGGTAGCGCAGCACGCGGGCGTTCTCGATCAGTTCGACGATCGCCTCATGGCGGCCATCGCCATCGACCGGGTCGTTGTTGAGGTCGCCGAGGATCACGAAGCGCGCGTCCTGGGCCAGGCCGCCGCACTGACCCTTGTCGTCGCACAGCCATGGCTTGTCACCCTTGGACAGGTATTCCTGCCACAGGCGCAGTTCGTCATGGTTGCGCGCCGCGTTGCGCTTTTCCGGGCCGTCGAACACCGGCGGGGTCGGGTGCGACACCAGCGCGTGCACCACGCCGGCCGGGGTCTTCACCGGCACGTCCCAATGCGACTTCGACGACAGGCGCAGCTGCGACCACACATGGTCGTTGTAGAAGCTCTGGCCGGTACGTGGATCGACCGGTCGGATCGCGCCCGGCATCGCGCTCCACTTCAGCAGCTGGAAGCTGCGCACCCTGGCTTCGTCGATCGGGTAGCGCGACAGCACCAGCATGCCGTACTGGCCCGGGTGCAGGCCGTAGCCCCAGGCATCGTTGCCGCGGCTGCGGCCTTCGCCACCGACCACGCCGTTGTTGTCCAGGTCCAGGCCGCTGGGCACGCCGGTGTTGACCGGTGCCAGATAGCGGTAGGCGAAGTGCAGCGGCTTGCCGCCACCGGGCTGGGCGACCTCCAGGTAGCGCTTCTGGAACAGGTCGGCGGCGCGATGGGCGTCGTCGAAGTCGAATTCGTTCAGCAGCACCAGGTCCGGGCGCACCTGCTGCAGCACTGCGGCGATCTTGCGCGCGTGTTCGCTGTCGCCTTCCAGCTCCTTGATCAGGCCACCGGCGTCATCGGAGTACAGCGAGGTGTTGTAGGTGGCCAGGCGCAGCGCAGCGGACGGCTTTTCGGTCATCGCAGGGGACGTGGCGAAGGCAGGGGCGGTGGCGCCGCAGAGCAGGGCCAGGGCGAGGATCAGGGGATGGCGGCGGGTCATGTTCATGGGCCGTATTGTGCACCCGGCCCGGTGTCAGCGGTTTGTCAGCGCCCGTCCAGATCCTTGTCGAAATCGTGCCAGCGGCGGCCATCGTAGGCTTCCAGCGGATGGAAGCGGCGCTTGTAGTCCATCTTCTGGTGGCCGCGGATCCAGTAGCCCAGATACACGTGCGGCAGGCCCTCGCGGCGCGCCCACTCGATCTGCTGCAGGATCGCGAAGGTGCCCAGCCCGCGCGCGGCGTGGTCCGGGTCGAAGAAGGTGTAGACCGCCGACAGGCCGTGCTCGGTGACGTCGGTCACCGCTACCCCCAACAGCTGGCTGGGCTGGCCGTCGTGGCCGGGCAGGCGCATCTCCATGAAGCGGGTGTGCGACCAGCTGCCGATCAGGAACTGCTCGAACTCGTGCGGGCCGTGGTCGTCCATGCCGCCGTTGGCATGGCGGTGGGTGAGGTAGCGGTGGTACAGCGCGAACAGGTCATCGCGGGCGGTGGCGGCGGTGATCCGCACCTCCAGGTCGTCATTGCGGGTGGCACAGCGGCGCTGGCTGCGGTCCGGGGCGAAGCGGGCCACCGGGATGCGCACCGCCACGCAGGCCTGGCAGTGCGCGCAATGCGGCCGGTAGACCAGGTCGCCGCTGCGGCGGAAGCCCCAGCTCAGTGCCAGTGGATAGAGCGCGCCGAGGCGGCGGTCGTTCGGGTCCAGCACCAGGTCGCGTGCCACCCGGTCCGACCAGTACCCGCAGGGGTGCTCGCCGGTCTGGAAAAGTCGCAGTTCGTCGTCTCTGTCGCCATGTATCGCCATGGGCACAGCATAGCCCCAGGTTGTCGCAGTGGCGGCGACTGTCCGCCGGATGAATGGAATCGGCAGTAGCGTCAACCGACGTCGCGCCCGGGCGTTGTTGTCCCCCGAGGGTGAAGTGATCACCCCGACGCTGTTCCCATTCCCAGGAGTGACCTCATGATCCGTACCCCCCTGCTGCTGGCCCTGCTGCTCGGCACCTCCGCATCCGGTATCGCGCTGGCGGCCGACACCCCGGCCACGCCGGCACCGCGCCCGGCCAAGCTGGACACCAACGGTGACGGCGTGATCGACCGCAGCGAGGCGGCCGCCAACCCGCGCCTGGCCGCGAAGTTCGACGAGCTGGACAAGAACAAGGACGGCAAGCTCTCGCGCGACGAGCTGCCGCGCTGGCAGCATGGCCGTCGTGGCCACGGCGGTGAGCGCTGGGCCGCGCTGGACGTCAACAAGGATGGCCGCATCAGCCGCGAGGAAGCCAAGGCCGATCCGCGCCTGGCCGCGCGCTTCGACCAGCTTGATCTGAACAAGGACGGCTACCTGGACAAGGCCGACCGCGAGCTGCGCATGAAGCAGCATCGTGATGCCTGGTTCGCCGCCGCCGACACCAACAAGGACGGCCAGCTGAGCAAGGCCGAGTTTGATGCGGCCAAGGGCCCGATGCATGGAGGCCCGCGCCATGGCGGTCCGCGCGACGGCGGCGCACCGAAGCCGCAGCGCTGAGGGTCAATGCAGTGATGACGACAACGCCGGCGGCACTGCCGGCGTTGTCCGTTACAAGCGGCCGCTGCGCATCAGCGAGTACGCCACAAGCGCAATGACCATCAGGTTCATGGCGATGATGGCGGTGCGGCCGTACATCGATTCGAACTTCCAGTTGATGCCGGTTCGCCCGCGCCGCGCCGAATCGCGCGCGATCATCGGTGCCATCACCCGCTGCAGCGTCACCAGGCACTGGTAGTTGACCACGCCCAACCCGACCGCCAGCACCGTCAGCTGCGTCCAGACCGGTGCCTGCAGCACCACAGCCAGCAGGATCGCCAGGCACCAGAACATGCCGGTGGTGATGTTGAGGTAGAGGAAGCGGCGCACATCGGCCCGCTCTGCCGCAGTTTCGGTGTACGACATCAGGAAGCGCCCGCCGAGGTAGCTGCCGATCGCGCCACCCACCACGCCGCCGATCACCGCCCCCCAGCTTTCGGCCGGCAGCACATGCAACTGGCCCAGGGTGGCGGTCAACGAGCCCATCGCGGTTCCACCGGCAACGCTGGCGCCGCCGAGGCCGAGCTTGCTGCCGCCGATGCCGACGCCGGTGCCGAGCAGCACCGCTGCACTGGCGGTGCCGGGTGCGGCCACCAGCACCATCGACACCACGGCGGTGGCGAATGCGGCGCTTGGTGCACTACTGCGCGCGAATTCGCCGAAGCGCTGCAGCAGGCCTTCGCGCACCAGGGCACGTGCACGCGACAGGCGCTTGCGCACGGCCGCATCGCTGAGCCCGAGCAGGTCGGCGACCTGCTGCGAGCGCTGTCCTTCGCGGTAGTACAGCAACAGGACTTCGCGGCTGTCAGCGGGCAGGGCGGAGATGATGTCCTCGGCGGCGATCTCCTCTTCCACCCGCTGCAGGCGATCAGCCGCACCTGGGGCCGGGTCGGCGGCCATGCCCATCGCCACCTCCGCGGCCTCGCCGGTCAGCGGCCGGCCACGTTGCGCACGCAGCCAGTCGCGGGCCAGGTTGCGGGTGATCTGCCGCAGCCACGGCAGGAAGCTGGTCGCGCTGCGCAGCTGGTGCAGCTGCTGCCAGCCCTTCACGAAGGCCTCCTGGGCGATGTCCTCGCTGGCCTGGCGGTCGCGGGTGATGGCCAGGGCGATGGCGGTGACCGTGTTCTGGCAGGCCAGCACGATACGGCCGTAGGCGTGCTGGCAACCGCTGGCGGCGGCGGGCAGTTCGCGTTCCAGGGTCTGGTCGATCGATGCGGCGAACGTCGTCATGGCGGCGGCTCTCCTGCTGGGATTGTGTCCCATGACGGAGCCGCGCGCCCAATGTGACCGACTTCCTGTGCTGACAAAAAAGGGACGGAGGGGATTAAGTCGTTTGTGCCACAAACGACTTAATCCCCTCCGTCCCCTTTTTGCAGTTGCCGGCCAGCGGCGGGTACGACCCGTGGGTTATTTCGATGGCTGGATGCGGACCCGGACTTCTTCCTCTTCCGCTGCGGCCTGCGGGGCCGGTTGCGCCTGCTGCGGCTGGGCCTGCGGGGCAGGGGCCGGTGCTGCCGGGGCCGGGGCACCGCGATGGCGCAGGCCGATCACCAGCGCCACGCCGGCGATCACCACCAGCAGGGCGATGCGGATGCGCCAGGCCCAGCTGCGGCCGCCGCTGCCCTGTTCCGGCGTGTCGCGGAAGGCGAACTCGGCGGTCGGATGGTCGCGGCGGGTGGTGTCGAGCAGGCGCGCCTCACGCAGGATCTCGCGTGCACGCGGCTGGTCGTCGGCGCGCACGATCCATACCGCCGGGTAGGCGTTGGCGTTGCCGAGGTCGGTATAGCTGAACTGGCCGCGGCGACGGGTCTTGTACGAGCGCCCGTTGGTCACCTTGACGTCGATGCCATGCCCGCGCAGGAGCTCGGCCACGCCTTCGACGGTTTCCACGCGCTGGCTGCTGAAGATCTGGCGCATGGGTTTACTCCTTGGCCGGCACGGCGGCCGCGGCAGCCTGGTCGGGAACCACGCGGATCAGGCCCTCCTGCGCGGTGCTGGCCACCAGCACACCATTGCGGGTGAAGAACTGGCCGCGGGCCAGGCCGCGCGAATCCTGCGCGCTGGGGCTGTCCAGCGAGTACAGCAGCCAGTCGTCGGCACGGAACGGGCGGTGGAACCAGATCGCGTGGTCGAGCGAGGCCATCTGCACGTGCGGGTGGTAGTAGCTGATGCCGTGCGGGAACGTCGCCGTGCCCAGCAGGTGGAAGTCCGAGGCATAGGCCAGCAGGGCCTGGTGCAGTTCCGGAGCATCGCCGACCGGCTCGCTCAGGCGCAGCCACACCTGGTGGTAGGGCGGGCGCTTGGGCGGGTTCAGTTCGTCGCGCGGGTAGACGTGGCGGAATTCGAACGGGCCGCCGCGCGACAGCCAGCGCTGCACCTTGATCGGCAGCCGCTCCAGCACTTCGGCCGGCAGCGGCCGGTTCGGTTCGATGTCTTCCGGCTGCGGCACTTCGGGCATCTTGTGCTGGTGCTCGGCGCCGGTCTCGGCCTGCTGGAACGATGCCGCGCAGAAGAAGATCACCTTGCCGTGCTGGATCGCGGTGACCCGGCGCACCGAGAAGCTGCCGCCGTCGCGGGTACGGTCCACGTCGTAGACGATCGGGTGGTCGATGTTGCCGGCGCGCAGGAAATAGGCGTGCAGCGAGTGCACGTGGCGGCCGTTGTCGACCGTGGCCTGTGCCGCGGCCAGCGCCTGGCCCAGCACCTGCCCGCCGAACACGTACTTGGTGCCGATGTCGCGGCTCTGCCCGCGGAACAGGTTGTCCTCCAGCCGCTCCAGCGTGAGCAGGTCGATCAGCTCGGAGACGACGGGTTCGGGCGTGTCGTTCAAGGGGGCGGCCACAGCAGTGAAAGAGGGCCTGATTATACCGGTCAGGGGTCAGATCCCTTTCGCCCGGCGAAAGGGATCTGACCCCGGGCGGGGCAACCGCTATTTGCCCAGCCGGGCTACCAGGGCCTGCAGGGCGTTCTGTGCGTCCGGGGCGAACCAGGCCTCGACGAAACGGTCGAGCTGGATCAGGTCCGGCTGCAGCGCCACGTGCAGGTCGGCGCGGGCGATGGCGCGGGTCAGCAGCATCGGCTGGCGCGGCTGCCTGAGCAGGTCCTGCAGCCAGGCAATCGCGCGTGCCACCACCAGGTCCCCCTCTGCCAGCTCATCCACCAGGCCGATCTGCACCGCCTGTTCGGCCGGTACCAGCGAACCGGTGGTCAGCAGCACGCCGGCGCGGTGCACGCCCACCGCACGGCGCAGCAGGCGCTGGATGCCCTCCGGCGCGATCAGGCCCACCTGCACCTCGTTCAGGCCGATGGCATATGGCCGCGACGGATCGGCGCTGCGGGCCATCACCCGGTAGTCGCAGCACAGGGCCAGCACGCAGCCGCCCGCCGGGGCGTGGCCGGTGATCGCCGCGACCACCGGGATGCGGCTCTCGGCCAGCGTGCGTACGGCGCCAAAGAAGGCGTTCCAGGTGTCCAGCAGCTTGTGCTTGTCATCGCCATGCGAGAGCAGGTGCGGCACGTCCATGCCGCCGGTGAAGATGCGCTCGCTGCCCGACAGCACGATGCCGTGCGCGTCTTCGGCCATGGCCAGCTCGATGGCATGGATCAACTGCCGGCACAGGTCGGTGTCCAGTGCGTTGACCGGCGGCCGCGCCAGGCGCAGTTCGCGGATGGGGCCATGGTTGATCACCTCGATGAGCGTCGTCATGCTGCGGTCTCGTTGCGAAGAAGGAACCTGGGCGATGATAACCAAACCATTCGTTGGCGTACTGTGGCTTCTGTGTGCGGCCGCAGCATCGGCCTCGGCGGCGGAATCGGGCTGCGTCACGGTGGATCAGGGCTGGGCGCGGTTGCCACCGAATCCGGCAATGCCGATGACCGCTGGCTACGGCGTCATCCACAACGGCTGCGGCAAGGCGGTGGTGATCACCGGCGCGACCAGCAGCAGCTTCGATGATGTGTCGCTGCACGAAACCACGATCACGGATGGGGTCAGCCGGATGCGCGCGATCGAGCGCCTGCCGCTGGCGCCGGGTGCACGTGCCGAGCTCAAGCCCGGTGGCCTGCACCTGATGCTGATGCAGGGCAAGGGCGCGCTGAAGGAGGGGCAGGCGGTGCCGCTACGGCTGCAGCTGGAAGGCGGCGGCGAAGCAAGTGCGACGCTGGCCGTACGCAAGGCTGCGCCGTAGCGGGATGGTCGTGCCGGCCGCTGGCCGGCAGCACGGGCAATGCCGGCCAGCGGCCGGCACTACCACAGGGCCTTACGACCAGTCGTACGAGAACAGCACGGTGCGGCTTTCCGGCTCGTACAGCATCACGATCGCATCGGCGCCGGTGGCGCACCAGTTGTAGCCGGCTACGCCGGCCACGGCGAAGAACTTGTTGCCGTTGCGGGTGATGATCACCGTTTCGGCATCGTCCGCAGCGTTTGGGTCATCGGCAGCGTCGGTGAAGCCCAGTTCGAAGGCCGCGGGAATCTCCGCGGTCTCGGTCCAGTTGCCGAAGCCTATCGGTCCGCCCAGCGTATCCAGGTAGTCGCGTTCGCTGGCCTCACCGTTGCCGTAGCGCGAGTAGCAGGCGAGACGGCCGTGCCCGGCATGGTAATCGCGGGCCTTGGCGTAGCTGTCGCGCATCTGCGCGATGTGCTCCTGCGCATCCTTGTCCTGCACCGCCTCGCCGATGAAATAGCCCTCATTGCCGAGGAAGCGCATCTCGTTGCCGGCGGTCAGTTCGAAGGCGATCCAGTTGGTGCCGGTGAAATCGTTGTGGTGTTCTTCGGTGGTCTCGCCGATGCAGCCGTCGTACGGCTCGATCGGGCACAGCATTGTCGCCACCTGGCCGGCCAGCTCCGGCCGCAGCACGCCCAGGTCGATCTTCAGCAGCGGCAGCAGGTGCTGGCCGAGCCAGGCCTGGTCGGCGGGAAAGACGTCGGTGGGGAAGGGGACCATGCCGGGCAGCAGGTCGCGCAGTTCAGTCTGGTGGATCATGTCAGTTCATTGAATGGGATCGGTAGTGCCGGCCGCTGGCCGGCAACCTCATTGCAGCCAAAGCGTGCCGACCAAGGTCGGCACCTGCCAGGGCGCGTCAAGTGGAGGCGCTGCGGATCGCCTCCGGCAGCGGCGCGCTCTTGCCGGTCTGCGTATCCATCCACACCACCACCACGTTGCCGTCGGAATACAGCTTCGACGCGTCCTGCTGGTCGACGATGCGGTGGCCGATGGTCACGCTGCTGTTGCCCAGGCGCTCGACGAACAGCTCGACCAGTATGTCGTTGGGCCACACGATCGGCAGCCGGTAATTGACGTTGGTCGCGGCCACCACCGGTGCGATGCGGTCGGTCATCGACACGCCGTCCACGCCGAGCATCCAGCGCACGCGCGCTTCTTCCAGGTAGGAAATGTACTTGGCGTTGTTGACGTGGCCCATGCTGTCCATGTCACGCCAGCGCACGCTGATCGGGATGCGGGCCAGGATCTTGTGTTCGCTGCTCATCAGGCGTCCTTCTTCTTCGATGTGCTCTTGCTGGCCTTGCCGGTGCTCTTGGCGGCCGCGGCCTTCTTGGCAACCTTGGCCGGCTTCTCAGGCTTCACCTTGCGTGGCGGGCGGGCGTCGGGCTTGTTGGCCACGGCAGCCGGCTGTTCCGGGCGCGCGCTGGTGGACGGCAGCATGCGCGCCAGGAACTGGCCGGTATACGACTGCGGACAGGCCGCCACGTCTTCCGGCGTGCCGGTGACCAGGATGGTGCCACCGCGGTGGCCGCCTTCCGGGCCCAGGTCGACGATCCAGTCGGCGGTCTTGATCACGTCCAGGTTGTGCTCGATCACCACCACCGTGTTGCCTTCGTCGCGCAGCTTGTGCAGCACGCCCAGCAGCGCTTCGATGTCGTGGAAGTGCAGGCCGGTGGTCGGTTCGTCGAGGATGTACAGGGTGCGGCCGGTATCGCGGCGCGACAGTTCCTTGGACAGCTTCACGCGCTGTGCTTCACCACCGGACAGCGTGGTCGCGCTCTGGCCCAGTTTGATGTAGCTCAGGCCGACGTCGACCAGGGTTTCCAGCTTGCGTGCGATCGACGGCACCGGTTCGAACAGCTTCAGTGCATCCTCGACGGTCATTTCCAGCACGTCGTTGATGTTGAAGCCCTTGTACAGGATCTCCAGCGTCTCGCGGTTGTAGCGCTTGCCATGGCAGACGTCGCAGGGCACGTACACGTCCGGCAGGAAGTGCATCTCCACCTTGATCAGGCCGTCGCCCTGGCAGGCTTCGCAGCGGCCACCGCGCACGTTGAAGCTGAAACGGCCCGGCGAATAGCCACGCGCACGCGCTTCGGGCACCTGTGCAAACAGTTCGCGCAGGGGAGTGAACAGGCCGGTGTAGGTGGCCGGGTTCGAACGCGGGGTGCGGCCGATCGGCGACTGGTCGATGTCTACCACCTTGTCGAACAGGTCCAGGCCATCGATCTCCTTGTACGGGGCGATCGGGTGCGAGGAACCGTTGATCTCGTTGGCGGCCAGCGAGAACAGGGTGTCGTTGATCAGGGTGGACTTGCCGGAGCCGGACACACCGGTCACGCAGGTCAGCAGGCCCGACGGAATCGCCAGGTCCACACCCTTGAGGTTGTTGCCGCTGGCCCCGCGCAGGTGCAGGGTCATCTTCGGGTTCGGCTTGTGCCGGCGCGCGGGGATCTCGATCGCGCGCTTGCCCGACAGGTACTGGCCGGTCAGCGAGCGCGGTGCCTCCAGGATGTCCTGCAGGGTGCCCTGGCCGACGATCTCGCCGCCATGCACGCCCGCGCCCGGGCCGATGTCCAGCACGTAGTCGGCCAGGCGGATCGCATCCTCGTCATGCTCGACCACGATCACCGTGTTGCCGAGGTCGCGCAGGCGGGTGAGGGTGCCGAGCAGGCGCTCGTTGTCGCGCTGGTGCAGGCCGATCGACGGCTCGTCGAGCACGTACATCACGCCGACCAGGCCGGCGCCGATCTGGCTGGCCAGGCGGATGCGCTGTGCCTCGCCACCGGACAGGGTGTCGGCCTTGCGTTCCAGGGTCAGGTAATCCAGGCCCACATCGACCAGGAAGCCGAGGCGCTCACCGATTTCCTTGACGATCTTCGCGGCGATCTCGCCACGCCAGCCCGGCAGGCTCAGTTCGCTGAAGAATTTCAGCGCCTCGTCGATCGGCAGCACCACCAACTCCGGCAGCGGGCGGTCGGCCACGAACACGTTGCGTGCCGCTTTGTTCAGGCGCGCGCCATGGCATTCCGGGCACGGCTGTTCGCTGATGTACTTGGACAGCTCTTCGCGCACCGCCGGCGATTCGGTTTCCTTGTAGCGGCGCTCGAGGTTGGGAATGATGCCCTCGAAGCGGTGCTTGCGCTGGGTGCGGCCACCGGCTTCGGTGAAGTAGGTGAAGGTGATCGCCTCATCGCCGCTGCCGTACAGCACGGCCTGCTGCACGTTCTGCGGCAGCGAGTTCCATGCCGCGTCGACGTCGAACCGGTAGTGCTTGGCCAGCGAGGCGATCAGCTGGAAGTAATAGGCGTTGCGACGGTCCCAGCCGCGCACCGCGCCGGCGGCCAGCGACAGCTCGGGATGCACCACCACGCGCGAAGGATCGAAGAATTCGGCCATGCCCAGGCCGTCGCAGCCGGGGCACGCGCCCATCGGTGCGTTGAACGAGAACAGGCGCGGTTCCAGCTCCGGCAGCGAGTAATCGCAGACCGGACAGGAGTACTTGGAGGAGAACAGCGTCGGCGAAGCGTCGGCACTGTCCAGGCTCTGCACCGAGGCCATGCCGTCGCCCAGCTTCAGCGCGGTTTCGAAGCTCTCGGCCAGGCGCTGCTTGATGTCCTCGCGCGGGCGGAAGCGGTCGATCACCGCCTCGATGGTGTGCTTCTGGCGCAGCGCCAGCGGCGGCACCGCATCGATTTCATGCAGCTCGCCGTCCACGCGCACGCGCACGAAACCCTGCGCGCGCAGCTGGTCGAACACCTGGGCATGCTCGCCCTTGCGGTCGCGGATGACCGGGGCCAGCAGCATGTAGCGCTGTTCCGGGTCCAGGGTCAGCACCTGGTCGACCATCTGGCTGACCGTCTGCGCCTCCAGCGGATAGCCGTGGTCCGGGCAGCGCGGGGTGCCGACGCGGGCGTACAGCAGGCGCAGGTAGTCGTAGATCTCGGTGATCGTGCCGACCGTCGAACGCGGGTTGTGCGAGGTCGACTTCTGCTCGATCGAGATCGCCGGGGACAGGCCCTCGATGTGGTCCAGGTCCGGCTTTTCCATCACGCTCAGGAACTGGCGCGCATAGGCCGACAGCGACTCGACATAGCGGCGCTGGCCTTCTGCATAGATGGTGTCGAACGCCAGCGAGGACTTGCCCGAGCCGGACAGGCCGGTGATCACGATCAGCTTGTCGCGGGGCAGGTCGAGGTCGAGGTTCTTCAGGTTGTGCGTCCGCGCGCCGCGGATGCGGATGAAATCCATCGCCATGGGGGATCCGGTTGTGGGGGCGTTGGCTGGGTGCCGGGCCAGCAGGGAACGGCAATCGGTCAGCCTACCGAGGTGACCAGATGGGGGCAATGGGCGACAATGCCAGCCCGATGTCTCATCTGGTGAGACAGGCCGTCAGGCAGGGGTCAGATCCCTTTTCACGGGGTGAAAAGGGATCTGACCCCGTTCCGGAGCCGTCCTCCCGCGGCATTCGGGGGTTGACTTGACCCGCGCCCGCTGATCTGCGTACAATTCCGCTCCTGTCCGCCCTCGATGGCGGCAGCTCAGACCACAATAACTACAGAGGAAGGCCTGGTCATGTACGCAGTACTGGTCACCGGCGGTAAGCAATACCGCGTGGCGCAGGGCGAAAAGCTCCGCATTGAAAAGCTCGAAGTCGAAGTCGGCAGCGAGATCAAGTTTGACAACATCCTGATGCTGGGTGACAGCGACGGCGTGAAGCTGGGCGATGCGCTGAAGGGCGCTGCCGTCACCGCCAAGGTCCTGTCCCAGGGTCGTGCTGACAAGGTCCGGATCATCAAGTTCCGTCGCCGCAAGCACCACATGAAGCGTCAGGGTCACCGTCAGTACTACACCGAAATCGAGATCACCGGCATCGCCGGCTAAGCATCAGGAGAAGCAGTCATGGCACATAAAAAGGGCGTAGGCTCCTCGCGCAACGGTCGCGACTCCAACCCGAAGTACCTGGGCGTCAAGATCTTCGGCGGCCAGGCCATCGAAGCCGGCAACATCATCGTGCGTCAGCGCGGCACCCAGTTCCACCCGGGCACCGGCGTTGGCCTGGGCCGTGACCACACCCTGTTCGCCCTCGTGGACGGCAAGGTGGAGTTCTCGGTCAAGGGCGCCAAGAAGCGTCGCACCGTCAGCATCGTCTCGGCCGACGCCTGATCCAGGCATCGCCGGCACCCGTGCCGCGGCATGGCCGTGCTGGATGAAGAGCACGCTGCATGGAGAGCCCCGCTTCGGCGGGGCTTTTCGTTAGAGTTGAAGCAAGACCGGCTGGGCCGGGTTGCCGGCCCGCGGCCGGCATGACATTCAAGGTGGCGGCCAACAGGTCGCGCCCATCGCAGGCATCGAAACAATGAAACTGGTAGACGAAGCAGAAATCGAAGTGTTCGCCGGCAACGGCGGCAACGGCTGCATTGGCTTCCGTCGCGAGAAGTTCATTCCGCTCGGCGGCCCGGACGGCGGCGACGGCGGTGCGGGCGGCAGCGTGTACATCCGCGCCGACGAAAACCTGAACACCCTGGTCGACTTCCGCCATGAGCGTATCTTCAAGGCGCAGCGCGGCGAGAACGGCATGGGCCGCCAGGCCTATGGCAAGGGCGGCGAAGACCTGACCATCACCGTGCCGGTCGGCACCGTGGTCATCAACGTTGCCACCGATGAAGTCATCGGCGACCTGACCCAGCACGGCGACCGCCTGCTGGTGGCCAAGGGCGGTCGCGGTGGCCTGGGCAACATGCACTTCAAGAGCTCGACCAACCGCTCGCCGCGCCAGGCGCTGCCAGGCGAGCCGGGCGAAGAGCGCACGCTGAAGCTGGAGCTGAAGCTGCTGGCCGATGTCGGCCTGCTGGGCTTCCCCAACGCCGGCAAGAGCACCCTGATCCGTGCCGTTTCGGCGGCAACGCCGAAGGTGGCCGATTACCCGTTCACCACGCTGTACCCGAACCTGGGCGTGGTGAAGGTGGAGAACCACCGCAGCTTCGTGATCGCCGACATTCCGGGCCTGATCGAAGGTGCTGCGGACGGCGCCGGCCTGGGTGCGCAGTTCCTGCGCCACCTGCAGCGCACCCGCCTGCTGCTGCACCTGGTGGACATCTCGCCGATGGAAGGCGGCGTGGAGGGCATTTCGCCGGTGGAGCAGGTGCGTGCGATCGAACGCGAGCTGGAGAAGCACGATCCGGAGCTGCTGAACAAGCCGCGCTGGCTGGTGCTGAACAAGGCTGACCTGATGTTCGAAGACGAGGCGCAGGCCGCGGCCGAGCAGATCGTCGCCGAGCTGGGCTGGAAGGAGCCGTGGTTCCTGGTTTCCGCGCTGGGCCGCGAAGGTACCTTCCCGATCATGAGCCGGATCATGGCCTTCTTCGATCGCCAGAAGGAAGACGAGCTGGAAGCCCGCAACGCGCAGTGATGCCGTTGTGGTTCCATGCGGAAAACCCGGCTTCGGCCGGGTTTTTCATTTGGTAGTGCCGGCCGCTGGCCGGCAATCCCGGTAAACCGCAGGCAACAAAAAACCCGGCCGGGGCCGGGCTTTTGTCTGCTGCCCAACCCCGAAGGGCAGGGCGGCAACGCCGGATCAGGCGGCCTTGAGGGCCTTGATGCGGTCGTTCAGGCGGCTCTTGTGGCGAGCAGCCTTGTTCTTGTGGATCAGGCCACGCGCGCTGAAGCGATCCAGGATCGGCTGGGCAACGGCGAAGGCGGCTTCGGCGCCGGCGGCATCGTTGGCGTCCAGCGCCTTGATCACTTTCTTGACAGCGGTGCGCAGCATCGAGCGCTGAGCCACGTTGCGCGCGTTGCGCACGACGGTCTGCTTGGCGCGCTTCTTGGCGGACTTGATATTGGCCACGGTGGTGGTTTCCTGAAAAAATCGGTGTTATGGGAACAGCAAGCTAGCTAGTATGATGGCCCGAGAAATGCACGTCAAGTCGATTGTCAAGAGGGACGCTGAGTGAGTTCACCGAAGATGTTGCGGGGCCTGCTGTCGTTCAGCAGCATGACCATGGTCTCGCGGGTTCTCGGACTTGTCCGGGATCAGGTGATCACTACCACGTTCGGCACCAATGCGGTTACCGATGCGTTCTGGGTTGCCTTCAGGATACCCAATTTCCTGCGCCGGTTGTTCGCGGAGGGGTCCTTCTCCACCGCCTTCGTGCCGGTGTTCACCGAGGTGAAGGAGACCCGCAGCCACGCCGAACTGCGTGAGCTGATGTCCCGGACCGCCGGCACCCTGGGCGGGGTGCTGATGCTGGTCACCGCCCTGGCGCTGATCTTCGCGCCGCAGCTGGCGGTGGCATTCTCAAGTGGTGCTGACACCGACCCGGTCAAGCAGACCCTGCTGGTCGACCTGTTCCGCCTGACCTTCCCGTTCCTGCTGTTCGTGTCGCTGACCGCGCTGGCCGGCGGTGCGCTGAACAGCTTCCAGCGCTTCGCGATGCCGGCGCTGACCCCGGTCATCCTCAACCTGTGCATGATCGCCGGTGCGCTGTGGTTGGCGCCGCGACTGGGCGGCACCCCGGAGAAGCAGATCCTGGCGCTGGGCTGGGCGGTGCTGGCGGCCGGCCTCCTGCAGCTGCTGTTCCAGCTGCCCTCGCTGAAGGGCATCAACCTGCTGACCCTGCCGCGCTGGGGCTGGAACCATCCGGGCGTGCGCAAGGTGCTGACGCTGATGGTGCCGACCCTGTTCGGTTCGTCGGTGGCGCAGATCAACCTGCTGCTGGATACCCTCATCGCGGCCAAGCTGACCGACGGCTCGCAGTCCTGGCTGTCGCTGGCCGATCGCTTCCTGGAGCTGCCGCTGGGTGTGTTCGGCGTGGCGCTGGGCACGGTGATCCTGCCGGCGCTGGCCCGCCACCATGTCAGCACCGACCGCGAGGGCTTCTCGCGCTCGCTGGACTGGGGCCTGCGCATGACCCTGCTGATCTCGGTGCCGGCGATGCTGGGCCTGGTGCTGCTGGCCGAGCCGCTGATCGCCACGCTGTTCCAGTACCGCCAGTTCACCGCGTTCGATACCCGCATGACCGCGCTGTCGGTGTATGGCCTGAGCTTCGGCCTGCCGGCGTTCGCCCTGCTCAAGGTGGTGTTGCCGGCCTTCTACGCCCGCCAGGACACCAAGACCCCGGTGCGCGCCGGTATTGCCGCGCTGGTGGCCAACATGGTGTTCAACTTCGCCCTGCTGGCCGTGCTGTACCAGGTGATGGTGCCCGACGCGCTGAAGGCGCAGGGCGTGATGACGGCGATCGGCAAGCAGCCGGGCCTGCACCTGGCGCTGGGCATTGCCAGTGCGCTGTCCAGTTACCTGAACCTGGGCCTGCTCTGGTACTGGCTGGGCAAGACCGACGTCTACCAGCGGCGGCCGGGCTGGGGCGGCTATCTGGTGCGGCTGGGGGTGGCCTGCGTGGCCATGGTCGGCGTGCTGCTGGCCCTGCTGCACTGGGTCCCCGACTTCACCGGCATGGACAAATGGCACCGTATCGGTGGCCTGATGCTGCTGGTCGGCGGCGGCGGCGCGACCTACGTGGTGGCCATGCTGGCGATGGGCTTCCGCCCGCGCGACCTGCGCGGGCATTGATCGCGGTCCGTGGCGGCTATACTTCAGGGTTACACCATTGAAGCGGCGGCCCCGGTCGGGCCGGAACGAGAGTTGATGAGCAGGCTGTTCAGAAGCGTCGAGGGCGGGGAGCTGTTCCCCAACGGAAGCGTGGTCTGTATCGGTGCATTCGACGGCCTCCACCTGGGCCATCGTGCGCTGGTCCGCCACGCGGTTGCCCGCGCGCGCGCCTTGGGCGTGGCCGCAGTGGCCGTGGCATTCGAGCCGCTGCCGCGTGAATTCTTCGCCCAGGGCACGCCGCCGCCGCGGCTGACCCTGGCGCGCAGCAAGGTCGAGATCCTGCGCGAGCTCGGCGTCGATGCGATCGGCCTGCTGCGTTTCGACGCGGCGATGGCGGCGATGCCGGCCGAGACCTTCGTGCGCCGGTTGCTGGTGCACCGGCTGGGCGCCCGCGAAGTGTGGATCGGGCCCGAGTTCTGCTTCGGCAACCGCCGCCGCGGTGATCTGGCACTGCTGCAGGAGATGGGCGCCGAACTCGGCTTCACCGCGGGCGAGATCGAAGCGGTGGACCTGCATGGCGAGCGCATCTCCAGCACCCGCATCCGCCAGCTGCTGCAGGAGGGCGATTTCGCCCGCGCCAACGACCTGCTCGGCCGCCCCTACGCGATCAGCGGGCGGGTGGTGCGCGGGCGCCAGCTCGGCCGTACGCTGGGCTTCCCCACCGCCAACCTGCGCTTCCCGAAGACCCCGGCACTGTCGGGCATCTACGCGACCTGGGTGCACGGCGTGTTCGACCAGCCCTGGCCTTCGGTGTCCAGCTTCGGTACGCGGCCGACGGTGGAGGGCGTGGAGCCGCTGCTGGAAGCCCACCTGTTCGATTTCCAGGGCGACCTGTACGGCCGCCACATCGACGTGGAGTTCGTCGCCAAGCTGCGCGACGAAGAGAAATTCAATGATCTGGCGGCGCTGACCGACCAGATGCACCGCGACGCCGAACAGGCGCGCGCCATCCTTTCCGAACATAGATTGCGAGCCACTGCGTGAGCCAGGACTACAAGACCACCCTGAACCTGCCAGCCACCGAATTCCCGATGCGCGGCGACCTGCCCAAGCGCGAGCCGGGCATTCTGGCGCGGTGGGAAGAGCAGGGGCTCTACCAGCAGCTGCGCGACAACGCCGCCGGCCGCCCGCTGTTCGTGCTGCATGACGGCCCGCCATACGCCAACGGCCGCATCCACCTGGGCCACGCGGTCAACAAGATCCTGAAGGACATCATCGTCAAGTCGCGCTACCTGGCCGGCTTCGATGCGCCCTACGTGCCGGGCTGGGACTGCCATGGCCTGCCGATCGAGATCGCGGTCGAGAAGAAGTGGGGCAAGGTCGGCACCAAGCTTGACGCCGTCGAATTCCGCCAGAAGTGCCGCGAGTTCGCCGAAGAGCAGATCAACATCCAGCGCGTGGACTTCAAGCGCCTGGGCGTGACCGGTGACTGGGACAACCCGTACAAGACCCTGAGCTTCGATTTCGAAGCCAACGAGATCCGCGCGCTGGCCAAGGTCGTGGCCAACGGCCACCTGGTCCGCGGCGCCAAGCCGGTGTACTGGTGCTTCGACTGTGGCTCGGCGCTGGCCGAGGCCGAGATCGAGTACCAGGAAAAGGAATCGCCGGCGATCGACGTCGCCTACGCTGCACGCGATGCGCAGGCCATCGGCCAGGCGTTCGGCGTGAGCGTGCCGGTCGACGTCGAAGTGGCCGTACCGATCTGGACCACCACGCCGTGGACGCTGCCGGCCTCGCTGGCGGTGTCGCTGGGCGCGGAGATCAACTATGTGCTGGCCGAAGGCCCGGCCCACAACGGCAAGCGCCGCTGGCTGGTGCTGGCCGCGGCCCTGGCCGAGCGCGCGCTGCAGCGCTATGGCGTGGACGAAGTGGTGCTGCATGGTGAAACCACCGGCGCTGCGCTGGAAAACCAGCTGCTGGCGCATCCGTTCTACCCGGAGCGCGAGATCCTGGTGCTCAATGGCGACCACGTCTCCGACGAGGACGGTACCGGTGCGGTGCACACCGCCCCCGGCCACGGCCAGGAAGACTTCGTGGTCAGCCAGAAGTACGGCCTGCTGGACAAGTACAACGCTGGCCAGGTCACTCCGATCGACGGCCGCGGCGTGTACCTGGAATCGACCCCGCCGGCCGGTGACGTGGTGCTGGCGGGCCAGCACCTGTGGAAGGCGCAGGAGGCCATCGTCGGCGTGCTGCGCGACAACGGTTCGCTGCTGGCGTTCCATCCGATCCGCCACAGCTACCCGCACTGCTGGCGCCACAAGACGCCGGTGGTGTTCCGCGCCACCCCGCAGTGGTTCATCTCGATGGACAAGGCCAACCTGCGCAACGATGCGCTGGCCGCCATCGACACCGTCGGCTGGTTCCCGACCTGGGGCAAGGCGCGCATCCAGAGCATGGTCGACGGTCGCCCGGACTGGACCATCTCGCGCCAGCGCACCTGGGGCGTGCCGATCGCACTGTTCACCCACCGCCAGACCGGCGAGATCCATCCGCGTTCGGTGGAGCTGATGCAGAAGGTCGCCGACCGCGTCGAAGCCGAGGGCATCGACGTGTGGTATTCGCTGGACGCCGCCGAACTGCTCGGTGCCGACGCGGCCGACTACGAGAAAGTCACCGACATCCTCGACGTCTGGTTCGATTCGGGCGTGACCCATGAAGGCGTTCTCGCCGCGCGTGGCTTCGGCAAGCCGGCCGACCTGTACCTGGAAGGGTCCGACCAGCACCGCGGCTGGTTCCAGTCCTCGCTGCTGACCGGCGTGGCGATCGACAAGCGCGCCCCGTACAAGCAGTGCCTGACCCACGGCTTCACCGTGGACGAGCACGGCCGCAAGATGTCCAAGTCGCTGGGCAACGGTATCGAGCCGCAGGACATCATGAACAAG
Source organism: Stenotrophomonas sp. YJH_SMC_65 (assembly GCF_059369475.1). Classification (NCBI taxonomy): domain Bacteria; kingdom Pseudomonadati; phylum Pseudomonadota; class Gammaproteobacteria; order Lysobacterales; family Lysobacteraceae; genus Stenotrophomonas; species Stenotrophomonas sp. YJH_SMC_65. Next base: position 269,522 of record NZ_JCAFSR010000002.1, read on the forward strand.
CTGGGCGCGGACATCCTGCGCCTGTGGATCGCCTCGGCCGACTACAGCAACGAGATGTCGCTGTCGCAGGAGATCCTCAAGCGCAACGCCGACGCCTACCGCCGCCTGCGCAACACCGCGCGCTTCCTGCTCGGCAACCTGGACGGTTTCGACCCGGCGCTGCACCTGCAGCCGCTCGAGCAGATGGTCGCGCTGGACCGCTGGATCGTGCATCGCGCGTGGGAGCTGCAGGAGAAGATCAAGGCGGCCTACGACGGCTACAACATGGCCGAGATCGTGCAGCTGCTGCTGAACTTCTGCAGCGTGGACCTGGGCTCGCTGTACCTGGACGTGACCAAGGACCGGCTGTACACCATGCCGACCGATTCGCACGGTCGCCGTTCGGCCCAGAGCGCGATGTACCACATCGCCGAAGCGTTCACCCGCTGGGTGGCGCCGATCCTGACCTTCACCGCCGACGAGCTGTGGGGCTACCTGCCGGGCGAACGCGCCGGCCACGTGCTGTTCACCACCTGGTATGACGGCCTGGCGCCGTTGCCGGCCGATGCCCAGCTCAATGCCGCCGACTTCGACCAGCTGCTGGCCGTGCGCGAGCAGGTGGCCAAGGTGCTCGAGCCGATGCGCGCCAACGGTGCGATCGGTGCGGCGCTGGAAGCGGAGATCACCATCGCCGCCAGCGAAGAACAGGCCGCGCGCTGGCAGCCGCTGGCCGATGAACTGCGTTTCCTGTTCATCAGTGGCGACGTGCAGGTGCGCCCGGCGACCACCGACGAGGTGTTCGTCAGCGCCCAGCCGACCAACAAGGCCAAGTGCGTGCGCTGCTGGCACCACCGCGCCGACGTCGGCAGCAACGCCGACCATCCCGAGCTGTGCGGCCGTTGCGTGAGCAACGTGACCGGCGCCGGCGAAGTGCGGAGCTGGTTCTGATGGCCGCGCCCCGTCCGCATCCGAACGCCCTGGTCTGGCTGCTGCTGTCGGTGGCCATCATCTGCCTGGACCAGTGGTCCAAGGCCTGGGTGCTGTCCAGCCTGCCGGAGTTCCAGCCGGTGGTGGTCATCGACGGCTTCTGGAACTGGTACCGCACCTACAACACCGGCGCGGCATTCAGTTTCCTGAGCGACGCCGGTGGCTGGCAGAAGTACTTCTTCACCGCGCTGGCGATCGCCATCAGCGGGCTGATGGCCTGGTGGCTGCGCGGCACCGCCCGCGGCAACTGGAAGGCCGCGGTGCCGTATGCGCTGATCATCGGCGGCGCCATCGGCAACGTGATCGACCGCCAGGTGCACGGCCACGTGGTCGACTTCATCCAGTGGTACGTGGGCAGCTACACCTGGCCCTCGTTCAACATCGCCGACTCGGCCATCGTGGTGGGTGCCGTCGGCATCGCGCTGTTTGGCCTGTTCGACGGCAAGTCCGCCAAAAAGGCGGATAATGCCAACCCGAAACCGTAAGCCGGCTGCCGCCGGGAGACTGAACTGATGGATGTGCTGCTCGCCAACCCGCGTGGTTTCTGTGCCGGTGTCGATCGTGCGATCGAGATCGTCAAGCGCGCGATCGAAACGCTGGGCGCGCCCATCTATGTCCGCCATGAAGTGGTGCACAACCGCTTCGTGGTCGACGACCTGAAGCAGCGCGGCGCGATCTTCGTCGAAGAGCTCGACGAGGTTCCGGACAACAACACCGTGATCTTCAGCGCGCATGGCGTGTCCCAGGCCGTGCGCCAGGAAGCCGAGCGCCGTGGCCTGAAGGTGTTCGACGCCACCTGCCCGCTGGTGACCAAGGTCCACTTCGAGGTCGCCCGTCACTGCCGTGCCGGCCGTGACGTGGTGCTGATCGGCCACGCCGGTCACCCGGAAGTGGAGGGCACCATGGGCCAGTGGAACCGCGAAGCCGGGACCGGGCAGATCTACCTGGTCGAGGATGTCGAGCAGGTCGCGACGCTGCAGATCAACCAGCCGGAAAACTTCGCCTACACCACCCAGACCACGCTGTCGGTGGATGACACGCGCGGCATCATCGATGCGCTGCGCGAGCGGTTCCCTGCGATGCAGGGCCCGAAGAACGACGACATCTGCTACGCCACGCAGAACCGCCAGGATGCTGTGCGCGACCTGGCCAAGCGCTGCGACCTGGTGCTGGTGGTCGGTTCGCCGAACAGCTCCAACTCCAACCGTCTGAGCGAGCTGGCCCGCCGCGAAGGCGTGGAGTCGTATCTGATCGATGGTGCGCACGAGATCGACCCGGCATGGGTGGCAGGCAAGCAGCACATCGGCGTGACCGCCGGCGCCTCGGCGCCGCAGGTGCTGGTCGATGGCGTGCTGGCGCGCCTGGCCGAGCTGGGCGCCACCGGCGTGGGCGAGCTGGACGGCGAACCGGAATCGATGGTGTTCGCGCTGCCGAAGGAACTGCGCCTGCGCCTGGTCGACTGAGCGCGGAAGGACGTCTGCAGGGTACGGCCCGCCACTACCCGGTGTGGGTGCGAACCGAAACTGATCTGGTGGGTGCGAACCTTGGTTCGCACGCCTTTGGCATGGCCGGGTGGGCGCACCGCCCATGACCTTTGGCCATGGGGCCGGCCATCGCACAGGCCTAGCATCGGAGGATTCCCCGTTGTTGGAAACTGCCTGATGAAGACCCGAGCCCTGGCAATGTCGTTGCTGTTCGCGCTGGCGGCCACGCCTGCACTTGCGCAGACCTCGCCACCGGCCAACGCGGCAGCCCCAGGACTGCTGCGCATCGATGTGGACGCGCGCGATCTGGCCCGGCGCATCTTCAAGGTGACCGCCACCGTGCCGGCCAAGCCCGGCCCGATGACCCTGCTGTACCCGCAGTGGATTCCCGGCAACCATTCGCCCACCGGCCCGATCGACAAGCTGGCCGGCCTGCGCGTGACCGCCAACGGCAAGCCGCTGGCCTGGCAGCGCGATCAGTACAACGTCTATGCGTTCAAGGTGAACGTGCCCGAGGGCGCCAGCGAGATCGTCGCCCACTTCGATTTCCTGTCCTCGCAGGGCGGCAGCCAGGGCCGGGTGGTGATGACCCCGGAAATGCTCAACCTGCAGTGGAACGCCAACTCGCTGTATCCGGCCGGCATCGACGCGCGCCAGCTGCAGGCGCAGGCCAGCGTGACCCTGCCCAAGGGCTGGTCGTTCGCCACTGCATTGGAGACCGCGCGCCGCGACGGTGACACCGTGGTGTTCAAGCCGATCTCCTATGACCATCTGGTCGATTCGCCCTTGTTTGCCGGCGAGCACTACCAGCGCATCGATCTCGATCCGGGCGCGAAGGTGCCGGTGCACCTCAACGTGTTTGCCGACGACGCCAAATCGCTGAAGCCGAGCGAGGCGCAGATCACGATGCACCGCGCGCTGGTGCAGCAGGCCGACAAGCTCTACGGCGCGCGGCACTACAACCACTATGAGTTCCTGCTGGCATTGACGGACCGCCTCGGCGGCATCGGCCTGGAGCATCACCGTTCCAGTGAGAACAGCGCCGACCCGGGCTACTTCACCGAGTGGGACAACAACGCGTGGATGCGCGATCTGCTGCCGCACGAGTACACCCATTCCTGGAACGGCAAGTACCGTCGCGGCGCGGATCTCGCCACCGCCAACTTCAACACGCCGATGGGCGACAGCCTGCTGTGGGTCTACGAAGGCCAGACCCAGTTCTGGGGCCAGGTGCTGGCGGCGCGTTCAGGGCTGTGGTCGACCGCGCAGGCGCGCGACATGCTGGCCAACGTGGCCGCGACCTATGACCGTGGTCGCCCGGGCCTGGCCTGGCGGCCGCTGCAGGACACCACCAATGACCCGACCATCGCGCAGCGCCGCACGCTGCCTTACCGCAACTATCAGATGAGCGAGGACTACTACTCCGGCGGCCAGATGCTGTGGCTGGAAGTGGAGGGCAAGCTGCGCGAACTGAGCGGCAACCGGCGCAGCCTGGATGACTTCGCACGTGCGTTCTTCGGCGTCGGCAACGGCGACTGGGACGTCAACCCGTACACCTTCAACGACGTGGTCGCGACCTTGAACGGCATCGCGCCGTATGACTGGGCGACGTTCCTGCGCGGGCGCCTGGACGGCCACGGTTCGTTGACCGGCGGCCTGGAACTGGCGGGCTGGAAGCTGGTCTACCGCGATACGCCGAACGACGCCTACAAGGCACAGGAAAAACGCGCCAAGGCGGCGCTGCTGGCGTACTCGCTGGGTGCGACCGTGCTCGACAGCGGTGTGGTCGGCGACGTGATCTGGGACAGCCCGGCGTTCAATGCCGGCCTGGCGCCGGGCATGAAGGTGATTGCCGTTGGCGGGCGCGAGTACAGCAGCCAGCGCTTGAAGGATGCGGTAGCTGCGGCGGCGAAGGACAAGGCGCCGATCGTGCTGCTGGTGAAGCAGTTCGACCGCATCGAAACGATGAACATCGCCTACCACGGTGGCCTGCAGTACCCGGTGCTGGAGCGTATCGCCGGCAAGCCTGACCGCCTTGCGGACCTGTGGAAGGCACGATGAAACCGCGCGCCCGCGATGGCGTGATCCTGTTGATGGCGATCCTCGCCATCCTCGGTGCGTTCCTGCACGGCGACGGGCGCTGGCTGCATTGGCTGGCCAAGCCGACCACCACGCTGCTGATCGCTGGCATCGCCTGGCGCGTGCATGATCCAGCGCAGCCGTTCTACCGACGCGCGGTGCTGGCTGGCATGCTGCTGTCGTGCGTGGGGGATATCGCGCTGATGTTGCCGGTGGATGCGTTCGTGCCGGGGCTGGTCGCGTTCCTGCTGGCGCACCTCTGCTACATCGTCGCCTTCCGCGATGGCCTGCGTGCCGGGCGTGGCCTGCTCGCCGCCAGCGTCCTGCTCGGTGCGTTCGCTGTACTCAATGTACTTGGTCTGTGGCCGCACCTGCCCGCACCGATGCGCATTCCGGTGCTGGCATACGTGGTGGTGCTAGCCTCGATGGCGGTCCTGGCGCTCGCACGCCAGTGGCGGCGACCGCACACCGATGCAATGGATGCCAGCAGCTCCCGCTGGGCGGCCGCCGGTGCGCTGCTGTTCGTCGCCAGCGACTCGCTGCTGGCCTGGGACCGCTTCGCCGGCGGCCTGCCACTGGCCAGCCTGCTGGTGCTGTCCACCTACTACGGCGCGCAGTACGCCATCGCCCGCTCCGTGAAACAGCAAAAAGGGGACGGAGGGGATTAAGTCGCAGACGGCACCAAGGCACAAACGACTTAATCCCCTCCGTCCCCTTTTCGCGTTGACTATCGGAGGGTCGCGTTGCCGGAACGGCCTTGTGCGTCGAAAGAGAGTCGTGTGGACTGGCGATCACCGGCGACTTCGTCCGGCAGCCAGACCAGAGTGCCACCCTTGCGCACGATCACATAGACGTGGCCGACTTCACCGGGAGTGCCCATCAATGCGTTGCGCTGTGCCTGCAGTGCCTGGGCCACGCGCGGCACCGCCTCGAAATCGATGTTGGCCAGCGCCGTGCTGCTGCGGCGCAGGGTGATGGTGGGCGCGAAGCGCTGGGGATTGACCGGGTCGCCCTTGCGCCACTGGCCGCGTTCGAAGTGGTAGCTGTCCACGCGTGACGGCTGCTGCGGATCCACCAGGTCCAGATTGATCCGGCCATCGTCGTAGAAGTGGATGCTGTGGAATACCGTCAGCCGGTGCCCGGCCAGCGCAGGCATCTGTTCCAGTGCCTGGCGGGCGGCCAGCAGGTAGTCCGCATCGAACAACCGGTTGTTGCGTTCGGGCACCGGCGGCAACCGCGGCTCGGTCATCGGCGCGAGCGAAGCGGGCCTCTCGCGCGCTGGCGGCATGGCGATCGGCGCGCTTGCGCTGTTGGCCTGCACCGAATGGCCCAGTGTTTCGCCCAGCGTCTGCAGGGCTCCGCCAGCCACGGCGACGCCGGCCAGCACCAGCAACACCACGGAGAACACCAGCCGGGTCGAGGGCGGCTGCTTCATACACCCTCCAGGCGAACGTTGCGGCGATCTTCCGGGTCGTACAACAGCGTGACCCGCTCGCGCGGAAGATTGGCCAGCTCGATCAACGGGATGAAGCGGCGCACGCTCACCTGCTGCACGCCACCTTCGCGGTCGATGTATTCCAGCTGGAACTCCACCTGCGGCTGCTCGTTGAGATAGGTGCCGGTCTGGCGCAGCTTCAGCACCTTCGCATCCACGCCGATGCCGCGATACTTCAGCGCGTCACCGCGGGCGTCGGCCTGCAGCAGCCGGCCGAGCAGGCGCAGGCCCAGCGCGTAGCCGCACAACACCAGCGGGCACACCAGCAGCGGATGACCGAGCGACAGGAAGGTCCAGCCCAGTCCCTCACTCTGCAGCCGATAGGCGGCCACATAGGCACTGGCCACCGCCACGATGCCGATCGCTGCGCCGACACCACGACGCCAGAGGCTGGCGACATCCAATTCAGGCTGGGCACCCTCCAGCACCACGTTGGGGAACGCGCCCGGCATCCGGCTCAGGCGTACCTCGATACGCTTGCCGGCCACGAAACGCTGCAGCTGCGGCTTGCTGTCCACCACCAGCATCTGTTCGTTGATGGGCGTGCCGGACAGGTTCTGGAAGCCCAGTTGCAGCTTCCACTGCGCGAAGCCGCGCACGTGCACGCCGGTCGGCTCGGCCTGTTCGATCAACGCGTCGCGCGGCTCACCGCCGGCCAGGATGGTGCGCACCCGATGCAGCGCGCGCGGCGGGCCCAGCAGCAGGTAGTGCAGGAAGGCGAGCAGCAGGGCCAGCCACAGGATCACCGACAGCGCGAGCAGCAGCAGGGCCAGCCATGGCGCGCTGCGGTCGGCCAGTTGCACCGGCCACGACGTGCCGACATAGAGGATGCAGGGGAAGGGCAACGCGAAGAACAGCAGGAACGCGCCCCAGAACCAGAGATAGGCCTTCATGGGGTGGTGGGGAACCGATGGAACAGGGCGCGTAGGGTACTACGCTCAGCGGATCTGCAGGGTCAGCAGGAAGTAGCGGCCGAGCGGATCGTCGAGCCCCGGCATCTGGCCACCGTTGCCAACCAGATAGTTCACCGGTTGCGTGTCGAGCACGTTGTGCACGTCCAGCGCGGCGACCACGCGCGGCCCCAGGCGTCGTGCGAGATGCAGGTTCCAGCGCAGCTGCCGGGGGTTCATGCAGTGGTTCTGCTCGCGCTGTTCCTCCGGGCATTCCGCACCGGGCAGCCAGGCGCGCGTGCGCCCCACCTGGTTGCCGCGCAGGGCGATGTCCCAGTTGCTGTTCTGCCACTGCACGTTCAGCACGGCGGCCATCGTCGGCGTGACATGGCCGCGCAGGTCCACCGTTGCATCATGGCCACGTTCGCGGCGCAGTTCCTGCTGCTTCAGCGCATCGAGCGAGAACAGCCACTGGCCGGTGTTGCCGGTATCGATGTGGTACTCCCCGCGCAGTACAAAGTTGCGCGAGGTGGTGCGGCCGATGTTGTCGAAGGACAGGCGCAGGTTGCTCAGGTGGCCGTCCTCGTCCAGCTCCCAGGTGCCGGGGTTCCACACCGCGTCGGCCGGTTGCAGGGCCAGGATCTCGTTGCGCAGTTCGACGATGTTGTGGGTGAGTGACAGCGAGAACGTATCGGTCGGCGTCCAGGTCGCGGCCAGGGAATGGCTGCGCGACCGCTCGGCCTTCAACGCATCGTTCTCCACCACGTCCACGGTGACGCTGCAGCGCCCGTTGCCGCTGCTCTGCGCGCAGTCGGGCAAGGCGCTGGAGGCCGGCAGCTCGATCGCACCGAAGTAGCCCGGGGGACGCCGCTGTTCGAACAGGCTGGGCGCACGATAGCCGCGCCCGCTGGCAAGCAGGAAGGACCACTGGGGCGTGGGGCTCCAGCGCACGCCCACGCGGGGCGAAAAGGCCTGGTAGTCGCCGTCGCGGTCCCAGCGTGCGGCCAGGTCCATGCGCAGCGTGTGCGCCAGGGGCAGGCCGAGTTCGGCGTAGGCGCCGCCACTGCGGCGCGCCAGGTGGCGCTGCTCCTGCGGCAGGCCCAGCGCCAGGTCACCCTGGCTCAGCAGGGCGTCGGGATGCGAGGTCCAGCGCTCCTGGCGCAGGTCGATGCCGGTGGCCAGCTGTGCAGCACCGCCGGCCAATGGCATCAGCTCCCGCTGCATGCCCCACCAGCCCTGCCACTGCTCGGTGCGCCCGCGATTGCGGATCGACGGGAACAACTGCTCGGCCGCGCCCGCCGGCAACGAGGTGAAGCCGGGCAGGAAATCCAGTGTCTCGGCGACCCGCAGCAGGGGCTCGGCGCGCACGGTGCCCGACGTGGACAGGCTGACATCGCTGCGCTGTGCGCTGATGCCGGCATCCCAGCTGCGCCGGCCCTGGTCGCGGCCAATGCCGAAGGTGACGTCGGCGTCGGTGGCACGTACATGCGGACGCACGTTGCCGGCTTCGCGCAGCACGCTGTTGAAGGTGAACCCGTACAGGCCGATGGCAACGGCGGTTGGACCAAGGTCGAAGCGTTGCCGGTTGTGGCTGGCCCGCGCCTCGGCGTAGGCATAGCGACCTTCGCCGCGCTCATGTCGGTAGCGCAGGTAGGTCGAAGCGGTATCCGAGGCCGGTTGCAGCGAGCGTGGTCGGGCGCTGTCGAACCAGCAGGCACCATCGCGCCGCGTCAATGGGCCTTCGCAGCGTTCTGCCGGCCAGTAGCGTCCATCGCGGAACGCGCCGATCAGGTACTGCGAGGTTTCCGCATGCCATTGGCGGCGATCACCGGCCACGTGGTCGATGCGGTGCAGGTCGATGCCGGCGAACCAGCGGTCCCCTCCGTCGCGCACGCCGCCGGTGGCCGCCTGCACGCGATACTGGCCAGCGTCGCCGCGCCCGCTCAGGCCGGTCTGCAGCATGGCTTCCGGGCCGTCAGCCTGGTCGCGCAGGATGATGTTGACCACGCCAGACATCGCGTCGGCGCCATAGATGGCCGAGGCGCCGCCACGTACCAGCTCGATGCGTTCGACGAAGCTGAGCGGAATTCCCCCAAGATCGGTGAGCCCACCCTGTTCCAGCGACACCATGGGATAGCGTGGCAGGCGACGGCCATTGACCAGGAACAGGGTCGCACGCGGGCCCATGCCGTCCAGGCTGGTGGTGGTGGCCGCACCCACCGGCAGGTACTGCGAATCGCCACTGCGCGAGGTGCTCATCGCCGGGTGGCCGTTCATGCCCGGCAAGTGCCGCAGCAGGTCGAACAGGCTGCCGTAGCCGCTGCGCAGGATGTCATCGCGGTCGATGATGGTGACCGGCAGCGTGGTCTGCACGGAGGTGCGCGGCAGCCGGCTGCCGGTGACATGGATCGGCGCCAGTTCCACCTGCGGCGGCGCGTCGGCGGACTTGTGTGGCGAACCTGCTGCGGGCGTGGCGCGTGCCGCGACCGACGGTGGCGATGGCGGCGCGGGGCGGGTGCGGCGGACGACGAATCCGCCAGCAGGCGTACGCAGGATGTTCACCGGCATGCCCGCGACCAGTTCCTTCAGGGCCGCAGCCGCATCGCGGTGGCCATGGGTGCCGGCCGTGCGCAGGCCATCCAGCTCACGCGCATCGAACAGCAGGGCAATGCCGCTCTGTCGCGCCCACTGCTGCAGGGCCGGCGCCAGCGGGCCTGAACCAACATCGACCTCCAGGGTGCCCGCTTGCTCGGCCGCAGCGGCAGACGGCAGGGCGGGGATGCCCAACGCGAGGCAGAACAGGGTGCGGAGCAGCAGCCCCCCCTGCAGCGCGCCCGGTACTGCCATCACCGCAGGCCTCCTCAGTACGTGCGGCGCAGTTCCAGCGCGCCATCCGGTCGCGTCTGGCCAGCCACCGACCAGCCCAGTTCCAGTGCCGACAGCAGTTCCTGCGCGTCGCCGGCACGGAAGGTACCGCTTACCGCCAGGCTGGCGATCTCCGGATCGGCGATCACCAGCGGCGTGTGGCCGTAGCGGTTCATGCGTTCGACCACGATCGACAGCGGTGTGGCATCGAACACCAGCTGTCCCTGCAGCCAGCCTTCAGCGGCGGCATTGGACGACAGTGCCGGACCGGGCTGGATGCGGCCCGACGGCAGTACCTGCAGTTGCTGGCCGGGCGCCAGGGTGTGCTGGGTGCCCCCGCTGCTGACTTCCACCGCACCTTCCAGCAGTGCGACTTCGACCAGGCCATCATGCAGGCGTTCCACCTGAAAGGTGGTGCCGATGTCGCGGATGGTGCTGTCGCCGGCGCGCAGCTGCAGGGCCTTGCCCGACGGTGCGACCTGCAGCTGCAGGCGGCCACGTTCCAGCACCAGGTTGCGATGGCGCCAACCGAAACGGGCGTGCAGGGTGGTGCCCGCATCCAGCGTGGCCACGCTGCCATCGGCCAGCGTCTGCTGCCGGGGCTGGTGGGAATCGTTGGCATAGCGCAGCGGCGTGGGGTTGCCGTCGACGGCAATCATCCAGCCGATCCCGATGGCCAGGCAGACGCCTGCGGCGGCGGCCACTGCCGGCAGCCAGCGACGCGGCGCCGGCCGTGCCGCACGTGCCGCGGCGGTGCGCAGCCACGGGTCGGCGGCCAGTTCCTCGCCCTGCTGGAACAGGGTCTCGGCCTGGATCCAGGCAGTGACATGGGCCGGGTCCTCGGCCAACCAGTCCTCGAACGTCTCGCGCTCGCCCGGCGTACAGTCCGGAGCCTCCAGCCGCGCCACCCAGGCGCTGGCGCGTTCGAACAGCTGCGTATCTTCCCTGGGCCTGGCGTGACTCATCCGTTGTCCCTGTCGTTGTGCAGCGGATCCGTTCCGAGTTCCTGGCGCAGGCCCTGCAGGGCGCGGGCGATGTGTTTTTCCACGGTCTTGGCAGTAATTCCACAGTGCCGCGCGATCTGCGTGTAGCTCATGCCGGTGATCCGGTTGAGCAGGTACACCTCGCGCGCGCGCTCGGGCAGCTTGAACAGGGCCTGCCGCAGCAGGGACAGCATCTGCCCGGACTCGGCCTGGCGCAATGGATCGGGCGACGTGCTGGAAGGCTCGTTGCCGCCATCATGTTCGGCGAGGGACAGATGCGGCCGCGACTGCGACGAACGGCCGCGGTCTGCCAGGCGGTTGCGGGCGATACGATACAGCAGCAGCCGCAGCTCGTCGGCACTGTGCGCGCGATAGCGGATCAGCCGCTCCATGCAGTCCTGCGCGATGTCCTCGGCATCCTCCGGCCCGACACCGCGCGTGCGCAGGAACGCACACAACGGCGCGCGTTCCTCCCGCACGAACGCAATGAACGCGTCCGCCGGCGCGGACAGGTCCGGCGCGCGATGGATCAGAGGAGAGGGGGCGGACAGGGCTGGCCTCGGACGTCGGTGGCGGGTACGTCTTCGAGTTTTACGCGACGATGACCGGATGGGGAAGAGTGTGCGTGGCCCACGAATCCATTGTGAATGCGTTCATGTTTCGAGGGGCGCTGCACTGGGGGAGGGCGCACCGTCCGGACGTTGAACTTTCGACCCGTGCGTTGCGGGTGGAGAGAGAGAACACATGAAGCATTCGAAGTTGAGCCTGGCCCTGGCAGCGTTGCTGGGCATCACCGCCATGGCGGCGGTTGATGACGTCATGGCAATGAATTATCACGTGCAGGACGATCGCGTCTTCCTCAGCGGCGGCGTAACCGTTGCCGATGTGGTGGCGCTGCCCGCGCTGCTGGCCAAGGCGCAGGCCGAAGGACGCCCGATCCGCGAAGTCGTGCTGCGCACGTCCAACGGTGGCGCGCTGATCGCCGGCGAGTGGCTGCAGGCGGTGATCCGCACCCAGGGCCTGGACACGATCGTGTCCGGCCACTGCATTTCGTCCTGCTCGATCATGCAGTCCGGCGGCGTCAACCGTTATCTCGGCGGCGACCTGCCGCTGGTCGATTCGGTGCAGATCCATGCCGCCAGCAGTGGTGGCAGGATCACCTACGCACCGTCGCCGCGCATGACCCAGATCTACACCGGCAACTATGGCGGCGGCATGGATGCCGGCCTGCTGCACAAGGCCATGTATGAGGTGGTGCGGCCCAATGGCCTGCTGGTGTTCCGCGACCCGGCGCGCACCACGGGTACATCGGTCACCTTCGATCCGGATGGCAGCGGCAGCAAGCTGGAGTCGTTCCCGGGCCAGGACATCCGCGGCAACAACATCATCAACACGGCAGGCTATCGCGATCCGGGCGACACCCTGCATGTGACCAGCAACGTCAGCGGCGACATCAATCCGGGCTACCTGCGCACCGCGCGCCAGTTGCAGGCCTTCGTCGACGACGATTTCGCGCGCTGGAACACCGACTGGGCCAGCACCTACATCAACTACGCGGTGAGCCTGTACAACGTCTCCACGCGGGGGCCGAACGGCATCGGCACGCAGTCGCTGCAGCAGCTGCTTGCCGACCCCGACCTCCAGGATGAGCTGCGCGGCCAGTTGCGGCTGGCCGATCTGGATGCCTCCACCCTGGCAAGTTCGGCGGGCGTGATCCGTGTCAGCAATGGCGCCACCTGGCGCACCGCCGAAACCACCGGCGCCGATTTCATGCTGGTCGACAACGGCACCATCGCGCTGGAGGGCGGCGCGCTGCGCACCCCCGAGCTGCGGGTGATGCCGGGCAGCATCGTGGTTGGCCACGGTGATATCGCATCGGTCGGCACCGACAGCGATGCCTTGCTGGATGGCACCGGCCCGTCCTGGCGCGAAGACGGCTTCAACCGCCTGCGCGTGTTCGGCACGCTGATGCCGCGTGGCGGTGATCTGGTGACCCACGGCTACGTCAACATCATGCCCGGCGGGCAGGTGCTGTTCGATGTTACCGAGGCCGGTGGCACCGGCAGTGGCCGCCTGCGTGTCGGCAGCTTCTACGATGGCGGTGCCGAAGAGGGGGCGCTGGTGATCGCGCAGGGCGCACACCTGGCGTTGAACGTCGCCCAGGGCTTCTATGCCGGCACCTACCGCCGCGATCTGGTGGAAGGGCCGATCTACCAAGGCGGTTTCCAGGATGCCGTGCGACTGGGCGACACCGGCTACAGCGCCAGCATCACCGCGGGCGAAGTATTCCGCCCGCGCCACAATTCGCTGCTCAGCTTCAACGTCAACCAGACGACCGACGGGCTGTGGCTGACCGCCAACCCGGGCTTCGATCAGCTGGGCCTGTTTGCCAACGGCACCTCCGGCGATGGACTGGGGCGCGCGCTGGCAGCCGCATCGGATCGCCAGGACAGCGGCCTGAAGTCGCTGCTCGGCGCGCTGCAGTTCACCGACCGCGATGTGATCGCACAGCAGGCCGGCGCCCTGCGCGGTGATGCACATGCCAGCCTGCGCCTGGCCGACAATGCACTGCTGGGCAGCATCGGCAACGTGGTGCAGCAGCACCAGGCAGCGATGCGCAGTGGCGGCGATGCCGATGGCCTGGCCTCGCAGGCGGCGCAGTCGGTGTCGGCGCAGCCGGGCATGCGCCATGGCAGCCTGTTCAACCAGCTGGCCATGCATCTGGTCGAGCCGGCCGGCGAGGCTGCTGGCGACAGCCGCGCGGCGGGTGGCAGCCGTGGCCTGTGGGCGCGCGGTTTCGCCAGCCATGGCCGCATCGACGCCGACGGTGGCGTGGCCGGCCTGAGCCATAACATCGGCGGCATCGTGGTCGGTGCCGACACGCACGTGGCCGATGACCGCGTCACCCTCGGCGTCAGCGTGGCCGCCGCGGACATGTCGACCAAGGCCAGCGATGGCTCCGGTTTCAGTGGCGACGTGCGCGCGCTGGATGTGGGCGGCTACCTGGATGCGACCTATTCGCGTGGCTACCTGTCGGCGGCCGTGCGCTACACCGACCTGCGCCACGATACCCGCCGCAGCCTTTCGGCCATCGATGGCCTGCAACAGCCGCTGCGTGCCCGATACAGCAACGACGCGATCTCGGCGCGGGTGGAGCATGCGTTCTCCTTCACCACCGGCAAGGGACTGGTGATCCAGCCGCTGCTGCCGGTGGTGGATTACGCGCGGACCTCGGCCACCCGCTTCAACGAAGGGCAGGGCGCTGGTGCGCTGGCAGGACGCAGCGGCAGCCTGGAGAGCATCCGCGTGGGTGCCGGCCTGCAGCTGTTCAAGACCTTCGAGGGCAACAACGGCGAGCGCATCACCCCGCGTGCCCGCGTGGTCTGGCAGAAGGAGCTGGGCGACTCGCAGGCGCGCTATAGCACCGGTTTTGCTGCGGCCCCGGACCTGGTGTTTGGTGCCAGCAGCCAGGCCGTGGGCGAGCAGGTACTGGCCTGGAACGTGGGCGTGACCAGTCGCGCCAGCGAGCGCCTGTCGATCATGGCCGACTACGTGGGTGAGCGCCGCGACGGGCAGATCCAGAACGGCGTGATGCTGGGTCTGGGCTACCGGTTCTAAGCGGTACCCGGCCCCGGCGATATGCGTATCGCCGGGGCCATCCCATCAGGGCAGGTGCTGCGGTATGGTCGGCAGGGAACTCCAGCCAGGCCCCGTCATGCAGATCGCCGTTTTCAGTGCCCGCCCCTACGATCGTCGCTTCCTGGACGAGGCCAACCAGCGCGATGCGACCGGGCAGGGCTTTGCGTTCGTGTACTTCGATGCCGCGCTGGACGTGCATACCGCTGCGTTGGCACAGGACTGCGCCGCCGTCTGCGTGTTCGTCAATGACCGCCTCGACGCGCCGGTACTGCACGCGCTGCATGCACTGGGCGTACGCGCCGTACTGCTGCGCTGCGCCGGCTTCAACAATGTGGACCTGGCCGCCGCGAAAGCGCTGGACCTGTTCGTCGCACGGGTGCCGGCCTATTCCCCCGAAGCCGTGGCCGAGCACGCGCTGGCGCTGGTGATGACGCTCAACCGGCAGACCCATCGCGCCTACAACCGCGTGCGCGAGGGCAACTTCATGCTCGATGGCCTGCTCGGGCGCACCCTGCATGGGCGCACGGTCGGCATCGTCGGCACCGGCAAGATCGGCCTGGCCACCGCGCGCATCTTCAAGGGCATGGGCTGCACCGTGCTGGGGCACGACCCGTATCCATCGCCGGCCTTCGCCGGCGTGGGAGGCAGGGTTGGTCTGGATGAACTGCTGGCGCGGGCCGACATCGTCTCGCTGCATTGCCCGTTGACGCCCGATACCCAGCACCTGATCAATGACGCCTCGTTGGCGCGGATGAAGACCGGCGCGATGCTGGTCAACACGTCACGCGGCGCGCTTGTGGACACCCATGCGGTGATCCGCGCGCTGAAATCGCGGCGGCTGGGTCATCTGGCCATCGACGTCTACGAGCAGGAAAGCGCGCTGTTCTTCCAGGACCTTTCCGGCGAGATCATCGACGACGAGGCCTTCCAACGCCTGATGACCTTCCCCAACGTGCTGGTGACCGGCCACCAGGGCTTCTTCACCATGGAGGCGCTGCAGGAGATCTCGGCGATCACGCTGGAGAACCTGCGCGATTTCGCCGCGGGGCGCGCCTGCGTCAATGCGGTGGGTACTGGCTGATAATGCGGCCAGGTAGGCCACCGACGATGCCTGCAGAGGGAGTAATACATCCATGACCCAGACGACGTTCAGGGCCATCATGAAGTGGATCAATCTGGCGGTCGCGCTGCTGATCATCCTGCTGGCGACGCGTTACCTGTGGAGCCGGGCCACCAGCGGACAGCTGGGCGGCATGCACGACGTCGCCCTGGTCGGGCTTTCGTTGTTCTGCGTGTTTTTCGGGGTGCTGACCGTGCAGTCGATCCGCCGCGCCAGGGGCAGGCAGGGGGAGCGCCAGCAGGCTGACCTCGATTGACCTGCTGATCGCCACCCCCTACAATTCCCTGCTAGGCCGGAATAGCTCAGTTGGTAGAGCGGCGCATTCGTAATGCGTAGGTCGCAGGTTCGACTCCTGTTTCCGGCACCAGTTGTAGAAAAGCCCCGGCCTTTGGTCGGGGCTTTTTGTTTGGGCTGTGCTGGCGCCGGCCCAGGGCCCGCGCCAGCGTCCGATGGAACCGCGGGCATGTACCTGCTTGGTCGGGGTTAACATTGCCAAGGTGTATTGCTTGCGGCGCTGGACCGGGCAACACAGTTTCAATAAACGGCGGATCTCATGAAGAAGATCGTGCTGAGTCTGATTGCGTGCGTCGTTCTTGCCGGCTGTGCAACCCGCCAGATCAGCTCCGAACAGGCGCAACCGGTGCCCGCCGAGCGGGTTTTCGCCTTCAATGGGATCGGTGACACTGCTTCCGGACAGGTAATTGTTACGCGCGACGTTGGCGCGGTTGGTGGGGCGTGCCCGATTGCACTGTATATCGACGGCACCCTGGCAGCCCATCTGCAGCGGGGAGAGTCTGTCTCGCTGCCTGTTCCCGCCGGGAATCGCATTGTCAGCGCAAGTTTCGCAGGCAAAGGTCTCTGTTCGTGGGGGGATGAATCGGCGCATAGGCGAGAGATTTCCCAAATGGTCACGGCGGGTGGCAGAACCAAGATCCGTCTCGCGTTGGCCCATGATGGCGTGATTCAGATCGGTCCGACCGCGTTCTAGGCGCGCTCCACGTAAGGCGAGCAGGTCCATCAACAGAACGCCCCGGCCCTCGCGGGGGCTTTCTGTTTCTGCCCAAGGAACAGGGTTGGTCGGCAACGTCACCGATCGAAACGCGCCTTCATTTGCGTCCAGCGACCACCGCATCCTGTGCCAGCCACCACGCCAGCTGCCGGAGATAGCCACCCGCTGCTCCCGCCGATGCACCGATCAGCAGGCGTGCGAGCACTCTGATTCCGCGCCCGGCCCGCTCCCGCACCCAAGGCAGGACCGCCACCACCTGCGCACCCAGCAGCAGCATCAGCACGTCCAGCCCCAGCGCATCCACCACCGGCAACAACGGCAGCAGATCCGGATTGCAGGCGAGCACGATCACCAGCGCGGCACCCAGCACGGCCATCAGGCGGCGCCCGGCGGGCAGGGTGGTCCAGTGCAGCAGTCGGTTGATCAGGTGCATGGCATTCCTTGTGTCATGTGCCGGAATCCTCATCAGGCTTGATCGGCCGCACCGGCTGCCGCAGCACGGTTTTCAACCGCGCCGCGTCGGTCCTGCGCGGGTCGCTCAGGTAGATCTCATGATGGGGGCCGGCGAAGGTGTAACCCAGTGCGGGCATCACTTCCTCATGCAGATGCGCCAGGACGGGGCCTTCGTCGTCGTAGGCGCCCACGTGCAAGGTCTGCAGGCTGGGGCCCTCGGCAAGGATTTCATGGCGGAGGCTGGGCGGCGCATCCCCCAGCTTCGTGCGCGCCTTGCTGATCGCGGCCTGCCACTGCGTAGGGCCGATGCCCTCGGGCGTGCGGATCATTACGGTCCAGGCCCACTCATCCTTGCGTCGCGCGATGAAGCTGGCCGGGTCCTCGGCGCTCCACAGCGCCTCCAGCGGTGGCACCACGTAGTCGCGCCCTTCGGCCTTCAGCGCGAACTTCAATGCATAGCTCACCGAATACAGCCACTGCACGGCCTGCAGGTAGGCGGGGGCCGTGTTCGGGTCGCCGCGACCATCGACCATCACGTAGGGCAGGGGCGGCACATCGACCGGTACGAACCTGCCGGCGGGCGGTTGATAGAGCGCCCGGTCGCGCTTCTTGAAGTCGATCTTGTCCATCGGGGGCTTCCTCCTGTGCAGAGCATCCCACGCCAGGCACCCGCCAGTACGCTGAACCGGTTCAGGTGACTTTGCCGAACGAGGGCGAATGGCCCCACGAGCGCGCGGGGCCGGCACGCAGTCCTGGGTCATGGGCCCGTCACACCCGTGCGGTGCGACAACGTGTCGCAGCCAGAATCGGGCCTTTCCTGCGCTCGATCAATGTCAATGCCTTTCTTAAATGGTGGGTGACGGCCTAAAATTGAAAGGCTGACTCGACCCCACCTCCCTGCCTGTCTTCCGGACCGGTGGGACCGGCTTTTGGCCGGAACAGGCAGGGACGGGGAACGGCATTCCCTCGCAATTGGATCGACCGATGATTCCGTTGAAAACCCTTGGGCGCTGGTTGCGCCCGGGCCTGCTGCTGTCGTTGCTGGTGATGCTCACCGGTTGCGATGCGGTGGCCATCCTCAGTCCGAAGGGCCAGATCGGCCAGGATGAGAAGACCCTGCTGATCACGGCCACCGTGCTCATGCTGCTGGTCGTCATCCCGGTCATCATCATGACCCTGACGTTCGCGTGGAAGTATCGCGCCTCCAACACCAAGGCCCGTTACGAGCCGAAGTGGTCCCACTCGACGGCGATCGAGGTGGTGGTGTGGTCCATTCCCTGCATGATCGTGCTGGTGCTGGCGGTCCTGACCTGGCGTTCGTCGCACGCACTGGACCCGTATCGTCCGCTGGATTCGGACGTCAAGCCGGTCACCATCGAGGCGATCTCGCTGGACTGGAAGTGGCTGTTCATCTATCCGGAAGAGAAGGTGGCGGTCGTCAACGAAATCAAGTTCCCGGTCAACACGCCGCTGAACTTCAAGATCACGTCCGATTCGGTGATGAATGCGTTCTTCATCCCGCACCTGGGCAGCATGATCTACTCGATGGCTGCGATGGAGACCAAGCTCCACCTGATCGCCAACGAGACCGGCGAATTCCCGGGCATGTCCTCGCACTACAGCGGCGCGGGCTTCGCCAAGATGCACTTCACCGCCTACTCGGTCACCGATGCCGAATACCGCCAGTGGCTGGAGCAGGTCCGCGCCGGTGAGCAGACCCTGGACAAGGCCTCGTTCAAGGCGCTGGGTGAAGCACGCAACGCCGAGTGGTATCCGGTCACCTACTTCGGCAAGACCGAAGAAGGCCTGTTCGACTGGGTTATCGCCAAGCACATGGGCGACAACAAGCATTACGGCATGAAGCACTCGCATGCTGGTGCCGCCGCTGCCGATGCCGCCACCCATGAAGCGCACGAGGGCCATGCCCCCAGTGACGCGCATGATTCCAAGGAATCGGGTGAAAACCTGGATGCCAACGAACACGAACACGCAGGCCATGCCGGCCACGCGGGTTCGGGAGAATGAACATGTTGGGAAAACTCTCTCTTGAGTCGATCCCCCACGATCCGATCGTCCTGACGACGTTGATCGGCGCGGTTCTTGGTGGCCTGGGCGTCGTCGCCCTGATCACCAAGTTCAAGCTGTGGGGCTATCTGTGGAAGGAGTGGTTCACCTCGGTGGATCACAAGAAGATCGGCGTGATGTACCTCATCGTCGCCTTCGTCATGCTGCTGCGCGGTTTCTCCGACGCCATCATGATGCGTACCCAGCAGGCCATCGCCGTCGGTGGCTCCGAGGGCTACCTGCCGCCGCACCACTACGACCAGATCTTCACCGCCCACGGCGTGATCATGATCTTCTTCGTGGCGATGCCGCTGATCACCGGCCTGATGAACCTGGCCGTGCCGCTGCAGATCGGTGCGCGCGACGTCGCGTTCCCGTTCGTCAACTCGCTCAGCTTCTGGCTGTTCGTGTCCGGTGCGGTGCTGATCATGCTGTCGCTGTGGATCGGTGAGTTCGCTGCCACCGGCTGGCTGGCATTCCCGCCACTGTCGGGCATCGAATACAGTCCAAGCGTCGGCATGGACTACTACATCTGGGGTCTACAGGTCGCAGGCCTGGGTACCACGCTGAGCGGTATCAACTTCTTCATCACCATCCTGAAGATGCGTACCCCCAGCATGAAGCTGATGCAGATGCCGGTGTTCACCTGGACCGCCCTGGTGACCAACGTGCTGATCGTCGCTGCGTTCCCGGTGCTGACCATCACCCTGGTGCTGCTGACCCTGGACCGTTACCTGGGTACGCACTTCTTCACCAATGACGGTGGCGGCAACGCCATGCTGTACATCAACCTGATCTGGATCTGGGGTCACCCGGAGGTGTACATCCTGGTCCTGCCGGCGTTCGGTGTGTTCTCCGAAGTCATCGCGACCTTCTCGCGCAAGGCGCTGTTCGGCTACAAGGGCATGGTCTACGCCACCGCCTGCATCGGCGTGCTGTCGTTCATCGTGTGGCTGCACCACTTCTTCACCATGGGCTCCGGTGCCAACGTCAATGCCTTCTTCGGCATCACGACGATGATCATCTCGATCCCGACCGGCGTGAAGATCTTCAACTGGCTGTTCACCATGTTCCGCGGCCGCGTGCACTTCACCACCCCGGTGCTGTGGACCATCGGCTTCATGGTCACCTTCGTCATCGGCGGCATGACCGGCGTGATGCTGGCGATCCCGGCCATCGACTTCGTGCTGCACAACAGCCTGTTCCTGATCGCCCACTTCCACAACGTCATCATCGGCGGCGTGGTGTTCGGCATGTTCGCCGGCATCACCTACTGGTGGCCGAAGATGTTCGGCTTCCGCCTCAATGAGTTCTGGGGCAAGTGCGCGTTCTGGTGCTGGTTCATCGGCTTCTACGTGACCTTCATGCCGATGTACGTGCTGGGCTTCATGGGCATGACCCGTCGCCTGCAGAGCACGGTCAACCCGGCCTATGAGCCGCTGCTGCTGATCGCCGCCGCAGGTGCCTTCATCGTTGGCGCCGGCATCCTGTGCCAGATCATCCAGGTGGCCGTCTCGATCCGCGACCGCAAGAAGACCGTCGACCTGACCGGCGACCCGTGGGATGCCCGTACGCTGGAGTGGGAAACCTCTTCGCCGCCGGCCTTCTACAACTTCGGCACGCTGCCGGAAGTCACCGAGCTGGACGATTTCTGGGAGCGCAAGCAGCGCGGTGAAGCCTGGCCGAAGCCGGCCAAGTACACCGACATCCACATGCCGCGCAACACCGGCACGGGCGTTGTCATCGGTGCCTTCAGCCTGGTGTTCGGCTTCGCGATGATCTGGCACATCTGGTGGCTGGCCATCGTCGGCTTCGTCGGCATGATCGCCACGTTCATCTACCGCACCTTCGACCAGGACGTGGACTACTGGGTCCCGGCCGCCGAGGTGGAACGCATCGAGAACGAACACCGCAAGCACCTGGAAGCCCAGGGCCTGGTGAAGTCGGAGCTGAAGGCATGAGCACCAATACCTCGACCCTGAGCCACGGGCACGCCGCGCACGCGGCGGCCCATGGCCATGACGACCACGAGCACCACGACACCGGCGGCAACACCGTCTTCGGTTTCTGGGTGTACCTGATGAGCGACTGCCTCATCTTCGCCTCGCTGTTCGCCACCTACGTGGTGCTGGCAGGCGGTACCGATGGTGGCCCGACCGCGAAGGAGCTGTTCGAACTGCCGTTCGTGGCGTGGGAAACCGCGCTGCTGCTGACCTCGTCGCTGACCTTCGGCCTGGGCATGATCGCCATGCACCGCAAGCAGGTTGGCCAGATGTTCCTGTGGCTGGCGGTTACCTGGCTGCTGGGCTTCGGCTTCATGTGCATGGAAGTCTATGAGTTCCAGCACCTGATCCATCAGGGCTACGGTCCGGACCGCAGTGCCTTCCTGTCGGCGTTCTTCGCCCTGGTCGGCACCCACGGCCTGCACGTCAGCGCCGGCCTGCTGTGGCTGCTGGTGATGTTCGTGCAGCTGAAGAAGTACGGCCTGACCCCGACCAACAAGACCCGCATGGCGTGCCTGAGCCTGTTCTGGCACTTCCTGGACCTGATCTGGATCGGCGTGTTCTCCGTCGTCTACCTCAATGGAGCGCTGTAATGGCACATGACAACCACGCACACGACCACGGCACCGGCGGCGAAAGCCACGGCAGCGTGAAGTCGTACCTGATCGGCTTCGTGCTGGCGGTGGTGCTGACCGTCATCCCGTTCTGGATGGTGATGTCGGGTGATTTCTCGCGCACCGTCAACGGTGTGGTGATCGCGGTCACCGCGGTGCTGCAGATGCTGGTCCACCTGGTGTTCTTCCTGCATCTGGACCGCTCTTCGGAAAGCCGCTGGAACGTCAACGCTGCGGCCTTCACCGTTGTGGTGATCGGCATCATCGTGATCGGCACCCTGTGGGTCATGCACAACATGAACGTGCACATGATGCACTGACGTCCTCGCGACGTTGCCACGCAGAAAGGCCGCCCTCGGGCGGCCTTTCTGTTTGCTGTGGTTGCGCGTTTCGTGCACCCACCAGGCTGGTAGTGCCGGCCGCTGGCCGGCAATTACGCGAAGCCGGCCAGCGGCCGGCTCTACCAGGAGATCCACGCCATGCGTGGATGGGGTCAGAGCCCTTGCCTGCGGCAAGGGATCCGACCCGGCAGCGCCGGCACAGGGTGGTAGTGCCGGCCGCTGGCCGGCAATTACGCGAAGCCGGCCAGCGGCCGGCTCTACCAGGAGATCCACGCCATGCGTGGATGGGGTCAGATCCCTTGCCTGCGGCAAGGGATCCGACCCCGGACCTGGCGCCTCACCCCACCCGGCGCAGGAATTCCTCGGCGTCCATCGGTCGGCCCAGGTGGTAACCCTGCAACTGATCACACCCCAGTTCGCTCAGGTACTCGCGCTGCGCCTGCGTCTCCACGCCCTCGGCCACCACCTGCAGCTGCAGGGTGCGGCCCAGCGCGATGATCGACGAGACGATGGCGGCGTCCTCGTCATTGCGCTCCAGGTCGTGCACGAACGCACGGTCGATCTTCAGTTCGGTGGCCGGCATGCGCTTGAGGTACAGCAGGCTGGAATAGCCGGTGCCGAAATCATCGATGGCGATGTGCACGCCCATCGCGGTCAGGTCGTTGAGAATCGCGAGGCTGGCATCGACGTCCTTCATCGCCGTGGTCTCGGTGATCTCCAGGGTCAGCCGCGCCGGTTCGATCCGGTGCCGCTGCAGCACCTCGCGCACGCTGTCCAGCAGTGCCGGCGAGGCGAACTGCAGCGGCGAGAGGTTCACCGCCATTGTCCATTCCGTATGCCCGGCCTGGTGCCATGCCCGCAGCTGCGCACAGGCGCGGTCCAATACCCAGTCACCGATCGGCAGGATCAGGCCGCTGCGCTCGGCAATGGGGATGAACACGTCCGGCGCCAGCAGTCCCAGCTCCGGGTGCTGCCAGCGCAGCAGCGCTTCGGCCCCGGTGGCCGGTGCGCCGGCGGCAGGGAACTTGGGCTGGTAATGCAGGATCAGTTCGTCGCGGGCGATGGCCTTGCGCAGGTCCTGCAGCAGGCGCAGCTGGCGGTTGGCACTGAGCTGCATCGACGGGGTGAAGAAGGTGTAGCCGTTCCGCCCGGTTTCCTTGGTGTGGTACATCGCCGCATCGGCGTGGGCCATCAGCTCGCGCTCGTTGCCGGCGTCATCCGGGTACAGGGCAATGCCAAGGCTGGCGCTGACCTGCAGTTCGGCCGCATCCAGCAGGAACGGTTCGCCGGCCGCGGCGATGATGCGCTCGGCCACCACCACCGCATCGTCGGGAATGTCGATGGCCAGCACGATCACGAACTCATCGCCGCCGAGGCGGGCCAACGTATCCTGCGGTCGCAGCTGGCCGCCGATGCGCTGTGCCACCGCCACCAGCAGGCGGTCGCCGAGCTGGTGGCCGTACGCATCATTGACCGCCTTGAAGCCGTCCAGGTCGCAGAACATCACCGCCACTGCATGGTTGCGGCGCCGCGCCTTCTCGATCGCCTGCTCGATGCGGTCCTGCAGCAGCATGCGGTTGGGCAGCTGGGTCAACGGGTCGTGCAGCGCGGCCTGGATCAGCTTGTCGTTGGCGTGCGCCAGCGAATCGGCCAGCAGACCGGTGCGCACGCGCATCTGCCGGTCGAACAGCGAGGCGACCAGAGCGATGCCCAGCGTGGCCACGGTGGTGACGATCACCAGCACCGCCAGCCAGCGCGTGTCGATGCCGCCACTGCCGACGGCGCCACAGATGCTGCCTTCGGGGAAGCGCGCCGCCGCCATGCCGGTGTAATGCATGCCGACGATGGCCAGGCCCATCACCAGCGAAGCAAGCGCGCGCAGCAGCAGGGTGTTGCGCCGCTCGGCGCGCAGGCGGAAGGCGATCCACAGTGCGGCGCCGGCGGCACCGATGGCCACCGCGATGGAGGCGGCAAACCAGCCCGGGTGGTAGTCGATGCCCGGCTGCATGCGCATCGCCGCCATGCCCAGGTAGTGCATGGTGGCGATGCCCAGGCCCATCAGCACGGCCCCGGCCAGCAGCCGGCGCCACGGCAGGCTGGGCCGCGACACCAGCCACAGCGCATAGGCCGAGGCGCCGATCGAGACCGCCAGCGAGTACAGGGTGACGCCAAGGTCGTAACCCACCGGAATCGGCAGGTCGAAGGCGAGCATGCCGATGAAGTGCATCGACCAGATGCCCAGGCCCATGGCCGCCGCGCCGCCGGCCAGCCACCAGCGGGCCACGCGACCCTCGGCCGTGGCCAGGCGCCCGGCCATGTCCAGCGCCGTGTACGAAGCAAGAATGGCCACCAGCAGGGAGATGATGACCAGGCTCTGACTGTAGCTGCCAGTCATGATGAATCCAGTGGGGGAGGGAGGGGCGCCCGCAAGGCGCACGCCCGCGACCCCTATCGGCGCAGGTGGGCAGGACTTGAGTGGTCGCAGCACCTGCGACCCGGCTCGGCTATCCTGCCACGCCTGTTCCCGTTGCTGGAAATCATCCGATGGCAAAAGCCCGCACCGCCTACGTCTGCAATGAATGCGGCGCCGAATTCAGCAAGTGGCAGGGCCAGTGCACCGAGTGCAACGCCTGGAACTCGCTGTCGGAGATCGTGCTGGAAAGCGCGGCGGCGGCCAAGGCGCCGGCTTCGCGCCGGGCCGGCTGGGCCGGCAAGATCGACCCGCCGAAGATCACCGCCCTGAAGGACGTGGAGCAGACCGAGCATCGCCGGGTCTCCACCGGCATCGGCGAGTTCGACCGGGTGCTGGGCGGCGGCCTGGTCGAGGGCGCGGTGGTGCTGGTCGGTGGCGATCCGGGCATCGGCAAGTCGACCCTGCTGCTGCAGGCGGTGGCGAAGATGGCGGCCGAACTGCCGATGCTGTACGTCACTGGCGAGGAATCGCTGGCGCAGGTCGCCGGCCGCGCGCACCGCCTGGAGCTGCCGCTGGACGGGGTCAACGCGCTGGCCGAGACCGGGGTCGAATCGATCCTGCAGCATGCGTCCAAGGCCGGCCCGCGGCTGATCGTGGCCGACTCCGTGCAGACCCTGTGGACCGAGAGCCTGACCGCTGCGCCGGGATCGGTCAGCCAGGTGCGCGAGAGCGCGGCGCGGCTGGTACGGTTCGCCAAGGAGACCGGCACCGCCGTGTTCCTGGTCGGCCACGTGACCAAGGAGGGCGGCATCGCCGGCCCGCGCGTGCTCGAGCACATGGTCGACGCGGTGCTGTATTTCGAGGGCGAGAGCGGC
This sequence comes from Stenotrophomonas sp. YJH_SMC_65, assembly GCF_059369475.1. Classification (NCBI taxonomy): domain Bacteria; kingdom Pseudomonadati; phylum Pseudomonadota; class Gammaproteobacteria; order Lysobacterales; family Lysobacteraceae; genus Stenotrophomonas; species Stenotrophomonas sp. YJH_SMC_65. Next base: position 294,815 of record NZ_JCAFSR010000002.1, read on the forward strand.
AGCCGCTTCCGCCTGCTGCGCGCGTTCAAGAACCGCTTCGGTGCGGTCAACGAACTGGGCGTGTTCGCGATGGGCGACAAGGGCCTGAAGGAGGTCTCCAACCCATCGGCGATCTTCCTGTCCGGCGGCAGCACCCATCAGCCGGGCAGCTGCGTGATGGTCACCCGCGAGGGCACCCGGCCGCTGCTGGTGGAGGTGCAGGCGCTGGTCGATGCGTCGCCGCTGTCGAATCCGCGCCGTGTCGCGGTCGGCCTGGAGCAGAACCGCCTGGCCATGCTGCTGGCGGTACTGCATCGCCACGGTGGCGTGCTGGTCGGCGACCAGGACGTGTTCGTCAACGTGGTCGGTGGCATCCGCGTGCAGGAAACCGCCGCCGACCTGCCGGTGCTGCTGGCCGTATTGTCCTCGCTGCAGGACCGGCCGCTGGCGGAAAAGACGATTGCGTTCGGCGAGGTGGGCCTGTCCGGTGAGATCCGACCGGTGCCCAATGGCGAAGACCGCCTGCGCGAGGCCGCCACCCATGGCTTCAAGCGCGCCATCGTGCCCAAGGCCAATGCGCCCAAGGGCGGATCGGTGAAAGGCATGGAAGTGATCGCGGTGGAGCGCCTGTCCGAGGCCATCGACGCGGCGTGAGGCATGGGGGGCTGCTGCGGGGCCTGCCTCTACATACGTCATATACGGCAACGGTCAGGCTGGCTGTGCTAGTTTTTCCCGCTCGACGAAGGCGCCCTCTGGCGCCTTTCCGTGCCCAGGAGTAAACGATTACATGCAGGACACCGCGCTCACCGCCCCCAACGCCGAGATCCGTCGTGCCGGGGTCGATCTCAATGGACTGATGACGGTGCTGGGCAAGCACCTGTATTCCACCCCGGTGGTGGCGCTGCGTGAGCTGGTGCAGAACGCGCACGACTCGATCATCCGCCGCCGCATCGAGCAGCCCGGCGTCGAGGTGCCTTCGCGCATTTCGGTGCAGGTCGATGCCGGTGCCGGCGTGCTGCGCATCACCGATACCGGTGCCGGCCTGACCCGCCAGGAGATCCACGACTACCTGGCCACCGTCGGCGTCGGCTATACCCGTGGCCTGCGCCAGGGCGGCGAGGATGATGAAGGCCTGATCGGCATGTTCGGCCTCGGCTTCCTGTCGGCCTTCGTGCTGGCGCGCCGGGTCAGCGTGCGTACCACCTCGTACCAGACGCCGGAGCTGGGCCATCTGTACGTGTCCAGCAATGCCGAGCAGTACACCGTCAGCGAAGTGCCGGCACGTGCGGTCGGCACCGAGGTGGAACTGGAGCTGCATCCGGACTTCCTGCCGCTGGCCAACGAGGCGCGCCTGCACGAGGTGCTGGGCCGCTACTGCGCGCTGCTGTCCGAACCGATCTTCATCGGTGCTGCGACCGAAGCGCTCAACCCCGAGCCGCCGCCGTGGCGGGGGCAGGGTGACGTGGCCGTGCACCCGGTGCAGGCACGCCGCCAGGCACTGCAGTTCGCCGCGCGCTTCGAGCACGATTTCGAGCCGATCGTCACCGTGCCGCTGCGTGCCGACGGCAACAGCGATGCCACCGGCCTGCTGTGGGTGCAGGATGGTGCCACCTATGGCACCAGCGACAACCGCAACCTGTCGGTGTTCGTGCGCGGCATGCTGCTGGATGACGATGCCCGTGACCTGCTGCCGCCGTGGGCTGGCTTCATCGGCGGGGTGATCGAATCCTCGCGGCTGACTCCCACCGCCAGCCGCGAAGACCTGCAGCGCGATGACCAGTACCGCGCTGTGCAACATGCCTTGCTGGAGGCGCTGATCGATGGTCTGGCCGACGTTGCGCGGCAGCAGCCGGAGGCGTGGCGACGCGTATTGAGCCGCCACAACGAGGCGCTGCTGGGCGCGGCGCTGTGCGATGACCGCCTGTTCGACCTGCTGATGGAGCATGTGCGCGTGCCGACCTCGCAGGGCGACCTGCCGGCCAGTGCCCTGCCGGCGCGCGGTGCCGTGCATGTCATCCTCGACAATGGCGGTGGCTTCGAAGAGATGCTGTTCCGCGCGATGGGGGTGCCGGTCGCGCATGGCCATCGTTACGCGGTGGTGCCGTTCCTGCGGCGCTGGGCCCAGGCCAAGGGCCTGCGCCTGGTTGAACTCGGCACCGAGCAGGGCAATCGCGCACTGTTCCGCAGCGATGACAGCCTCGACGACGCGCAGCTGGCCTGGCTGCGCGAACAGCTGGGTGATGGCGAGCAGCTGCTGCCGGCGCGTTTCAGCCCGGAAGCACTGCCGGTGGTGGTGGTGCCCGACCGCGAGGCCGAACTGAAGCAGCGCCTGGAAGACGACGAGAACGACAAGCGCGTTTCGATGGCGGCGCTGCGCCTGGCGCGCCAGTTCACCGCACGCATCGAATCGCGTGCACCCTCGCGGCTGTACCTCAACCTCGACAACCCGGCGGTGCAGGCGCTGCTGCGCGCCCAGCGCGAGGGCCACCCGCAGGCCGAAGCGGCGGCACGCCTGCTGCGCTCGCTGAAGATCATCGTCGCTGCGCAGGGCCGTCCCTTGGCCCGGGCAACGACCGCCACGCAGGGCCCGGATCTCAACGGCGCCTTTACCGATATCGCCGGTGCCCTGCAGCAGATGCTGCGCTGAGCACCGCGCCCTCTCATCCAGCCTTCGCTAGACAGGAGTACTTACCCCATGGACATCTGGAACTGGGTCGAAAAACTGCAGGGCGACCTGCGCCAGGCCGGCCAGGCGCAGAACGCGCACCTGCTGAACCGCCTCGCCGACGAGGTCAGTGAACTGCAGATCGACCGTGTCGATGCACTGCTGCCCGAAGCACGCGCACTGGGCAAGGCGCTCGACAACCCCTGGGTCGACGTCTACGTCGGCCACTGGGCGCTGCGCAACCGCGTCGGCAACCGTGTTGAAGGCGAGAGCGCACTTGGCGAAGCCGTTGCGCTGTTCGAGCGGGCACACCGCGAAGACACCCTGGAATGCCCGCAGTCGATCTGCGTGACCCAGGACCTGGCCGCCTGCTACGGCAACATCGATGGCCCGGGCTGGGTGCCCGAGCGCATCGAGGTGTGCGACGAGACCCTCGGCCGCATCGATCCCAGCTGGGCCTGCTTCCAGTGCCTGAGCTGCGAGAAAGCCGATGCGCTGCTCGACGATGGCCGTGGCCAGGAGGCGCTGGATTACCTGCAGGCGCAGGCCGACGCCGTGGAGGCCTGTGGCAAGGAAGTGTTCGACAGCTTCCCGGAGATGCAGATCAAGATCCTGCTCGCTGTCGGCCGCGCCGACGAGGCACTGGCGCTGATCGAGAAGCGCGAAGCCGAAGTGGCCGCCTCCGGGGAGTATGAGCCGGCCAACTGCACGGTGCCGCGCCGCTTGTCCAAGGCATGGGCGTTGGCCCAGCTGGGCCGCGACGAAGAAGCGCTGCAGCAGTTGGTGCCGTGGAGCGAGCTGACCCCGAACTACTGGCGGCTGTGGGCGAACACCGCCGCAGCGCTGTGCCAGCGTGACCCTGCGCGCAATACGTGGGACCTGGGCACGCGCTTCAACACGATCATCGAGCACTTCGCCCGGGTCGGATCGCATCGCCTGCTGATCGAAGTGGCAGCGCTGAGCCTGGAGCTTGCCCTGCAGCGTGGTGCGCGCTGGGTGGCACTGCGCCAGCTGGAACTGGCGCGTACCCATCTGGCGCAGCTGCGCCAGGACCGGGGGGCGGCAGCGCTGGTGGCCGGCCTGGCGGCACGCATCGATGCATTGCCGGATGTCGCACCGCTGCCGGTGCCGGCCGGCGAGCTGCTGGCATGGCTGGACGCGCAGGGTGAACAGAACCAGGCGCGCGACCCCGAGCGCGAGGCGCAGTGGTTGCTGCAGGCGCAGGCGCAGCTGCCCGATGACGAGGCCTTGGCCGAGATGGCCGCCTCGGCGCTGAGCGCCTGCGGCGCGCAGGCCGAGGCGCGAGCGCTGTTGTGGCGGTTCGTACGCAGCCATGCGCAGAACGATGGTCCCGCAGCCTACACGCTGATGCGCTGGCTGGCCGAGCAGGGGGACGACGACGGCCTGCGCCAGCTGGCCGAGGTCTACCGCAGCAGCGTGCCGGTGTTCGCGCACTGGTGCGACGTGCAGCGCGCACGCCGGGTGTCCGACTGGCCGGCGCTGGAGCAGGCGGCCCGATCGCTTCTGGAGCTGTCTCCGGGCTCGCACGGCGCGCGCGGCACGCTGGCGCGCATGTACATGGAAACCGGCCGCTTCAGCGAGGCCCAGGCCTGCTATGCGCAGTTGGTGGAGCTGCTGGACGAGCCGAACGCCGCGCATTGGGACCACATGAGTGCGGCCAGCGCGGCGCGCGACTGGGACGCGGTGCGCCGCTCGGCCGCGGCGATTGGCATGGAGCTGTCCAGCCACGAGGGCGTGGTCGAGGAACCGTGGGGCTGGGTGATCATCCGCAGCGAAGAGAACGGCGAGCCGATGGAGTACTACGCCCGCCGCAGCGGACCGGTGACCGCGCGCATCGTCGAGAATGCGCCGTCCAACCGCGCCCAGCAGGTGGGCGACTGGGTGGTGTTCGATGCCGCACTGGTGCATCCGGCACCCGAGGAGGAGGAAGCGCGCGAGCATTTCATCCCGACCTATGCGCAGGTGCATGTGCTGGAGCGCGGCGGCTTCGCCCGCAGCTGGATGATCGATGGCGCGCACCCGGGCGAAGAGGCGTGGAATGCCTTCGTCGAGGCGGCCGAAGCGCAGGGTTGGAAGGTGTGGTCGCACAGCCGCCCGGACTACACCGTCACCGACCCCGATAGGGAGGAGGGCACGCTGCCCGGCCTGCTGTTCACCGTCGCCCAGCCGCAGGACCATGCGCCGCTGGCGCTGCACCGCTTCCTCCAGCAGCACACCGCGACGTGGCCGCATCCGCATTGCTGGCTGCGCCTGGCTGAAGCCTGTGACCAGGATCGCCAGCCGCATCTGGACGTGATCGAGCGTTACGGGCTGTAAGCTGCACGCTCCTGTAGAGCCGAGCCTGCGCTCGGCCCACGCGGAAAGCAGCCGAGCATGGGCTCGGCTCTACAACGGATCATCATCACCCCCAGGGAATGGAATACATGCGAAAGACAGGGATGTTCGTGATCGCCGGGCTGCTGCTGGCCCCCACCGTGCAGGCCGCACCGGCCTGCCAAGAGCCCATGGCCGTTGCCCGTGCCTTCTTCGAAGCCACGACCGACAATGGTGACCTGCTGGAGCCACCGCCCGCGCTGGTCAGCCCGGCGTTCGGCAAGGCACTGCGTGGCGAGCGTGCCTGCCAGCAGCGCGAAGAGGGCATCTGCACGATCGATTCCGACCCGTGGCTGGATGCGCAGGACGGCGACATTGAAACCCCGGTGCGTTACCGCTGGAAAGAGGCCTCGGCCACTGCCGGCCAGGTCGAGATGCGCTATGCGGTATGGAAGAAGGCCTACGTGACCCGTCTGCCGATGGTGCGCCAGGGCCAGGGCTGCTGGCAGGTCGATGACATCCTCACCAACAGCGGCCGTTCGGTGCGGAAGATCCTGGCGCAGCCGGTGCCCTGACCGGCGGCAGCATCCACGCAGGGTGCGGTCCAGTTGCCGGCCAGCGGCCGGCACTACCAGGTGATGTTGGGTGGGTGCCGACCGTTGGTCGGCATGCCTTTATCGCGAATGCCCGAACACCAGTTCGATCACGAACTGGCTGCCGAAGAACGCCAGCAGCAGCAACAGCATTGCCGCCAGCGTCCAGTGCACCGCCTTCATGCCGCGCCAGCCGTAACGACGGCGTCCGACCAGCAGCACGCCGAACACGATCCACGACAGCACGCTCAGCACGGTCTTGTGCACCAGCTTCTGCGCCAGCAGGTCGTCGACGAACAGCACGCCGGTGACCAGGGTCAGGGTCAGCAGCGCGAAGCCGACCGTGATCACCCGGAACAGCAGCGATTCCAGGTCGGCCAGCGGTGGCAGCGCGCGCAGCCACGGGCGGAACTCACGGCGGCGCAGCGCGCGTTCCTGCAGCCACAGCATGATCGCCAGCAGCGCGGCGATGCTCAGCGTGGCGTAGGCCAGCAGCGCCAGCCAGGCATGGCTGGCCAGGCGCCAGCCCAGCACCTTGCTCGGCTCGTGGCCGTAGCCGTGATAGGCCAGAAGCAGTACCGCGGCCAGTGGGAACACCACCACGCCCAGCGCCGACATGCGGCCGCGCGCGCCCACCAGCGAGGTCAGCCAGGCCATGCCCAGGCCGACCAGCGACAGCGCGGCGAAGAAGTGCATGTCCGGCCCGCCGTTGGTGCGCATCGCCACCATCACGTGGTAACCGCCATGCAGCAGCATCGCTGGCAGGGCCGGCCACAGCCAGGTGGGGGAGCCGGTGCTTTCATCGCGGCCGAGCGCGCGCACCAGCAGGGCACTGGCAGCCAGGTAGAGCAGGACGGCGATGAGAACGATTGTCATCGTTGCAGTTTCGCATACCCCTGTGATGCTGGCGACGGCCCGGTGGTCGCAGTCCGGGCGGACAGCCGGACCCGTTATACTGTCTGCCTTATTGTCCCCCGCTTTCAGACAGGTTGCGCCGCATGTTCGAGTCCCTGACCCAGCGCCTTTCCGGCACCATCGAGCGCCTGCGTGGCCGCGGCCGCCTGACCGAGGAGAACATCCGCGAGGCGACCCGCGAAGTACGCATCGCGCTGCTCGAAGCCGACGTCGCGCTGCCGGTGGTGCAGGCCCTGATCGAGCGCATCAAGGTGCGCGCGGTTGGCCAGGAAGTGCTGAAGTCGCTGACCCCGGGCCAGGCCCTGATCAAGGTCGTGCGCGACGAGCTGACCGCGGTGATGGGTGCCGAGGCCAGCGACCTGAACCTCAATGTGCCCGCTCCGGCGATCATCCTGATGGCGGGCCTGCAGGGCGCCGGCAAGACCACCACGGTGGGCAAGCTGGCCAAGCACCTGAAGGAAAAGCGCAAGAAGAAGGTGATGGTGGTCTCGGCCGACGTCTACCGTCCGGCCGCGATCGAGCAGCTGAAGACCCTGGCCGAGCAGGTGGGCGTGCTGTTCTTCCCGTCCAGCGCCGACCAGAAGCCGGAAGCCATCGTCCGCGCCGCCATCGACGATGCCCGCAAGTCGTTCGTCGACGTACTGCTGGTCGATACCGCCGGCCGCCTGGCCATCGACGAAGCGATGATGGCCGAGATCAAGGCCCTGCACGCTGCCGTGAACCCGGCCGAAACCCTGTTCGTGGTCGACGCCATGACCGGCCAGGACGCGGCCAACACCGCCAAGGCCTTCGGTGATGCGCTGCCGCTGACCGGCGTGGTGCTGACCAAGACCGACGGTGACGCCCGTGGCGGTGCCGCGCTGAGCGTGCGCTACATCACCGGCAAGCCGATCAAGTTCGTCGGTGTCAGCGAAAAGCCGGAAGGCCTGGACGTGTTCCATCCGGACCGCATCGCCAGCCGCATCCTCGACATGGGCGACGTGCTGTCGCTGGTCGAGCAGGTGGAGCAGCAGGTCGACAAGGACAAGGCCGCCAAGCTGGCCGAGAAGGTCGCGAAGGGAAAGAAGTTCGACCTGAACGACATGCGCGACCAGCTGGAGCAGATGCAGAACATGGGCGGCATCGGCGGCCTGATGGACAAGCTGCCGGGCCTGGGCAACATCCCCGACCACCTGAAGCAGCAGGTCAGCCAGGGCAAGGAAGTGCCGCGCATGATCGCCATCATCAGCTCGATGACCAAGAAGGAACGGCGCAACCCGAACCTGCTCAACGGCTCGCGCCGCGCGCGCATCGCCAAGGGTTCGGGCGTGACCCCGGCCGACGTCAACAAGCTGATGAAGCAGTACATGCAGATGGAAAAGATGATGAGCAAGATGGCCGGCGGTGGCATGAAGGGCATGTTGCGCAGCATGAAGGGCATGATGGGCGCCATGGGCGGCCGCGGCATGCCGTTCCGTTGATGACGGCCCCGTCCGCAGTGTGATGTAGCGCCCGAGCTCACGCTCGGGCGGCGGCGCGCAGCAGCAGGCTCGACTCTTCCCCTGTCCCGCGCGCACCATGGGGGCCTGTCCGAAACGATGGGCCGTCATGCAGAGTTCCGCTGTAACTTCCCGCGTCGAGGCGTTCTGCCGGCGCTTTGGCATTTCCGTTCCGATCCTGCTGGCACCGATGGCCGGTGCCTGCCCCGTACCGTTGTCCGCCGCGCTGGCCAATGCCGGCAGCATGGGGGCGATGGGCGCGGTGCTGTCGTCGTCGGCCGATATCGGTCGCTGGATGGAGGACTTCCGCGCGACCTCCACCGGCCCGGCGCAGGTGAACCTGTGGCTGCCGGACCCCGCACCGAGCCGTGATGTCGCTGCCGAGGCCGCCAGCCGCGCTTTCCTCGCGCAGTGGGGCCCGGACGTGCCGGCCAGCGCCGCCGACGCCACGCCTGCCGATTTCGAAGAACGGTTCGCTGCGTTGCTTGCGGCACGCCCGGCGGTGGCGTCGACCATCATGGGCGTGCTGCTGCCGCGCCACGTGCAGCAGCTGAAGGACGCCGGCATTGCCTGGATCGCCTGCGCGACCACCTTGTCCGAAGCGCGTGCCGCACAGGACGCCGGTGCCGACGCCGTGGTGGCGCAGGGCATGGAGGCCGGTGGCCATCGCGGTGCGTTTGATCCGGCAATGGCCGAACGCCAGCTGGTCGGGCTGTTCGCGCTGTTGCCGCGCCTGGCCGATCACCTGCAGATTCCGGTGATCGCTGCCGGTGGCATCGCCGATGGCCGTGGCATTGCTGCCGCACTCACCCTGGGGGCCAGCGCCGTCCAGATCGGCACCGCCTTCCTGCGCACGCCCGAGGCGGCGATCGCGTCGGCGTGGGCCGATGGGCTGGCCGCCAGCGAACCGGAAGATACCTGGCCGACGCGCGCGTTCAGCGGCCGCCTTGGCCGTGGCCTGGCGACCGCGTATGTTCGCGCCGCTGCTGCCGAAGGCGCCCCTGCGCCGCGCCCGTACCCGGTGCAGCGTGGCCTGACCGCGCCGATGCGCAAGCAGGCCGTGCAGGAAAATCGCCTGGCGGCGATGCAGGCCTGGGCCGGGCAGTCGGCGTGGATGGCGCCTGCACAGCCGGCCGCCGACGTGCTGCGCGGCATGTGGGAACAGGCGCAGGCGCTGCTGCGATGAGGGTCACCTGCAATGGCCAGCCGGCGCAGGTGGCGGACCTGCTGCCGGCGCTGGTGAACTACGGCCACTTCACCTCGCTGCAGGTGCGTGGTGGTGCAGTGCAGGGGCTGGACCTCCATCTGGCGCGGCTGTCGCAGGCCACGCGCGAACTGTTCGGCAGCGAACTGGACACGGTGCAGGTGCAGGCGTGGATGGCGCAGGCGCTGCGGCAGGCCGGCCTGGCCGATGCCTCGCTGCGGGTGACGGTGTACTCGCGCCGCTTCGATTTCCGCAATCCGCTGGCGGCCGTGCCGGTGGACGTGCTGGTGGCAGTTTCAGCGCCGGTGGCCCTGGCCGCGCCCAAGCGCGTGCGCAGCGTGGCCTGGCAGCGCGAAATGCCGCAGATCAAGCATGTGGGCACATTTGGCCTGTTTGCCGAGCGGCGCGCGGCGATGGCGCAAGGATTCGACGATGTGCTGTTCGTGACCGCCGATGGCGACGTGAGTGAAGGGAGCACCTGGAACCTGGCCGTGCACGATGGTGAGCGGCTGCTCTGGCCACAGGCGCCTGCCCTGCGCGGGACGGCCGAAGCGCTGCTGAAGCGGCATTGGCCGGGGCCTCAGGTCACTCAGCCGCTGCCGCTGGCCGATCTGGCCGGCGTGAAGGCGGCTTTTGCCTGCAACGCCAGCGGCCTGTGGGCGCTGGAGGCCATTGACGGGCATGTCCTGCCCGGCTCGCAGGCGCTGGCTGAACAGGGCAGGGCGGTGCTGGCGGCGGTGGCCTGGCAGCCGCTTTCCTGAACGAGGCGCGTGGTTGCCGATCGCTGGACATAGCCGGACGCTACCTTGAAGCGTTGCAGCCGGTAGCGCCGGGCCATGCCCGGCGGATGCGTCCGCAGCGAACAACACTCAGGAGTTTCAATCAGATATGGGTATGGTCACCGAGCAGCATCGCGCGGTAGCGATGCACGCAATCAAGGTCATGGGCTCTGAGGGGCGGCCCAAGGTCCAGGCCTTTCACGATGATCATCGCCTACGTTCAGTCGATATCCTCACGACGTTCAGCTCTCCGGAAGCAGGGCTGAAGTCCATCTCGTCCATCGGCCTATCGGATTCTGGGTTACGTCATGCGGAGGGGCACGAACTGGAAACGCGCGTCGAGCTGTGTGCATGTGCAGAACAGGACGCGCTGCATTGGGACAACGTCGTCGCCTCGACGGCTTTCGCGATCATGCGCGATCGTGCGGCGGTGCAGCCTGGTAGCGTGATTCCCGACATCCTGCAGGACTACTTCCCGTCGACCCGGATGCCGCACGTCTATCTGGTGCCGCCCTTCTTCTGGAATGACGCCAGGTTCCCGGGGCTGCAGTTCCCGCCGGTTGCCATCAACTGGCTGCAGTGCATCGCCATCCACGAATCCGAGCGGCAACTTGTCGAGCGGATTGGCGGCGATGCATTTGACGACCTGCTGCAGCGGCACGAGGTAGATGTGCTGGACATGCATCGGGCGCCGGTAGCGGGAGCGCTCTGACGCTATCGCCCCGGGAATCTTGGAGGGGCGGTCGGAGGTTGATCACTTTGCTGAACGAAAGTGGCGAGGCATAGCACTGCGCTACCGTGAAGATGGATACAGCCCGGGGTTGGCTCGGCCGGGCTCTGCCGCTATAATCGCCCGCTTACCTCGCCATCCTGGCGACTGGGCAATAGGAAAAACACCATGGTCAAGATTCGACTGACCCGCGGCGGCGCCAAGAAGCGTCCGTTCTACCACATCATCGTCACCGACGTGCGCAGCGCGCGCGACGGCCGCAACATCGAGCGCGTTGGCTTCTACAACCCGGTTGCCCAGGGCGCCGAGAAGCGCATCGAGCTGGACCTGGCCCGCGTTGACCATTGGGTCAAGAACGGCGCCCAGCCGACCGACAAGGTCCGCAACCTGATCAAGGAAGCGACCAAGTCCCAGGCCGCTGCGGCCTGATCCTGACGGGCCACGCTTCGGCGTGGCCCTCTTGGTTGAAGCAGATGAAAGATATCGAGCGCCGCATCCTGCTGGGCAGGGTTGTCGGCGCTTTTGGTGTGCGCGGCGAAATCAAGCTCGAGTCCTGGACCGAGCCACGTTCCGCCATTTTCCGTTACCAGCCGTGGATCGTGCGCAGCCCGTCCGGCGTGGAAACCACGATTGAAGGCGTGCGTGGCCGCGACAGCGGCAAGCACCTGGTCGCCCGTTTCCCCGGCGTCGAGGACCGCGATACCGTCGAAGCGATGCACGGCACCGAGATCTACGTGGCCCGCAGTGCATTGCCGCCACCGAAGCCCGATGAGTACTACTGGGTGGACCTGGAAGGCCTGGACGTGAAGACCACCGAGGGCGTTGCCCTGGGCCAGGTCTCGCACCTGTTCAGCACCGGCGCCAACGACGTGGTGGTGGTCCGCGGTGACCGCGAGCGGATGATTCCGTTCGTGCAGCCGGACTTCGTCAAGTCGGTCGACTTCGAGGCCAACCTGGTCGTGGTCGACTGGGATCCCGAGTTCTGAGCGTGAGCATGCGTTTCGACGTCATTACCCTGTTCCCCGAGTTCCTCGCCCAGTCCGCCGGACTGGGCGTGGTCGGGCGCGCGCAGGAGAAGGGGCTGTTCAGCCTGCACGGCTGGAACCCCCGTGATTACGCCGAAGGCAACTACCGCCGCGTGGACGACCGTCCGTTCGGAGGTGGCCCGGGCATGGTGATGCTGATCGAGCCGCTGCAGGCCTGCCTGCAGGCGATCCGTGAGGCCGATCCGACCCCGGCGCGGGTGATCTACCTCAGCCCGCAGGGGGCGCCGCTGACCCAGGCCAAGGTGCGGGAACTGGCGGCGCTGCCGCGCGTGGTCCTGCTCTGCGGCCGCTACGAGGGCATCGACGAGCGTTTCCTGGAGGCCAATGTCGACGAGGAGATCTCCCTCGGCGACTACGTGCTGTCCGGGGGGGAACTGGGCGCGGCGGTGATCATCGACGCCGTGGCCCGCCTGCAGGACGGTGCCCTGAACGACGCCGAATCGGCGGCGCAGGACAGCTTCGAGGGCGACCTCGGCCTGCTCGACTGCCCGCATTACAGCCAGCCGGCCCAGCACCCGCTGGGTGACGTGCCGGACGTGCTGCGCTCGGGCAACCACGCGGCCATCGCCGCCTGGCGCCGCCAGCAGTCGCTGCTCCGGACCGCCGAGCGGCGCCCGGACCTGCTGGATGAACAGGCACTGGGCAAGGCCGACCGCAAACTGCTGGAGCAGGGCCGTCAGGCCCGGAACCAGAAGGCCAGCCCCTAGCGCAGGGTCGGCTTTATCGGCTATCATGGCCAATTCCCGTCGACCCTGGTCGGCGCGCGCAGTACCCAAAACAAACGTGCAGCACAGTCCGGTGACTGCATGAGCCTACGTTGTCGATACGACACGCCCACCCGAACAAGAATCGGTGTAACCCATGAGCAAGCTGAACAAGTCCATCGTCGCGGAATTCGAATCCGCCCAGATCACCCGTGAACTGCCGAAGTTCAGCCAGGGCGACACCGTTGTCGTCAACGTGAAGGTGAAGGAAGGCAGCCGCGAGCGCGTGCAGGCCTACGAAGGCGTCGTCATCGCCACCAAGAACGCCGGCCTGAACTCCTCGTTCACCGTCCGCAAGATCTCGCACGGCTACGGCGTCGAGCGCGTTTTCCAGACCCACAGCGCCATCATCGACTCGGTCGAAGTGAAGCGTCGTGGTAAGGTCCGCGCCGGCAAGCTGTACTACCTGCGTGGCCTGGAAGGCAAGGCTGCCCGCATCAAGGAAGACCTGGCTGCCGCTGCTGCCGCCAAGGCTGCCCGTCTGGCCGACAAGGCCTGATAAACAACTTCGGTTGTTGCCGCGACGGCCACCTTCGGGTGGCCGTTTGCGTTTCCGGCATCGCATCGGCCACGATCAGGTGATGAACGACATCAACCTTCGCTATCCGGCCGTGATCCAGTCGGCGTTGCGCTTTCTCGACGACAAGGGGCTGGCACGCGTGCAATCGGCGCCGTTGCTGCATCGCCTGTTGTGGCGCCTGGGCATCGCACTGCCGCCACCGATCCTGGCCGGCTTTGGCACCAACGCGTTGGTGCAGGGCCTGCTGTTCGGGCTGTTCTGGACCGCGCTGATGTGGCTGATGCTGTGGCAGGGCAGCGAACGTCCGCTGGTGCTGTTGCTGGTGGCCGGTCTGGTGGCCGGCGCGCTGTTCGGCCTTGTGATGGCGGCGCTGATGCGCTCGCTGCGCCGCCACCGCAAGCTGCCGGATTGGCGCCAGTTCCGGGCGCGGCAGGCGGACTGAGCCGATGGCGCACTGCGCCGTGACCGCTGGCTACGGGCCGCGCTAGGCTGCGGTTTCATCCCGATGGACGTGCCGTGCGATGCCTGCCAAGCGAACCGCACCTTCCACCGCGCCCACGCTGTTGTCCGGCGGCAACCCCCGGATCGCCAAGGGCGAGGGCGATGCTCCGGTGCAGGCATACATCGCCGCCATGCCGGACTGGAAACGCCCGGTCGGCGCACAGCTGGATGCGTTGATCGAACGCGCCGTACCCGGCGTGCACAAGGCGGTGAAGTGGAACTCGCCGATGTATGCGGTGGCGCCGGGCGAAGGCTGGTTTCTCAGCTTCCATTGCTTCACCCGCTACATCAAGGTGGCGTTCTTTCGTGGCGCGGTGCTGAAGCCGATGCCGCCCGAGCCGTCCAGGAGTGCCGATACGCGCTACCTGCATATCGCACAGGATGGCGCGCTGGATGAGGCACAGTTCCTCGACTGGGTGCGCCAGGCCGCCGCGTTGCCCGGCGAGCGCATGTAAGCCCACCGTTCTGATTCCTTTCCCGACGAGAACCGCTGATGGCCACGCACGCGCCGAACCCTGACGATGCCGGAACCCCGGCGACCGAACTGATCGATGCACGCATCGCCGAGCTGGGAGACTGGCGCGGCGAAACGCTGGCACGCGTGCGTGCATTGATCCATGAAGCGCTGCCGGACGTGCAGGAAGCCTGGAAGTGGCGCGGTACACCGGTGTGGGAGCACAACGGCATCCTGTGCACCGGCGAAACCTACAAGCAGGTAGTGAAACTGACCTTCGCCAACGGTGCGGCGCTGGCGGACCCGAAGGGCCTGTTCAACGCCAGCCTGGAGGGCAACACGCGGCGTGCGATCGACATCCATGAAGGTGCGATGCCGGATGCCGCTGCGTTCAAGGCGCTGCTGCGCGCAGCGGCGGCGTTCAATGCGGCGAAAAAGAAGAAGCGCTGACCGTCTTCTGTAGAGCCGAGCCCATGCTCGGCTGACAGGCCTGTGCGGACCAACGGTCCGCACCCACCTCACCGTGGCGGTGCTGACTCCAGCGCGGCATCCGGGTCGGCCACCGGCGACGGCGGACAGGCCGGAATCTCCGACGGCGTCGCCAGTTCTTCGGCATGCGAGGGCTTGCCCATCATCTTCGCCTTGCGCCAGCCGCCCCAGCGGTAATACGCCAGCGACAGCAGCATCGACACCAGCGAGCTGACCGGGAAGCTCCACCAGATTGCATCGGCGCCCCAGTACGGCTGCAGCAGTTCGGCGAACGGCACGCGCACGCCCCACAGCGAGCCGGCCAGGATCAGCAGTGGCGGAATCACCGCGCCGGTGGAGCGCACCACGCCGGAGATCACGAAGCTGACGCCGAAGAACAGGAACGAGCCGATCACCACATGGTTGAGGTGGCGGGCGATGTCCAGCGCCTGGCTGGCCGGCGGCAGGAACAGCGCCAGCAGCTGGCGATCGAACACAACCAACGGCAGGATCAGCGCGCCGGTCAGCAGGAAGTTGAACAGCACGCCCTGGCGTGCGGTACCGCGCACGCGGTCCCAGCGCTGCGCACCGACGTTCTGTGCGGCCATCGAAGAACACGCCGCACCGATCGCCATCGCCGGCATCTGCAGGTAGTTCCACAGCTGCAGGGACGCGCCGTAGCCCGCGGCGGTGTCGGTGCCGTACTGGTTGACCATGGTCATCAGCAGGATCACCGACAGCGAGATCAGCACCATCTGCAGGCCCATCGGCACGCCCTTGACCACCAGCGCCTTGAGGATGGTCATGTCGAGCTTGAACAGGCGCAGGTCGGCGCGGCCCAGCCACAGGGTGTGGCGCTTGTGCCGCATGTACAGCAGCAGGCCGGCCAGCGACAGCGTCTGCGCGACCAGCGTGGCCCAGGCCGAGCCGGCGATGCCCAGCGCGGGGAAGGGCCCCATGCCGAAGATCAGTACAGGGTTCAGCACGATGTCCAGTGCCACCGATACCATCAGGAAGCGGAACGGCGTGCGCGAATCACCGGCACCGCGCAGGGCGGCGGTGAGGAAGGCGAACGCGTACAGCGTCGGCATCGCCAGGAAGATGATCTGCAGGTAGGCCTCGGCCAATGGCAGCGAGGCGGCCGGCGTGCCCATCGCCGCCAGCAGCGGATGGGCCATGAACCAACCGGCGATGGCGATGATCACCGACAGGCCGATGAAGAAGGTGGCACTGGTGCCGACCACGCGCCGCGCCTGCGCGATGTCGCGCGCGCCGATCGCCTGTCCGATCAGGATGGTCGAAGCCATGCCGAAGCCGAACACCGAGCCGATCAGGAAGAACATGATGTTGTTGGCGTTCGCGGTGGCGGTCAGTGCCGCCTCACCGAGGAAGCGCCCGACCCAGACCGCATTCACCGAACCGTTCAGCGACTGCGCGATGTTGCCTGCCAGGATCGGCAGGGAAAACAGCAGGAGATTGCGGCCGATCGGGCCGGAGGTCAGGTCAAGCGGCGCTTTGGCCATGGAGTGGTGATCGAATCCCGGGAGGCGCACACTAGCACCAAGCCGGTTTGCGGGATGTGGCAATGCATCAACGACTGCAGGTGAAGTGGAGCCTGGCGCTGGCCTTGATCAGCGTCGTACTGGCCGCATGTTCGACAGGTGACCGGCTGGGCGATACCCAGGTGCGGCCCACCGACCGGCCCGAGTGCCTGGTCGGCAGCCAGCGCCAGGATCTTTCTGCCGGCGTACCCACCCTGATCGGGGGCAGCGGCTGCCGCACCGACCCCGACAACCCGCGTCCCCTGAACAAGCGAACGGAGTAGTCCCTGCCGATGACCGAGCTTTCCCCGCTGCCGCCCAGTGTCCGCCTGGACATCTGGCTGTGGGCGGCCCGTTTCTTCAAGACCCGCAGCCTGGCCAAGCAGGCCATCGAGACCGGCAAGGTCAGCGTGGCTGGGCAGCGCCCGAAATCCTCACGCGCGGTGCGCGTCGGCGAGCAGCTGCAGGTGGATCGCGGCGAGGAGCATTTCGAGATCCAGGTGCTGGGGCTGAGCGATCAGCGCGGGCCGGCGCCGGCGGCGCAGCAGCTGTATGCCGAGAGTGAGGCCTCCAGGGCCCGCCGCGCCGAGCAGCGGGCGCTGCGCATCGCCGCACGCGATGGTTTCCAGCCGCCGGAGCACAAGCCGGACAAACGCGCACGGCGGTTGATCCGCGCGCTCGGCGATATCGACGCGTTGTAAGTTGCAGGGCGCCAGACCGGGTCCGGCGCCCCCTTGGCTCAGCGCTTGCCGCCCAGCAGGCTGCCGCCGATCTTCAGCAGATCGCCCACGCCGAGCTGGCCGTCACCGTCCTGGTCCAGCACGCTGCCAAGCAGGCCGCCGGCAAGGCCGCCCTGTTGCTGCACCTGCTGCTTTTCCTGGCCGAGGGCCTGGCTGAGCGAGCCGGCATCGGCCTGGCCACCACCAAGGCGCTGGGCGAGGAAGGCCATCACGATCGGTGCGAGGATCTGCAGCAACTGGCTGGTACGGCCGCTGTCGAGCTGGGTGGCCTGGGCCAGGCCGGTTTCCACCTTCTGCTGGCTGCCGCCGAAGATGTGGCCGAGGATGCCGGCACCGTCGCTGGCGGCGCCACCGCCACCGCCGCCCAGTACCGAGCCGAGCACGCTGCCCAGGTCCAGGCCGCTGTGGTTGTTCTGCAGTGCACCGAGCAGCGCCTGTGCGCCCTGCGGCTGCGAGGCGTTGTTGCCCAGCGCGCCCATCAGCACCGGTAGCGCGGCACTGATCGCACCGGACGCCTGAGTATCGCTGATGCCGAGCTGCTGCGATACCTGCTGCAGCGGGGCGCCCTGCAATTTGGCGAGAAGTTCGTCGGTCAGGCTCATCTGCGGAATCCTTGATTGGGGTTGGGCGTGCAGAAGGTACGACGCAGACCGTTAAAACGGCGACGCCGCCTCACGGGGAGGCGGCGTGGCGTTCACGGTGCAGGGCGATCAGAGCTCGATGTCTTCGGCGCCCGGGGTCGCGGTGGGGAAGTCCGCTTCCGGCTGGGCCGGCTTGAACGGATCCGACGGCTGGCTGGCCAGCGCCTTCAGCGCCGCGGCAACACCAGCGCCATAGGCCGGGTCGGCCTTGCTGCAGTTGTCGATGTGGCGCTGCTTGATGAAGTCCGGCGCATCGCCCAGGGCACGGGCGGTGTTGGCGAACAGTCGCTCCTTCTGTGCCTGGTTGTAGCTGCGGAACAGCGCACCGGGCTGGCTGAAGTAGTCGGCGTCGTCCTCACGGAAGTTCCAGAAGTCGGCGTCGCCCCGGATCTTCATCGGCGGTTCGCGGTACTGCGGCTGTTCCTGCCACTGGCCGTAGCTGTTGGGTTCGTAGTGCGGCAGGCCGCCGTAGTTGCCGTCCACGCGCATCGCACCGTCGCGGTGGTTGCTGTGCACCGGGCAGCGCGCCGCGTTCACCGGAATCTGGTGGTGGTTCACGCCCAGGCGGTAGCGCTGCGCATCGGAGTAGGCGAACAGGCGCGCCTGCAGCATCTTGTCCGGCGACGGGCCGATACCCGGCACCAGGTTGCTCGGCGCGAACGCTGACTGCTCCACGTCCTGGTACCAGTTGACCGGATTGCGGTTCAGTTCGAACTGGCCCACTTCGATCAGCGGGTAGTCGCTCTTCGGCCACACCTTGGTCAGGTCGAACGGATGGATGCGGTAGGTTTCCGCCTCCAGTTCCGGCATGACCTGGATGAACAGTTTCCACTTCGGGAAGTCGCCCTTCTCGATCGCGGCGAACAGGTCGCGGCCGTGGCTTTCGCGGTCATGGCCGACCAGGATCTGCGCCTGCGCGTCGGTCAGCGATTCGATGCCCTGCTGGCTGACGAAGTGGAACTTCACCCAGAAGCGCTCGCTGTCGGCGTTGGTGAAGCTGTAGGTGTGCGAGCCGAAACCGTGCATGTGGCGGAAGCTGCGCGGAATGCCGCGGTCGCTCATCACCACGGTCACCTGCAGCAGGGCTTCGGGCAGCAGCGTCCAGAAATCCCAGTTGTTGCGTGCGCTGCGCAGGTTGGTATGCGGGTCGCGCTTGACGGCCTTGTTGAGGTCGGCGAACTTGCGCGGGTCGCGCAGGAAGAACACCGGCGTGTTGTTGCCGACCAGGTCCCAATTGCCTTCTTCGGTGTAGAACTTCAGGGCGAAGCCGCGGATGTCACGCTCGGCGTCGGCGGCGCCACGCTCGCCGGCCACCGTGGTGAAGCGGGCGAACATCTCGGTCTGCTTGCCGACCTTCTCGAACAGCTTGGCGCGGGTGTACTTGCTGATGTCGTGAGTGACGGTGAAGGTGCCGAATGCGCCCGAGCCCTTGGCGTGCATGCGGCGCTCGGGAATGATCTCGCGGTTGAGGTTGGCCAGCTTTTCCAGCAGCCACACGTCTTCCATCAGCAGCGGGCCACGCGGGCCGGCGGTCTTGCTGTTCTGGTTGTCCACCACCGGCGCGCCGAAGGCCGTGGTCATCGGCGTGACCGGTTCATCGCCGTGCTTCTGCTTCGGGGTAGTGCTCAGCTCGCGCTGCTGCTGGGCGCCTTCCGCAGGCGACGGCGCGGTGTGATACGGACATTTCGGGCTGTTGTTATCGGACTGGCTCATGGCTGGCTCCTGCGGGTGAAGACGGGATGGAACATCTTCACTCGACTTTAGCTAGGGCCAGATGAAATGAATAATCGAATGATCCGTTCAGTTTGATAGTTTCTGTCAATTGAAACGAAGAATAAGATTTGCCAGATCTTTCGATAGGCCTCCCGCGTGGCGGCGGGAAGCCAGGGGTGCGTGCTGCGGTTACAGCAGTGCTTTCAGTCGGTACAGCGCTTCCAGTGCCTGCTTCGGCGTCAGTTCGTCCGGATCGATGGCGGCCAGTGCTTCCTGTGCCTTGTTCGACGGCGCCGCGAACAGGCCGAACTGCTGCGGTGCATCCAATGCCTGCGGCGCCAGCTCGGCGGCATGGCTCTCACCGCCGCGCTGTTCCAGCTCGGCCAGTCGACGGCGCGCCTGCGCCACGGTGGCGCGCGGCAGGCCGGCCAGTGCGGCCACCTGCAGGCCGAAGCTGCGGTTGGCCGGGCCGTCCTTAACGGCGTGCATGAACACCAGCGCTTCACCGTGCTCGACGGCATCCAGGTGCACGTTGGCGATGCCGCTGCGGCCGCCCTCGTGCTGCTCGTCGGCCAGCGCGGTCAGCTCGAAGTAGTGGGTGGCGAACAGCGTGTAGCAGCGGTTCTGGTAGGCCAGGTGGCGGGCCACCGCGTCGGCCAGCGCCAGGCCGTCGTAGGTGGACGTGCCACGGCCGATCTCGTCCATCAGCACCAGCGAATGCGCGGTGGCGTGGTGCAGGATGTAGCTGGTCTCGGCCATCTCGACCATGAAGGTCGACTGCCCGCGGGCGAGGTCGTCACCGGCGCCGATGCGGGTCAGGATGCGGTCGATCGGGCCGATCAGCGCCCGGCTGGCCGGCACGAAGCTGCCGATGTGGGCCAGCAGCACGATCAGCGCGTTCTGCCGCATGTAGGTCGATTTACCACCCATGTTCGGACCGGTGATGACCAGCATGCGGCGGTCCGGATGCAGATCCAGATCGTTGGGTTCGAACGGCTGCTCGCGCACCGCCTCGACCACCGGATGGCGGCCACGCTCGATCTTCAGGCACGGTGCCGTTTCAAGTTCCGGCCGCGACCAGTCCAGCGCCTGCGCGCGTTCGGCGAAGGCGGCCAGCACGTCCAGTTCGCTCAGCGCAGCGGCGCACTGCTTCAACGGTTCCAGCTGTTCGCCGAGGGTGTCCAGCAGCTGCTCGTACAGGTACTTCTCGCGCGACAGCGAACGGTCGCGCGCGGACAGCACCTTGTCCTCGAATGCCTTCAGTTCTTCGGTGATGTAACGCTCGGCATTGGTCAGCGTCTGGCGGCGGGTGTAGTGCACCGGCGCGCGATCGGACTGGCCCTTGCTGATTTCGATGTAGTAGCCGTGCACGCGGTTGTAGCCCACCTTCAGGGTGGGAATGCCGCTGCTCTCGCGCTCGCGCAGTTCCAGGTCAACCAGGAACTGGTCGGCATGGGTGGACAGGCGGCGCAGCTCGTCCAGCTCTTCATCGAAGCCATCGGCCAGCACGCCGCCGTCGCTCAGCTTCAGTGGCGGCATTTCGGCGATGGCGCTGGCCAGCAGCTGTGCGCACGCGTCGTGCTCGCCCAAGGCGGCATGCAGTGCCTGCAGGCGCGGTGAATCCAGCGGCGCCAGCACTTCGCGCACCGCCGGCAGCAGGCCCAGGCCATCGCGCAGGGTGGAGAAATCACGCGGGCGCGCCGAACGCAGTGCGACGCGGGTCAGGATGCGTTCCAGGTCGCCGAGGCGGCGGAACTGTTCGCGGATGTCGGCATCGCTGCCGCGATCGATCAGGGTTTCCACCGCATGGTGGCGCTGCACCAGCACCTCGCGCAGGCGCAGCGGGCGGTGCAGCCACCGGCGCAGCAGGCGCCCGCCCATTGGCGTCACCGTGCTGTCGAGCACGCCCAGCAGGGTATTGCGGGTATCGCCGTCGACGCGCGTATCCAGTTCCAGGTGGCGGCGGGTGGCGGCGTTCATCGCGATCGCCTCGGCGGCGGTTTCCATCGCGATCGAGGTCAGGTGCGGCAGGCGCTGCTTCTGGGTTTCCTCGACATAACCGAGCAGGGCGCCGGCGGCGGCGGTGGCACGTGGCTTGTCATCGATACCGAAGCCGCTCAGATCGTGCAGCTTGAAGAAGTTCAGCAGCTGGCGGCGGCCGCTGTCCGCGTCGAACAGCCACGGCGCACGGCGGCGCACGCCGGTGCGGTGGCGCAGGAAGTCGGGCCAGTTCTCCTCGTCGGGCACCAGCAGCTCGGCCGGCTCCAGTCGGGCCAGTTCGGCTTCCAGCGCGTCGTCGGTCTCGACTTCATTGACCAGGAAGCGGCCACCGGCCAGGTCGGCCCAGGCCAGGCCGTAGCCCTGCTTCGTGCGCGACAGCGCCATCAGCAGGGTGTCGCGGCGTTCGTCCAGCAGCGCTTCGTCGGTCACGGTGCCGGGGGTGACGATGCGCACCACCTTGCGTTCGACCAGGCCCTTGGCCAGCGCCGGGTCGCCGATCTGCTCGCAGATCGCCACCGACTCGCCCAGCGCCACCAACCGCGCCAGGTAGCCTTCATAGGCATGTACCGGCACGCCGGCCATCGGAATCGGCGCGCCGCCGGAGCTGCCACGCTGGGTCAGGGTGATGTCGAGCAGGCGCGCGGCCTTGCGCGCATCGTCGTAGAACAGCTCGTAGAAGTCGCCCATGCGGAAGAACAGCAGCAGGTCCGGATACTCGGACTTGGCTGCGAAGAACTGCTTCATCAGCGGGGTGTGTTCGGCGGACTTTTCTTTGGACATGGGGCTCGTGAATCCGGGGCGTCCGTTCGCGCCGGAGGGCAGCGGCAACGGAGCGGGTACAGGGCCGTCCATGGTAACTGCTGGGGCACAGGGCTGCCGCCACCGGTGGCAGGCGGGTACCGCACAGCGACGAGGTCAGGCCGGGACCAGGGTGATCTGCCGGTGGCTGGCGAAGATATCCATCACGATCTCGAAGTAGGTTGGGCCCTCGCCCTGTTGCAGGGCGTCCAGCTGGCGCGCAATGGTCCGCGTGTTGAAGGTGCCCGGGGCTTCCAGCTTGGACTGCAGCCACTGGCATGTGGTAGTTCGTCCCAGTGCGGCGCGGCTGTGCTCGATATCACTCCAGATCACCGTGGCCCGCTCATGGCCGGCCAACACGCCATAGACGCCATGCAGCAGATCATCCAGGGCGTCCAGGCTTGGCCCGAGCTGCCAGTCCTCGCCGGCCATGAACACGCGGTTGATCTCCGCATACAGGCTGGGGATGTCGTGAATGGCACAGCCTTCGATCTGCAGGATGAGCGTCATATGTCGACTGTAGCGTTGTTCCCTGTGCGTTGGACATGGCTGAGCGCCGGATGCTTTGGGGACCCATGCTGGGGTTTGGCAAACTTCTTTGCTGAGTCAAGTGCTCGGCACTCCCGTCGTGGCGCGCGCCGGTTTGCAGGGAAGAAAACGACGTGACCCATCGCCAATAGCAGGGCCATCAGCTGGTAGAGAGTTCGCCCGAAGTCTTCTTCTTCATTGATTGGTGCCATCGGCAGCAGGACCCCCTCGGGCGCGTTCAACTTCCACTGTCAGTGATGACTGGCTGGGTGATGGAAATAGATTCTCCTCCTGTATCATCGGCAATAAAGGTCTGGAAAATTGTTTCTGGGATGGTCAGTAACGTTGTATCTGCGTCTCCGGTGAGGTGGGGGGAGTTTGATCTGTCCCCGTTGTGAGCAGGGTGAGGTGTTGAAAGCTCAAGTAAAGGAGCGCGGCGTTCAGATATTTGTCTGCGACGAGTGCGATGCCGTGTGGTTCTCCTTCGCTGCTATAGGGGTCTCTCCGTTCAGAGACCTTGAGCGGTATCTTGAGGAAATTTCCGTCGCCCCGTCCTGGGAGTCAATTTCCGTGGACAGGCATGAGTAGAAAGTACGCAGTTTCCATGCACTCCTCGATCGTATTGCCTCAGCGCAGCGCGTGGGTCCGTGCAGCATGGGGTGACCTTCCCGTCTCCTACTTCCAGAGCGACGAGAATCTCAATGACTGCGGTTTTATTGACTTGAAGGTCAATAAGTGGGAGATCAGTGGCAGTCGATTGTAATGGGGTCTGGACCCCTTCATCAGGGTTGAAATACTCAAGGGTCGGGGCCCTGCGATGGCAGATGCCAGATTGCAGCCCTGACGGTAGTCGCGAAGCAGCGCGTTGTTCCTCTGGACAGAAGGGTGCCGGGATCGATGGGCTTCATCCTCCCCCTCCGTGCATCAAGTGACGGTTTCTGCGGTCACGACTCGCGAGCGCTGCGTGATGACTGCGATTGATGTGCTCGTGCATTGATATGCCCGGCAGGAATAACCACCTCCATTAAGTGTGTCCTTCACACCTGTCTGCATAGTTCCAGAGATTTGGATCGATACAATAATATCGACCCATAAAGTTTCCCCGCGCTGCGCCGCCATCGATCGTACGGCCATGATCAAGGGAATTGAGATGCTCGCCTTACGCAACCTCCGAGTGGGATCCCGGCTGGGTGCCGGGTTTGGATTGCTGCTGCTGTTCATCGTGGCCATCGTTGGCCTGGCGCTGTACGGAATCACCTGAAGTCCGCCCAGTTCGAGAAAGTGGTGGACGTCAACATGGTGAAGATGCGGCTGTTGAACGACATGCTGGATACCAACAACGCGGTGTTGATGCACCGCCGCCTGATGGTGATCAAGCGCGGCGAGGATTTCGACAGGGATTATCAGAAGGCGCAGGAGCTGTCGCAGACCTACGACGGTATCTGGGCCAGGTACATCAGGATTCCGCGCGACGCGACCGGCGATACCCTGGTGGCGAAAATCGACGCGGCACGCAAGGCCACCGACGCCTCCACCCGGCGTCTTCACGAGCGCATGAAGGCCGGGGATTTCGACGGCGCGGCCAAGGAACTGCTTGCCGAGCAGGGGCTGGCAACCGCGTGGAACGAAGCGATCTCGACCCTGCTGCGGCATCAGGAGACACTGACCGAGCGCAGCCGCGAGGAATACCGTTCAACCGAATCCTGGACCGGCACGCTGTCGATCGTGTTCGGCGTGTTGAGCCTGGTACTGGGCTCGCTGGCCGCCTGGGCCATCACCCGCAGCCTGACCCGCCCGCTGGAAGGCGCGGTGAAGCTGGCCGACGGCATCGCCAATGGGCGGCTGGACAACAGCATTGACGCCTCCGGCAACGATGAGGTCACGCAGCTGCTCAGGTCGATGCAGCGCATGCAGGCGCAGTTGCAGTCGGTGATGGCGGCGCAGGGCGAGTTGGCCCGCCAGCACGATGCCGGCAGCCTCAGCTATCGCATGGACGAGAGTGCCTTCCCTGGTGACTACGGGCGCATGGTGCACGAGACCAACGCGCTGGTCGGCTCACACGTGCAGGTACAGAACCGGCTGATCGAAGTGATGAAGCATTACGCCCGTGGCGACCTGTCGGTGGACATGGATCCGCTGCCGGGCGAGAAGGCGGCGATCACCCAGGCAATGGACGAGACCAAGACCAGCCTGTCGGCGATCAACAGCGAGATCCGCCGGCTGGCGACGGCCGCGGCGGCGGGCGACTTCAGCCTCCGCGGCGATGAAGATCGCTTCGCCTACGATTTCCGCGACATGGTGGCCGGGCTCAATCGCCTGATGCAGACCACCGACCAGAACCTGGTGCAGGTGTCGAGCCTGCTGCAGGCGATCTCGCGCGGTGACCTCACCGTACGCATGCAGGGCGACTTCCACGGCGTGTTCGCCCGCATGCGCGATGACTGCAATGCCACCGTCGATCAGCTCAAGCAGATCGTCGGGCGCATCCAGGCCAGCGCGTCCAGCATCAATCTGGCGGCAGGCGAAATCGCCTCGGGCAACACCGATCTGTCGCGGCGCACCGAGCAGCAGGCGGCGAACCTGGAAGAGACGGCGGCGTCGATGGAGGAACTGACCTCCACCGTGAAGCAGAACGCCGAGCACGCCCGCCAGGCCAACCAGCTCGCCATCGGTGCGCACGGTGTCGCCTCGCAGGGCGGCGAGGTGGTCGGCCAGGTGGTCACCACGATGTCGGCCATCGAGGCCTCGTCGAAGAAGATCGCCGAGATCATCTCGGTCATCGATGGCATTGCCTTCCAGACCAACATCCTGGCGTTGAACGCGGCGGTGGAAGCCGCGCGTGCCGGCGAGCAGGGCAGGGGCTTTGCGGTGGTGGCCAGTGAGGTGCGCACGCTGGCACAGCGCTCGGCCGGTGCGGCCAAGGAGATCAAGGGCCTGATCGAGGATTCGGTTGGCAAGGTCGCCGATGGATCGGCCCTGGTCCGACAGGCAGGCACCACGATGGGCGAGATCGTTGCTTCCGTGCAGCGCGTGACCGACATCATGGCCGATATCTCTGCTGCCTCGCAGGAGCAGAGCTCGGGCATCGAACAGGTGAACCAGGCGGTGGTGCAGATGGACGAGACCACGCAGCAGAATGCGGCACTGGTGGAAGAGGCCAGTGCTGCGGCGCGTTCCATGGAGGAGCAGGCGAACCTGTTGGCCGAGGCGGTTTCGGTGTTCCGCACCGGCGCGGTAACGGCGGCTGCAGCCGTGCGTCCGGCCCTGGCTGCGGTGGCCGCGAAGGTCACCCCGGTGCGCAGGGCGGCAACGCTGTCGCCGCGCATCGAGCCGACACTGGCGGCCAATGCCGGGGGGTGGGAAGAGTTCTAGCAAAGGGCAATGCCGGCAGGGAGACGGCGCCCATCACGCTGGCTGATCGTGATGGGCGCGGATTTTCTTCCTGAACGCGCGATGGCCGATGAGGCCGCGGACACGCGCATTTCACTTCCGGTTGCCAGCCGCGGGAGGACACTTGCGCCATACCGGAACCTAGGAGATGGCCATGAAGACCTCGACCCGATTGCTTGTGCTGGGCACCCTGCTGGCGGCTTCGTCGGTGGCCGGCGCGCAGACCTATGGTCCGCGTGATGAAGGACGCCGATTCAACGATGGCAGCCGCGTGGTCTGCAAGAACGTGGAAGTGCAGCGCAACTCGCGCGATCCGAACCGCATCGCCGGTACGGCCACTGGCGCGGTGATCGGCGGCCTGCTGGGCAACCAGGTGGGCGGCGGCAATGGCAAGAAGCTCGCTACCGTGGCCGGTGCTGTTGCCGGTGGTGCGGCGGGCCGCCAGATCCAGGGCAACAGCCAGCAGAAGAATGGCGACCGCGTGGTCGAGCGCCGCTGCGAACGCGTCTATCGCTGATCAATCGCCGACGGCCCCCGTTTTTCCCCTTCCACATGGCAGTACTCGAACGCCGGCCTCGCGCCGGCGTTCTTCATTGCAGGAAAAGGGGACGGAGGGGATTAAGTCGTAATCCCCCAACCGGCCGCTTACGACTTAATCCCCTCCGTCCCCTTTTTTGCGAGGAGGCGCCAGGTGGCGAGGCTGCCGTAGAGCAGCAGCAGGACGGTGAGGGTGATCAGTTCGTGGCAGACTTCGGCCAGGCTGGCGTCCATCTGGTTCAGGCGCACCATCAGGTTGATGCCGGAGGTGGTCGGCAGCAGCTGCGCCAGCCAGACCAGCGGTTGTGGCGTCATCACCGAGGGCCACGACAGGTTGGCGAGGAAGAACAGCGGGATCGAGGTGGCGATGATGTACTGGAAGGCGCGTTCGCGGGTGCGGAAGAAGCTGCCGACGAACAGGCCGAAGGCCACCGTCGCCGCGATGAACAGCGTGCCACCCAGCAGCTGGCCCAGCGGGTTGCCTCCGCGTGGATAGTCCTGCACCCAGGCAGTGAACCCGGCATACCAGAACAGACCGAACAGGCCGATCAGGCCGAAGCCCAGTGCCATGCCGGCCAGGGTCGGCAGGTCGAAGCGCAGGCGCCGGCCGAGCGCGAGGCGGCGGCCGCCGAGCAGGACGCCGATGCCCATCAGCAGCGTCTGGTGCACGATCAGCTCGGCCACGCCGGGAACGATGGCGCTGCCATAGCCTTCCTGCGTGTTGTACAGGGGGCGCTGCACAAGCGTGACCGGTGGTGCCTGCGGTGCGCCCATGAAGGCGGCCTGGCCGACCACGGCATCACGCCCGAACGCACCCAGCGCGTCAGCCACGCTGCCCAGCACCCAGCTGGCGCGTCCCAGGTAGGCACCGTTGCCAAGCAGTACCAGCTTGGCCGGGTGGCCGCGCAGGATGTCGCGCTCCAGATTGGCCGGGATCACGACGATCCCCTCGGCATGGCCGGCTTCCAGCTGCCGGCGTGCGCTGTCGACGTCCGCGGGTTGACCGACCACGCGCGCAACGCGCAGTGCGTCGAGCTTGCGCAGCAGCTCGCGGCTGGTCGCGCTGTGGTCTTCGTCCACCACCAGCACCGGCAGGTTGCCGGCCACCTGGTGCCGGTAGGCGGCTGGATAGAAGAACGAGTACAGGATCACCGCCCCGACCATCACCACGATCGCGTAGCGGTCGCAGAGCACTGCCATCAGGGTCTGCCGCAGGCTGCGCCAGAGTGCGCTCATGCGTCGGCCCCTGCGGGCTGTGCGGCGGCAGGTGTGCGCGCAAAGGCGATCAGGCGCAGGCCGCCGACGCCTCCTGCCACCACCGCCATCAACAACAGCGTGGCCAGCGGCCACACCGAAACCTGCAGCGGCGAACCGATGAACTGCTGCTGGGTCTGCAGCTTGATGTAGGCGCTGAGTGGCAGCAGTTGATGCCAGATGCGGGTGAACAGAGGGCCGTCCAGCACCGGGAAGGTGGCGCTGGAGAAGGCCAACGCGGTGCCGATGCTGAGGCCGACTGCGGACAGCGCGGTACCCATGTCGCGGGTGACGCCGACGAAGAACAACGCGTAGGCGGCCGTGGCAAGGTAGAACAGTGGCTGTGCGAGCAGCAGCAGGAGCACGCTGCCGGCCACGCCGTCACCGCGCAGCCAGGCCAGGTAACCGATGCCGAGCGCGCCATACAGCGAGAACAGCAGGATGTATGGCGCGACCTTGCCGGCAATCGCCGGCCATGGCGTGCGGCCCAACGAGGCGGGCAGGGTGCCGTCGCGGATCTCGCGGCCAAGGCTGCCGGCCACTGCAAGTGCCAGTACCAGCGACAATACCGCCGGGAAGATCAACGGCAGCAGGAACAGCTCGTAGCTGCGTGCCGGGTTGTACAGAATGTCCGACTGCACCGCGATGGGTGCCGCGCGCAGCTTGCCCGGGCCGACCTGCAGGCCGATGCGCTCGCGCAGCAGGCGCGCGTTCCAGGCCGAGACCGCGTCGCCGATATCGCGCGACGCGGACTGGCCGGTGGTCATGTAGGTGGCGTTGTAATAGGCGAACACCGTGCCCTGGCGTCCACGCAACGCCTGCCGGGTGACATCGCGCGGCACCAGTACGATGGCGAACACATCCAGCCGACGCAGCTGCGAACGTGCGTCTTCCAGGTCCACCGGCTGGCTGGCGACGCGCACGCCGGGACTGGCGTCGAGCATGCGCAGCAGCAGGCGGCTGTCACTGCTGTGGTCGAGGTCGACCACCGCGATCGGGATGTCGCGCATCACCGAAGGCGTGAACATCCACGCCATCACCACCAGCATCAGCAGCGGCAGCACGGTGACCAGCAGCAGGTCGGCGCGGTTGCCGCGCAGCGACTGCAGCTCGCGCCGCCAGCTGGCGGCGAAGCCGCCGCGGCCGGGGCTCAGTGCTGGGGCCATGCGAACAGCACGCTCATGCCGGGGCGGAAGCCCTCGATGCGGCGTACCGGGCGCACCCGCACCTCGAAGCTGCGGACGTCGTAGCCGGACGACTGGCGGGTGGTACGCCAGGTTGCATAGTCGCCGGCCGGATTGATGAAGTAGACCTCGAATTCGCCGTCCAGGCCGAGCGCCGGCACGCTGCCCTGCAGCTTGCTGCCGACCTTCAGGCGCTGCATCTGCGATTCGCGCAGGTTCATGGCGACCCACATGCGGTCGATGTCGACCAGGGTGAACACCGGGTAGCCGGCCGGCACCAGTTCGCCCGGGTCGGCCATGCGCTTGTTGATTTCGCCGGCCACCGGCGCGCGCCCTTCCACTTCGACACGCGCGGCGTTGACTTCGGCCACCGCGCCCTGTGCCTGTTGCACCTGGCCCTGTGCGGCACGCTTGTCCTGCTCGCGCGCGCCGGCCAGGGCCATGTCGTACTGCGCGCGCGCGGCACGGGCCAGCTCACGCGAACTGGTGGCCTGGGCATGCGCTTCATCACGCTTCTGCCGGGTCATCACCCCTTCGTTGAACAGGTTCTGCACGCGCTGGTAAGTGGCTTCAGCCAGCGTCGCACCGGCTTCGGCCCGCTTCCAGTTCGCTTCGGCGGCGCGGATGTCTTCGCTGCGCGCGCCTTCGTCGGCCTTGTCGGCCACTGCCTGTGCGGCGGCCAAAGCGCCGTGCGCCTGCTGTTCCTTGGCGGCCACTTCGGGGCTGTCGAGCAGGAACAGCACCTGCCCGGCCTGCACGCGGTCGCCCTCGCGCACCTTCAGTTCGGCCACGCGCGCGGTGATCTTGGCGGCCACGTTGATCGTGTCCGCATCGGCCATGCCCTGGATCTGGTCGGCCGGGCTGCGCCAGGCCAGCCACAGGCCGAGCACCACCACGACCAGCAGCACCACTACCAGGATCGGTCCCAACCGGCGCTTGCCCGGGGGCGTCGTCGCATCGTCGTGCAGCACATCACTCATGGTCGATCACCTCGTCCGCCCGCCGCCGGAACTCTTCGAAACGGTCCATCTGTCCACTGATCTCCAGCAACTGTGCCAGCGCAATATCGTATTGGTAGGCGGCCTGTGCGCGCTCGACGCGGGCGCCACCCAGGCCGAGCCGCGCGTCGATCACATCCAGCGAAGTCGCCTGGCCTTCGCGGAACGCCAGCTCCTGCAGGCGCAGGTTTTCCTGTGCCTGGGCGATGCTGCTGTCGAGCAGCACGTACTGCTGGCGTGCGGTTTCCAGCTCGTTCCAGGCCTTGCGCACACCCAGCGCGACCTGGTTCTCGGCCTCGCGCAGGCCCGCTTCGGCCTGGTCCTGCTGCGCACGCGCGGCGCTGATCTGCGCCGGCCGCGAGTTCGGCGACAGAAAGGTGTACTTCAGGCCGATGCCGAACGCCCAGTCTGGATCGGTCAGCATCTCGTCGCGGCGACGGAAGTCGTACTGGCCGAAGGCGAAGATCTGTGGTTTCAGCTTGGCCTGCTGCACGCGCACGCCCTGTTCGGCCTGCGCCACCATCGCCCGCAGGCGCGCGATCTGCGGCTGCCGCGCCTGCGCGGTGCGTTCGAAGCTGGCCACCGGTTCCAGTGGCACGCGCTGCACGAACAGCGGCGACACCGGCTGCACCTCGCCGCCACTGCGCAGCAGCGTGGCCAGTGCGGCCTTCAGCGTGGCCAGGTCGTTCACCGTCTTCTGGTATTCGCGCTCGGCCTTGTCGCGGGCCACGGTGGCCTGCAGGCGCTGCGCGCGGGTGGCGAAGCCCTCGCGTTCCAGCTTCTCTGCGTCGGACAGGTGGCGGTTGAGGCCATCGCGCACATCGCGGCGCACGTCCACCGCCTGCTCGGCCAGGCGCTGGCCGAAATAGGCCTGGGCCAGCTGCACGGTCAGCGATTGGCGTTGTGCTTCGCGCTCGGCGCTGGCCTGTTCGTGGGCGGCACTGGCCGCACGTTGCGCGGCCGGAATCACGCCGCCGGTGTACAGCGGCAGCACTGCAGTCACCACCGGGCGGGTACGCCAGTCGCGTTCGGTGAACGACAGCGGCGAGTCGATGCCAAAGGCCTCGGCCACCGGAGCCAGCGAACCCAAGGGCAGGGTGAGCGTCTTCTGGAACTGCAGCCGGCGCACTTCGCCGGTGATCTCCGGCAGGCGCAGCAGGCGGGTCGCGTCCTGCAGGTCCTGCTTGTTGCGCACGGCGGCGTCGGCAGCGGCCAACGCATCGGAGACCTGCTCCAGGCGTTGCCGTGCCTGTTCCCAGTCCAATGCCGGTGCGTTGCTGGTGGGCTGCGCGGCGGCAGCGAATGGCAGGCAGGCTGCCAGCGCCAGCGCGGCCTTCGCGCGGTGCATCCTTGTACGTCGGCCGATCACGCCCATGCCGTCCCAGTAGTGAAGAAGTGCGCAAACGGTAGTGCGTGCAGCGTGAAGCCCGGGTCTGCGATCATCGGTTTGTCCTCAACGAAGGGTGCCTCTGGCCGCAGTGCGCAGCGCCTGGGTGATGTGCTGCAGCGTGCTTGAGCGCACGGCGGCATGCTGCCAGTACAGCGGCACATCGAGCCAGCGGCGGGGTTCCAGTACCACCACGCGGCCGGCGCGCACGGCGGGCGCGACCAGGGTTTCCGGAGCCATGCCCCAGCCGAGTCCGCACGCGGCGGCTTCGACGAAACCGGTGGAGGAGGGCAGGTAGTGTAGCGGCGGCTGCAGCCGCGCGCGGGTCAGGCGCCGCACGAAGCGCCACTGCAGTTCATCTTTGCGGTTGAACACCAGCATCGGTGCGTGCGCCAGGGTTGCGGCCTGCATGCCATCGCGGAAGTACTGGCGGGCGAAGCCGGGCGAGGCGATGGCGTGGTAGCGCATCGCGCCGAGCGGGTGCACGTTGCATCCCTTCACCGGTTGGCTTTCGGCGGTGACCGCGCCGAGCACGCTGCCATCGCGCAGCAGCTGCAGGGTGTGGTCCTGGTCGTCCATGCGCAGGTCGAACAGATAGCCGTGGCGCTGGTGCAGGTCGGCGATGGCCGGCACGAACCAGGTATCAAGCGAGTCATCGTTGACCGCCAGGGGGATCGGCGTGCGCGCAGCGTCGCTGCCACGCTCGGGTAGCAGCTCGGCCAATGCCTCGGCCTCCAGCGCCTGCATCGGTCGCACTCGGCGCAGCAGCGCTTCACCCGCGGCGGTCGGCCGGCAGGGTGCCTGGCGCACCACCAGTACCTGCCCGAGCCTGTCCTCCAGGGCCTTGATCCGCTGCGACAGTGCTGACGGGCTGATCGACAGGCGGCGTGCCGCAGCCTCGAAGCTGCCTTCCTCCAGCACCGCGGCAAACGCGGCCAGTTGCGGGTGTACCAGGTCCATGCCGGTGCCTCTTCAGTTTTCCTGCACAGGATAAAGAAAAATCAGTTTGTCTAATCAAGGCTGTTGGCCGCACCCTGCGCGTCCCCT
The DNA here is from genome assembly GCF_059369475.1 of Stenotrophomonas sp. YJH_SMC_65. Taxonomy (NCBI): domain Bacteria; kingdom Pseudomonadati; phylum Pseudomonadota; class Gammaproteobacteria; order Lysobacterales; family Lysobacteraceae; genus Stenotrophomonas; species Stenotrophomonas sp. YJH_SMC_65. Next base: position 327,004 of record NZ_JCAFSR010000002.1, read on the forward strand.
CGCTGCCTGGCCTGTCCCGATGTGGATTGCCGCTACCGCCGCCGGCCTGTTCGCAGGTGCCGGCCTGATCATCGCCATCGGCGCGCAGAATGCCTTCGTGCTGCGCCAGGGCCTGCAGCAGCGCAATGTGGGGACGGTAGTGCTGGCCTGCGCCGGCGCGGATATCGCGCTGATCCTTGCTGGCGTTGGCGGCATGGGCGCGCTGGTGCTGCAGTGGCCGCTGCTGCTGCAGGTGCTGCGCTTCGGTGGTGCGGCCTTCCTGTTCTGGTATGGCCTGCGGGCGGGGCTGCGCGCGTGGCGCGGTGGCAGTGCCCTGGCCGCCGCCGAGGCGCAGGGCGGCAGCGGACGGCAGGTACTGCTGACCTGCCTGGCGTTCACGCTGCTCAACCCGCACGTCTATCTGGATACGGTGGTGCTGCTGGGCAGTCTGTCCACGCGCTACCCCGGTGACCTGCGCTGGGCGTTCGCCGCCGGTGCCTGCGCCGCCAGCGTGGCCTGGTTCTGCACGCTGGGCTATGGCGCGCGCCTGTTGCAGCCGGTGTTCCGCAGGCCGGGCGCCTGGCGGGTGCTGGATGCCGCCGTGGCGGTCTTCATGTCCTGCCTCGCCACGCTGCTGCTGTTGCGCCCGCTCTAGGCCGCGTCCACCGCGCACTGCGGGGTTTCGCCGGGGCGCAGGGTCAGCACGCGCACGCCGCTGCGGGTGACCGCCACGGTGTGCTCGAACTGCGCCGACAGCTTGCCGTCGCGGGTGTAGACCGGCCATTGGTCCGGCTGCTGACGGATGGCCGGCTTGCCCTGGTTGAGCATCGGCTCGATGGTGAACACCATGCCTTCTTCCAGCACCATGCCGGTGTTGGGATGGCCGTAATGCAGGATCTGCGGTTCCTCGTGCATCTGCTGGCCGATGCCATGGCCGCAGTATTCCTTCACCACGCTGTAGCCGTGGCTGCGCGCGTGGCGGGCGATGGCGTGGCCGATATCGCCCAGGCGCGCTCCCGGGCGCACCGCAGCGATGCCTTTCCACATCGCCTGGTAGGTGGCCTGCACCAGCCTGCGCGCGGCGTAGTCGACCTCACCGACCAGGTAGGTGGTGCTGGAGTCGGCGATGTAGCCGTTCTTCTCCAGGGTGATGTCGAGGTTGACGATCTGGCCGTTGCGCAGCACGTCGGTGGTGCTGGGAACGCCGTGGCAGACCACGTTGTCGATCGAGGTGTTGAGCACATACGGGAAGCCGTACTGGCCCTTGCTGGCCGGCCGCGCCTGCAGCTCATCGACGATCATGCGCTCGACGAAGTCGTTGATCTCCATCGTGCTGCGTCCCTGCAGCGGCAGCTGGTCGAGCGCGGCGAACACCTGCGCCAGCAGGCGCCCGGATTCGGCCAGCAACGCGATTTCGTGCGGCTGCTTGATCATCGTCATGTCAGGCCCGCCCGGGCGCCAGCGCCTGCGGCTGCACCCCGGCTGCCCGCAGTTCGCTGGCGACGATGTCCTGGAAGCTCAGCGTGGGGTTCATCTCGCACAGCATGCCGACCCGGATCCAGAAGGTGGCCTGGGCGTTGATCGAACGGCTGGAGACGGTGCAGGCACGGCGCAGCTGGTCGTGCAGGGTGTCATCGATGTTGACGATGCCCATGGGCGGTCCTGGCGGAATGGATATATGAAGCATATATGTTCCGTATATCCGCCTCAAGCCCGCATCGTTCAGTCCACGTGGGTGGCAAAGCGCAGTCGGTTGCCGTCCGGGTCACGCAGGAGCATCTCGCGGCTGCCCCATCCGGTGTCGTGCGGTGGCTGCTCGATCGGTACGTTGGCGGCACTGAAGGCGCGGTGCAGGGCGTCGACGTCTTCAACGATGAAGTACACCGCGCCGCCGACCTCGCAGTCGCCGCTGTGTTCGGTGAGGAAGATCGTCTGGCCGTCGCGGGTGAGCTGGGCGAACAGCGGGAAGCCGGGTTCGAAGCGGTGTTCCCAGTCGACCACGAAACCCAGCCCCTGCACGTAGAATGGCAGGGTGGTGTCGGCATGGCGCATGCGCAGTTGCGGGATGACGGTCTGGGGCATCGCGAGGCTCCGGGGCGGGAGTCCAGTGTAGTGCCGGCCGCTGGCCGGCATCCCGGCGAGCCTGGGAACGATGAGGTTGCCGGCCAGCGGCCGGCACTACCGAAGCCACGCCGGCCAGCGGCCGGCACGACCGACGCGGTCAGCAGGCGGTCGGCACGGCGGCCATCGCCGCCAGCAGTTCGCGATTCACCTGCTGGTGCCGTGCCTGCCACACCGGCAGATCCTCGGCGCTGACGTCAGGTTGGCCGTCCAGCGACGACAGCCAGCGCTTGAAGCGGCTCTGGTAGTTGGCCAGCGACACTTCGCCGGTGATGTCGCTGCCGACCAGGCCGCCGGCGCGCAGCGCTTCGATCACCACCAGTGCGTGTTCCAGCTGGAAGCGGCCCTGGTCCCAGTTGCTGCGGGCGACGTCCTCGGCGAACACATCCTTGTCGATCGACAGGTAGGTCGGTTGCGGCGACTTGGCCTGCTCGGCGGCGAACGCGGCAACCAGTGCCTCCGGGTGCTCGAACCGTCGGAATGCACGGCCGCTGCCGAGGCGGTGGCCCCAGCCCACGTCCACATCCATGCACCAGTAAGTCAGGCGCCCGCCCATCAGCGGGCGCCAATGGTTCTCCCAGGCGTGGCCCAGGCCGATGTCACTGGAGGTGATGCCGAGCACATGGATGTGCGAGATCTGCGGCAGCTTGCTGGCCGCGTTCACCCACGACCCGCAGTGCATGCCGAACGGGAAACGCATGTTGTCCGGATGGTTGTCCAGCACCACCAGCTGGAACGGCTGGTGCGCGCGCATGCGACGCAGCAGCGGCAGGCTGAGGTGGTGGAAGTCGCCACTGCCGAGCATCACCGTGCCGAGCTGGGCCGGCAGCGGTGCCAGCACTTCAGCGGCGAAACGGTCCAGGGTTGAAGTGCTGCAGGCGAAGCGCAGCGGATCGTGCCACTGCGGCAGCGCCAGGGTCTGCGCCTGTGGAAGCGGCAGTACGCCACCGTCCAGGTCCAGGATCAGCGGAAAACGCGACGACATCGTTCAACCGCCTCCATCAGGTTCGCCCTGCAGGTACGGGGCCAGCTTGCGCAGGGCAGCGCGCAGCAGCGGGGAGCGAGCGTGGATCGCGTGCCGGGTGGAGGTGAAGCGGGCGCCCAGCTCGGCCTTGATCCGCGAGTCGGTCCAGCCGGCCACGTAGTGGCTCAGGCTGTGCTGCAGCGCGTACTCGAGGTTGTGCATCCAGCTGACCGCGTACAGGTTGTGCTCGCGTGATTGCGGGTAGGCCAGGCCGATGTACTTGTCCACCAGCTTTCCGGCGTGGATGTAGCACAGGTTCCAGCCGATCAGCAGACCCTGGTGGCGGTACAGGAACATCCGTCCCTGGCCCTGGCTGTCGGCCAGCAGGTGTTGGAAGTAGGGCAGGTCGAGCTGGTCGAAATGCACCGCGCTCTGCGCGAACACGCCCAGGTACAGCGCGTACAGTTCGGCCTGCAGTTGCGGGTCGGCGAGGGCCGGATCGCCGGTGGCGATGCAGTCGATCTGCAGGCCATCGCGCGAGCGCAGCTTGCGCCGGATGTTCTTGCGGCGCGAGGACGACAGGCGTCCGAGATAGCCATCGATCGAATCGAAATCGATCGCCACCCAGGCCAGCGGCATGCCTTCCAGCTCGACGAAGCCGCGTGCCAGCAGCGCCTGCAGGAAGGCGCTGCTGTGTGCATTGGCCGCGTCGTCCAGCAGCGGCGAATCGATTGCCAGGTCCTTGACCACCAGCAGCCGGGTATCGCCGATCGCGTGACGCGTCACGTCCTCGGCCAATGCCTCTGGTGCGACGTGCGCGGGCAACGGGGTGTACTCGGTGCTGGTGGCACCGACGAAGCGGGTCTTCCAGGTAATCCAGGGCCGCCACAGGCGCGACAGCGGCAAGCCAAGCAGCTTGCCGCGCAGGTCGTCGTCCATCGTGGTGGTCAGGTCGAGCGGCGCACGGAAGGTCGGCAGGCCGCTGGGAAGCAGGCCTGCCTCGAATCCAAGCGGCGGGTGGGCCAGGAAGCCCTCCAGCAGCGCGGCCGGTTCCAGCGCGGTGCTGGATGCGCGTGACGTCATCTCCATCGGCACGGGAACCGGCAGCGCATCGACCTCAGCCCTTGGCCTTGGTCAGCGCCTGGTCGAGCAGGGTGATCGCCAGGTCGATCTCTTCGTAGCTGATGTCCAGCGACGGCGCGAAGGTGATCACGTTCTTGTACCAGCCACCCACGTCGAGCACGAGGCCCATGCGCTTGCCGTCGTGCAGGAGGTCACCGGCCAGGCCGATGTCGACCATGCGGTCCAGCAGTTCCTTGTTGGGGGTGTAGCCGTCGGTCTGGCAGATCTCGGCGCGCAGGGCCAGGCCCAGGCCGTCGACGTCGCCGATCTCCGGGTGACGCTTCTGCAGGCCACGCAGGCCGTCCAGGAAGTACGCGCCCTTCTCCGGCACGGTGCGCTCGTAATCCATTTCCTTGCCCAGCTTCAGCACTTCCAGGCCGAGGCGGGTGCCCAGCGGATTGGAGTTGAAGGTGGAGTGGGTGGAGCCCGGCGGGAACACGGTCGGGTTGATCAGTTCTTCGCGCGCCCACAGGCCCGACAGCGGGTTCAGGCCGTTGGTCAGCGCCTTGCCGAACACCAGCACGTCCGGGGTAACGCCGAAGTGCTCGATCGACCACAGCCTGCCGGTGCGCCAGAAACCCATCTGGATTTCATCGACGACCATCAGGATGCCGTACCTGTCCAGCACGCGCTTGAGGCCAGTGAAGAAGTTGCGCGGCGGGATGACGTAGCCACCGGTGCCCTGGATCGGCTCGACGTAGAACGCGGCGTACTCGGCCTGGCCGACCTTGGGATCCCACACGCCGTTGTACTCGCTTTCGAACAGGCGCTCGAACTGCCACACGCAGTGGTCGGAATACTCGTCCGGGGTCATGCCCTTCGGGCGACGGAACGGGTACGGGAACGGGATGAACATCGCGCGCTCGCCGAAGTGGCCGTAGCGGCGGCGGTAGCGGTAGCTGGAGGTGATCGACGAGGCACCCAGGGTGCGGCCGTGGTAGCCGCCTTCGAAGGCGAACATCAGGCTCTTGCCGCCGCGCGCGTTGCGCACGATCTTCAGCGAATCTTCAATGGCCTGCGCGCCGCCGACGTTGAAGTGCACGCGGCCGTCGAGGCCGAACTTCTGGTGCATGTCCACGGCAATGGTCTTGGCCAGCTGCACGCGGGTCGGGTGCAGGTACTGGCTGGCGACCTGCGGCAGGGTGTCGATCTGGTCCTTCAGCGCGTCGTTCAGGCGCTTGTTGCTGTAGCCGAAGTTGCAGGCCGAGTACCACATCTGCAGGTCGAGGTAGGGCACGCCCGCACCGTCGAACATGTAGCTTCCTTCGCCGCGCTGGAAGATCTTCGGCGGGTCGACGTAGTGGACGGTGTCGCCGAAGGAGCTGTAGCGGGCTTCGTCGGCCAGCAGCTGCGCGTCGGAGGCAGCCGCGTCGGCGTTCTTGTCAAAAATGTTCATGCAGTTCGGTTCCGTGAAGGACGTTCGAAAGGGGTGACGGGGGAGCGCGCCTGGAAGGGAGTGCTCAGGCGGTGGCCAGCAGCAGGGGCAGTGCGGCGGGCTGCGGGCTGGCGTCGAGGCGACGTGGCTGCAGCAGGCTGCCATCGAGCAAGCGCGGCAACAGTGCGATTGCATCGTGGAAGGTATCGATGGCGGCATGCTCGATGCCGGCCTTCGTGCAATGGGTGATCAGGCGGCGCTTGGCGAACACGAAGTCGGCATCTTCGGAGACGCAGAAATCCGAGCTGCCATCGCCGATCATCAGCACGCGTGGTGCTTCGTCGACACGCGCCTGCGCGGCGCAGGTGCACTTGCAGGTACCACTGCGGCATCCTTCGGCCTGGTAGGGCGACTCCAGTTCCCAATGGTCTTCGCACCAGCGCAGGTGGTTGGCCACCACCGGCAGTCGCGACAGGCCGTGGTTGGCGAGGATGCGGTGGATCGCATAGTCCAGCCCGTCGCTGACGATGCGCAGCGGCACGCCCAGCTGTTCGGCGCGGCTGACAAAGGCGGCGAAGCCCGGATCGATCTGCACCTGGTCCAGGTGCGCGTCGAGCGTGGCCGGGTCCAGCTTCAACAGCCGCACCTGGCCCTGCATGCATTCACGCGAGCCGATCTTTCCCGCCTTCCACTGGTCTTCCAGTTGCTGCCAGCCCGGCTGGCCGTACTTCTCCAGCAGCGAGTCGATGACATCTTCGAGGCTGATGGTGCCATCGAAGTCACACAGGATGCTCCAGTGCATGGGCAGGTCCGTCGATGAAAGAAACGTCCGGCACGATGCCGGGGCAGGCTCAATGTAGGCAGGCAGCCTTTCTCGTTCCTTTCCTGTTGAAAGCCTGCACCGCCGGGTGGGGAAAGTGTTCAGGAATCGAGCGTGCTGAATGGGCGTGATGCCGTGAAAACCGCGCTTTCAGGGCTGCGCAGCGGCCAGCGCCCGCAGGATCTGCGCGGTCTCTTCCCGGGTCTGCCAGGCGCTGTTGCCGAGGGTCAGCATGCGTGCGGCGAAGTCGCGCGCGTTCGGCATGTCGTCCTGCGGCACGATGCCACGCAGGTAGGCGTAGTCGGGCAGGGCATGGATGAACATGCGGCTGGCACCGAGGCCGCGCGGCCACAGTTCGTCCAGTGCGGCATCGCGCGCGCGCTGGCTGGGCAGCAGCAGCATCAGCATCGGCCAGGTGCCGCCGGTGCCGGCCAGGCCATCGACCACCTCCACCGCCGGCAGCTGTGCCAGCTGCACACGCAGCTGCAGTGCGCGCAGGCGCCCGGCCTGCAGGAACGCAGGCAGCCGCCGTGCAGCGTGGGCGCCCACGTTCTGCCGCCACTGGCTGACCCGGTGCTGGGGGATGTCCAGCGGGAAAATGTCTCCGACCGCGTCTTCCAGATCGCCGCGTTGCAGGGCGCTGCGCAGCGGATTGCCGTACACCAGCGACAGCAGCGAGGGGCGGTAACAGGCGGCAAGACCCAGCAGCTGCACGCTGCGGAGCAGCTCCCAGCGCAGGCTGAAACGTACCTGTTCGGCGGCATGTTCGGCCAGCGCGGCGCGCAGCTCGTCATCGCGGCTGACCAGCAGGCCGCCTTCATGCAGGCTCAGCCCCTTGCCGGCGGCCAGGCTGAAGAATCCGATGTCGCCACGCAGGCCCACGCTGCTGTTGCCGACCCGTGCACCCAGCGCCTGTGCGGCATCTTCGATCACCCAGGCGCCGGCGCCGCGTGCGACCTCGCAGGCCCGTTCGACATCGGCGATGCGCCCGCCGAGGTGGGTGGGCAGGATCGCCAGCGTCCGCGCGTCGGCCAGGCGCGAGAGCTGTGCCGGATCAAAGTCGAAATGGCCACGCCGGGTATCGCACAGCTGCACGCGCAGGCCGAGGCTGTGTACCGCGATCGGCACCAGCGGACAGGTATAGGCCGGCAGGATCACGGTATCGCGCTTGGGCGCGCGCTTGCGCAGGGTGCGCAGCGCGATCAGCAGCGCGTGGGTGCCGGAACAGGTCAGCTGCAGCGGCGGTGTGCCGAGCTGGGTGGCCAGGATGTCGCGCAGGTCGCCGCCGCCGGGAAGGAAGTCGCTGGCCTGCATCGGCAGGCCAGCGGTCGGCGGCAGTTCGCGCGCGAACAGGCTCATCGCAGCCCGCTCACGAAGTGCTGTCGGCGGGGCTGTGCGGATCATCCGCTTCGGCGCGGCCGAGGCAGACGATGCCAGCCACGATCAGTACCGCACCGACAAGGTGATGCAGGGTCAGCGGCTCTTTCAGCAGCCAGGCCGACAGCAGCAGCACACTGATCACCTCCAGGTGCGAGGCCGCGAACGCCGGGCCGATCGGCGCATGGCGCAGCAGGCTCATCCAGGTGAAGAACGCGCCGATGTAGCCGAGGACCGCGCCGTATACCCACGGCTGCGACAGCACGCGCAACAGCCACGCGGTGTTGGCCTCGACCGGCAGCGCGGCGTCACCGGCGTACTTGAAGCACAGCTGGGCCAGCGTGTCGAAGGCCATCAGCAGGGGAAAGCCGATCACATACAGGCGCCTCATGAGCCGGCCCCCACCACCGCCACGCCCGCCGTGACCAGCAGCATGCCGGTCACCCGCAATGGCGTGAGCTTTTCGCGGAACAGGATGCGGCCGGCGATCATCAGCGCGACGATGTTGATCGAGCCCAGCAGCACGCCCTTGGACAACGGCACCAGCGACAGGAACGCGATCCAGGCAACGAACTCAAGCACGTAGCAGGCGATGCCGATCCACAGCCAGGGGCGGCTGAGCATGTGTTTCCAGCGTTGCAGTCCTTCGCCATCCTGCGGGTCGCTGGCGGCGGCCTTGAAGGCGAGCTGGCCACCGGTATCGAGCACCACATTGGCCAGCCACAGCAGCGTGGCGAGTGCCCCCATCTCAGGCCACCGCCTTGAGCACGCCGCTGCGTTCACCGATTTCGGTGAAGAAACGCGCGCTGCGGCGGATCACCTCGCGGCGTTCGCGGTCGATCGTGATCATGTGGTAGCTGTCTTCCAGCACCACCAGTTCCTTCGGACCGCTGACCCTCGATATCACCAGTTCAGCGTTGCCCATGCTGGCCACGTCGTCTTCGCGGGCGTGCATCACCAGGCACGGTGCGGTGACCTGGTGCAGGTGGCGGCGGGTCCAGTTGCTCAGGGCGCGCATCTCGGCCAGCGCGTGCCAGGGGTTGCCCGGCAGGCCGGCCGCGGCGCTGTCGCCGGACAGCATGGCGGCACTGACCTGCGCACGCAGGCGCTCGTCACGCAGGCCATAGGGCGGTTCTTCCATGAACATGCGGTCGCGGCCGATGTTGAAGCGCTTGAACCACGGCAGCAGGAACGACAGGCGGGCCACGGCGGGAATGTTCCAGCCGTCGTAGCGGAAGGTGGCGCCATACACGCCGACGCCGGACACCCATTCGGGGCGGCGTGCAGCCAGCGCCAGCGCCAGTACCGCGCCCATCGACAGGCCGCCGACGAACAACTGGTCGACCTTGCCACGCAGGCTCGCCGCTGCATCTTCCACGCCCTGGTACCACTGTTCCCAGGTGGTCGCCAGCAGGTCATCCACGGTGCCGCAATGGCCGGGCAACTGCACGCCGTGTACGGTGAAGCCGGCGTTGTTCAGGCCCTTGCCCAGCATGCGCATTTCCGCCGGGGTGCCGGTCAGGCCGTGGACCAGCAGCACGCCCTGCGGGCCACCGGGGAGGAAGAAGTCGTGCGATTCGGTCACCTGGCGGCTCCGGGACGGCAGTGGGGATGGTCAGGATCGCAAGCGCGATTTTCGCCAGCCTTTCAGCGCCCCGGTACGGGTCAGGGGGCCTTCAGCAGCGGCAGTGTGATGGCGACCTTCAGGCCCCCACCGGCGCGGTTGAGGAAGGTCAGGCGGCCGCCGGAATGCTCCACCGCTTCGTGCGCGATGGCCAGGCCCAGGCCGGTGCCGCTGGCTGCGGTGCCAGGCGCTCGGAAGAAGCGCTCGCCCAGCCGTGGCATCACGTCCTCGGGCACGCCGGGGCCGTTGTCCTCCACGTACAGTTCGACGTCATTGTCATCCAGCGCATGCACGCCGACCGTGACGGTCGCATCGCGGCCGGCATAGCGCAGCGCATTGTCGATCAGGTTGTCCAGTGCTTCCTGCAGCTGGGCACCATTGCCGAGCACGCGCAGCGGGTGGGGGCTGCCGCGGTAGCCCAGATCGATGCCATCGCGGATCGCTTCGGGCACGCGCATGCCGACCCACTGCGGCACCAGCTCGCACAGGTCCAGTGCCTCCACGGTATCGGGCACGGTCTGCGCCCGGCTCAGTGCGAGCAGCTGGGTGCTGACCCGGGCGGTGCGCTGGTTGAGCCGGCGGATGTGCTGCAATGCCTCGCGCACCGTGTCCGGGTCGCCATGTGCCAGTGCCTGGTCCACGTGCAGGGCCATGCCGGCCAACGGCGAGCGCAGCTGGTGCGCGGCATCGGCGATGAAACGGTTCTGCAGCGTGATCATTTCCGCCTGGCGCGCGAACAGATCGTCGATGGTGCTGATCAGCGGCTGGATCTCTTCGGGCACGTCGGCATCGGAGATCGGTGCCAGTTCGCCGCGGCGCTGCGCCAGGCGGGTCCTCAGCGGGGTCAGGATGCGCAGGCCATGGGTCACCCCGAACCAGACCAGCGCGGCGGTGCCCAGCGCCAGCATGGTCATCAGCGGGATGATGATCATCAGGATCTCGCGCGCGCGCTGGCGTCGTTCGGCCATGCTTTCGGCCACCGTCACCGCCAGCTGGTCCTGCGGATCGTTCATCGCACGCGTGCAGACGGTGGCCATGCGCACCGGCTGGCCGTTGAGAATGCCATCGTACAGGGTGGGGTCCACGCCGGTGCATTCCTGCGAAGGCGCGTAGGCACTGAAATCCGCATTGCCGCTGAGTGTCCCCTGGCGGCTGCTGTCCACGTTGAAATAGCGATGGCCGTCGGGCTCGTATTCGATCAGGAAGCGCGCCTGCGGAGACAGGTCGCTGGTCACCGGCATGGTGCTCAGCATCTGCGCGAACGAGTGCGTGTCGTCGATCAGGTTACGGTCGTGGATGCGGTTGGAATAATCCAACGCAACGTAATAGGCCAGGATCGTATTGAAGGTAAGCAGGCCCAGCATCGGCAACGCCAGGAAGGCGAGCAGGCGCCGGCGCAGGCTGGGGGGGCCACTGATCACGGGGCGCTGTCGTCCTGCGCGTCTTCCAGCATGTAGCCCAGTCCGCGCACGGTGCGGATGCCCATGCCGCCGGGCTGCAGCTTGCGGCGCAGGCGGTGCAGGGCGATGTCCAGGCCGTTGTCGGTCAGGTCCTGGCCCCAGTCGCACAGCGCCTCCACCAGCTGTGCGCGCGAGACGATGCGCTCGGCGCGTACCGCCAGTGCCGACAGCAGGCCGAACTCGCGTGCGGTCAGTTCCAGCGACTGGTCGTCGATCCACACCCGATGCCCGGCCAGATCGATGCGCAGGCGGCCGATGCGCAGGTCCGGGTTGCCATTGCTGGTCACGCGGCGCAGCTGTGCGCGCACGCGGGCTTCGAATTCGTCCAGTGCGAATGGCTTGACCAGGTAGTCGTCGGCACCGAGGTCGAGCACGCGCACGCGTTCGGCCAGGCCGTCGCGGGCGGTCACCACCAGTACCGCCAGGCCATCGCCGCGCTGGCGCAGGCGCTGCAGCACGTCGCGGCCATCCAGCTGTGGCAGGCCCAGGTCCAGCACCAGCAGCGCGTATTGGGTCGAACCCAGCGCGGCGTCGGCGTGCGCGCCGTTGTCGACGTGGTCGACCACATGCCCCTGCCGGCGCAGCGAGGCGCACAGGCCGGAGGCGATGTCCGGGTCGTCTTCAGCAATCAGAACGCGCATGCGCGGGGAGCTCCTGTAACGGTCGGGCCCAGCGGGTGGACGGGGTGGGCCTCTCGGCTGCCGAGGGTAGCCGCAAACCGGGTGAAGGTGGAGCGCGCCGGCACCTCCCGGCACCGTCGCGCTGTCCCGCCATTCAGTCCTGCAGGCCCGGCTCACCCAGTGCCAGCGGCACCCGTGAGCCGTCCAGCAGGCCGCGGCTGAGCCTGCCATCCTCGATGAACAGCAGTTCGCCGTTCTCGCCGTTCTTGATGCTGCTGTCGATGGCGATCACGCGGTCGCCGTGGAAGCTGCTGACGTGTGGCATCGAGGTATGGCCAACCACGATGCGCGTGAGCTGCAGGCGGTCGAGCACGGCCTGTACCCCCGCTGTGTCGAGGCGGCCATCGAAGTAGCCGCGGTACCAGATCGGGCTGGTCTTGCCGTCATACAGCGGTGCGGTGGTCGGGTCGGCCTTCACTTCGGCCTTGGGCAGGCCCAGAGAGGCCTGATAGGCCGCATTGGTGCGTGCCGGGTCCAGCGCCAGCTGCACCGCTTCGGGCGAGATGCCGCCATGCAGGAACAGGGTATCGCCGATCTTCAGCAGCACCGGGCGGGTGCGCAGCCACTGCCCGATCACCGAGTCGGCGCCATACAGTTGCGGGTAGCTGCGGCCCAGCAGCTGGGCGCTGCGCAGGTACTTCGGGTTGACGTAGCGCAGGTCGTCGTACAGCACCATGGTTTCGTGGTTGCCTAGCACGAAGTGCACTGCGCCACCGGCGGCGGCGGCCTGCTGCTGCAGGCCGTACAGCAGCCAGAACGCCTCGGTCACCTGCGGGCCGCGGTCGAATACATCGCCAGCGATGACCAGCGTGTCCTTGCCCAGGGCCCAGCGATCCTGCGCGTCGATGACCTGGTGGGCGCGCAGCAGGCGCACCAGCAGCCCGTACTGGCCATGGATATCCGACAGCGCGACGATGCGCGGCGCGGCCGGCAGCACGGAGACCGAGGCCGCATTCGGCGCGGCCACGTGCACGGTGTGTTCGTAGCCACAGCGCGGCGCGATATCGGTGCCCGTCGTGTTGATGGCCAGCGAGCGCGACTCGACCTTGTCGTCGCAGATCCACTTGGCCTGCAGCTGGTCGCCCTGGCGGAATACATAGGGGCCATCGGCCTGCACGTGGTCGGCGGGCGCGGCAACCTCGCGGGCCTGCGTGGTTGCTGTGGCGCAGGCCAGCAGCGGCAACAGCAGGGCGGTCAGCAGGAAAGGGCGATAGCGCGGCATCGGCGGCGTCCGGCGGCGGAAACCTCCGATGCTAACCGGCGCGGCCCGATCGTGGTGTGCGCGAATGGGCGGATCAGGCGCCGCGCCGGTCGTCCTTGAGCTTGCGCACGCGGGTGGCGGCGGCCTGCAGCGGCTGACCGTCGCGCCCGTGTGGCTGCATGTAGGGCAGTGGTCGCCGCGTGCTGGATTCGATCAACTGCGAATGGGCTTCACCGGCGCTGAAGCGATGGCGTTCTCCCCACTGGCGCAGCGCGACCAGCAGCGGGAACAGTTCCTGGCCGGCGTGGGTGAGCACGTATTCCTGGTAGGCCGAGCCATCGGAGGCCGGTTGCAGTTGCAGGATGCCGGCCTCGACCAGCCTGCGCAGGCGATCGCTGAGGATGTTGCGCGCCGCGCCGAGGCTGCGCTGGAAGTCGCCAAAGCGCGTGACGCCGTCGAAGGCATCGCGGATCACCAGCAGTGCCCAGCGATCACCGAGCAGGTCGGCGCTGCGGGCAACGGGGCAGGGACTGTCGGCGTGCATGCTGTGGCCTCCGAATGTGGTTGCAGTTTAAAACCAATGACGATAGCCTGCATCAAGTTTCAAATTGCAACTACACCATGAGCGCATCGATGTCCCGCCCATTGCTGACCCTGCTCGCGGTCGCGGCCGGCGCCAGCGTTGCCAACGTCTATTACGCGCAACCGCTGCTGGATCGGCTGGCACAGGCCTTCGCACTGGACCGTGCCGTGGCGGGCGCAGTGTTGGCGGCAACCCAGGCCGGCAGTGTGCTGGCATTGCTGGGCCTGCTGCCGCTCGCCGATCGCGGTGACCGGCGACGCCTGCTGCGGATGCAGTTGATGGCGCTGGTGCTGGCCCTGCTGTGGCTGGCAGCGGCACGCACGGCCGGTTGGCTGTTGTCGGGCATGCTGCTGGCCGGGCTGTTGGGCACCGCGCTGACCCAGGGCTTGATCGCCTATACCGCCACGCTTGCGCCGCCCGAGCAGCGCGGGCGCCTGGTGGGCGTGGTGCAGGGCGGCGTGTTCATCGGCCTGTTGCTGGCGCGCGTTGTATCGGGCGCGGTCGCGGCCACCGTCGGCTGGCGGGCGGTCTATCTGCTGTCGGCAGCGCTGATGGCGGCCCTGGCCGTGCTGCTGTGGCGGCGTCTGCCGGCGGTGCCGGTGCCGGCGGTACCACCGCGCTGGCGCGAACTGCTGGGTTCGATGCTGGGCATGCTGCGCCGGGACCGCGCGCTGCGCGAGCGTGGGCCGCTGGCATTGCTGCTGTTTGCTGGCCTCAACGTGTTCTGGGCGGCGGTGCCGCTGCCGCTGTCGGCGCCGCCGTTGCAGTGGTCCACCGCGGCCATCGGCGCACTGGGCCTGGCCGGCGTAGTGGGCGCCTTGATGGCGGCGCGGGTCGGGCACTGGATGGACCGCGGTTTCGCCGGTCGGGTCAGTCTTGGCGCGCTGCTGCTGATGCTGGCCGCGTGGTGGCCGCTGCTGGGCCTGCCGCAGTCGCTGTCGTTGCTGCTGCTGGGCGTGATCGTGCTCGACCTCGGTGGGCAGGCACTGCACGTATCGAACCAGGCGCTGCTGCTGCGTGCACCGGCAGAACAGCATGGACGCCTGGTGGCGTTGTACATGCTGTTCTATGCAGTGGGCAGTGGTGCCGGTGCGGCTGCCGGGCCCTGGATGCAGGCCCGGCATGGCTGGCCTGCCGTGTGCCTGCTGGGTGCAGGCATCGCGGCACTGGCGCTGCTGTGGTGGGCAGCATGGCGGGTGGTGGCGTCCAATGCATCGGCTGGCGGGCGAACCGGTAGAGTCGACTGTCGGTAGAGTCGACTGTCAGTCGACTGCTCTTCGCCCCGCGTGCGAAAAATCCCGCGCTGCGTGCGATAGTCGACCAGCGGTGGACTCTACCTGTCCTGTCGTCATCGCTGCAGTGCACGCCGTCCCGGTGCTTCCTCAAGGTCCGCGCTGGCCACTACCACGCGGTTGCGGCCGCTGCGCTTGGCCTCGTACATCGCCGCATCGGCCCGTGCCATCAGCCGCTCGTAGTCCGGGTGGCCGTCATGGCCGGCTACGCCGATGCTGGCGGTCAGTGCCAGTACCTGGCCGTTGGCCAATGCCACCGGTGACTGCGCGATCTGCCGCCGCAGGCTTTCGGCGATCACCGCGGCCTGTGATTCGCTGGCCGCGACCAGCACCACCACGAACTCCTCGCCGCCATAGCGGAACAGGTAGTCACTGCCGCGGGTCAGCTGGCCGAGCAGGCCGGCGACGTGCTGCAGCGCGCGGTCCCCGGCGTCGTGGCCGTGGCCGTCGTTGATCGCCTTGAAGTGATCCAGGTCGAGCAGCAGCAGCGAGAACGGCGTGCGGTTGCGCGTGGCCAGCTCGATCTCCCGGCGCAGCACGGTAGGCAGGAAGCGGCGGTTGAGCAGGTTGGTCAGCGCATCGCTGCCGGCATCCAGCTCGCCGATGCGCTCGAACAGCAGCGTCATCAGGGTGCGGATGGCGGCCAGGTCCTCGCGGATGGCCGGCAGCACCGCCAGTCGTTGTGCCGGGGCATCGTTGCTCGCCCGCTGCAAGTTGCTGTCGATGCGGGCCATCAGCTGGCCGACCTGCCGGGTCTCGCTGCTCTCGCCGAAGCTGGGGATGCCCTTGTGGGTGAACCACAGGCCGAACTCGGAAGTGGCCAGGCTGGCGCTGTCGCTGGCCTGTACGTGGCCAGCGAGCGCGTAGAGCAGGGCGTTCTCCCAGTCCAGCAGCAGTGCGCGCTGGCGTTCGCGTTCGGTGCCGACGTTCTGCACCAGCGAGAACAGCCGGTACGCCGCATCGGCGCGGGTCGAGCGCTCGCGTGCATGGGTATAGGCCAGGGTCATGCCTTCCATGGCGATGTCCATGATCGCGCTGAGGCAGTCGATGGCGGCGAACGCAGTGGCACTGTCGGGCGCGTCGTCGTGCAGGCGCACGAACAGTTCGTGCTTGAGCACGCGCGCGCCGCGGGTGACCAGGTCGACCGGAATACCGACCCGGGCATGCACATCGCCGATCACCCGCTGCGAGGCAACGGCGCCGGCAATACCGTCGGCATTGGTGGTCAGCAACTGCACCAGCCAGCGCTGCATGGCCGGCTGCAGGCGCTGCTTGACCTGGTCGTGGGACAGGAAGCGGCGTGCACGCCCGTCCTGCAGCAGTACCTCGTAGAAGCGTTGGGCCAGCGCCGGCGGGGCATCGGCGGCGGCGGCGTGCAGCAGCGCGGTGGCGGCAGGGCCGGCCTGTTGCAGGCAGTGCTGCCAGGCCTCGGCCAGCGGTTGGCTGGCATCGTCCAGTTGGGGTGGTTCCACGTCGATCTCTGACTGCGTACGGCAAACCACGGGTATCGGCCGCGGTGGCGCACGGTTGATGGCGGGTTGGCCGGTCAGTTTATGCGCGATGCAGGGTTGCACGGCGCGCAAAGCACGTCGGCGCCGCGGCGGCAATGAGTGAACGCATTTGAGAATCACTCGCATTGATGGGAGAATGCGCGCACGGATCGGCCCGCAGGCGACTGCAGCGACGCTCCGCCTCCCCCTCGTCGTTGCCTCAAGCCCTTTGCCAGAGGCCCCGTTGCCCTGCCAGAAGGTCCAGATCATGTCTCCTGCCGTTGTCCTTTCGCCGCGCCCGCTGGCGCTCGCCGTTGCCGCCCTGCTGGCGGGAAGCGCCCTGACCGCCCAGGCCGAAACCGATGCCACCGATATCGACACGGTGCATGTCACCGCCTCGCAGATTGCCCGCCAGGCACTGGGTACCTCGACCATCACCGCCGAGGACATCGCCAAGCGCCCGCCGGCCAACGACATCGCCGAGCTGCTGCGCACCATGCCGGGCGTCAACCTCACCGGCAACAGCGCCTCGGGCCAGTACGGCAACAACCGCCAGATCGACCTGCGTGGCATGGGCCCGGAAAACACCCTGATCCTGGTCGACGGCAAGCGCATCGGTGCGCGTGATGCCGTGCGCATGGGCCGTAGCGGTGAGCGCAATACCCGCGGTGATACCAACTGGGTGCCGGCGGAAATGATCGAGCGCATCGAAGTGCTGCGCGGCCCTGCGGCGGCACGCTATGGCTCCGGTGCGTCCGGCGGCGTGGTCAACATCATCACCAAGCGCCCGACCGGCGACCTGACCGGAGCGGTCGACCTGTATGGCCTGGTGCCCGAGCACAGCGCCGAAGGCGGCAGCGAGCGCGTCGGCCTGCAGCTGAGCGGGCCGATGACCGACACCCTGTCGTTCCGCCTGTACGGCAACCTCAACAAGACCGACGCCGACTCACTGGACCTCAACCGCCAGTACGCCACCAACCCGAACGCGGTGCCGCCGGCTGGCCGCGAGGGTGTCAAGAACCGCGACGTCAACGCGTTGCTGCGCTGGGACATCACCGCCGACCAGGTGGTGGAGTTCGAAGCCGGCACCAGCCGCCAGGGCAACATCTACGCCGGTGACCGCGCGGTCAGCACTACCGGTACCTCGACCGGCGTTGACCTGGCGGCGCTGGCCGAAGGCGAAGCGGAAACCAACCGCATGTACCGCAACACCGGCGCGATCACCCATCGCGGCCGCTGGGGCGACGTGACCTCGCGGGTGACCGCCGCGGTGGAAGCGGTCAACAACTCGCGCATCAATGAAGGCCTGGCCGGTGGCCCGGAAGGCAGCTTCAACGGCACCGACTGGTCGACCTCGCGCCTGCGCAACTACCAGCTGGATGGCGAAGTGAGCTTCCCGACCTCGCTGGGCAGCGCCGAGAACATCTGGACGCTGGGCTTTGAATACCTGGACAGCCGCCTGACCGACCCGTACTCGATGAGCCAGTCCAGCAGCAGCGGCGGCGGTATCCCGGGGCTGTCGGCCGATCGCGCGCGGGGCAAGGCCGACGCGCAGACCACCGCAGTGTTCGTCGAAGACAACATCTACCTGGGTGAGCGCTGGATCGTCACCCCGGGCCTGCGCTTCGACCACCACAGCCAGTTCGGCAACAACACCAGCCCCAGCCTCAATGCGCAGTTCCGCATCAACAGCGACTGGGTGGTGAAGGGCGGCATCGCCCGCGCGTTCAAGGCGCCGAACCTGTACCAGTCCAATCCGGACTATCTGTACTACACCCGTGGCAACGGCTGCCCGAATGCACTGCCGAGCCTGGGTGCCGGTTGCTACATGCGCGGCAACGCGGACCTGAAGGCGGAAACCAGCCTGAACAAGGAACTGGGCATCGAGTGGGCACCGCAGAGCGGCTGGCAGGCCTCGTTGACCTACTTCCACAACGACTACAAGGACAAGATCCAGGCCGGCTACACCCAGGTTGGCCTGACCGCCGACTCCAAGGGCCGCATCTTCCGCTGGGAGAACGCGCCCAAGGCGATCGTGCAGGGGCTTGAAGGCAACCTGGTGATCCCGCTGCTGGGCGAGCAGGGCAATCGCCTGAAATGGAGCAACAACTTCACCTACATGGTGGAAAACGAGAACAAGAGCACCGGCCAGCCGCTGTCGGTGATCCCGAAGTACACCGTCAACACGATGCTGGACTGGCAGGCCACCGACAAGCTGTCGGTGCTGCTGACCGGCACGTTCTACGGCAAGCAGAAGCCGGCCACCGCCAACATCAACAATGATCCGCGCTGCACCGGCAGCTGCGATCCCTCGATCGCGCTGCAGGACCGCGGTGCCTACAACATCTGGGGCGTGAGCGCGCGCTACAGGGTGACCGAGACGGTCAGCTTCGGCTTCGGCGTGAACAACCTGGCCGACAAGCGCCTGTTCCGCGAGGCCAACAGCAGCGATGCCGGTGCGGCGACCTACAACGAACCGGGCCGCGCCTACTGGGCCAGCCTGCGCTTCGGGTTCTGACCGCACGCGGACGCCGGTCCGCTGCGGTCGCCAGGCCAGGCCTGGCGCTGCCGGCCACGCTCCGGTAGCGCCGGGCCTTGCCCGGTGAGGGATCGCCTGGGCTGCAATGTTATAAACACCGTAATAGTCTCCCCCGCCAGCACGGCGTAGCCTGCACCGCATCGCAAAGGAGCTGTTGCCATGGGCCACGACCACGATCACCTGCCGTCCCAGATCCGCCACGAGAAACCCTTGTGGTGGGCGCTCGGCCTGACCTCCACCTTCCTCGTCATCGAGGTGGTGGGCGCGTTCTGGACCAACAGCCTGGCGCTGCTGTCCGACGCGGCACACATGGCCACCGATGCACTGGCACTGATGATCGCGCTGGTCGCGGTGCGGTTGAGCCGACGCCCGCCGGACGCGCGCCGCACCTACGGCTATGCACGCCTGGAAGCGCTGGGCGCGATGATCAACGGCGCCATGCTGTTCGTGGTCGCCGCCTACATCCTGTGGGAGGCGATCGGTCGTTTCCGCGAACCGCAGGAGATCGCATCTTCGGGCATGCTGGTGATCGCCGCCGCAGGCCTGGTCATCAACCTGATCTCGATGCGCCTGCTGCAGGCCGGCAGCGGCGAGAGCCTGAACGTGAAGGGCGCCTACCTGGAAGTGTGGGCGGACATGCTTGGCTCGGTGGCGGTGATCGCCGGTGCGTTGTTGATCAAGTGGACCGGCTGGAAGCCGATCGACCCGATCCTGGCGGTGCTGATCGGCCTGTGGGTACTGCCGCGCACCTACGTGCTGATGCGCGAGGCGATCAACGTGCTGCTGGAAGGCGTGCCCAAGGGCATGGACGTGGCCAAGGTGCGCGACAGCCTGTCCGGTCATGCTGCGGTGCTGGACGTGCATGACCTGCATGTGTGGGCGCTGGCCTCCAGCACGCCGGCGCTGACCGCGCACATCGTGATGCGCGACGGCACCGACGCCGATGCGCTGCGCCGTGAGCTGGGCGGGCGCCTGCACGATGACTTCGGCATCGAGCACGTGACGCTGCAGATCGAAGCGGACCACTGTGGTGAAGCCTGCGCTGGACCGGCGTCGGCCAAGGGCGGCGCGCAGCAGGGCCATGAAGGCCACGACCACGGTGAGGACGCGCAGGGCCATCGCGGCCACGTGCATCATTGAATGAAAATGAAAGCCGCACCGGGGAATGCCCGGTGCGGTCATTCGTCGCGTCGCGAGGCCAGCCGATCCGCCAGCCGGGTCGGTTCCGGCAGCCGGTAACCGCGCAGCGTGCGCTGCACCCAGTCCAGCGCGGTATCGGCACTGACCCGATGGCCGCCGGCCACGAACAGCGGCTTGCAGCGCACCTTGCTGCGCAGCACCCAGCCCAGTTGTTCGTCGCCATCCTGCAGCGGCGCATGTGCACCGGCCTCGGCGCCCGGTTCGACGAACCGGCCCACCAGCTTTGACTTGGCCACGCCGATGCTGGGCAGGTCGGTGACCACGCCCAGATGCGCGGCCACGCCCAGCCGGCGCGGATGGCTGATGCCATGGCCATCGACGAACACCAGGTCCGGCGTGCGCGGCAGCAGCGCCAGCGCGGCCAGCAGTGCCGGCAGCTCGCGGAAGCTGAGCAGACCGGGGATGTAGGGCATCACCGTGGGGATGCGCGCGATCTCCTGCGCCACGGGCTTCAGCGTCTCCACGTCCAGCAGTACCGCCGCGGCGCGGGTGATGGCGCCGTCGTCTTCAAAGCCAACATCCAGCCCGGCCAGCCAACGGACTTCGCGTGGCAGGCGGTCCTGGCGCTCCACGCGGCCGGCCAGCTGGAGCTGCTGCGCGCGTGCCGCGGAGACGCTGCCTTCCCAACATCCGGGATCGATCACCGTATTCATCGGTCACAGCATCGCACGGGCGGCGCCACGGCCCGGTGAGCGGCGGCCGGGCTACAATGGCGGCCTGCCTTTCCTCGCGTTGGAGACCCTGCAGTGACCCGTAAACTCGTACTGTTGCGCCATGGCCAGAGCCAGTGGAACCTGGACAACCGCTTCACCGGCTGGGTCGATGTCGACCTGACCGAGCAGGGGCGCCGGGAAGCGGCCGCCGCCGGTCGCCTGATGCGCGAGGAAGGCCTGCAGTTCGACGTCGCCCACACCTCCGTGCTCAAGCGTGCCATCCACACCCTGCAGGGTGCGCTGGCCGAGCTGGAGCAGGACTGGCTGCCGGTGAACAAGTCCTGGCGCCTCAACGAGCGGCACTACGGCGGCCTGCAGGGGCTGGACAAGGCCGAGACCGCGGCCAAGCACGGCGAAGAGCAGGTCAAGGTCTGGCGCCGTTCGTACGACATCCCGCCGCCGCCGATGGACCTGGAAGATCCGGGCCACCCGATCCATGACCGCCGCTACGCCGGTCTGGACCGCAACGCGCTGCCGGGCACCGAGTCGCTGGCCACCACCCTGGACCGCGTGCTGCCGTACTGGCACGACGCCATCGCGCCGCAGCTGAAGGATGGCAAGACCGTGCTGGTCACTGCCCACGGCAACTCGCTGCGCGCGCTGTACAAGTACCTCAACAATGTCTCGCGCGAGGAGATCCTCGAGCTGAACATCCCGACCGGCATCCCGCTGCTGTTCGAACTGAACGACGACCTGACCGTGCAGTCGTTCCGCTACCTGGGCGACCCGGAAGCAGCGCGCAAGGCCGCCGAAGCCGTGGCCAACCAGGGCAAGGCGAAGTAAGAAGCACAAGGCCGGCGCAAGCCGGCCTTCGCTTTTGTCGAGCCGAGCCCACGCTCGGCCGGCGCTGTCGCAACCCGGTAGAGCCAAGCCATGGGGGCTGCATCAGCCAGCTACGAGGGATCCATGCGGCGCACCTTCGGCGGCTGCAACGCGGCAATGTCGATGACGTGTTCCTGGCATATCACCTGATAGTGCGTGAATGGGCCCGGGTAACTGACATCGGCAAAGGTGGCATGGTCCAGAGAATCGAGGAATTTCGAACGGCTGTAGCGGCGGAACAGGTTGCCGCTCCAGGTTTCGGCGTCGTCCCAGCTCTGGTAGGACTCGTTGTGCACGGCGTAGCTGATGTAGTGGTCCCAGATCAGCTCAAAACGCTGCGAGTGGGGCATCACCTCTATCGCACGCGCATCATCGATTGAACGTCCATGAGCGAGCTCCACACGGGAGGGCTTTCCGACCACCAGGCCTTCCTCGACGACCAGGCGCAGACGATTCGCTTCCGGCTCGCCGATGCCCGCCAAGAACAGACACTCACAAGCGTCGATGGCCTGCAGCAGCGCAGCTTCGTCCATGGTCATGAAGTCCAGTGATCGCGGAAGCCAGAGCATAGCGGCATGCAGACGGAGCCGCGCCATGCGCTCGTGACCTTTGGCCGGTCCCCAGCGTCGCTCCCGCGGCTACCCTGTGAAATTACCCGCAGGAGAGCCTCATGAACGTCCGCAACCTGGTCCCGCTGGGCCTGACCATCGCCATCGCTGCCTCACTGGCGGCCTGTGGCAAGAACGAAACCGCCCCGGCGGCCAGTGCCGACGCCAAGCCGGCCTTCGACCTGTCGCAGATCAAGACGCCGCTGATCTCGCTCAACAGCGCCGACCTCGATCCGGCCATTCCGGCCTGTACCGACCTCAATGGTTTCGTCAACAGCAAGTGGCTGAAGGCCAACCCGGTGCCGGGCGACCAGACCACCTGGGGCAGCTTCGAGATCCTGCGCGAGCGCTCGCTGGAAGTGCAGCACGCGCTGGTGCAGCAGGCCGCCGCCAGCCAGGCCAAGGCGGGCTCGGTGGAAGCGAAGATCGGTGACATCTGGAAGACCGGCAACGATGAAGCGAAGATCGAAGCTGCCGGCCTGGCGCCGCTGCAGCCGCAGCTGGACAAGATCACCGCGCTGAACGACACCGCCGCCATCACCCGGTACCTGCGCGACAGCCAGGCCGAGGGCAAGGGCGTGCTGTTCTCGCTGTTCGCCAATGCCGACTACAAGGATTCGGCCAACGTCATCGCCTACGTCGGCCAGGGTGGCCTGGGCCTGCCGGAGAAGGGCTACTACTTCGACGATGCGCAGGCCAAGATCCGCGACGCCTACGTGGCCTATATCGCACAGGTGCTGACCCTGTCCGGCGTGGACGCGGCGCAGGCCGCCGAGCAGGCGAAGGCCGTGATGGCCTTCGAAACCCGCCTGGCCAAGGCCTCGATGTCGCGCATCGAAATGCGTGACCCGGCCAAGCGCTACAACCCGCTCAGCGCGGCTGAGGCCGACAAGCTGACCCCGAACTTCAGCTGGACCGCGCTGTTCGAGACCCTCAAGGTGCCGGCCGCGCAGAAGTTCTCGCTGGCCCAGCCGGGCTTCTTCGCTGAAATGGACAAGATGCTGGCCGATGTGCCGGCCAGCACCTGGCAGGCCTACCTGCGCTTCCACACCATCGACGACGCCTCGCCGTACCTGAGCAGCCAGTTCGAGAAGGCCAACTTCGATTTCTATGGCACCACCCTGCGTGGCCAGAAGGAAATGCAGCCGCGCTGGAAGCGCGTGCTGGAGTCGGTCAACGGTGGCATGGGCGAGGCCCTGGGCCAGCTGTACGTCGACGCCGTGTTCCCGGCCGAGTCGAAGGTCGCCATGCAGCACCTGGTGGAAAACCTGTCGCAGGCGCTGAAGGCGCGCCTGGAGCAGCTGCCGTGGATGGGCGAAGAAACCAGGAAGAAGGCCCTGGAGAAGTGGGCCAGCTTCACCCCGAAGATCGGTTACCCCGACAAGTGGCGTGACTGGGCGGGCCTGCAGACCAACGGCGACAGCTACCTGGGCAACATGCAGGCGGCGCGTGCGTTCAACTACCGCTACATGCTGGACAAGATCGGCAAGCCGGTGGACAAGACCGAGTGGGGCATGACCCCGCAGACCGTCAACGCGTACTACAACGCCACCAAGAACGAGATCG
Source organism: Stenotrophomonas sp. YJH_SMC_65 (assembly GCF_059369475.1). NCBI lineage: Bacteria > Pseudomonadati > Pseudomonadota > Gammaproteobacteria > Lysobacterales > Lysobacteraceae > Stenotrophomonas > Stenotrophomonas sp. YJH_SMC_65. The sequence goes on from NZ_JCAFSR010000002.1 coordinate 350,540, forward strand.
TGTTCCCGGCGGCGATTCTGCAGGCACCGTTCTTCGACGCCAAGGCCGATCCGGCGCTGAACTACGGCGGCATCGGTGCGGTCATCGGCCACGAGATGATGCACGGCTACGACGACTCGGGCAGCCAGTTCGCCGCCAACGGCAACTTCGACAACTGGTGGACCGACGCCGACCGCAAGGCCTTCACCGAGCGTACCGACCAGCTGGTCGCGCAGTTCGACGGCTATGAATCGGTGCCGGGCGTGTTCGTGAAGGGCAAGCTGACCCTGGGCGAGAACATCGGCGACCTCGGCGGCCTGACCGTGGCCTACGACGCGTTGCAGATGGCGCTGAAGGAAGACCCGAAGGCGAATGTCGAAGTGGATGGCCACAGCCAGGACCAGCGCTTCTTCATGAACTGGGCCACCGTGTGGCGCCGCAACTTCACCGATGGTGAGCTGCGCGTCCGCCTGAACACCGATCCGCACGCCCCGGCCAACTTCCGTGCCAACGGCGCACCGTCGAACATGCCGTCCTATGCCGCTGCATTCCAGTGCAAGGCCGGCGACGCGATGGTGCGTGCCGACGACAAGCGCGTGGTGATCTGGTAATCGATCACCCGTGACTGCGTGATGCGAAAGGCCCGGCAAATGCCGGGCCTTTTGTCTTCCAGGCCGGTAGCGCAGCGCCGACTGGTAGAGTCGACTGTCAGTCGACTATCGCGCGCAGCGCGGGATTTTCGCGATCTGGACGAAGAGCAGTCGACTGACAGTCGACTCTACCGACGGGTCGTTTCACCTTCCGGAAGATCTCAGGCCAGCTCCGGCTCCCGCGCCAGCATGCGATGGAAGCGCTGCAGCACGTAGGGATCCACCAGCCCTCCAGACTGCGAATCGATGATCCGCAACGCGGTTTCGTGCTCCATCGCGTCGCGGTACGGGCGCACGCTAGTCATCGCATCGTAGGCATCGGCGATGGTGACGATGCGCGCGCCCAGCGGGATGGATTCGCCGCGCAGCCCATCGGGATAGCCGCTGCCATCGAAGGCTTCGTGATGGGCGCGGATCAGCCGCGCCACGGGCGCGGCGTCGCTGCGGCCGGTGGCCAGGAAGATGTGCTCGCCGCGCACCGGATGCTCGCGCATGATCGCGCGCTCCTCATCGGTATGCCGGCGTGGTGCCAGCAGTACGTCGTCGGGAATGCCGATCTTGCCGATGTCGTGGAAGCGCGCGGCCAGGCCGACCTGCGCACAGGCCTCGTCGTCGAGATCGCAGTGCGCGGCCAGCCGCTGCGCGAACAGGCCGACGCGGTCGCAGTGATGGCGGGTGTAGGCGTCGCGCATCTGCAGCGACATCGAGAGGGCATCGATCAGGCAGGCCTGCGCGTGCAGCAGGTCGGGGGCGGGTACGGCGTCAGGAAACATGGTCATCCGCCCGCACCGGGTGGAGGCCGGTGCGGGGTGTTCGGGGGGCGATCAACCCGGGGCGAGGGTGGTCAGAAGGGCGCGGGCCGCGTTGAAGCGGTCTTCCGGCAACGGCAGCGGGTGCTTGATGCGCAGCTTGTCGGGCCCTTCCATGGCGTACAGGTTCGGTTGCTTCTGGATCAGCTGGATCACCGCCATCGGGTCGATGTTCGGCTTGGATTCGAACACGATGCGGCCACCATTTTCGCCCAGGTCCAGCTTGCGGATGCCCAGCGTGTTGGCCTTCAGCTTCAGCTCGGCGATGGCGAACAGGTGCTTGGCCGCATCAGGCAGCAGGCCGAAGCGATCGATCATCTCCACCTGCAGTTCGCGCAGCGCATCGCTGTCGCGCGCGCTGGAAATACGCTTGTACAGGGTCAGGCGGGTATGCACGTCCGGCAGGTAGTCTTCCGGGATCAGTGCCGGCACATGCAGTTCGACCTCGGCACCACGCACTTCCTCGCCGGCATCAAGGTCGGGCAGCTTGCCCTGCTTGATGCTGCGCACCGCGCGCTCCAGCAGCTCGGTGTACAGGCTGAAGCCGACCTCGGCCATCTGCCCGCTCTGGTCCTCGCCGAGCAGTTCGCCGGCACCGCGGATTTCCAGATCGTGCGTGGCCAGGGTGAAGCCGGCGCCCAGCTCGTCCATCGAGGCGATCGCTTCCAGGCGCTTCTCAGCGTCGGGGGTGATCGCGCGGCGGTCGGGCGTGATCAGGTACGCGTAGGCGCGGTGGTGCGAACGTCCGACGCGGCCACGCAGCTGGTGCAGCTGGGCCAGGCCGAAACGGTCCGCACGGTTGATGATGATGGTATTGGCGTTGGGGATGTCGATGCCCGACTCGATGATCGTGGTCGACAGCAGCACGTTGAAGCGCTGCTTCTGGAAATCCAGCATCACCTTTTCCAGCTCGCGCTCGGGCATCTGCCCATGGGCGATGCCGATGCGCGCCTCCGGCACCAGCTCGGACAGCTCGCGCTGCATGCGGCCGATGCTCTCCACGTCGTTGTGCAGGAAATACAGCTGGCCACCACGCGCCAGCTCGCGCTGGAAGGCTTCGCGCAGCAGCGCGTTGTCCCACTGGGTGATGAAGGTCTGCACCGCCAGCCGGTTCGGCGGCGGCGTGGCGATGATCGACAGGTCGCGCAGGCCGGCCATGGCCATGTTGAGCGTGCGCGGAATCGGCGTGGCGGTCAGGGTCAGCAGGTGCACGTTGGCGCGCAGCGCCTTCAGCGCTTCCTTCTGGCGTACGCCGAAACGCTGCTCCTCGTCGACGATGACCATGCCCAGGTCCTTGAACTTCACGTCCGGCTGCAGCAGGCGATGGGTACCGACGATCACGTCGATGGTGCCGGCGGCGACCTTTTCCAGCTCGGCCTTGATTTCCTTGGTGGTCTTGAAGCGCGACAGCACCTCGACCTTCAGCGGGTAATCGGCGAAGCGGTCGCGGAAGTTGCGGTAATGCTGTTCGGCCAGCAGCGTGGTCGGCACCAGCACAGCCACCTGCTTGCCGGCACTGGCGGCCGCAAAGGCCGCACGCACCGCCACCTCGGTCTTGCCGAAGCCGACGTCGCCGCAGACCACGCGGTCCATCGGCTGGCTGCTGGCCAGGTCGCGCAGGGTGGCGTCGATCGCGGCCAGCTGGTCCGGCGTCTCCTCGAACGGGAAACCGGCCGCGAACGGCTCGTACATCGCGCGGTCGACCTGCAGTGCCAGGCCGGCACGCGCCTGGCGGCGGGCCTGGATCTCCAGCAGTTCGGCGGCGACGTCGCGTACTTTCTCGGCGGCCTTGCGCTTGGCCTTGCTCCACTGCTCGCCACCGAGCGAATGCAGCGGCGCGGTTTCCGCCGACGCACCGGAATAGCGGCTGATCAGGTGCAGCTGGGCGACCGGCACATACAGGCGGTCGCCCTTGGCATATTCGATTTCGAGGAACTCGCCGGGCATGCCGCCGACGTCCATCGCGATCAGGCCACGATAGCGGCCGACGCCATGATCCTCGTGCACGATCGGCGCGCCCTCGGTCAGTTCACCGAGGTCGCGGATGATCGCTTCCGGCTCGCGGCCGGCACGGCGCGTGCGCCGGGTGCTGCCGGCGCGCTCGGGGAACAGCTGGCGCTCGGTCAGCACCGCGATGCGCGGATCGTCCAGCGCGAAGCCATCCTCCAGTGGTGCTACCGCGATCGCGAAGCGCGCATCATCGGCGAGGAAGCTGGGCAGGTCGGCCACCACCGGCGGCTTCAGCTCGGCGGCCTGCAGCACTTCCAGCAGCGCCTCGCGGCGGCCGGGTGAATCGGCGGCGATCAGTACCCGGCCCGGATAATGGCCGAGGAAGGATTTCAGCGCATCGCCAGCGGGGGCTTCGCGCGCGGCCACCGGCAGCGGGGGCAGCGGCTGGTCGCCCAGCGCGTGCGCGTCGGCGATGCGCGCATGGTCAGCCGACCACACCTCGATGCGCGGGGCATCGTTCAGGCGCTCGCGCAGCAGCTCCGGCGACAGGTACAACGCCGACGGCGGCAGCAGCGGGCGCTCCACATCATGGCGGCGCTGCTCATAGCGGTCCGCAGTCTGCGCCCAGAACGCGACGGACGCTTCATACGCACCGGCACAGACCACCGGCAGGCTGCCGCTGGGCAGGTAGTCGAACAGGGTTGCGGTGCGTTCGAAGAACAGCGGCAGGTAGTACTCGACGCCGGCCGGCGCCAGTCCGGACTTCAGGTCCTGGTACAGCGAACTGCGCCGGGTATCGACATCGAACCGCTCGCGCAGCGTGGCCAGCACGCGGGCGATGCTGGCTTCATCCATCGGCACTTCGCGGCCGGGCAGCATGTGCACCGCCTCGACCTTGTCCAGCGAACGCTGGCTTTCCGGGTCAAAGGCACGGATCGAGTCGATGTCCTCGTCCAGCAGTTCCACCCGCAGCGGCTCGTCGGCACCCATCGGGTACACGTCGAGCAGGCCGCCGCGCACAGCGAAGTCGCCCGGGTCCATCACCTGCGGCACGTTGCGGTAGCCGGCGCTTTCCAGGCGGCGCTTCTCGGCTTCCAGGTCCAGGCGCTGGCCGACCTTCAGGTCGAAGCTGCCACCGATCACGTAGCTGCGCGGGGCCAGCTGCTGCAGCAGGGTCTGCACCGGCACGATCACCAGGCCACGCTTCAGCGCGGGCAGGCGGTGCAGGGCGGCCAGGCGCTGCGAAATGATGTCCGGATGCGGACTGAAGCGGTCGTAGGGCAGGGTTTCCCAGTCCGGGAAGGCGACCACCGGCAGGGCCGGATCGCCGCCGAGCAGGGTGTGCAGGTCGGCTTCGAGCTGGTTGGCACCGTGGTTGTCACGGGCGATCACCAGCAGCGGGGCGTCGTGCGCACGCGCGGCCTGGGCAAGGTACCAGGCCAGGGCGGTCGGCGAGGCGGGGGCGCGCCACCAGGCGCGGAGCTGGCCGGCGCGCGGCAGCGGCGGGGCGGGGTATGAGGTACGCGACATGGACCCCGGATTTTAGCAGAAGCCCGATCGAAGCCCGGTGGGTCGTGCCGGCCGATTGCCGTCAGCCTCATGTGCCGTTGGGGTAACGCAGTTCAGGCCAGCGGCCGGCACTACCGGCAGGCGTCGCCGGGCGGGGCCCGGCGCATCTGTCAGTTGTCCAGCTCCAGCACCATCCGCACCAGGCCTTCGGCACCGGCCGGGTGCGGGACCGGCTTGAAGCCCAGCGAGGCGGCCAGCTGTTTCATCGGCTCGTTCTCGGCGGCGACGTCGCCGTACAGGCGGTCCAGGTACTTGCCGCGGCCCCACTTCACCAGCTTGCGCATCAGCTGCCGGCCCAGGCCCTGGCCAATGAGGAAGCGGCTGATCAGGATCGCGTACTCGGCTTCACGGGTGCCGGGGATGATCGAGGCCCGGGCGACCGCGCCGACCACCGCTTCGCCAGCAGGCAGGGATTCGGCTGCGACCAGGGTGATCTCGGTCTTGGGATTCGGGTGGGTCAGGCGCTGGGTGGTTTCCGGCGAAAGCTCGGTCACCGCCTGCAGGAAACGATCACGGATTTCTTCCGGCCCGAACAGGCTGAACGCCGCTTGCAGCGGTGCGCCATCTTCCGGGCGGATGGGGCGGATCAGCAGCTCGTGGCCGCTGGGAGCCTTGAAGATCTCATGCCAGGGCGGCATGCGGTTGCGAGTGGCCATACCGGGTGATTCCTTGGTGGTCCATCGATTGTGGCATCACCGGGGCTGCATTCCGTGAACGAAAGGCTCACGGCGGTACAGCCTCGTGAAGGCCGTCATTCGGGGGCTTTGAGCCAATCCAGGCGGGTGCTGGCCCCCGGTTCGCCCAGGTGCTGGCGCAGCGCCGGCAGGGCCGGGCCGACCACCCGGTCGAACTGCCACGGCGGGTTGAGCAGCAGCATGCCGCTGCCGTTGAGGCGCAGCGGCGAGTCGTCCGGGCGCACCAGGAACTCGATCGTCATCGCCGATTTCACCGGCAGGGCGGTGGCCTTGCGCAGGAAGTGCAGGATGGTGCGGCGCTGCTTGATCGGGAACCACACCGCGCAGGTCGCCTGCGGCCAGCGCGCCAGGGTCTCGGCCAGGGCGGCCAGAACGGCCTGGTACTCGGCGTCCTGGGCCTCGTACGGCGGGTCGATCAGCACCAGGCCACGGCCGATCTTGCTGCCGTTGAACTTCGGCGGCAGCAGCGAGCGCAGCAGGGCATAGCCATCGCCAGCGCGCACATCGACGCGGCTGTCATGGGCGAACAGGGCCTTCAGCGTGGCCGTTTCGGCTTCCTGCAGCTCGCAGACCGCCATGCGGTCCTGCGCGCGCATCGCCTGTGCGCTCAGCAGCGGCGAGCCCGGGTAGTTGGTCAGCGCGCCCACCGGGTTGTCGGCCTGCACCGCCTTCAGGTAGCGCTCGACCACCTCCGGCAGCCTGGGCTGGGCCATCAGCCGCATGATCCCGGATTCGGCCTCCAGGGTCTTGCGGCTCTCTTCGCTGGCCAGCAGGTAGCGGCCGGCACCGCCGTGGGTGTCGAGCACGAAGAACGGGCTGTCCTTGCGCTTGAAGCTGTCGATCAGGGCCAGCTGCACGATGTGCTTGAGCACATCGGCGTGGTTGCCGGCGTGGAAGGCGTGGCGATAGTTCATGGGCGGCAGTGTACGGGGCGGCGGCCGCAGCGGCTATGCTGCGCGCCATGACAGCTCCCGTTGCCCATGTCCTGGTGGTCGAGGACGAAGCCGCCATCGCCGAAACCGTGCTCTATGCGCTGCGCAGCGAAGGCTATGCCGCCAGCCACTGCCTGCTGGGCGGCGAGGCCCTGCAACGGCTGCAGGCCGGCGATATCGACGTGGTGGTGCTGGACGTGGGCCTGCCGGACCTGGGCGGTTTCGAGGTCTGCCGGCGGCTGCGTGCGCAGCCCGGACCGGCGGCGCAGCTGCCGGTGATCTTCCTGACCGCCCGCAACGATGAAGTGGACCGCGTGCTCGGCCTGGAACTGGGCGCCGACGATTACATGACCAAGCCGTTCTCGCCGCGCGAGCTGGTGGCGCGGGTGCGCGCGCGCCTGCGTCGTGCGGCAGCGGTCGTCGCAGCGCCCCGCGCGGACGCCGGCTGGCAGGAACACGGGGCGTTCGCGATCGACCGCGAAGGCCGGCGTATCCGCTTCCGCGGCCATGCGCTGGACCTGACCCGATACGAGTACGCGTTGCTGGAAGCGCTGCTGCAGCGCCCCGGTGCCATCCTCAGCCGCGCGCAGCTGATGGACCGGGGCTGGGACAGCAGCGCCGACAGTGCCGACCGCACCGTCGACACCCATGTAAAGACGTTGCGCGCCAAGCTGCGTGCGGCTGGTGCCAGCGACGACCCGATCCGCACCCACCGTGGCCTCGGCTACGCGCTGGAGGTCTAGCCGATGCGCCTGGTACTGAAGCTGTTCCTCGGCTTCTTCCTGATCACCGGCATCGCCGCGTTCTTCGTGATGCGCGTATTCGTCAACGAGGTGAAGCCCGGTGTGCGCCAGGCGATGGAATCGACCCTGGTCGATGCGGCCAACGTGCTGGCCGAGATGGCCGCCGCCGACGTCAAGGACGGCACCATCCGCAGCGGCAGCTTCACCCGCAACCTGGCCAAGGCGCGGCAGCGCGACCTGAAGGCGATGGTCTGGCGTTTTCCCAAGCGATCGCTGGATTACCGGGTGACCATCACCGATGCCAGGGGCATCGTCATCTACGACTCGCTGGGCCGCGACCTCGGGCGTGACAATTCGCGCTGGAACGATGTCTACCGCACCCTGCGTGGCGAGTACGGCGCCCGCTCCAGCCCGGAAATACCAGGCGAAGAAGGCGATACGGTGATGCACGTGGCGGCGCCGGTATACGACCCGGCCGATGGGCGCACCCTGATCGGCGTGCTCAGCCTGGCCCAGCCCAACCGCAGCATCGATCCGTTCATCGCCGCCAGCCAGCGCGCCATCATCGAGCGCGGCGCCTGGTTGATCGGGCTGTCGGCGCTGGTCGGCGTGCTGGTGACGATGTGGCTCACCACCGGCCTCGGCCAGCTCAGCCGCTATGCACGCGCGGTCAGCGCCGGCGAACCGGTGCCACCGCCACGGCGCCGCCGCGACGAGATCGGCGACCTGGGCCAGGCGCTGGAAACCATGCGCCGCAAGCTGGAGGGCAAGGCCTATGTCGAACAGTACGTGCAGTCACTGACGCATGAAATGAAGAGCCCGCTGGCGGCGATCCGCGGTGCCGCCGAGCTGCTGCAGGAGCCGCTGCCCGAGGCCGACCGCGTGCATTTCGCGCGCAGCATCGTCGACCAGCAGGAGCGGCTGACCGAGACCATCGACAAGCTGCTGGCGCTGGCCGAAGTGGAACAGCACGGCTGGCTGCAGACCCGCGATCCGATCGCGCTGCCAACGTTGCTGGCCGATGCGGCAGCGGCGGCGCAGGTGCGTGCGCAGGCGGCCGGCGTGCAGGTCAGCATCGGCAGCGCGCCCGACCTGCGCGTGCAGGGCGATGCCTATCTGCTGCGGCAGGCGTTGCACAACCTGATCGACAACGCCATTGCCTTCTCACCGCCCGGCGCGGACATCGCACTGCAGGCCGAGGTGGACGGGCAGGGCGTGCGCCTGCAGGTGGCGGATCGCGGTGCCGGCATTCCCGACTACGCGCGCGAACGGGTGTTCGAACGCTTCTATTCGCTTGCCCGCCCCGGCAGCGGCCGGCGCAGTTCCGGCCTGGGCCTGCCGTTCGTGCAGGAGGTCGCGCGCCTGCACGATGGTCGCGCCAGCCTCGACGCGCGCGACGGCGGTGGCACCGTGGCCAGCCTGTGGCTGCCGTTGTCAGTGCCGGGCCAGCGTCCGCGCCGCTGACTTCACACTCGCTTCAACTTCGCCACAAACCCTGCTCACCGCAGCGGTCCATCCTGCAGCCCTCTCCAACGAGGATGGACCATGAAATCCCTGAAGATGCTGCTGAGGTTCGCCATTGTCGGCGGGCTGATCCTGTTGTTGCTGGTGCCGCTGATGATGATCCGCGGGGTCATCACCGAGCGCAGCCAGTACCGCGACGAGGCCTTTGCCCGGGTGGCCGACAGCCGTGCCGGCACGCAGCAGCTGGTGGGCCCGGTACGGGTGGTGCCGTGGGTGGAACGCAAGCAGGTTGAACTGGTTGACCCGCTGGGCGTCAAGAAGACCGAGATCCAGGTGACCGAGGGCCACTGGCTGCAGATGCCGGCGTCTCTGGAGGTGGGCGGCGAGATGCTGCCGAGCCAGCGCGAGGTCGGCCTGTTCAAGGTGCCGGTGTACAGCTGGAATGGCCAGTTGAAGGCGACTTTCGCCGAAGACGACTATCCGGTGAAGAACGGCCGCACCTATGGCCAGCCCTATGTGGCGCTGGGGGTTTCCGATGTGCGCGGCCTGGTGGGCACGCCGAACCTGCGGGTGGACGGCAAGCAGCTGCGGTTGCTGCCCGGTGTAGGCGTGGCCAGCGAAATCGGACGTGGCCTGCATGCGCCGGTGAGCGGTTTCGCCGCGGATCAGGGCGGCGCGCTGGCCGCCAGCACCGTTGAACTGGAGCTGCGCCTGGATGGCAGCCGCATGCTGTCGGTGGTGCCGGTGGGCGATGACACCCGGATCGCGCTGCGGTCGAGCTGGCCGCATCCGTCGTTCAGCGGCGCCTTCCTGCCCAACGAACGGCGTGTCGATGCACAGGGCTTCGAAGCACGCTGGGCGGTGTCCTCGCTGGCCTCCGATGCACAGCGCCAGCTGCGCAGCGAGGGGACGATCGATTCGCAGGCCGTGACGGTGTCGCTGGTCGATCCGGTCGATACCTACACCCAGGCCGACCGTGCCTCGAAGTACGGCGTGCTGTTCGTGGTGCTGACCTTCGTCGGCTTCATCCTGTTCGAACTGATCAAGTCGCTGCGCATCCATCCGCTGCAGTACCTGATGGTCGGCCTGGCGCTGGCGATCTTCTTCCTGCTGCTGATCAGCCTGTCCGAGCACATCGCGTTCTGGAAGGCCTACCTGGTCTCGGCCGTGGCCTGCATCGGCCTGCAGGCGGTGTACCTGGCCAACGTGCTGGGCCACTGGAAGCGCGGCCTTGGCTTCGCTGCGCTGCTGACCGTGCTGTACGGCGCGCTGTATGGCCTGCTGGTGTCGGAGAACAACGCACTGCTGATGGGATCGCTGCTGCTGTTCGTGATCCTGGCGCTGGCGATGTGGGTGACCCGCCGGGTCGACTGGTACGCGCTTGGCGCAGACCTGAAGTAAGGAGCACGCCATGAGCTGGCGCCAGGGATTGCGGCAACGGGCGCGGCAGGGCATTCCGGCCCTGCTGGAAGTGGATGCACTGCTGCAGGCACATGGCGTGCTGGCGGCCCTGCCGGGGGCACGGATCGCCCCCGGTCTGGTCCGCTTCCAGCTGGCCGCGGTGACCTGCGAGGGATTGCAGGGCAAGGGCCTGGCCTGGTTGCAGGGCGCGCGGCAGGGACGCGGTGCGCTGGCGGGGAGGGTGCCGCGCTACCGGCCATGGAAGGCCGGGGCGGAAGCACTTGCGGAAATCGGCATCGGTGGCCTGCCCGATGACTGGCCCGCGCATGCGGCGGTGTATGGCTGCAGCAGCATCGACCGGCGGCACTGGTTGCTGCTGCTGCCGGAGCGGGCGCAGCTGTGGCTGGGGTGGAGTGGGTGAGGTGGTTTGGCAGATGCGACCCAACCACTCTTCTGTGGGGGCGAACCCTGGTTCGCACGCTTCCGCGCCGCCCATGACCGATGGGACGGTATCGCGGCGCCGCTGCTGGCTAGACTCGATGGGTTGATGAGCAGGCCGGAAGGCAGGGGTGCGATGTGTTGAAGTGGGGCGTGCTGGCCGTAGCGCTGGCGATGGGTGGCAATGCAGCGGCGCAGCAGCGCGAGACGGTGGACCTGGACATGGTCAGCCGCATCCGCCAGGAGGCCTTCCACCGTTCGCAGGTGATGGACACCTTCAGCTATCTCACCGAACGCATCGGCCCGCGGCTGACCAACTCCCCGGCGATGGGCCGCGCCAACGCGTGGACCCGCGGCAAGTTCAACGAATGGAAGCTGGACAACGTCCACGACGAAGCGTTCGATGACTTTGGCCGTGGCTGGGAGTTCACCTCGGCCAGCGTGGAAATGCTGGGTGACCGTGTGCAGCCGCTGCATGCACTGCCCAAGGCCTGGACGCCGGGCACCAAGGGGCCGGTTGAAGGCGAGCTGGTGCAGGTCGAGATCAAGAAGCCCGAAGACATCGAAAAGTACCGCGGCAAGCTGCGCGGCAAGATCCTGCTGCTGGGCGAGGCGCGCGAGTACAAGCGCGGCACCGAGCCGGATTCCCATCGGCATGACGCGACCTCGCTGGAAGGCCTGCAGGCGTTCACCCTGCCCAAGGACCAGGACGCCACCGCCGAGCGCGCCAAGCGGGTCAAGGAGTACCAGGAACGCCAGCAGCTGGCGACCAGGGTCAATGCGTTCTTCGTCGAAGAAGGGGCGCTGGCCTCGATCAGCATCAGCAGCTGGGACAACGGCATCATCCGCGTTGCCGGTGGTGGTTCGCGCAAGGCCGGCGAGCCGGTCGGCATCCCCGAGCTGGCGATGATCAGCGAGCACTTCAACCCGCTGGTGCGCGCGCTGAAGGCCGGGCAGACCGTGCGCCTGCGCGTGGATGTGGCCGCGCGCTTCACCGATGACGCCGACCAGCCCGGCTACAACACGCTGGCCGAGATCCGCGGCAGCAGCAGGCCTGATGAAGTGGTGATGATCGGCGCGCACCTGGATTCCTGGCACAGCGGCACCGGCGCGGCCGACAACGCCGCAGGCGTGGCGGTGATGATGGAGGCCATGCGCATCCTCAAGGCCACCGGCGCCAGGCCCAAGCGCACCATCCGCGTGGCGCTGTGGAGCGGCGAGGAGCAGGGCCTGATCGGCTCGCAGGCCTATGTGGCCAAGCATTTCGGCCGGTTCCCGGAGCCCACCGACCCGGCGCAGAAGGCGCTGCCGGCGTCGCTGCGCGAGCCGACCGGTGCACTGCAGAAGACCCGCGATTACAGCAAGTTCCAGGTCTACTTCAACATGGACAACGGCTCCGGCCGCTTCCGGGGCATCTACGCCCAGGAAAACCTGGCGGCGATGCCGATCTTCGAAGCCTGGCTGGCGCCGTTCCATGACGTCGGCGCCACCACCGTGGCGACCCGCAACACCGGCAGCACCGACCACATCAGCTTCGACCGCATCGGCCTGCCGGGCTTCCAGTTCATCCAGGACCGGCTGGACTACTTCACCAATGTCCACCACAGCCACCTGGACACCTGGGACCACGCCGAACCGGAAGACCTGAAGCAGGCCGCAGCCATCGTCGCCTCGTTCGCCTACAACGCCGCGATGCGCGAGCAGCCGTTCCCGCGCAAGGTGGAACCGTAAAAGGGGACGGAGGGGATTAAGTCGCATCTCCCCTCCGTTTCCCGGTTGCAGTACCCACGGGCTGGGCAATCGCGACTTAATCCCCTCCGTCCCCTTTTTCCGTCGGGGGCGGCGGGCTGGTAAAATCGGGGGATTCCCGTTCCTCGAGCCGTCCATGACCTGCCGCACCCGCTTCGCCCCCAGTCCCACCGGCTACCTGCACATCGGTGGTGCCCGCACCGCGCTGTACTGCTGGCTGGAGGCCCGCCACCGTGGCGGCGAGTTCGTGCTGCGCATCGAGGACACCGACCGTGAACGCAGCACCCAGGGTGCGATCGACGCCATCCTGGAGGCGATGGAGTGGCTGGGCCTGGACTACGACGAAGGCCCGATCTATCAGACCGACCGCGTCGCCCGCTACCGGGAAGTGGCAGAGCAGCTGATCGCCGACGGCAAGGCCTACTACGCCTACGAAACCCGCGAAGAGCTGGACGCGATGCGCGAGGCCGCCATGGCCAGGCAGGAAAAGCCGCGTTACAACGGCGCTGCACGCGAACTGGGCCTGCCGTACAAGGACGACCCGAACCGCGTCATCCGCTTCAAGAACCCGCTGGAAGGTACGGTGGTGTTCGACGACCTGATCAAGGGCCGCATCGAGATCGCCAACAGCGAGCTGGATGACATGGTCATCTTCCGCCCGGACGGCTACCCCACCTACAACTTCGCGGTGGTGGTGGACGACTGGGACATGGGCATCACCGAGGTCATCCGCGGCGACGACCACATCAACAACACCCCGCGCCAGATCAACCTGTACGAGGGCATTGGTGCGCCGGTGCCGAAGTTCGGCCACATGCCGATGATCCTGGACGAGCAGGGCGCCAAGCTGTCCAAGCGCACCGGTGCGGCCGACGTGATGCAGTACAAGGACGCCGGCTACCTGCCCGACGCGCTGCTGAGCTACCTGGCCCGCCTGGGCTGGTCGCACGGTGACCAGGAGCTGTTCAGCCGCCAGGAACTGATCGACCTGTTCGACGTGAAGGACTGCAATTCCAAGGCCTCGCGCCTGGACATGGCCAAGCTGGGTTGGGTCAACCAGCACTTCCTGAAGACCGAGGACGTGGCCGCCATCGTGCCGCACCTGGTGTACCAGCTGCAGAAGCTGGGCCTGGACGTGGCCGCCGGCCCGGCCCCGGAGGATGTGGTGATCGCCCTGCGTGAACGCGTGCAGACCCTGAAGGAAATGGCCGAGAAGGCCGTGGTCTGGTACCAGCCGCTGACCGGGTACGACGAAGCGGCGGTGGCCAAGCACCTCAAGGCCGGTGCCGAGGTGGCGCTGGGCAAGGCCCGCGAGCTGCTGGCAGCGTTGCCGGAGTGGACCGCCGAGTCGGTGGGCGTCGCCCTGCACGACGCGGCCGCAGCGCTGGAAATCGGCATGGGCAAGGTCGCCCAGCCGCTGCGCGTGGCGATCACCGGCACCCAGGTCAGTCCTGACATCTCCCATACCGTGTACCTGGCCGGCCGCGAGCAGGCCTTGAAACGCATTGATGTGGCCATCACCAAGGTAGCAACGGCCTGAGGCATCCTTGCCAGGCCCGAACCGGAGAACACGCATGCCCGCCAAGACCGCCACTGCCTGTACCGCCCCGCACCACCATGTCCACGACGCATCGGATTTCGTGGCGGTGGTCGAGCGTGTCTCGCGCGAACGCGGGCTGCGCCTGACCCCGATCCGCGCCAACGTGCTGAAGCTGATCGCCGAGGCCGGCAAGCCGGTCAAGGCCTACGAGCTGCTGGAATGGGTGCGCAACGGCAAGGGCGTGGGCGCCGATGCCCCGCCCACCGTGTACCGCGCGCTGGACTTCCTGATGGCCAATGGCTTCGTGCACAAGCTGGAATCGGTCAATGCCTTCGTGGCCTGCCACCATCCCAGCAGTGCCGCGCATTCGGTGCCGTTCCTGATCTGCAACAGCTGCCACAGCGCGGTGGAACTGGAAGACCGCGAGATCGTCACCCAGCTGGAGAAGCGCGCCAAGGAGCTGGGCTTCCAGCCGCAGGCACAGACGCTGGAAGTGCATGGCCTCTGCGCGCGCTGCGCCGGCTAACGCAACGGTAGGGCCGGCCGCTGGCCGGCATTTTGGAAACGGGGTCAGATCCCTTTGCTACTGGCAAAGGGATCTGACCCCGTTTCATACCGGTGCGGCAGGGCCTGCGTCCTAGTCCATCGGCTTGGACCGGGTATCCACCCGCACGATCACCGACATGCCGGGCCGCAGCTGCTTTGCCAGCTTCTGATCCCTGTTGATCGATATCCGCACCGGCAGCCGCTGCACCACCTTGGTGAAGTTGCCGCTGGCATTGTCCGGGCGCAGCACGCTGAACTCCGACCCGGTGGCTGGGGCGATCTCCTGCACGCGGCCCCGCAGCACCTGGCCCTGGAACGCGTCCACCGAGAACGTCGCCGGTTGGCCGATCGCCATGCCCCAGGTCTGGCCTTCCTTGTAGTTGGCCACCACCCACAACGTGTCAGGTACCAGGAACAGCAGCTGCGAACCGGCAGCGACGTACTGGCCCACGCGTACGCTGGCTTCGCTGATCTGGCCGTCGCGTGGTGCGTGGATCACCGTGTTGGCCAGGTCGATGCGGGCCAGTTCCAGCTGCGCCTGCGCGCTTTCCACCTGCGCTTCCAGGCTCTTGCGCGCGACCTGGGTCGACACCAGCGTTTCCTCGGCGATGCGGATCTGCGCCTGCGACTGTTGCACGCTGGCCTGTGCCGACGCCTGGGTGGTGCGGAACTTGTCGCGGTCGTTGATGGACACCAGCTGCTGCGCCGCCAGTTCCTCGTAGCGTTTCAATTCATTGCGCGAACGCTGCAGTTCGGCCTGGCCGGCCGACAGCGTGGCGCGGGCGGAGGCAATCTGTGCGCGGTTCTGCGCCTGTGACTGGTCCGAGTTGGCCAGCGCCGCGCGCGCGCTGTCCAGCGTCGCCTGCGCCTGGGCCACGCGCTGCGCATAGATGCGGTCATCGATGCGCAGCAGCGGCTCGCCCTGCTTCACATGCTGGAAATCCTTCACCAGCACTTCGGTCACATAGCCGTTGACCTGCGGCGCCATCACCGTGATCTGGCCGCGTACATAGGCGTTATCGGTCACCATCACGCTGCTGGTGAACGGCCACAGGTGCCAGGCGCGCAGGATCAGCGCAATGCCCAGCAAGGCCACTACCACCATCACCACCACGCTGCGGGCGCTGGGCTTGAGGTACTTCGGCGCGACCGCAGGTTCTACCGGCGTGGCCGCGGGCGCCGCGTCGGTCGGCGGCGGTGGGGTGACGTTGTCGGTGTCGTCGGGGCGGGGCGGGACGGGAGGCATGGGAGGACTCAACGGGACGCGGCCGGCGTGGACGCGGTGGAAAGGGCGGGGTGGCGCTTGCGCCATTGCTTGAGCACGGCGGTGCGCAGCGACAGCAGCAGCAACCAGCACAGGAAGCCGATCGCCAGCCAGCCGCTCAGCGTGAACACGTCATTGAAGCCACGCACGTTGGCTTCGCGGCGCGTGGTCTGCGCCAGCTGCGCGCTGCCCTGCGCACTGCGCAGCACCGGGTCGGTGATCTGCGCAGCGTACAGCTGCTGCTGGATGCGCAGCCGTTGCGCGACCACCGGATCGGCCGGATCGAGCTGGCTGGTCAGCGCGCTGGAATACAGCTGCTCGCGATGCAGCTGGAAGGTCCCCAGCAGCGCCGAACCTGCCAGGCCACCCAGGGTCTGCGTGATCGACAGCGTCACCAGGAAGGTGATCATGTGGTCGACGCCCTGTTTCAACGCGGCGGAGATGCCGAGCATGATCAGCGGGCCCATGAACATGCCGGCACCGACCGAGGCCAGGAACTGGCTGGCGTAGAAGTCGTGCGGCCGGTCCAGGCTGGTGCGGTGCTGGTCGAAGAACGCGGCGGCGCCCAGCAGCAGGATCGCCATCAGCAGCTGCGCGATCAGCCGCTTCGGTCCGAAGGTGAGCGAGGCGCCGGCGATGCCGACGATCACCCCGGCCAGGATCACTACGAACAACGGCCGCATCTGGTCAGGCCCCATGCCCAGCGTGCGCATCAGGTTGACCACGCCGTAGGACTGCTCGGTGGTCAGGAAGCGGATCAGGAACGCGCCGACGATGAAGTGCAGCACCGGCAGCTTCGACAGCCAGCGGATCTGCAGCAGCGGATTGCGCCGGTAGTGTTCGATGATGAAGGCGGTGGTGGACAGCACGATCGAGGCGACCAGCGCCCAGCCCAGCCATGGGGTGTTGAGCCACCAGCGCGTGTAGCCCTGCGCCAGTACGATCACCAGCAGCGCGACCGCCGGCGCGAGCAGGGCGAAAGTGAGGAAGTCCAATGGCTCGAACGCCTTTACCTGGATGCCCGGCGGCAGCTTCAGCACCACCACTGCCGCGAACGCGCACAGGGCCAGGCCGGCTTCGAAGGAGTACAGCTGGTGCCATTGGCCGGTATCGACCAGGCCTGGTGAAACGATCCAGGCGATCGGCACCGCCAGCTGCGACAGGCCGACACCGACCACCAGGAGATTGCCGGTGAATCGGCGCGGCAGCGCCTGCAGCATGTACAGCGTGCCCAGTGTGGAACAGGCC
This sequence comes from Stenotrophomonas sp. YJH_SMC_65, assembly GCF_059369475.1. Taxonomy (NCBI): domain Bacteria; kingdom Pseudomonadati; phylum Pseudomonadota; class Gammaproteobacteria; order Lysobacterales; family Lysobacteraceae; genus Stenotrophomonas; species Stenotrophomonas sp. YJH_SMC_65. Next base: position 367,517 of record NZ_JCAFSR010000002.1, read on the forward strand.
GCACCCGCGAAGCCGCTGGCGGCTCGGGTCAGCATCGTGGTCTCGAAGCTGCCGACGAACAGGTGCAGCACCGCCAGCGCCGCATACAGGCCCAGGCCGATCTCGGCGAACAGGCGGATGCCGTACTGCTGGCGGAACTTGAAGGCCAGCAGGTTGGCGGTGACATTCACCATCGCATACGCGGCCACCAGCCAGCTGCCCTGGGTCGGAGTGAGCGCCAGCTGGCCCTGCAGGAACGGCAGGTTGGCGGTGACCAGCGCATTGCCGAGGCCGCCGGTGATCGCCACCAGCAACGATACCAGCGCATAGGCCGCGCGCCGGTACGGCGGGTGCCAAGGCATCGACGCCGAGCCGGGCATGGTCGGCTTCTCATGCTCCTCCCAATCCGGAACCGGCTTCAGATACGGCTGGACCATCAACGGGCCTCGCTGGCAGCTCCCTGGAGACCCCCACGCAGCAGCTGCAGGGCACGCCCGGCCAACTGGGCGCGCTCGTCGCGGGTCTTGCCGCGCAGGGCCGCACCCAGCATGCCCGAGATCAGTGAAATATCCGTCTTTTCCAGGTCGTCACGGCACAGCCCGGCGGCCTTGGCGCGCGCGATCGGTTCCTCCAGCAGGTCGCGCACGGTCTCGCGCGCGGCGCGCATGGACGGCACGTCCGAATCAACCGCACGCCAGTAATCGGCCAGTGCCGGCGAATCGATGATGCGCTGGGCCATGCCCTCGAACACCTCGAACAGGGCGTCATCGCGGTCACCGAGCTGTTCGACCTGGCGCCGGATGCGGTCGACCGTGCGCTGCAGCAGCGCCTGGATCAGCGCGGTGCGGTCGGGGAAGTTGCGGTACAGGGTGGCGCGGCCCACCTGGGCGCGTTCGACCACCAGATCCAGCGGGGCGGTGACGCCATGTTGGCCGAAGACATGATCGGCGGCGTCGAGGATGAGGGCACGGCGGGCAGCAGCATCGGCACGTTGAGCGGTCATGGAATCATTTTCGGACAAAAGTGTCCGATTGGCGAGACTTTGAGTGACGGGATTGTCCGGTTGTTGTCGTACGCACACCTTTGTGACGGATGTGTGATGGCGCGGGGCGGAATGAAAACGGGGGCCCGAAGGCCCCCGTGGAATGGGGTGGGGCCAGAGCCCTTTCCTTCGGAAAGGGATCCGACCCCGCCGAGCGCGATCAGAAGAACGCGCGGATCCCGAATGCGACACCACGGCCTGGCAGCGGCGAGTAGTCGCGCAGCAGCGAGGTATGCGGGCGCACTTCGCGGTTGGTCAGGTTGCTGCCATCCAGGAACACCTCGTAGCTGTTGCCCGCGTTGCGATCCCAGCGGTAGGCCAGGTGCGCGTCGACCAGCGTGTAGCCGTCGCTCGGGGCTTCGTTCTGGGCGACGTCCTTCTGGCGGCTGTAACGCACCGCACCGACCGAGGCGCGCCAGCCGTCCTTCGACCAGCGCAGGTCGGCGCCGACGCGGGCCGGGGCGATGCGCGGCAGGTAGCCGGTATTGGCCAGCTCCACGTTGTAATTGTGGTTGTGGTCGCCGTGCGGCACGGCGATGTCGAGGTTGCGGCTGCCGCTGCCATCCAGCTTGGCCTTCACATAGTCACCGAACAGGCGCAGATCCCAGTCACCGGCGCCACCCTCGAACAGGTGCACCAGCGCTTCGGCCTCGGCGCCGCGGAACACCGCGTCCTGCTGGGTCCAGGCGCGGACCGGCAGGCCTTCGGTAACACCGGTGTCGGCGAGGTAGATGAAGTCCTTGAACTTCGTCTGGTAGACCGACGCGGAGAAGTCCAGGCGATCGCTGTGGGTATGGATGCCCAGTTCGACGCGCTGGCCGCGCTCGGTTTTCAGGTTGGCGTCGCCGATCTCCAGCGAGCGGGTGGCGATGTGCGCGCCGGCGGCGTACAGCTCTTCGTTGGTGGGTGCACGCTCTGAGCTGTCCACGCCGATGCGCAGGTCAACGGCATCGTTGAGCTTCCAGATACCGGCGGCAGACAGGTTGGTGGCACCGAACGTGCGGCGACGGTAGTCACCGGTCGGGTCCAGCTTGACCTGGTCGTGGCGGCCACCCAGTTCCAGCTTGAACGGGCCGAACTGCTTTTCCTGCAGCACGAACAGGCCGATGTTCCTGGTGCCGGTATCCGGTACGAACGCCTCTTCGCCCTTGGCGCCGAAATCGCTGTTGCCGAACTGCAGGCCGAACGCGCCGTCCCAGCCGCCGATCTGCTGCTGCACGGCTTCCAGGCGCGCTTCGATACCACGGTTGGTGAAGCGCGTCGACGGCGTGCCGGCCTCCAGCTCCACGTGCTCGTAGTCGGTGTAAGCCACGCGTGCGTTGATGTTCTTCAGGAACGAGACCGGGTTGTAGATGCCGGCCTTGGTCTCGAAGCGGTTCTGCACCATGTCGATGCGCACGTCATGCTCGTCGCCGCCTTCCTCTTCATCGCCGTGGTCGTGACCGTGGTCATGGCCATGGTCATCACCATCGGCATGCACGTGCGCGCCGTTGGGAATGCCGTAGTTGGTGCGATAGGTGCTGGCCGACACACCGAAGTAACCACCGTCGCCCAGCCACGTTGCGCCGACGCCGCCGGCGCGGGTGCGGATCGAACTGTTGTCCAGGCGGCCGCGGCGCGGTTCTTCGCCCTCGGCTGCATCGTGATCATGGTCGTGATCGTGGTCATGGTGGTCTTCAAGGCTGTCGATCACCGCGTAGCCGGGAATGCGGTAGTCGTCGCCATTGCGCACCAGGCCATCCACGTGCAGCACGACATTGCCGCTGACACCATCGAGGCGGAACATGCCGCTGCGCTCATTGTTCACCGAGTTGCCGCGCAGCTCGGCGCGACCGCTGAGCGGGCGCTCCGGCAGTTCGCGCGCGATGCGGCCATCCACCACATTGACCGCACCACCGATGGCGCCGCTGCCGAACAGCAGCGTGGCCGGACCCTTCAGCACTTCGATCTGGTCGGCCAGGAACGGCTCGATGCTGGTGGCATGGTCGGCGCTGACCGTGGAGGCGTCCATGTTGCCCATGCCGTTGGACAGCACGGCAACGCGCGGGCCTTCCTGGCCGCGGATGATCGGGCGGCCGACGCCGGGGCCGAAGAAGGTGCTCTGTACGCCCGGCAGCTTGGCCACGGTATCGCCCAGGGTGCCGGCCTTCTGCTCGTCCAGGCGCTCACCGGCCAGCACGTCCACCGGGCGCGCCAGGGATTCGGCATCGCCCTGCAGCGGCGACGCGGTGACCTGTACCGAGGAGAGTTCGGTCAGGTGGCGGTCACGGTGGGAGGTGTCCTGGCCGGCTGCAAAGGCGACGGACGGCAACAGGGCGGCGAGGGCCAGGGCCAGGGAATGCGGCTTGAGCCGAGGGGTGTGGGCGGGCATGGGCAGGTCCTTTGTTACAATGTATCAATCGCAGGGCGCACGAATCCCGTCGAGGGGACAGGGGGAGGGAAAACCGTGCGGTTCGGAGAGGGATGTTATATTATTCCATAACGATTCGCCGACCCTGCTGGAAGTCATGTCCCTGTCCTCACGCCTGCGCCACCTGCTCGACCGTTTCGGTGCCACTGGTTCGATGCTGTGCGCAGTGCATTGCGCGGTGATCCCCGTGCTGCTGGCGGCGGCGCCGTCGCTGGGCCTGTCGTTCTGGCTGAGCGATGGCGTGGAACAGGCGCTGGTGGTGTTCGTGACCCTGCTCGGGCTGTTCAGCCTGGTCTGGGGCTATCGCCGCCACGGTGCGCTGCGTGCGCTCGGCTTCCTGATCCCCGGCCTGGTCGCGCTGTGGGCCGGCGTGCTGTACGACCCGCTGCACCACAATGCGGTGCCGCATGCGGTGGTGATGACCATCGGCGGCCTGCTGGTGGGCGTTGCCCACCTGGTCAACCTGCGCCTCAACCACGGCCACGTGCACGACGCAAGCTGCGCGCACTAGGCACGCCGTGATAGGATTTCCGATCGTGCGCGGGGGCGCCCAGCAAGGCGGCCCCGCCGAACCCGTGTCAGTACGGGGTAACCAGATTTCACACTTGAGGAGTTGAAGACATGGGTAAGGGTGACCGCAAGACCGCCAAGGGCAAGCGCTACAACGCCAGCTACGGCAACGCCCGTTCGCACACCGCGAGCAAGGTCGCCGTAGGCGCCGCCGCCCCGGTTGCCAAGAAGACCGTGGCCAAGGCTCCGGCGAAGAAGGCCGTGGCGAAGAAGGCCGTCGCCAAGGCCTGATCAGGCCGACCGACCGGTCCAAGGAAAACGCGGCGCCTGGCGCCGCGTTTTTTTATGCACGTTCCTGCAGGGCCGAGCCCATGTTCGGCTGGCGTAATGCAGCCGAGCATGGGCTCGCTCTACAGGGAATTCAGCGCAGGGTCTGCTTCAGCGTTTCCGGATTGCCATCGTTCGGCGCGGCCGGCACCTGCAGCAGGTGGGCCAGCAGCGGGTAGACGTCGACATTGTCGAAGCCGTCGATCACCAGGCCCTGGCGGAACGAGGGGCCGCTGGCCACGAACACTGCGCGCATGGAGGGCAGGGCGTTGTCGTAGCCGTGCGAGCCACGGTCCTGCTTCGCGCGCTTGGCGATCTTCTCGCGGTGCAGCGCATCCCAGCCTTCATCCATCGCACAGACGATGGCCGGAACCCGCGGATGCGTGCCGTAGTGCCAGCGCGCCGGCAGGTTCTCCTTCTTCCAGCACTCGTAGTGCGCATGGCGGCCGAGCAGGGCGCGTTCGGCCTCAGCCTCACGACCGGCCACTGGCGCGAAGCCCACCGACTGGCCCTGGCTGACGTTGCGCGCGATGGACGGGTCGGCCATCGATTCGGTGGCGATCACGTGGCCGTCGGCGACGCTGGCCATGCCGTGGTCGGACACCACGATCACATTGGTGGTGGCGGCCAGGCCGCGCTGCTGCAGGCCGTCGAGCACCTGGCCGACGATCAGGTCGGCGCGTGCGATGGCGTCGGCGTACTGCTTCGACCCGGGGCCGTAGTTGTGCCCGGCCTTGTCCACGTGCTCCATGTACAGCGTGGTCAGTCGCGGGGCATCGGCGTCGGTCTGTGCCAGCCAGTCGAGCACGATACCGGCACGCTGCTCCAGCGGTTCCTTGCCGTCGTAGATGCGCCACTGGCTGGGGCGCACACCACGGATTTCCGATTCACTGCCCGGCCACGACGTCGTGGCGGTGCGCACGCCGGCGTTCTCGGCGCCGACCCAGATCGGTTCACCGCCCCACCAGGCACTGGTGGTGACGGCCTCGCGGTTGCTCAGCTCGAAACGGCCCAGCGCTTCATCGTCCATGCTGTTGTTGACGATGCCATGGTGGTCCGGTCGCAGGCCGGTGACGATGGTGTAGTGGTTGGGAAACGTCAGGGAAGGATAGGACGGTGTCATCCAGCGGGCGCGCACGCCGCCGTCGATCATCCGCTGCAGGTTCGGGGTCAGCCCGCGGTCCAGCGCATCGGCGCGCAGGCCGTCGATGGAGATCAGCAGCAGCTTCGGCGGTGCGGCCGATGCGACGGACGTGGGAACGGAGGCGGTAGGGGCAGGCGCAGTGGTGCAGGCAGCCAATGGCAGCAGCAGCGCCAGCGAACAGGTCAGGCGTACGGAAGTCATCCGTGCATGATAAGCCGGTGCAATTACCGGCCCAAGACACGGCGCGCTACCGCGTGCCGTGTCCGCGCATTTTTCCTTATCCCCGCGCCTGTCGGCGCGCCCCCTTCAACAAGAAGGAGGCTTTTCTCCAGACATATTCCAGGTGCCTCCATCCACGCATCGCGTGGATCTACCGTGTCGACCCAGGTCGACACCTACCAACAGTTGCGCAGTGCACCACCCCGACAGATCGCAGGAATCAGTCGAAGGCGGGGTGGGTCCGGTTGCAGGGGCGTGAGCGCCATGGATGGCGCGACCGAGCTTACAGGGACGTACTTGCAGCGTCCCCTAACCGGACCCACCCTGCCTCCCGGCAGGAAGCCCGCTGTTGCTGTTGCTCTAGCCTCTGCGGGTGCCGGGCGCAGCCCGGCCGGCCCTCTCAGGCGAACAGCGGGGCCTGGCGTTGTTCCAGCCGCAGCAGCGCGGCCTTGGTTTCCAGGCCACCGCCGAAACCGGTCAGTGCACCGTTGCTGCCGATCACGCGGTGGCAGGGCAGGATGATCGGCAACGGGTTGCGCCCGTTGGCCGCGCCCACCGCGCGGGTCGCGCTGGGCTGTCCCAGGTGTTGCGCCAGTTGCAGGTAGCTCCAGGTCTGGCCGAACGGAATCAGCGCCAGCGCCTGCCACACGCGCAGCTGGAACGGCGTACCACGCGGCGCCAGCACAAGGTCGAAGCTGTTGCGCTCGCCGTGCAGGAACTGCAGCAGCTGCTCGCGTGCTTCCGGCAAGGCATCCGGTGCGTAATGCCAGTCATCACGCCCGCGCGCGGGGTGGCGGTTCTCCGGGAACAGCACGTGTGACAGGCCACGCTCGTCGCCGGCGATGGTCAACACGCCGATCGGGCTGTCGAAACGATCGAACAACAGTGTCATGTCGGTTCTCCAACGAATGTGCCGGACAGGTGCCACAGGTGCAGCACGGCGTAGGCGCGCCAGGGACGCCACGGTTGCGAGCGCGCTTCGGTTGCGCGTTCGCTCAGGCGCTGGCCCTGCGCGTGGCCGAGGACCTGCTGCAGTACAAGATCGCCGGCCGGGAAGGCATCGGGCTGGCCGAGGCCACGCAAAGCGATGTACTGCGCGGTCCATGGGCCGATGCCGGGCAGTGCCACGCAGCGGGCAACAAACTCTTCCAGCGCCTGGCCGGGCCCGAAGTCGAGCTGGCCGCTGGCGCAGGCGGTGGCCAGTGCACGCACGGTCGCGGCGCGGCTGCGCGGCAGGCCGATTGATTCCAGAGGCGCCTCGGCCAATACCTCGGGTGCCGGGAACTGGCGATCAAAGTCGGACGACATGCCCGGCAGGTGCGCGCCATAGGCATCGACCAGCCGCCGCGCGAAGGTGGTGGCGGCGGCAACAGTAACCTGCTGGCCGAGCACGGCGCGCACGCCCACTTCGAAGCCATCCCAGCCGCCGGGCACGCGCAGCCCCGGGCGCTCGGCGATGCCGCGCGCCAGCAAGGGTTCCTCACCCAATGCGGCGTGCACCTGCTGCAGGTCGGCATCCAGATCAAACACGCGACGCACGCGGCGCACGATGTCCGGGATCAGGCGCGGATCCACCGCACCCAGCTGCAGGCGCAGCTCCGGGCGCTTCGGGTCGGCAGTGACGCGCAGCAGGGTGGGGCGCTCCGGCGTGCCCAGCACGCGCTGGTAGCTGTCCTCGCCAATCAGTTCGATGCCGGGCAGGCTGCGCTTGCGCAGGAACGCCAGCATGCGCGGGAAGTCCAGCGGCGGACGGTAGCCCAGGCGCAGCACCAGGCCGCCATCGTCGGCGGCCAGCGGTTGATGCTGGCGGCGCAGTGCGGTGGGGGCCATGCCGCAGCCCTGCAGGAATGCCGTATTGAAGCGGCGCAGGCTGTTGTATCCGGCGGCCAGTGCGACGTCGGTCACCGCCAGCGTGGTCTCGGTCAGCAGTTGCTTGGCCAGCAGCAGGCGATGGGTGGCGTGGATCTGCCCGGGCGTCGCGCCCAGGCGTTCGACGAACAGGCGCTGCAGCTGGCGCGCGCTGAGGCCGAGCTTCGTAGCAAGATCGGCCACCGGCTGCTCCTGCAGGAAGCCGCCGTGGATCAGGGCCAGGGCGCGCTGTACGGTCTGCCCGGCCAGTGCCTGCTGGGCCTGTGGTGCCAGCTCCGGGCGGCAGCGCAGGCACGGGCGATAGCCGGCGGCCGCGGCGGCCGCGGCGGTCGGGTAGTAGGTGATGTTGCGCGGCTTCGGGGGCGGTGCGGGGCAGACCGGGCGGCAATAGATGCCGGTGCTGCGCACGGCGGTGAAGAACACGCCGTCGAAACGTGCGTCGCGGGCCAGGCGGGCGCGGTCGCAGGCGGCGGTGTCGAGGGCGAGGGCGGTGTCCATGGCGGCAGTCTAGGCGGGTGCGGGCGGGGATACTCGCCACATTCGGACATGGATGCTGAAGGGGGTCACGCCGGGCTGCGCCCGGACCCGCGGTAGTGCCGGCCGCTGGCCGGCAACAGCAACAGCAGAAGCGGGATTCCTGTGGGATGGCGTGGTGGGTCCGGTGGCAGGGGACGCCGTGAACCCCCAGACCGGCCCAGCCGCTGGCGGCTGTGCGTTCGGGCGCTTGCGAAGCAGTGCTTCGCAAGCAAAGCGCCCTCACCCCTGGGGACTTGGTCGCGGCATCCATGCCGCTCGCACCCCTGCCACCGGACCCACCACGCCTTCGACAGGTTCCTGAGGCTGTTGGTAGGTGCCGACCTTGGTCGACACGCTTTCCCAAGGGTCAGAAGGGGTTCAGTGCCACGCGCTGAATGCGCGGCCTGGACGGGTAGACTGTGGCTCTTGGTCCCATGAATCCCGGTTGCCCGATGTCCGCCAAATTCCGCTGGTTGCCCCTGTTGTGCCTGGCCCTGGCGGGCTGCAGTCAGCTGGAGAATCCGGGCAACGTGACCGCTGCCGACAAGGCAGCGCGGGCGCCGGCCAGTGATGGCGAGAACATGGTTTCGATCAATGCCGCCGACGCGCCACCGGCACCGGCACCACCGCGCAGCCAGGCGGGTCGGCCGTGGCCGCAGGCGCAGCTGGAAAATGGGCGTGCGTGGGTCAGTTGCAGCACGGAATATGCGGGCGATGCCGGCGACGGTGCCGAACTGGAAGGGCTGCAGCGCGAGCAGATCACCCAGGCCCTGGCGCCGTGTGCCGAGCGTGGGCTGATGCGCGTGCGTTACGCCGGCAAGATCAATCCGGGCTTCGCCGAAATGATGTGGCGGTTGGCGGTGGTCGCTGACGAACTGAAGATCCACAAGCGCATCCTCGACCTGGACTCCAGTGGTGGCCAGGTGGAGTCGGCGATCGTGGCCGGTGACAGCATCGGTGAATCGGGCTGGACCATCTGGGTGCGCGAAGGCTCCATCTGCCACAGCGCCTGCGTGTTCGTGCTGGCTGCCGGTGACAACCGCCTGCTGTCGGGCAAGGTCGGCATCCACCGCATGATGCGGATCAGCTCCAAGGCCACCTCGCGCGCCGAGCTCAACCGCGAGCTGCACGAAGTCTACGACAACGTGAAGGATTACCTGCAGCGCAATGGCGTGGCGGTGGGCGTGGCCGATCTGATGATGACCGTGCCCAATCGCAGCCTGCGCCTGCTGACGCCGGATGAGCTGCGCCAGTACGGCCTGGATGGCACCAACGCGGTGCAGGACGATCTGGAACGGATCAAGCAGATGCGCGCCTGCGGCGATGACTTCGTGCAGCGCAAGGACGCGTTCCTGATCGCCTTCGACCAGCAGTGCAAGCGCGACGGCGCCGACATGGAATCGATCAACAGCTGCGGCCAGGCCCTGAAGCAGCGCTTCGGTTTCCCGGATGCGGTATGCCCGGACGAAAGCCCGCTGTCGGAGATCGATGTGGCGACGCTGCCACCGGCACCGTCGGAGCCGCCGCCGGTGGCCGAGCAGCCGCCAGCGAACACCGCCGCGCCCGCCGCGCAAGCTGATGCGGCAGCGGTGGAGGGCAACGCTCCGGCACGCTGACGGCGTAGTCACCGCGCTGGCGTAGACTGCGGTTCTCTCCAGAAAACCGGCGGTGTCCATGAAGCGCGCGTTCCTGCTGCTGTCCCTGCTGCCCCTGACCGTGCTGGCGCAGGCCCCTGCGCCGGCCACGCCTGCACCGGCCCCGGCACGCCCGGCACCATCCTCGCCGGCAGCTGCGAAGCCCGCTACCGCCGGTTCCCCTGCGTTGACCGCTGCTCAACAGGCGCAGGTGCAGAAACAGGACGCGGAAATGGGCGCCGCCGCAGTGAAGGCAGCGCAACTGGTCGACGCCAACCGCGCCGGCGAATTGTGGGATGGCGCTTCGGCCGTCGCGCGTCGTGCGGTGCCGAAGGCCGCCTTCGTCAGCCAGTTGGCCGCCGAGCGCACGCGCCTGGGTGCGCTGGCCGGGCGTGGCCAGCCGACCATCACCCGGGTCAAGTACAGCGCCGGTGCAGCAGTGCCGGAAGGGCTGTACATCAACGTCAGCTTCCCGACCCGTTTCGCCAACAGCGCACAGCCGGTGCGCGAGCTGGTCTCGTTCCGTTTCGACGAGGACCAGGTGTGGCGCCTGGCCGGTTACAGCCTGCGCGCGTCGGCACCCTGAGGAGGTGAATGATGGCAACTGAACTGACGATGCTGGCCTGGTCGGTACTGCTGGGCTTCGTGCACATCTTCGCCACCTCCACGGTGGTCACCCGCGAGCGCGGGATGAAGTGGAATGCTTCGGCACGCGATGGCGATGCAAAGCCGCTCAGCCCGCTGGCCGGTCGCCTGCAGCGTGCGCAGGCCAACTTCCTGGAGACCTTCCCGTTCTTCGCCGCCGCCGCCATCGCAGTGGTCGTGGCCGGGCGCGGCAACGACACCACGGCGCTGGCCGCGCAGGCCTACTTCTGGGCGCGCGTGGTCTATCTGCCGCTGTATGCCGCGGGCGTGCCCTACGTGCGCAGCCTGGTGTGGCTGGTGTCGCTGTTGTCGATCCTGGCGCTGGTGTTCGCACTCCTGTAAGTCGGCCTGATCCAGATCAAGGCCGCTCAGGCGCGCGGCGCTATGCTGGCGCGGACTGGATCAACGGCAGGAGGCGCGCATGCGCAGGATGGACGTGGTGGTGGTCGGCGCCGGACCGGCAGGTCTGTGCTTCGCGCGCGCGCTGGCCGGCAGCGGGCTGCAGGTCGGGCTGGTCGAAGTGCAGCCGCGCCAGGCGCTGGCCGAGGCCGCCTTTGATGGCCGTGAGATCGCGTTGACCCATGCCTCGCGGCAGAGCATGGAGCAGCTGGGGCTGTGGCAGCGCCTGCCGCACGCTGAAATTGCTGATCTGCGCGATGCCAGGGTGATGAACGGCGGCTCGCCGTTCGCGCTGACCTTCGCCAGCAGCCAGGTCGACGGCCAGCCGCTGGGCTGGCTGGTACCCAACCATCTGATCCGTCGCGCCGCGTGGGATGCCGTGCAGGGCCAGGACGGCCTGGAGCTGTTCGACGGGCGCAAGGTGCTGGGCGTGCAGGCCGATGCGCAGGGCCACGTGGTCAAACTCGATGACGGCAGCCAACTGCATGCGCGGCTGCTGGTGGCCGCTGACAGCCGCTTCTCCGCCACCCGCCGCATGCTCGGCATCGGTGCGCAGATGCGCGACTTCGGCAAGTCGATGCTGGTGTGCCGCATGCAGGTCGAGCGCGACCATCACCACACCGCCTGGGAGTGGTTCGGCTACGGCCGCACGATGGCGCTGCTGCCGCTCAACGAGGGCCAGGCATCGGCGGTGATCACGCTGCCGCCGCGGCAGATCGAGGCGCTGCTGGCGATGGACGAGGTAGCCTTCGGTGAGGCCATCAGTGCCTGCTTCGAACACCGCCTGGGCCGGATGCAGCCGGTGGCCACGCCGCAGGCGTATCCGCTGGTGGGTGTGTACGCGGATCGCTTCGTCGGCGAGCGTTCTGCGCTGATCGGTGATGCCGCGGTGGGCATGCATCCGGTCACCGCGCATGGCTTCAACCTGGGCCTGGCCAGCGCACAGCGGTTGGCGCAGGGCATCGTCGCGCAGCAGCGCCGTGGTGCCGACATTGCCGCCGCCGGCATGCTGGCCAGTTACCAGCGTGGTCATCGGCTGGCGTCGCGGCCGCTGTACGAGGCCACCAATGCGATCGCCAGCCTGTACACCGACGACCGTCGCCCGGCGCGCCTGCTGCGTGCGGCCGGCCTGCGCCTGGCGCAGGGCGTGGCACCGTTCAGGCAGCTGATTGCCTCGCACCTGACCCAGCGCGTGGCCTGAACAGCTTCAGATCAGCCTGCAGCCAGCACCCGGATCTGGCTGTCGGCGAATTCGACCACCTGGCCTGCGCGGATCTTGCAGGCCTTGCGCAGTTCCACTTCGCCGTCGACCCGTACCTGGCCCTCGCTGATGACCATCTTGGCCTCGCCGCCACTGGTGACCAGATCGGCCAGCTTGAGCAGCTGCTTGAGTTCGACGTAGTCACCGTCGAGGTCGAATTCGAGAATCTGCATGGAGCGGGGTTCCTGGGAAGAGGGCGCAGGCCAGCGGCCGGGCCGGTAAGAGGGCGCGTATTGTGCGCCAGCACGGGCCCGACGGCATCTGTGAGGAAAGCTGTATGCCTCGTTCAGCATCAATGCGGTATCATTCCGCTCTGAGCGAGTGAAATCTCCTCCGACCGAGCAGCGCCAGGGCACGCGATAAGAAGGGCGCCCAAAGCGCGGACCATCACCTTTTTTATCGCACTGCCAGGAAGACGGCAGTGCCTTCGGAGTTCCCCATGTCCCAAGATTCCCAAGCGCCGCTGCAGTTTGCGCAGCTCGGCCTGTCCGAGCCCGTGATGCAGGCCGTCACCGCCATCGGCTACGAAACCCCGTCGCCGATCCAGGCCGCCACCATCCCGGCGATGCTGGAAGGCCGCGACGTGCTGGGCCAGGCCCAGACCGGTACCGGCAAGACCGCTGCCTTTGCACTGCCGGTACTGTCCAACATCGACCTGCAGCAGATCAAGCCCCAGGCCCTGATCCTGGCGCCGACCCGCGAACTGGCCATCCAGGTTGCCGAGGCGTTCCAGTCCTATTCGTCGAAGATCCCCGGCTTCCGCGTGCTGCCGGTGTACGGCGGCCAGCCCTACGGCCAGCAGCTGTCGGCCCTGCGCCGCGGCGTGCATATCGTGGTCGGTACCCCCGGCCGCGTGATCGATCACCTGGACCGCAGCACCCTGGACCTGTCCGAGCTGAAGACGCTGGTGCTGGACGAAGCCGATGAAATGCTGCGCATGGGCTTCATCGACGACGTCGAAGCGGTGCTGAAGAAGCTGCCGGAGCAGCGCCAGGTGGCCCTGTTCTCGGCCACCATGCCGCCGCAGATCCGCCGCATCGCGCAGACCTACCTGCAGGACCCGGTGGAAGTGACCATCGCGGCCAAGACCACTACGTCGGCCAACATCCGCCAGCGTTACTGGTGGGTGAGCGGCATGCACAAGCTGGACGCGCTGACCCGCATCCTGGAAGTCGAGCCGTTCGACGCGATGATCATCTTCGCGCGGACCAAGGCCGGCACCGAAGAACTGGCCAGCAAGCTGCAGGCGCGTGGCCTGGCCGCTGCCGCCATCAACGGTGACATGCAGCAGGCCCAGCGTGAGCGGACCATCGCCATGCTGAAGGAAGGCAAGCTGGACATCCTGGTCGCCACCGACGTGGCCGCGCGCGGCCTGGACGTGGAGCGCATCAGCCACGTGCTGAACTACGACATCCCGTACGACACCGAAAGCTACGTGCACCGCATCGGCCGTACCGGTCGTGCCGGCCGCAGCGGCGAGGCGATCCTGTTCGCCACCCCGCGCGAGAAGGGCATGCTGCGCCAGATCGAGCGCGCCACCCGCCAGCCGATCGAAGAGATGCAGCTGCCGAGCGTGGAAGCGGTCAACGACACCCGCATCAACAAGTTCACCTCGCGCATCAGCGAAACCCTCGGCGCCGGTGGCCTGGACTTCTACCGCCAGCTGCTGGAGCGCTTCGAGAACGAGCAGAACGTGCCGGCCATCGAGATCGCTGCCGCGCTGGCCAAGCTGCTGCAGGGCGATACCCCGTTCCTGCTGCAGCCGCCGGTGCGTGCCCCGCGCGAAGAGCGCGCACCGCGCGAGCGCTTCGACCGTGGTGACCGCCCGGAACGTGGTGATCGCTTCGACCGCAACGAACGGGGTCCGCGCTTCGAGCGTGGCCCGCGCCGTGACGACGCCGAAGGTGGTTTTGAACAGCGTCCGCGCCGTGAGGTTCCGCCGCGTGGTGCACCGGAGCAGGGCATGGAGACCTACCGTATTTCGGTCGGTCACCAGCATGGCGTGAAGCCGGCCAACATCGTCGGCGCCATTGCCAACGAAGCCGGCCTGGAAAGCCGCTTCATCGGCCGCATCGACATCCACGACGACTTCTCGCTGCTGGACCTGCCGGCACAGATGCCGCCGGACGTGCTGTCGCACCTGCAGAAGGTCTGGGTGTCCGGCCAGCAGCTGCAGATGCGTGCGCTGGCTCCGGGTGAAGACACCAACCCGGCCCCGCGCCCGTTCAAGCCGCGCTTCGACAAGCGTGGCCCGGGCGGTCCGGGTGGCCCGCGTCGTGGCGGCCCGGGCGGCCAGGGTGGCGACCGCGGCGGTGACCGCGACAGTCGCCCGCCGCGTCGTGACGGCTTCAAGCCGCGCGGCCCGCGCAGCTTCTAAGCCGCACCCGCAGCCGTCCACACCACCGCCAGCCCCCGGGCTGGCGGACAGAAAAAGGGGACGGAGGGGATTAAGTCGTATCTGGCTGGTCATGCGCCTGTGCCAAGAACGACTTAATCCCCTCCGTCCCCTTTTTCGCATGGCCCACACATTGCCGGTCCTAGGCTGGGCCGGTTCCTAAGGAGGTTGTCACCGCAGCACATTCAGGGGGATCCGGGATGGGTAGGAGTGGCACGGACCAACACAGCCGGCGGGTGCCGATGACCCGGGGGCTGGGACTGCGATTTGCGCTGTTGACCGGCATGGCGATCGGACTGGTCGCACTGTCCGCCCTGATCCAGGAACTGCAGGCGGCCTCTACTGCCTGGATCGCCGGCCAGGGCTACTGGTCGCGTGGCCAGCAGGATGCCACTGCCGCACTCAGTCGCTACCTGGCGCGTGGCGATGCCGAGGACCTGGACGACGCACGCCAGGCCCTGCAGGTGCCGTTGGGCGATCTGCAGGCGCGACTGGCGCTGGAACAGGCCGAACCGGACGAGGAGAAGGCCAGGCAGGGCTTCCTGCAGGGCGGCAATGCGCGTGCCGACATCCCACGCCTGGTGTTCTCGTTCCGCTACGCGCGCGACATCGGTGCATTCCGCGAAGCGAGCGCGTTGTGGCGGCAGACCGATGGCGACCTGATGGCGCTGCAGCGACTGATCGATGAACTGCAGCTGCGGCACGACGGCAACCTGGTGCCCGTTGCCGCACGCGACCGCTACCTGCAGCAGCTGCGTGACCTGGACCAGCGGATGAAGGTGCAGAGCCAGGCGTTCTCGCAGGCGCTGCTGCGGATGGCGACGCTGGTGAGGCTGGCCACGTTGATGGTGGCGGGCCTGTCGGTGCTGGCGATCAGCCTGATGGCGGTCGCCCTGGCGCGCCGCGTCGGCAAGGACCTGACCGAACACGAGAGCCGTTTCCGCGCGGCGTTCTACCAGGCCAACGTCGGCATGCTCAAGCTCGATGCCGAAGGCAAGGTGATCGAGGCCAACCAGGCGATGGCCGATATCCTCGACCATCGTCGTGACATGCTGCTGCAGCTGTCGCTGGGCGACCTGCTGATGGACGGCGAGCTGGTCATCGATGGGGTGGGCCGCATCGATTGGGACCGCCAGCTGCGCCCGAGCGAACTGCGCTTCCGCCGTCGCGATGGCAGCCTTGTCTGGGGCCGCTGGAGCGGCACCGGCGTGCGCAGCACCGGCGGTGGCCTGTCGGTGTTCGCCATCATCGAAGACGTCAGCCAGAACCATGCACTGGCGCGCGAGATCGAGCACCACGCCAGCCACGACCCGCTGACCGGCCTGATCAATCGCCGCGAGATCGAACGGCTGCTGGAACGCGCGCTGCTGCAGGTGCGCAGCGAAGGTGGCACGCACGCGCTGTGCTACATCAACCTGGACCATTTCAAGCTGGTCAACGACAGCTTCGGTCACGCCGCCGGCGACCAGATGCTGCGCAGCTTCGCCGACTACCTGGTGGCGGCGGTGCGCGATGGCGACTGGGTGGGCCGGCTGGGCGCGGACGAGTTCGCCGTGTTCCTGGCCCATGCCGGGCAGGACGAGGCCAAGCGCGTGCTGCAGCGGGTAATCCGCAACCTGGGGCAGGCGACGTTCCCGGTCAGCGAAGGCAGCCCGCAGCTGAGCTGCAGCATCGGCGTGGTCGAGGTCAGCGCCGATGCGCCGGATGTGAACTGGCTGATGAGCGCCGCCGACAGCGCGTGCTATGCGGCCAAGCAGGCCGGCCGCAACCGCGTGCACTGCTTCAACGAGAACCGCATGGCGCTGGAGGAACGGCGCCAGGAAGCCGAGCGGCTGCAGGGCGTCAGCCTGGCCATGGCCGAAAACCGCATGGTGTTGTATGCGCAGCGCATCGCCCGCGTCGGCGATCCCTCCTACCTGCACTACGAGGTACTGGTGCGCATGCGTGGCAGCGATGGCAGCCTGCACCTGCCGGGCCAGTTCATGCCGGCGGTGGAGCGCTATGGCATGGCCGTGGCGCTGGACCGGCACGTGCTTGGCCTGCTGTTCCGGCACCTGCAGGTGTGCCCGGCACACGTGCGGCAGCTGGGCCTGTGCAACGTCAACGTTTCGGCGCAGTCGATCGCCGAGCCCGGCTTCCTCGCCTTCGTCTGCGACCTGCTGGAGCGCAACCGCGCGCTGGCCTCCAAGCTGTGCTTCGAGATCACCGAGACCGCTGCGATCAGCAACCTCAGCCAGGCGCGTGCCTTCATCGATGCAGTGAAGGCGCGTGGCTGCCGGATGGCGTTGGACGATTTCGGTTCCGGGCTGTCCTCGTTCGGCTACCTGCGCCAGCTGCCGGCCGACATCCTGAAAATCGACGGGGCCTTCGTGCGCGACATGGATACCGATCCGGTCAGCCATGCCACCGTGCGCGCGATCAGTGAACTGGGGCGCGAGCTGCAGATGGAGGTGGTGGCCGAATGGGTGGAGACTGCCGACGTCGCCGCCGCGCTGACCCGGCTTGGGGTGCAGGGCCTGCAGGGTTATGCGGTCGAGCGGCCGCAACCGCTGGAGCGGATGACCCTGGCCGACCTGCGGCCGGTGCGCCTGGTGGCGGTGAAAGGTCCGCCCGCCGCTGGCTGAACGCCCGTCGGCGACTTTGGTCTACACGTGGGCTGCAGCCGCGGCTGCGATAATGCCCGGCAGGGGCGACGCGCAGTGGGCGCGGGCGTAAGCAGGAACAGGACGTGGCGTGGGCGGCAGGCAGGGGCAGTACGGAACGGGAGCGGTGCTGGTCGTGCTGCTGGTGTGGTTGGCAATGCCGTGGCCGCTGTCGGCGGCCGTAGCCGAAGCCGGGCGTGACTACCTGCTGGTCGGTGCGGCGACCGATGAACCCACCCCGCATCGCGCATGCACGCCGGAGATGCTGGCGGGGCCACGGCAACAGGTGCAGGTGTCCGCGCCAGCGGGCGGCTGGTCGGGCCAGCCGCAGGCACTGGACGTGTTCAATGTGTTCGCGGGCGAAGTCCGCGTGCAGCATGGGGATCGCGAAATCTGCGGCAACATGCACGATGCCCGTACCCGTGATTCCCGGTTCCGCGCAGGCATCGGCCTGGTCGCGGTGCCGCCGGCGGGCAGCCATGAACCGTTCCTGGTGTCATGGCAGACGCCGCTGAAGGCGCGCTGGGTACCGACCCTGCGGCTGGGCGCGCCCAGTCCCGTGCAGCAGAACGATACCGCCCGCCTGCTGGTGCGCGCGGCCTGCATCGCCGTGGCAATCGCACTGGCGTTGTCGGCCCTGATGGCCTTCCTTACCACCCGCGACCGCAGTTTCCTGGTCTACATCGCCGGTACCGCCGTGCTGGTGCTGTGGCAGGCCATTCTCGGCGGGCTGAGCGGCTACCCCGAGCCATGGCTGCCGGTGGGTGAGCGCAGCGCGTGGTGGCTGCTGTCGTTGACCGCTGCATCCCAGGCGCTGGTGCTGCCCGCGTTGTGGCGACTGAACGGCGGCGACCGCCTGCTGCCGCGATCGCGCCCGGTGCAGCTGCTGGCGCTGTGGGGATTGCTGGCGCTGGCCGCGTGGGTGCCCTGGCTGCAGCGGGACAGCCTGGCCTGGGTGGCGCAGGGCCTGCAGGTGTCCTACCTGCTGGGCTGCGGCCTGGCATTGATGGCCGGGGTGTGGGCATGGCTGCGCGGCGACCGCTGGGCGCAGGCGGGGTTGGCGGCGCTGGCACCGATGCTGGTGTTGATCCTGGCCGACGCCTGCCGCGCTGCGTGGTTGCTGGAGTACCGCGTGGAGGCACTGCAACTGTCGGTGACCTGGCTGCTGATGATGGCTGCCTATGCGCTGAACCAGCGGCTGGGCCGCCTGCGCCAGCAGCGCGATGAACTTCGCCAGCTGGCCGAGACCGATGGCCTGACCGGTCTGCCCAACCGCCGTGCCGGGCTGCAGCAGCTGGCACGGCATCTGGAACGGGTTGATCGCGAGCGCGGCCCGCTGGTGATCGGTTTCCTCGATATCGACCTGTTCAAGGACATCAATGACCGCCATGGCCACGCCGTGGGTGACCAGGTACTGGTGGCGGTGGCACGTGCATTGCGTGCCGCGGTCCGCAGCCAGGACCAGGTGGTGCGGATGGGCGGCGAAGAGTTCCTGCTGCTGATGCCGGGCATGCCGCGCGAGGCGGCATCGGCGCGCCTGGATCGCCTGCGCCAGCACCTCACCGAGGCGGCCCGGGCGCTGCAGGTGCCCGGCCTGGAGGTCACCGCCAGCATCGGCCTGGCGCAGTGGCGGCCGGGCGAGGACGATCTCGCCGCGCTGCTGCGCCGGGCCGACCATGCCATGTACGTGGCCAAGCGTGCCGGCCGCAACCGGGTATTCGACGGCGAAGAACTCGATCCGCCGGCCCCGGCATGAAGCGCAGCGGGCGGGGATGCCGGATAATAGGGCGATGACCACCCGACTCAACAAACATATCGCCGACACCGGCTTCTGCTCCCGCCGCGAGGCCGATCGCCTGATCGCCGCCCGCCGGGTCACCGTCAACGGCCATCCGGCCGGCACCGGCGCGGTGGTGGGCGAGGAAGACCAGGTGCTGGTCGACGGCCAGCCGCTGCGCGCGCGCGTGGCCCGCAAGCCCGGTGCCCGCCGCCATGTCTACATCGCGCTGAACAAGCCGGTCGGCGTCACCTGCACGACCGAGACCTCGGTCAAGGGCAACATCGTCGACTTCGTCGGCCATGAACAGCGCATCTTCCCGATCGGCCGCCTGGACAAGGAGTCCGAAGGCCTGATCCTGATGACCAGCAACGGCGACATCGTCAACCAGATCCTGCGCGCCGAGAACGGCCACCAGAAGGAGTACCTGGTGGCGGTGAACAAGCCGGTCACCGACGAGTTCCTGCGTGGCATGGCCCGTGGCGTTCGCATCCACGACCAGATGACGCTGCCGTGCAAGACCTCGCGCATCGCCAAGTTCGGTTTCCGCATCACCCTGCAGCAGGGCCTGAACCGACAGATCCGCCTGATGGCGGCCGAGTTCGGCTATCGGGTGACCCAGTTGCGTCGCGTGCGCATCGACAACATCAAGATCGGTGCGCTGAAGCCGGGCCAGTGGCGCAACCTGACCGAGCAGGAGCTGCAGGGCCTGCTGCCGAGGCAGCTGGACTGGTAAACGGCTTCTGTAGAGCCGAGCCCATGCTCGGCTGCTCTTTTGTCCGGGTGCAGCCGAGCATGGGCTCGGCTCTACATCAGCTAGACTTCGCGGTGACCTGCCGGAACGTGACGCTGCATGATCAAGCCCGACAAGCCTGCCAATGAAGCCCTTCGGCTTGAGGCGCTGTACCGCTACCGTATCCTCGATTCGGAGCGTGAAAAATCCTTCGACGACCTGGTGGTGATCGCCAAGGCGGTCTGCGGCACCTCGATGGCGGCGGTGACCCTGATCGACGTCGAGCGGCAATGGTTCAAGTCGATCCAGGGCATCGATGCGGCAGAAAACCTGCGCAGCGAATCGATGTGCGGCCACGCGATCCTGCAACCGCAGCAGGTCATGGTAATCGAGGACGCGCTGCAGGACATCCGCTTCCACGACAATCCGGTGGTGGTGGGCGATCCGCACATCCGCTTCTATGCGGGCGCGCCGCTGATCAGCTCCGATGGCCTGCCGCTGGGCACGCTGTGCGTATTCGATGCGCAGCCACAGCACCTGGCCAGCGACAAGGCTGAAGCGCTGGCGGCGCTGTCGCGGCAGGTGATGCTGGTGATGGAACTGCGCCGCTTCGCGCTCGACATCCAGAAACACATGCTGGAGCGCGATGACTACGAGCGACTGCTGTCTGAGTACCAGGACGTACTGCTCGCGCAGAATGCCGACCTGGCCGAACAGAGCCGCACCGACGCGTTGACCGGCCTGCCGAACCGCCGTGCGATGGCGGCAGCGCTGGAAGAGGCGGTGGCGGTGAACGGAGACCAGCCCGGGGGGGCCTGCGTCGCGCTGCTGGACATCGACCATTTCAAGCACATCAATGATTTCCAGGGCCACGCCACCGGTGACCGCGTGCTGGCCGAACTGGGCGTGCTGCTGCGTTCGCATTTCGCCGGTCGCGGCATGGCCGCGCGCTATGGCGGCGAGGAATTCGTGGCGGTGATGCCGGCTACCGACCTGCGCACCGCCGAACTGCAGTGCGAGTTCCTGCGCCTGGCCGTGGCTGATCTGCCGCTTGGATTCCCGGTCACGATCAGTATTGGTGTGGCCCAGCACCAGCCCGGTGAAAGCGTGGATGACACGCTGGCACGTGCCGACAAGGCGCTGTACCGGGCCAAGGGCAATGGCCGCAACCGGGTGGAACGGGCGGGCTGAAGCCCTGCATGCAGTAGATCCACGCCATGCGTGGATGCTTTTGCCGATTGGATCACGCCGTGTCGCGGCCTGTGCGATTGCGCCCGGCGAAAATGCCGCTCCTGTTCCCACGGACGCCGACCATGCTGCAGACCCTGGCCATCGCCCACTATCGCTCGCTGCACGGGCTCGTACTGCCGTTGCAGCAGTTGAACGTGGTGACCGGTGACAACGGCAGTGGCAAGTCCAGCCTGTACCGTGCCCTGCGCCTGCTGGCCGAGACCGCGCAGGGCGGCGTCGCGGCGGTGCTGGCCCGCGAAGGCGGGCTGGGCTCGGCGCTGTGGGCGGGTCCGGAAAAGATGGACCGTCGGGTTGCTGCCGGCGAAATCCCCCTGCAGGGCGGCCCACGCCAGGAATCGGTGGGATTGAAGCTGGGCTTCGCCACTGACGAATTCGGCTACGCCATCGATCTGGGCTACCCGCCGCCCAGTCGATCGGCCTTCGCACTGGACCCGCAGATCAAGGCCGAGGCGATCTGGGCCGGCCCGTTCCTGCGCAGCGCCAACCTGCTGGTCGACCGTCGTGGAGCGATGGTGCGGCAACGCCATGCGCGCGGCTGGGATCTGGTGGATGACCGGTTGTCGCTGTTCGACAGCCTGTTCACCCAGGTCGGCGATCCGCAGCGCCTGCCGGAAACCATCGCCCTGCGCGAGTACATCCGGCGTTGGCGCTTCTACGATCATTTCCGCAGTGATGCCGATGCCCCGGCGCGGCAACCGGCGATGGCCACGCGCACGCCGGTGCTGCATCACGACGGCCGGGATCTGGCGGCGGCCTGGGTCACCATCCTCGAGATCGGTGACCCGGTGGCGTTGGCACGCAGCGTCGACGATGCGTTCCCGGGCGCCACGGTCGGCTTCGAGGAGCTGGATGGACGCTTGGCGCTGCGTTTCCACCAGCCTGGGCTGCTGCGGCCCTTGTCGATGGCCGAACTGTCCGACGGCACGCTGCGCTTCCTGCTGCTGGCCGCTGCGCTGCACACGCCGCGTCCACCGCCGCTGCTGGTGCTCAACGAGCCGGAGACCAGCCTGCATCCGGACCTGCTGCCGGCGCTGGCGCGGCTGATCATCGCAGCCAGTGCGCGCAGCCAGGTATGGGTGGTGTCGCACGCCAGCCGGCTGATCGCGGCGCTGGAACAGGCGCCAGGGTGCCATTCGCTGCATCTGTACAAGGAACAGGGCCGCACGCTGTTGAGCGGGCAGGGCCTGCTGGATGCACCTGCATGGCACTGGCCGCAGCGTTGATACGGGCATCCACGTCATGCGTGGATGCACTCAATCGGCGATGTTGCGCGCCTCGGCCGTGCCAAGAATCTCCGGATGCTGCACCGGCTTGCGGCGGTTCAGCAGCGGATGCAGGAACACGGCGCCTACGATGATCGCCACGCCGAGGTAGAACCACGGGGTGACTTCGTGCTGCTCGCGCAGCAGCACCACCGCCAGCACCACCGCATAGACCGGCTCCAGGTTGGTCACCAGCTGCACCGTGTAGGCGCTCAGGTGGCGCAGTGCGACCAGGGCCAGGGCAAACGGCAGCAGCGTGCAGAACCCGGCCAGCACCAGCAGCAGGATGCCGTCGTGCAGGTCCGGGACCACCCACAACGGGCTGGCCAGCGCAGGCAGCAGGTAGGGCATCAGCGGCGCCAGCAGGGTCAGGGTGAGGGTGCCCGCACCCAGCTCCAGCGCGGTGACCGTGAGCGGATCGGCGTGGCTGACCATGCGCTTGTTGAGCGAGCCGAACACTGCCACCAGCAGCGCCGAGATCGCGCCGATCAGCACACCCAGGCGCATGCCGTCGGGCACGCCACCGACCACCAGCGCGACACCCGGCAGCACCGCCAGGCCGAACGCCAGTTCACGCAGCTGGAATGGCCGCTTGGCCACCCACGGTTCGATGATCGAGGTGAACACCGGCGCCAGCGCGATGCAGGTGGCGGCCACCGACGCATTGGCCAGCTTTACCGCGCCGTAGAACGTCAGCCAGTGCAGGGCGACCAGGGCGCCGATGCCGGCATAACCGGCCACCAGCCGCACTGGCAGCGTACGCAGTCCACGCCAGACCCGCGGCAGCAGCGCCAGCATCGCCGTCACCAGCAGCATGCGCCACCACACCAGCGGCAGTGCGGGCAGGGTGATCAGCTTGCCGAGGATGGCGGTGACGCCCCACAGCAGGACACAGAAGTGAATCTGCCACAACGCTTTGCGGGTGTCGGGTGTGCTCATCCGCCTATTGTGCGGCAATCGCACGGCCGCCGGCGATGCCTGTGGCATGCTCGCGGAAACTCCCCAGGGGAACCCCGCAATGGCTGCCAACCGTTCCGCCCAGCGTGCATGGGCAGCGCTGACTGCACTGATGGCGGCCACCTCGTTGCTGCTGCAATACCTGTTGCTGCTGCATGGCCCCGGGGCGGCTGCCGGGGTCGGCATGGCGACGCTGCGCTTCGTTGGTTACTTCACGATTCTCAGCAACCTGGCGGTGTGCCTGGGATGCGTCTGGCTGATCCGTGCGGGTGTGCTGAACGCGACTGTCGCCGCGGTGATCGCGTTGTGCATCGGGGTGACCGCGTGCATCTACGTGCTGGCGTTGCAGGGGCTGTGGCAACCCACCGGGCTGCAATGGTGGGTCGATGCCGGCCTGCACTACGCTGTGCCGGCGCTGTACCTGCTGGGGTGGTGGTGGCTGCTGCCGCATGGCGCGCTGCGCTGGCGCGCACTGGGCGGGGTGCTGCTGGTACCGCTGGTGTACCTGGGCTGGGCGATGCTGGTGGCCGAAGTGACAGGACAGGCGCCGTATCCGTTCCTCGAACTGCAACGCCTGGGGCTGGCGGCGTTCCTGCTCAACGTGCTGCGCGTTGCGAGCGTGTTCGTGGTGGGGTGGACCCTGCTGTGGGGGCTGGACCGCTGGCGCTGTCGATGAGGCGCTGCAGGGCCATCGCTGCCGCCGGGTTGCGCGCTTTGCCTGCGCCGATGCACAGCAGGTAGACCTCGCGCGGGGCCTCCGCAGCGGGCCCGGCCAGGCAGGGCAGGTCATCCACTGGTTCACCGCGTGACCAGCGGCGTGCGCGTTCGGCCCAGCGTTGCTGCACGGGCGCCGGCAGGCCCTCGTTCAAGCGGGCCTGGCTGCGCTTGATCCGCGCATAGACGAAGCCGGCACTGACATCACCGTGCAATGGCGCCTCGTCGCTGTCCTCGATCACCAGCGCCACGCCATGGCGGCGGGCGGCGTCGACCAGTGCCGGGCCATGTGCCTCGGCGTTGCGGACCTCCAGCGCATGCTGCAGCGGCACCCCGTCCAGCTGCTTAGGCAGCTGTGCCATCAGCGCCTCCAGTGCATCGGCGTCGGCCGGGTGGCGCGGATCGAACTGCCACAGCAATGGGCCGAGCCGGTCACCGAGCGCCAGTGCCGCCTGCAGGAACGGTGTGGCCGCTTCCACGGTGCTGGACAGGTCGCGTCGCTGCACCAGGTAGCGCGGCGCCTTCATCGAGAAGCGGAAACCGTCGGGTGTCTGCGCAGCCCATTGCGCGCACTGGGCCGCAGTTGGCGTGCGGTAGAACGTGCCGTTGATCTCGATGCAGCGCAGGGTGCGGCTGGCGTGGGCCAGTTCCTCCCGCTGCGGCAGGCCTGCTGGATAGAACACACCGCCGCGCCATCCGGGAAACACCCAGCCGCCGATGCCGCAGCGGATCTCTGCCTGCCGGCCGGCCGTGGTCACTGGCCGTGGTCCGTGCGCCACGGGTCGTAGCTGCCGAACCACCACAGGTAGCCTTCCGGGTCGGCGCAGGCGTAGCCGCGTCCGCCATAGTCCTGGTCGGCGATGTCGATGACGATGCGGGCACCGGCGGCCTTGGCCCGCGCGTAGTGCGCATCGGCATCGGTGACGATCACGCAGGCGCTCTGGGTCTGGCGTCCGCCGACCTCGTCAGGCAGGGCAGCGTGTTTGCTCCACGCACTCTGGTTGCTGGCCGAGCCCAGCATGATCATGCCGCTGCCGAAGGTGAGCTGCGCATGGAAGACCGTATCGCCATCGGCGTAGACGGCCTGGGCATGGAAGCCGAAGGCGCGCTGCAGCCAGTCGATGGCGGCCTGCGCGTCGCGATAGCGCAGGCACGGAATGATCGTGGAGCCGCTGCTGGGTTGGCCGTTCTCGCCCATGACACCCCTCCTATGGCACAGGGCAGGATGCGCCGCCGGACGTTACCATCCCGCGAAACCCCGGTGACGGCCTGCACATGGCCGCCACCCCTGTTCGGAGATCGTGCTGGATGAAACCCTGGATCGGAGGAGCCGTGCTGCTGGCGTGCACGACCATGGCGAGCGCGGCGACCCCGCCGCCGCTGCAGGACCTGGATGCGACCGTCGAGCGCGTGCGCGCGCAGTTCGACGTGCCCGGCATTGCCGTAGCGGTGGTCAAGGATGGCGAGGTGGTGCTGGAGCGCGGCTGGGGCGTGCGCGAGCAGGGCAAGCCGGAACCGGTGCAGGCCGATACGCTGTTTGCCATTGCGTCCAACACCAAGGCGTTCACGGCCACCTCGCTGAACCTGCTGGCGGAAGAGGGCAAGTTGAAGATGGACGACAAGGTGATCGACCACCTGCCGTCGTTCCGCATGTCCGACCCGTTCGTGACCGGGCAGATGACGATCCGCGACCTGCTGTCGCATCGCAGCGGCCTGAGCCTGGGCGCCGGTGACCTGTTGTTCTGGCCGACCACCTCCTACAGTAATGCCGAAGTGGTGGAACGGCTGGGCAAGGTGCCGCTGAAGGGTGGATTCCGCGAAAGCTATGCCTACGACAACATCCTGTACGCGGTCGCCCAGCAGGTGATCGAGCACGTCTCGGGCGTGAGCTACCAGCAGTTCCTGCAGACCCGCATCTTCGACAAGGTGGGCATGGCCGGCACGCGCTACAACGCCGACCACCTGAAGCCGGGCGACAAGGCCGCGGTCGGCCACGCCAAGTACGATTTCAAGGACCTGCGCACCGTCGCACCGCTGACCTGGTCGAACAATGCCGGCGCCGGTGGCATTTATTCCAGTGCGCACGACATGGCGCGCTGGATGCAGGTGCAGCTGGCCGAAGGCAAGCTGGCCGACGGCACTGCGCTGTTCAGCGAAAAGAGCCAGCAGCAGATGTGGCGGATGATCACCCCGCAGTCGATCCCGGCGCCGAGCGTGCCGGAGCTGGCACCGGCACGGGCCAACTTTGCCGGCTATGGCGAAGGCTGGAGCCTGAGTGACTATCGCGGCCGGAAACTGGTCTGGCACACCGGTGGCTGGCCGGGCATGGTCTCGCGCTTGACCCTGGTGCCGGGCGAGAAGCTGGGCGTGGTGGTGCTGACCAACCAGGAAGTGGGCGCGGCGTTCAACGCGATCACCCTGAGCGTGCTTGATGCCTATCTGGGCGGCGACAAGCACGACTGGGTGGACGCCTATGCCAAGGCCGTGGCCAAGGGCCAGGACAAGGCCGACGAGGCCTGGGCCAAGCATCAGAGCGCGCGCGACAAGGGCAGCAGGCCGTCGCTGCCGCTGGCCGGCTACACCGGCACGTTCCGCGACCGCTGGTATGGCGACATGCAGGTCAGTGCCGCAGGCAAGGGCCTGCGCCTGCGCTTCATGAAGACCGCGCAGCTGAGCGGCCGCCTGGAGCACTGGCAGCACGACACCTTCATCGTGCGCTGGGATGACCGCTCGCTCAACGCCGATGCGTTCGTGAACTTCAGCCTGGACCCGGACGGCAAGGTGCGCGAGGTTCGCATGCAGTCGATCTCCGACCTGACCGATTTCAGCTTCGATTTCCAGGACCTGCTGTTCACCCCGGTCAACGAATGAAGGTAGTGCCGGCCGCTGGCCGGCAACCTCATGATCTTCCGAAATGCCGCAAGGGTGCCGGCCAGCGGCCGGCACTACCGGAGCGGCGGCGATCATCGGCTGGCGTACACATCCGGCGTGGGATACTTCGCCGCTTGCAAGAGGCGAGGGAGTGCGATGTTCCGTTGGTTTGAATCCCTGATCCCGGTGTTCCCGCCCGTGGATGGGCGCATGCCACCGCGCAAGGTGCTGCCGTTCTACCTGCACTACCTGCGCCCGGTGTGGCCGGTGCTGCTGGCGACCCTGATCGCCGGCCTGCTGCTGGCGCTGGTGGAAGTGGCGATGTTCGATTACCTGGGCCGCATCGTCGACATGGTCGCCGAGCAACCGGGGGCCGATTTCTTCAAGCGCCATGCCAATGAACTGGGCTGGATGCTGTTCATCACGGTCATCGCGCGGCCGATCCTGGTCGGCCTGCACAACCTGCTGGTCAACCAGGCGATCGTGCCCGGCCTGAGCAACCGCTCGCGCTGGCTGATGCACAACTACGTGGTGCGGCAGAGCCTGAGCTTCTTCCAGAATGACTTCGCCGGCAGCGTCGCCAACCGGGTGATGCAGACCGGTACCTCGCTGCGCGAGTCGGCGGTGCAGATGGTCGACTCGCTCTGGTACATCGTGGTCTACACCGGCACCGCGCTGTACCTGTTCGCGCAGGCGGACTGGCGGCTGATGGTGCCGCTGATCCTGTGGCTGCTGGCCTATGCGGTGATCATGGTCTACTTCGTGCCGCGCGCGAAGGAACGGGCCTGGATTGCGTCCGAAGCGCGTTCCAAGGCGATGGGCCGCATCGTCGATGGCTACACCAACATTCCCACGTTGAAGCTGTTCGCCCATGGCGGGCGCGAGCAGGCCTATGTGGCCGAATCGATCCAGGAACTGGCGGTCAAGCACCGCGCGCAGACCCGGGTGACCACCGGCATGGACCTGACCATCGCCATCGTCAACGGTTTCCTGATTGCCGGTACCTGCGGGCTCGCGCTGTGGTTGTGGAATGGCGGCCACATCACCGTCGGTGCGATCACGCTGGCGACCGGCCTGGTGATCCGCATCCACAACATGTCCGGCTGGATCATGTGGACCATCAATGGCATCTTCGAGGACATCGGTACGGTGCAGGACGGCATCACCACCATCGCCCAGCCGCTGACCGTGCAGGACCGCGAGGACGCGGTGCCGTTGCAGGTGACCCGCGGTGGCGTGCACTTCCAGGACATCCACTTCCACTATGGCAAGAAGGGTGGCGTGATCGCAGGCCTGGACCTGGTGGTGAAGCCGGGCGAGAAGATCGGCCTGGTGGGTCCTTCCGGTGCCGGCAAGTCGACCCTGGTCAACGTGCTGCTGCGCCTGTACGACCTGGAAAGCGGCCGCATCCTGATCGACGACCAGGACATTGCCTACGTCACTCAGGAAAGTCTGCGCCAGCAGATCGGCGTGGTCACCCAGGACACCTCGCTGCTGCATCGCTCGATCCGCGACAACCTGCTGTACGGCCGTCCGGACGCGACCGATGAGCAGTTGCGCGCTGCGGTGGCCAAGGCGCGTGCCGAAGCCTTCATCGACACGCTGGTGGATGGGCAGGGGCGTCGTGGTTACGACGCACATGTCGGCGAGCGTGGCGTGAAGCTGTCAGGTGGCCAGCGCCAGCGCATCGCCATTGCCCGCGTGCTGCTGAAGGACGCCCCGATCCTGGTGCTGGACGAAGCGACCTCGGCGCTGGACTCGGAAGTGGAAGCGGCGATCCAGGACAGCCTGGATGAGCTGATGGGCGGCAAGACGGTGATCGCGATCGCGCACCGGCTGTCGACCATCGCACGCATGGACCGGCTGGTGGTGATGGACCAGGGCCGCATCGTCGAGACCGGCAGCCACGCCGAACTGATCGCCGCCGGTGGTCTGTACGCGCGCTTGTGGGCGCGACAGACCGGTGGTTTTGTGGCCGCCGATCAATGATTGCTTTCGGGGTCGGAGCCTTCTCTGCGAGCAGGATCCGACCCTGGCCACGTATGCCTTGGGGTCGGATCCCTTTCCGCAGGAAAGGGCTCTGACCCCAACGTGTTTCCGGAGACCTGCATGATCCGACCCGTACGCTCCTTGTTGCTGGCACTCATTCTGGCCACCACGGCCGCAGCCGCGGCGACGACACCGGTGCAAGGCGACCAGCTCGAGCAGGTCGTCCTGCTCAGCCGCCACAACCTGCGCGCGCCGGTGGTGGCGTCGGGCGCCCTTGCCCATGCCACGCCGGAGCGCTGGCCACGCTGGGACGTAGGCCCCGGCGAGCTGACCACCAAGGGCGGCGTGCTGGAAGTCTACATGGGGCGCTACATCGGCCAGTGGCTGCGCCAGGCGCAATTGTTGCCGGCGTCGGGTTGCCCGCAGCCGGCTGACTTCCACGCCCATGCCAACAGCCTGCAGCGTACCCAGGCCACCGCGCAGTTCTTCATTGCCGGTGCGTTTCCGGGCTGCCATGTTGCGGTCGAACAGCGCATGGCGCTGGGGACGATGGATCCGCTGTTCGACCCGGTGATCCACAACGATGACGCGGCATTCCGCAAGCGCGCGCTGGCGGCAATGCAGCAGGCGCTGACAGCATCGGATCTGGCACCCGCACTGTCCGTGGTGGAGGAAATCACCCGTTACCCGCAGTCGGCGGCCTGTACGGGGCGCAGCGACTGTCATCTGGTGCTGGGCGACACGACCTTCAATGCGGAGCCGGGCAAGGAGCCACGCGCTTCGGGTTCACTGGCACTGGCCAGCGGTCTGGTCGATGCCCTGCTGATGGAGCATTACCAGGGAAGTGGCGTTCCGCGCGAAGGTTGGGGCCGCTTGAACACGGAAGGCCAATGGATGGCGTTGGCGCAGATCCGCAACCGCTACCAGGACATCCTGTTCGGAACACCCGCGGTGGCGCGTGACGTGGCCGCTCCGCTGCTGGCGCGCGTGGATGCGTCGTTCGGTGATCCGGCGTCGCCGAAGGTGATCCTGCTGGTCGGCCATGATTCCAATATCGGTTCGGTGCTGGCGGCGTTGGGAATCAGCGACTACAGCCTGCCAGGCCAGTACGAGAAGACGCCGATCGGCGGCCTGCTGCAGTTCGAGCGTTGGCGTGACCGCCAGAGCGGTGGCGAGCGGTTCCGCCTGGCCTACGTCTATCCGACCACCGCGCAGCTGCGCGATGCCGTGCCGCTGACCGAGGCGCAGCCGCCGGGACGCGTCGCACTGCCCTTGCCGGGCTGTGACCGGCAGGGCTGCAGCCGTGCGCAGTTCCAGCAGCTGCTACAGCGGGCCCGTCGCTGAAACAAGGGGCTATCGCAGCGGCGTGCGCACGATGCCCTGCGCAGCCATCAACGTAAGGTCGCCGCCCAGCCGTGGGGAACGGAACGGTCCGCGTGCATGCGCGGCATCGAACAGGCCGCCATCGGGTGAGCGCAAGCGGTAGAACTCGACCCAGCCGCTGGCCTGCAGGGGCAGCTGTGCAACGCCGGTGTGTTCGTTGAACCATGCAGGGTCCTTGCTGCCTTCGATGACGCGGCGGGCAAGACGGTCAATGGCGTGATCCCTGCTGGCGTACCAGTCCTGGCCGCGCAGCCGTGCCAGCTCGGCCATCATCACCAGCGGCGCCAATGCGTAGTCGTGGTAGTGCAGGGCGCGTTGCCCGCGCGCCATCTCCAGCGGCAGGCTGCCATCGTCCTGGATGTCATCGACGCCCTTCTGGAAGGCGGCGTGGCCGGCTTGCCACAGGGCATCGTCGTCGGTGGCCAGCCCGGTGGCCAGCACGCCCAGACCGCCCCAGTAGTAGTGGTTGTTGCGGCGCCGTTTCGGATTGTTCCAGTACGCCAGGTTGGCCCGGGCCAGCCTCTGCAACCACGGATCGATGCGCGCGCGCTGCCGGGCATCTGCCTGGTCGTGCACCTTCAGGTAGGCCATCGCTACCGCATCGAGCATCCACTGCCGCATGTAGAACGACTGGTTGTTGTTGACCCGGATCATCTGCCCGAGCATGGCGCCGTCGTCGGCCCACGCACCCAGCCAGTTCAGCGTGCACTGTGCGGCTGCCGGGTCACCGTCGCGCAGGTAGTCGTCGCTCATGCGCGCCACGTCGGCGGCATAGCGGTCCAGCGGCGCAGTGGCGTCCTTGTTCTGCTGGCGAAGTGCCGGGTCGATCACCGAACCAGCCTTGTCGGTGTAGTAGCCCAGGGCACGGATGTCGGGCTGTCCCGCCGGTGGCGGCGGGCAGGCAGCGTAGGCAGGAGTGCTGGCCAACAGCGCGGGCAGCAGCGCAAGACGCAAGAGGGGGAGAGACATGGACGCCGGCGGAAGGGGGAACCTGGCGAAAGATGCGCCCGGAGTTGTTCGCCAGGTGTGAGGTCACGCACGCCCGATGTGCAACGGTTCAGGACCGGAGCGGCTCCAACGTGGCGGGAAGGATGCGTTGCCCTGTAGGCGACGCGTGCCCTTCTGGGCTGCGGGGTTGCGATGTAGTCTGCGGGTGATTCACCTACTCTGGAGATCGACCATGAAAATCACGGACTTTCTGGTAATGGATCACTATGGCGACCAGATCGACGCCGATCCCCATGGCAACAACATTGCATTCTGCTGTTTCGACTGCGGGCATCCCATACTGGCCGTCGCGCTGGAGAACCAACGTGGGTTTGATGAAGTGCATCCGGCGGCATGCCGGGGCTGCAAGGTGAAGTACTTTCTTGATATCCGCAGCAATGCCGGGAAGCTGTACATACACCGGATGTGAGGCCGTCGGGCGCTTCAAACGAGAACGGCCCGGGAAGCCCGGGCCGTGAGGTGCTGCCAGAGCCGCGGGGCATTCAGCCCCGCAGCCGATCACTCGATCGGCTGGTCCAGCATCAGCTGGCGTGCGAAACGCACCGGCGGTGCGCCGTAGGACAGTACCTGGTCGTGGTACGCCTTCAGGTTGAACTTGTCGCCCAGCTTTTCCTGCACCGCCTTGCGGGTGTCGAAGTGTTCCTGCGCACCCACGAAGTAGGTCGGCAGCTGCGCCGAGGTCAGCTGCGCGCGCACCCACTTGCCGGCCGCTTCGCTTTCCTGCTGGAACGCGTCGTGGGTCATCAGGTGCATCGCCTTCTCGCGATCCCAGTTGTCCACGTGCACGCCCTGGTCGAGGATCGCGTTGGAGATCGTGCGCAGGTAGAACTTCAGCTGCACCAGGTGGAACAGCGGGTCGTTGTCGAGGTAGCCCTGCTCCTGCATCATGCGCTCGGTATAGACCGCCCAGCCTTCGGCGAACAGGCCCGAACGCAGCACCGCACGCAGGGTGGAGGGGAACTTGGCCGAGTGCCAGCCCTCCAGGTAATGGCCCGGGGTGCCTTCGTGGATGCTCAGCAGGTGGATCATGCGCGAGTTGTATTCACGCAGGAACGAGTCGACCTGCTTCTCGTTCCAGTCGTCCGGAATCGGCGACACGGCGTAGAAGGTCTTCAGGTTCTTGTCCAGCGGGCCCGGAGAATCGCAGTAGGCCACGGCCACGCCACGCTGGAATTCCGGCATCAGGATGATGTCCACCGGCGCATCGGGCAGGGTCACCAGGTCGTGCTCGCGCACGAACGCGGTGGACTGCTCCAGCGCGGCCTTGGCATCATCGACCACCTTGTCGCGCGCCGGCTTGTCGGCGTAGGCCAGTTCCAGTGCGGCCTCGATCGCCTTCTGCTGCTGCTCGTCGGTCGGCTGGGCCGGCATCTCCGGCGCACCCGGCTTGTCCTTCAGTACGGTCTGCGCGATGCCGTACATGTCCTCGCGCACGCGCTTGAGTTCGGCGCGTGCACGCTCACCGATCTCCTGGCGCGACAGCGAGGAGCTCAGCGCGAACTTCAGCTTCTGGTCGTACTTTTCCGCACCAATGCGGAAGTCGCCCTTGGCGTTCGGCACCAGGGTCTTGTCCAGCCAGGTCTGCTGCTCGTCCACGGCCTTCTTCAGGCCGTCGATGGCGGCCTGCAGGCGCTGCTGGTCGGCCTGCGGCAGTTCGCCGATGTGCGGGGTGATGAAGGTATCGACGATGCTGAGGATGCCCTTGTTCTGCTTGGCCACCGTCTCGGCATGGATCTTCGGAACGCGGGCCGGATCCAGGTTCTCGCGTGCCTGGGCGAAGATCGCCGGCAGCTTTTCCATGCGCGCGGTCGCCGACTTCAGGCGTTCCGGCAGCGGCGCGAACTCCCGGGCCATCAGGCCATAGATCGCGCTGCCGGCGATGCCGTTGTACAGCTGCGGGTCCCACTTGCCGGACTGGAGCACTTCGGCGTTCCAGATTTCCGACTGCAGCTGGTTGCGCAGGATCGCCGCGTCCACCTGGTTCTCGCGGCCCAGCTTGGCCACCTCGATCTTGTCCAGCTCGCCCAGCAGCGCCTTGTAGGCGGCCACGGTCTTCTGCTGGCCGGCGGCGCTCAGGTCGTCCAGTTCGCTGTCGTAGCGGTGGTCACCGATCTGGGTGGCGCTGACCGGCGACAGCTGCATCCAGGTGTCCAGGGCGCGCTTGGACAGATCGGCGAAGGCGGCATCGACCGCCGCGTCACCGGCCTGCTGGCTGGTGGCCGGGGTGGAAGCGTTGGTCGGGGCGTCGGCAGGCTGGCAACCGGCCAGCGCAGCGACCAGGGCGAGGGCAAGAAGATGCGGGCGCATCGGCATTCCTGTACGGGGTCAAACCCTGAGCATAGGGCCCCGTCGCTGCTTTGTCCCCGTGCCATAGGATTACCATGGGCGGTTTCAAGGACCCTCCAAAGGAGCGCAGGACATGGAATACCAGGGAAGCTGCCATTGCGGCAGGATCGCATTCACCGTACAGGCCGAGGCGCCGATCAGCGACGTCATCGACTGCAACTGCTCGATGTGCCGCCGTCGCGGCAGCCTGCTGTGGTTCGCCCCGCGCGAGGCGTTCCAGCTGGCCACCGATCCGGCTGACGTGGCCACCTACCACTTCAACAAGGCGCATATCGACCACCACCACTGCCGCCAATGCGGTATCGCCCCCTACAGCGAAGCGATCGATCCGCGTACCGGCACACCGATGGTGGCGGTGAACGTTCGCTGCGTGCCGCAGGTCGATCTGGCCGGTCTTTCGGTGACCTCTTACAACGGAGCCGCGCTGTGAGGCCGCTGTGCGCGTGGACGCGCACGCTGGCAGTGCCGGTGCTGCTGTTGGCACTGGCAGCCTGCGCCAAGAACGGTGAGCGCGCTGCAGAGGCGGGCGCGACCGCGGCCGATGCCGCTGTTGCTTCGCCGGAAGGCGCATTCCTGGCCTACGAACATGACGTGCAGGTGCAGCTGGAGGCGGCGCAGATCGCACCGCGCATCCAGCAGATCGCCCAGGCCTGCCAGAGCGCGAAGTTCGGCGACTGTGCAGTGTTGCAGGTCGACCAGCGCGGCGGCGAGCAGCCCAGCGGTGAAGTGAAGGTGCGCATCGCGCCGAAGGGCACCGAGCCGCTGATCGCGATGGCCGGTGAGGGCGGCACGCTGCAGTCGCGCAACACGCGCGCGGAGGACCTCGCGCAGGAAGTAGCGGACACCGCGCTGACCAAGTCCCGGCTGGAGAAGGAACACGCGCGGCTGTTGTCCTACCAGGACCGCAAGGACCTGAAGATCGAGGACCTGATGGCGATCACCACGCGGCTGTCGGAGATCGAAGCAGGCGTCGAGCAGGCCAACAAGGATGCCGCACAGCAGCGTCGGCGCATCGATACCCAGCTGGTGACGATCCACTTCGACACCACCTCGGGCCAGCGCAGCCGCAGCGAGATCGGCGAGGCGCTGAGCGAGTCGGGCAGCATCCTCAGCGGCAGCATTGCGTTCCTGATCCGCGCCGTCGCCGCGTTGCTGCCGGTAGGTGTGCTGGCCCTGGTCGTGGCCTGGGGTGTGCGGGCGTGGTGGCGTCGCCGCCGTCGCACGCTGCCGCCCACCCGCTGAGGTGACGGCTGATGCCGGCAGGGAGCCGGCGTCAGCCCTCGTCGGTCTCGTACTCGACGAACACATCCAGCTCCAGCGCCAGTTCCTGCACCGCGTCGCGCACCTTCTGCGCGGTGCTTTCATTGCCGACTTCCACTTCCAGCTCGTGGATGCCCGGGCCGATGTCATCGGACAGCCCGGCCGAACTGGAATCGTCGTCGTCCATGTGCGGCATCAGGTCGTCGGTTTCCTCGACATGTTCGATGCCCTCCAGGCCGAGCAGCAGGTCGCTGATGGCGCGGGCGTCGTCTTCGGTTCCGGTGATGCGCAGTCGCAGCATGGCCATGGCGTAGGTACGTTGTGGAGTTGCCTGCAGCCTAGCCAGCGCCGGGCAAAGAACGGGTGAGGGCGCAGTCAGGCGCGTGTGGCCGGGCGTCCGAGCAGGCTGTCCGGCAATGCGGGAATCGGCGTGCGTTCGTCCTGCGCCTGCTCCAGCAACCAGTCGATGAACAGGCGTGCGGCCGGGCTCGGCGGTTGTCCTTCGGCATGCACCACGTGATACGCATAGCGCGCCTTCAGCGCCGGGCCGGGCAGGCGTACCACCTCGTAGCGCTGCAGGTAGGGCTGCGCGATGTGGGTACGTGCCAGCACCGCGCCCATGCCGTACACCGCTGCACGCATCGCATCGGTGCTGTCGGCGAAGGTGTGCATCGGCGGCAGCGGCGAGGGCGGGCGCACGCCGGCATGACGGAACCAGTCGCGCCAGCCCTGCGGCGACAGGTCGGTCAGCAGCGGCAGGTCGGCGATGCGCGCCGGATCGACCAGTGCTTCGACCCCGGCCAGCGCCGGCGAGGCCACCGGGAACAGGTAGTCGTCCATCAGGTGCTGCGCACGCAGGCCCGGCCACTGGCCCAGACCGTAGCGGATGCCGACTTCCGGCCCATTGTCGTCGTAGCGATCCAGGCCGCTGCCGGTGTGCAGCTCGATGCGGATGTGCGGATGGGCCTGGGTGAAGCGCGGCAGCCGTGGCAGCAGCCAGCAGTAGGAGAGCGAGCGCAGCGTGGTGATCCGCAACGGCACGCTGTCGGCATCCGGCTGCAGGTGATGGGCGACGGCCGCGACATCGGTGAAGGCGGCGCTGGCGGCGTCGGCCAGTTGCCGGCCCTCGGCGGTCAGGCGCACGCCGCGGGCGTGGCGCAGGAACAGGCGTACTTCCAGCACTTCTTCCAGCCGGCGCACATGGTGGCTGACCGCGCTGGCGGTCAGGTGCAGCTCCTGCGCGGCCTGGGCGAAGTTCTGGTGGCGCGCGGCGACCGCGAACACGGCCAGTGCGGGGAGCAGGGAAGGGCGTAGCTGCATGTCGAGCCTCAAACCATATTTGTGGCTGGCAGCGATACTACGCGCTTGTGCGGCAGGCGTCTGCGCCCGATCCTGTCTGCCTTGACGAGGAATTGACGATGGACGGAGGCGAGGCATGAATGCGGTCCCACAGGCAGCCGAGCGCGACTGGCGCACACCGCTGGAGTTGACCCTGCTGGGCGCCATCTGGGGCTGCTCGTTCCTGTTCATGCGGGTGGCGGTGCCGTCGTTCGGTCCGTTCGCGCTGGTCGAGGTGCGGCTGGTGCTGGGCGCGCTGGTGCTGCTGCCGTTCCTGTGGCGTGCCCGCGCGCAGTTCCCACCGCGGCGCTGGCTGTGGCTGGCACCGATCGGGCTGATCAACTCGGCGCTGCCGTTCGTGCTGTTCGCCTACGCGGCCGAGCGAGCCCCTGCGGCGATCGGCGCCATCTGCAATGCGATGACCGTGCTGTTCGCCGCGCTGATCGCCTTCCTGTTCTTCGGCGAGAAGATCGGCATGCGCCGTGCGGGCGCGCTGCTGGTCGGCTTCGCCGGCGTGGTGGTACTCGCCACGGCCAAGGTCTCGGGCCTGAGCATCGGCACTGCAGTGCTGGCTGGTGCCGCGGCTTCGTTGCTGTACGGCCTGGGCGTGAACCTGGTGAAGCGGCACATGACCGGCCTGCCCTCGGCGGCGGCCGCTGCTGCAACGCTGTCGTGTGCCTCGCTGTGGATGCTGCCGATGGCGGTGACCCACTGGCCGCAGGCGGCGATTCCGCTGAAGGCGTGGGGCGCGGCGATTGCCTTGGGCGTGGCCTGCACCGGGCTGGCGTTCCTGATGTTCTACCGCCTGATCGGTCGTATCGGCCCGTCGCGGGCGTCGACGGTGACCTACCTGATTCCGCTGTTCGGCGCGGCGTTTGCGTGGTTGTTCCTGGGTGAGCCGGTGACGTTGCAGATGTTGATTGCCGGTGTGTTGATTCTGGGCAGCGTGGCGGTGAGTCAGAAGGGCTGAGCGCGCCGACGCACTGGTAGTGCCGGGCGCTGCCCGGCAGCTCTTTTCCACGCCTGCGGAGAGGTGTCGCTTTCTTTGCTCGTGCAAAGAAAGTAACCAAAGAAACACGCCGCCAGGCCGCGAGCCGGTGCTGCGCACCGGTGCCCTGCGCTCCTCGGCCCGTCGAGGGACGGCGCGGGAACTCGCTGCGCTCAGACACCCGCGCCTCTTCGCCCTCGCCAGACCTGCGGTGCTCGGCTCGCTCAAGGCGGACTGGAAGGTCAAGATCAACAGCAAAAGCATCCACGCATTGCGTGGATCTTCTGGATGCAGCTGTGGCCTTTGAACTGGGTCCGCCTTGAGCGACCCGAGCATCGCAGGGGAATCAGGGGCGAAGAGGTGCCGATGTCCTGTAGAGCCGACTGCTAGTCGGCTGCCTTGTGCACACCGTCCCCTGATTCACCGAGAAGCGCAGGGGACCGACGTGCGAAACACGGCGGCTCGCGACCTGGCGGCGCGTTTCTTTTGGTTACTTTTCTTTGCGTACAAAGAAAAGTAACGCCCATGAACAGTGAAGCACCTTCAGCACGCGTCACGCGCAGGAAACCATCAGCGAACCGGCACCGGAATATTGCACAGATCGATATGCCCGGCCGGGCGCTTGTAGAAATCATCCACGCGGTTGCGCCGCGCCTCCACCGTATCGGCGAAGGTCTTCGAGTCGGTACGCAGTACCTGGATCGGCGTGCGCTCGGCTGCCGGCACGTCGCTGGCGCGGCGGATCGACACGATCGGCGTGCGCAGTGTCGGGTCGGTGTAGAAGCCCATCGGCGCCGGCCCGCGCGGCGTCGCGCTGAGCAGCTCCATGCCCTTCAGCACGCGACCGACCAGGGTGATGTTGCGGTCCAGTTGGCGCGGCGACTGTCCGGTCACCACGTACAGTTCGGCACCGATGCTGCTGTCTTCCTCGTTGCTGCGGCCCGCGCCCAGCATGCCGTAGCAATGTGCCAGCCAGGCCTTGCCGGCCTGTGGGTCCTGGCCGACCGGGAAGCCGTCGACAAAACCGGTCTGCGCGGCCCAGCCATCGCGGTCCGGCAGCACGGTGACCTTCAGGTCGGCGCTGGCGCGCTCGAACTCGGCCGGCAACTTGCGCGCGGCGCTGCCGAACGGCTTGGCCTTGGCTGCGTCATCGGCGTCGGCATCGCCGAACTGCACCACGAAGTTGTCCTGCGAGCGGTAGATGCTGGTGCCGTCCCAGAAATGCTCGTGGGCGAAGGTCTGGATGTTGGCGACATGGCGCGGGGCGAACTGCGGTGCCAGCTCGATGATGACCCGACCGGCCGGCAGGTCCATGTACAGCAGGTTGGCCGGGTCCGGGGTGCGCCAGTCGCTGGCCGCCGAGGCGTCGAGGATCTGCTGAGGGCTGCGGTAGGGCGTGGCCGCGCTGGCCAGGGCGGGCAGCAGGCAGGCCAGGGCGAGGGCGGTCAGGGCAAGGCAACGGCGGTGCGGCATGGGAACCCCGGAACATGAACGAGGCTTCGATTCTGCGCGAGCCGCGCAGCGGCGCCAACCGGGAGAGTGACTAACGACACATTCGCTATACCGAACTTCGCACTACTGTGGACTTCAACGTAGTGGAGGGCCGGTCATGTCCGAGGACGATGTCCACCTGAAGAAGTTCCAGAAGGAGCTCAGCGCCGGAACGGTGTCGCTGGCCCTGCTGGCGGTGCTGGCCCGGGCCGGGGCGCCGCTGTACGGCTACCTCATTGCCAAGGAGCTGGAGCGGGTGGGCGAGGGCGTGCTGAGCGGCAAGCAGAGCGCGCTGTACCCGGTACTGCGCAACCTGGAGGGCGCCGGCCTGCTGGAAAGCCATGTGGAACCTTCCAGCAGCGGGCCGCCGCGGCGCTACTACCGCATCAACGAACGTGGCCGCGAGGTGCTGGCGCAGTGGCGCCAGGCCTGGCAGGCCACCCGCGATTCCGTCGATTCCGTGTTGGAGGGGGTACCGCAATGAACGACCCGAGCCTGGCAGGCCGCGCCCTGCCTACGACCATCCCGCAGTACCTGGCGCAGCTGCGCGCGGCGCTGGAAGGTGCCGATCCGGCGATGGTGCAGGACGCGCTGTACGACGCCGAGGAATACCTGCGCTCGGAGCTGGCGGCGCAGCCCGGCCGCAGCGAGGCCGAGGTGATCGCCGATGTTGCCGGCAGCTATGGCGCGCCGGACGAAGTGGCCGAGATCTACCGCGAGACCGAAGTGACGGTGAACCGCGCGCTGCGTACGCCGCGTGCGGATACCGCGCCGATGCTGCGTGCAGCGGCGGAAGCCAGTGGCGTCGAGCCGGCCGCACCGCCGCAGGCGCCGGTGCAGCGTTCGCTGCTGGCGCGCTTCTTCGGCGTGGTGACCGATCCGCACACCTACGGTGCGCTGTTCTACATGCTGCTGTCGCTGGCCACCGGCATCTTCTTCTTCACCTGGGTGGTGACCGGCCTGTCATTGTCGCTGGGCCTGCTGATCCTGATCATCGGCATTCCGCTGACCGTGCTGTTCTTCGGCTCGGTGCGCGGGCTGGCGCTGCTGGAAGGACGGCTGGTGGAAGCGCTGCTGGGCGAGCGCATGCCGCGCCGCCCGCGTTACACCGACCGCAGCCGCACCTGGCTGCAGCGCATCGGCGACATGTTCACCGATGGCCGTACCTGGCTGACGCTGTTGTACTTCGTGCTGATGCTGCCGCTGGGCGTGATCTACTTCACCATCGCGGTGACGCTGCTGTCGCTGTCGCTGAGCCTGATCTGGGCGCCGGTCGCGGCGATCTTCAGTGGTGACATCCCCGGCGTGTACATCAACGACGTGAATGTGCTGCCGATGGCGGCCTCGCCGCTGGTGGCGATCGCGGTTGCTGCGGCGGGCGCACTGCTGCTGGTGCTGACGATGCACCTGGCACGCGGCATCGGCAAGCTGCATGGGCTGATTGCCAAGAACCTGCTGGTGCGGCTGTAAGCGGGCGCACATGCTTCGGCAGGTGCCAACCTTGGTTGGCACAAGCCATCAGCGTCGGGACGTTTGGTGGGCTTTGCTTTGGCAGGTGCCAACCTTGGTTGGCACGATCCATCAGCTGCAGGGATTCACGGTAGAGCGCCAACCAAGGTTGGCATCTACCAAAGCGTACCGACCAAGGTCGGCACACGCCAGAGGCGAGTTACCCCGCCTTGCGCCGCAACGGGGTGACGTTGCTCTTCTTCTTCGCGGCCTTCGCCGCCGGGGCTTCGGCATGCGCGGCGAAGAAGTCGCGCACCTTCGGGTACACCACCTCGCGCCAGCGACGGCCGCTGAAGATGCCGTAGTGGCCGGCACCTTCGACGATGAAATGCTCACGGCGGTCCGCAGTGATGCCGGTGCACAGCGCCTGCGCGGCTTCGGTCTGACCAAGGCCGGCGATGTCGTCCAGCTCGCCTTCGATGCTCAGCAGCGCGGTATCGCGGATCGCCGACGGATCGACCTTCTCGCCGTTGACCACCCACTCGCCACGCGGCAGCAGGAAGTCCTGGAACACCACGCGGATGGTATCGAGGTAGTACCTGGCCGGCATGTCCAGCACCGCGTTGTACTCGTCGTAGAAACGACGGTGCGCGTCGGCGTCTTCCAGGTCGCCCTTGACCAGGTCGGTGTAGAAATCCCAGTGCGAGCTGAAGTGGCGGCTCGGGTTCATCGACAGGAAGCCGGCGTGCTGCAGGAAGCCCGGGTACACGCGGCGGCCGGCACCCGGATAGCTGGCCGGCACGGTGTGGATGACGTTGTTCTCGAACCACGACAGCGGGTTCTGCGTGGCCAGGTTGTTCACTGCGGTCGGGCTGCAGCGCGCATCGATCGGGCCACCCATCATCACCAGCGTGCGCGGCGTCGGTTCACCACGGCTGGCCATCAGTGAAACCGCGGCCAGCACCGGTACGGTCGGCTGGCACACGCTCACCACGTGCAGGCGTTCGACGCCGAGGTGGCGGATGAACTCCTGGATGTAGGCGATGTAGTCATCCAGCCCGAACTCGCCTTCGCTGGCCGGCACCATGCGCGCGTCGACCCAGTCGGTGACGTACACGCGGTGGTCGCGCAGCAGCGTGCGCACGGTGTCGCGCAGCAGCGTGGCGTGGTGGCCGGACAGCGGCGCCACCACCAGCACGAACGGCTGGTTGAGCATGGTGTGCAGCTGGTCGGCTTCATTGCTGTGGCGCTTGAAGCGCAGCAGCTTGCAGAACGGCTTGCTCACTTCCTCGTGCACGACGATCGGCACGCGCTCGCCATCGACGTCGATTTCGTTGATGCCCCACTCGGGCTTCTCGTAATCCTTGCCGATGCGGTGGAAGAGTTCATTGACCGCCGCCAGGCGATCAGCGCCGGGCATCTGCGACCACCAGTGGCCCTGGTTGGCGAAGAACCTGGCGTTGGCCTGGGCCTGGTGCACCCAGGGGGCGAGCAGGT
The DNA here is from genome assembly GCF_059369475.1 of Stenotrophomonas sp. YJH_SMC_65. Taxonomy (NCBI): domain Bacteria; kingdom Pseudomonadati; phylum Pseudomonadota; class Gammaproteobacteria; order Lysobacterales; family Lysobacteraceae; genus Stenotrophomonas; species Stenotrophomonas sp. YJH_SMC_65. The sequence goes on from NZ_JCAFSR010000002.1 coordinate 408,823, forward strand.
TGCGGGTCAGTTCGTGCAGTTGATAGAGCATGACGACCGAATATGTATGGTCATATGTTGCCGCGCAGCATATCCCATCCGGGTGTCCCGCAGGTTAAGTCGGCTGAAAATAATGAATCCGGATTCACATCCGTTCCAGCGCGGCCGCATCGCCCGCCAGGGCGGGACCGAGCCAGCAGTGCGACCCTACCGGCTGCAGGCCCTGGCGGGCCAGCGTGCGGCGGTACCAGCGCGCCGGTCGGGCCTGGAAGCCGTCGTGGTCGCCTTCGAACGCGTCCTCGGCGGCGAAGGTCTCCAGGAAGGCCACGCCGCCGGTCAGCTCGGCCACGCCGGCCAGTCCTGCACGCAGCTCGCGGTCGGGCACGTAGTGCATCACGTCCGAACACACCAGCAGGTCAACCGGGGCGCAGGGCCGCAGCCAGGCGAAGTCGCCGAAGCGGGCCAGGTGCAGGTTGCGGGTCCTGCCGTAGCGGCGCACAGCGTACTCGCTGCTGTCGAAGCCGAGATATTCGACCTTCGGACGCAGCTTCAGCAGCGGCGCGCGCCAGGCGCCTTCACCGCAGCCGATATCCAGCACGCTGCGGATCGGCCGCTCCAGGTAGTACTCGGCGCTGGCCACGGCCAACGCCACCTTGCGCGCCAGGCGGGCGCTGCCGCCGATGTCGGCACGGCGGTACCAGCGTTGGAAGTAGGCGGCGTCGTAGGTCTTGTCCATGGGGCGGTGCGTGATCGGGGAAAACGGCGCCTATCGTACGGTGTTGCGGCGCGCCATGCGTCGATGTGTCGCGGCGGGCGTGCCTGCGGCGGCTTCGCCACGGCATGCGAGAATGGCCGCCAACCTACGCCAGCCGCCGGAGCGAGCGCATGCAGAGCTACTACTGGGTCAAGACCTTCCACATCGTGTTCGTGGTGGCGTGGATGGCCACGGTGTTCTACCTGCCGCGCATCCTGGTGAACCTGGCCGAGACCGCGGGCCAGCCGGCGGTGACCGAGCGCCTGCAGCTGATGGGCCTGCGCCTGTACCGCTTCGGCCACTCGATGTTCGGCCTGGCGTTCCTGCTCGGCCTGGTGCTGTGGCTGGGCTACAAGGTCATCCCCGATTTCCCGACCATGGTGGCGCCGGGAGCTGCCGGCTGGCTGCACGCCAAGCTGGGGCTGGTGGTGGTGCTGCTGGTGTACTTCGGCTGGACCGGCCGCCTGCTCAAGGGCGTGGCCAAGGGCCGGGCGCTGCCGTCGTCGCGCGCGCTGCGCTGGATCAACGAGATCCCGCTGCTGGCGTTCATTCCGATCGTGTGGCTGGTGCTGGCCAAGCCGTTCTGAGGCGGGGTCACCTGCGTCCGGTAGATCCACGCCATGCGTGGATGCTGTCAGGGCGCAAACGAAGGAGCCGGGCAAATGCCCGGCTCTTTCATTTCTGCAATCACCTCGTGTTGCCGGCCAGCGGCCGGCACTACCGGGCTTAGGCTGCTTCGTACGTGCCGTAACTGCGCAGGCGCGTGTAGCGCTGTTCCAGCAGCTGTTCGGTGGACAGCTTGTCCAGCGCGTCCAGTTCGTTCAGCAGCACGGCCTTCAGGCGCTTGGCCATCTGCGTCGGGTTGCGGTGGGCGCCACCGGTCGGCTCGCGCACGACCTTGTCGACCAGGCCCAGGCTCTTCAGGCGAGGCGCGGTCAGGCCCAGCTGTTCGGCCGCTTCCTTGGCCTTGCCCGCGTCCTTCCACAGGATCGAGGCGCAGCCTTCCGGGGTGATGGTCGAGTACACCGCGTATTCCAGCATCACGGTGCGGTCGCCCACACCCAGTGCCAACGCACCGCCGGAGCCGCCTTCACCGATCACGGTGCAGATGATCGGCACCTTCAGCTCGGCCATCTCGATCAGGTTGCGCGCGATCGCTTCGGACTGGCCGCGCGACTCGGCGTCGATGCCCGGCCAGGCGCCGGCGGTGTCGATCAGGGTCAGCACCGGCAGGCCGAAGCGCTCGGCCATCTTCATCAGGCGCAGTGCCTTGCGGTAACCCTCCGGCTTGGGCATGCCGAAGTTGCGCTTGATCTTTTCCTTGGTGTCGCGGCCCTTCTGGTGGCCGATCACCATTACCGCGCGGCCATTGATGCGGGCCAGGCCGCCCATGATCGCCTTGTCGTCGGCGAAGGCGCGGTCACCGGCCAGCTCCTGGAACTCATCGAACATGACGCGGAGGTAGTCGGCGGTGTACGGGCGCGACGGGTGGCGGGCCAGCTGCAGCACCTGCCACGAGGTCAGGTTGCGGAAGATCTGCGCGGTGCGCATGCGCAGCTTGTCCTGCAGCGCGTGCACTTCCGCCTCGACATTGACCGCCGGCCCGGCACTGGCGTTGCGCAGCTCCTGGATCTTGGCTTCCAGGTCGGCGATGGGTTGCTCGAAGTCGAGGTAGTTCGGATTCATCGGAAGCCGTCGTGTAAAGAAGGGGGGAATTCTAGCCGAATGCGTGCAAACCACCCGTACGCCTTCGTCTGGAAGGCGACGGTAGCGCAGCCGGGCAGGGGGCGCCAGTCAGCTCAGGGCACCACCAGGGCGCTGCGGCCCATCAACTGGCTGCGCTGGGAGACGAAGTCGTTGTAGGCCTCGTTGGCTTCCCGGCCAAGGCCGCTGCCCAGGGTGGCAGTGGCCGAGGTGAAGGCCATCTGCGCGGCGAAATCCTGCTTGCGCAGGGCCTTCTGTTCATCGGCGGTGGTGGCCTTCAGCCAGCGCGCGTAGACCTCGCGCAGGGGCGCGGCGTGGGCCTCGAAGGCCGGCACCAGCGCCGGCAGGCTGGCCGGGGCCGGTTCCAGGCTGTAGGCCGGGGCCACGTAGCCACCTGGTTGTTCGCGCTTGAACGCGCCGGGCTCGCCCATGCCTTCTTCCACGTAAGCGATGAAGTCGGGAGCGGTGAACACCTTGGCCACGATCTGGCCGCCGCTGGAATCAACGTGGGCCACCACCTTTTCCTTGGGGAAGGGTTCGCGCACGCCGTAGGTCCAGGTCTTGTCGATGAACAGGTCGTGGCGCTTCTCGAACGGGCCTTCGAAGTCGACGCCGCCGAGCTGGATACCGCTGTTGCCGACGCCGAAGTTCTTCACCTTGCTCTCGTCGGTGACGTAGATCTCGCGGGCGATCACGTACTCGCTGAGGGTCGGATTGATCAGCCCGCCACGACCGTCGACGTAGACGATGAAGCGCACATCACCGAGCTTGTCGGTATGCAGGCGATGCTCGCCGACAGCGAGCGAAACCGGGCGCGAGCCCTGTGCGGCCACCGGCAGGTCCTGGCCGTCGATGCTCAACGCCAGCGGCGTGTCGGTCGGGTTGTCGATCTGGAACTCGATCTTCGACGGGGAGCAGGCGGCCAGGGCCAGTGCGGCAGCGAACGGGAACAGCAGGGTCTTCATCGGCAATCGTCCTTGATACTTGGAACGGGGAAACAGGGGAGACAGGACCGTGAGGGAGCCAGCCTCAGCTGGCCCATGGCGGGCTGTAGCGCACCTTCAGCGTGCGCACGGCCGGGTCGGCGCGCAGCGCCTCCATCAGCTTGGAATCGATGCGTACCGCGCTCTGCCCGGACACATCGAGCATGCCGGCGACGCCGCCGTGCGGCCCCTTCAGCAGCAGGTCCAGGCGCAGTGGCGTCCGTCCCGGGCGATGGCGGTCGAGCAGCGCATCGATGCGCTCCCAGACCGGGCGCTGCTGGCGCAGGTCCAGGCGCAGCGACAGCCGCGTGGCGTAGTTGGCGCAGACCTCATCGAAGTCCCAGCACTGGCGGATGCGCAGCGCGAAGCCGCCGTTGAACTCGTCCTCGCGCAGGCCGCCCTTGACCACCAGGATGCGGTCCTTGGTCATCAGGTGGCCGAACTCGGCCATCGCGTCGGAGAACGCGCTGCACTCGACGCGGCCACGTCCGTCCTCAAGCTGGATGAAGATCTGGCTTTCGCCCTTGCGGCGCACGCCGACCACCTGGCCGGCCAGCACCGTCTGCACTTCCGGGCGCCAGCGCTTTTCGCCGCCGCCGCCACCACCGCTGTTGGCGCTCCAGATCTTCTCCACCGAACCCAGGTCATTGCCGACCAGGTCGCGCACATCGTCGCGCCAGGGATCGAACGGGTGGCCACTGAGATAGAAGCCCAGCGTGTCGCGCTCGCCGTTCAGGCGCTGCAGCAGCGGCCACTCCTCGGCTTCGGGCAGGTCCAGCTGGATCGTGGTCGCGCTCGGGTCCGGGCCACCGAACAGCGAGTTCTGTCCCGAAGCCCGCTCGCGGGCCATCTGGTCGGTAGCCTTGATCACCTCCGGCAGCTGCAGCATCAGCGAGGCACGGTTGCGGCCGAGCTCGTCCAACGCACCACAGTTGATCATCGCTTCCAGCGTGCGCCTGTTGAGCTTGGCCGAACCAACGCGCGTGCAGAAGTCGAGCAGGTCCTTGAACGGGCCGCCCTTCAGCCGCTCCTCGACCACCGCCTCGCAGGCACCCTGGCCGACGCCCTTGATCGCCCCGAGGCCGTACTGGATGGTGTCCGGCGTCACCGCTTCGAACATGAAGGCCGACTGGTTCACCTTGGGCGGCAGCACGGTCAGGCCGAGGTTGCGCACCTCGTCGAGGAAGCCGACCACTTTGTCGGTGTTGTCCAGATCGGACGACAGCGTGGCCGCCATGAACTCAGCCGGGTAATGGCGTTTCAGCCAGGCGGTCTGGTAACTGACCAGCGCGTAGGCAGCGGCGTGCGACTTGTTGAAGCCGTAGCCGGCGAACTTCTCCATCAGGTCGAAGATTTCGTCGGCCTTGGGGCCATCGACGCCGCCCTTGGCTGCACCTTCGCGGAAGATCTCGCGGTGCTTGGCCATTTCGGCCGGCACCTTCTTGCCCATCGCGCGGCGCAGCAGGTCGGCGCCGCCCAGCGAGTAGCCGCCGACGATCTGCGCCATCTGCATGACCTGCTCCTGGTACACCATGATGCCGTAGGTGTCCTTCAGGATGGCTTCGGTGCGCGGATCGGGATAGATGATCTCTTCCTGGCCGTGCTTGCGCGCATTGAAGGAGGGAATCAGGTCCATCGGGCCGGGGCGGTACAGCGACACCAGCGCGATCAGGTCTTCGAAACGGTCGGGGCGCGCGTCCTTCAGCAGGCGGCGCATGCCGGAGGATTCGAACTGGAACACCGCGCCGGTATTGCCGTTGGCGAAGATGTCCCTGTAGGTGGGCGTGTCGTCCAGCGGAATCGCGGCGATGTCCACCGGCGGGATGCCGGCGCGCTCATGGCGCTTGTTGATCGCCTTCACCGCCCAGTCGATGATGGTCAGCGTGCGCAGGCCCAGGAAGTCGAACTTCACCAGGCCCACTTCTTCCACGTCGTTCTTGTCGAACTGGGTGACCGGGTTCTTGCCGAGGCCGTTCTCGTCGTGTTCGGCGTACAGCGGGCAGAACTCGCTCAGAGGCTCGGGCCCGATCACCACGCCACCGGCGTGCTTGCCGGCGTTGCGGGTCAGGTCTTCCAGCTGCAGCGCCAGGTCGATCAGGTCGCGGACATCGTCCTCGGTCTCGTAGCGCTGGATCAGTTCGGCCGACGCCATCTCAGAGCTCGGGCCTTCCTTGCCCTTGCCCAGCGCATCTTTCAGGTGGATGCCCAGAATGTTCGGGATCAGCTTGGAGACGCCGTCGACCAGGCCGTACGGGAAGCCGAGCACGCGGCCGGAGTCGCGCACCACCGCCTTGGCGGCCATGGTGCCGTAGGTGATGATCTGGCTGACGCGCTCGCGCCCGTACTTGCGGGCGACGTAGTCGATCACCTCGTCGCGGCGGTCCATGCAGAAGTCGATGTCGAAGTCGGGCATCGACACGCGTTCCGGGTTCAGGAAGCGCTCGAACAGCAGGTTGTACGGCAGCGGGTCCAGATCGGTGATCTTCAGCGCCCACGCCACCAGCGAACCGGCACCCGAACCACGGCCGGGGCCGATCGGAATACCCTGGTTCTTGCCCCACTGGATGAAGTCGGCCACGATCAGGAAGTAGCCCGGGAAGCCCATCTTGATGATGGTGTTGAGCTCGAATTCCAGGCGCTCGAAATACTCTTCGCGGGTCTTGCCCGGCGCCAGCGGATTCTTCTCCAGGCGCTCTTCCAGCCCATCGCGCGACATCTTCTGGATCCAGGTGTCCAGCGTCTCGTCGTCCGGCACCGGGTAGTTGGGCAGGAAGTAGGTGCCCAGCCGCATCTCGATGTTGCAGCGCTCGGCCAGCGCCAGCGTGTTGTCGATCGCATCGGGGATGTCGGCGAACAGCGCGCACATCTCCTCGGCCGACTTCAGGTACTGCTGGTCGCTGTATTCGCGCGGGCGCTTGGGGTCGTCCAGCACGCGGCCGGTGGAAATGCACACGCGCGCTTCGTGCGCGCTGAAGTCCGACGGCGACAGGAAGCGCACGTCGTTGCTGGCCACCACCGGCAGGCCACGCTGGCCGGCGGCCATCAGCGCGAACTGGTTGAAGGTTTCCTCGCCCTCGCGGCCGGTGCGGGTCAGCTCCAGGTGCAGGCCATCGCCGAACACGCGCTGCCAGTCGGCCAGCTGCTGCTCGGCCAGTTCATGCTTGCCGTCCAGCGCCAGGCGCCCGGCCAGGCTCTGCCGCCCGGCCAATGCGAACAGGTTGGCGTTGCCGGCCTTCAGCCAGTCCGGGTGCACGGCCACGCCGCCCTCGGGGCGATGGCCTTCCATCCAGGCGCGGGTCAGCAGCCGCGACAGGCTCAGGTAACCCTCGCGGTCGCGGCACAGCAGGGTCATCCGCCACGGGTCCTGGCCTTCCTCGGCGATCAGCACGTCGGCACCGGCGATCGGCTTGATGCCCACGCCTTCGGCGGCCTTGTAGAACTTGACCAGGGCGAACAGGTTGTTGAGGTCGGTCACCGCCAGCGCGGGCAGGCCGAGTTCGACCGAGCGCGACAGCAGGTTGGCCTGCTTGGCCTTCTTCGGGTCCGCCTGGTCCGGTTTGGCCGGCACACGGATGGTGGAGTCCGCCAGCGAGAACTCGGTGTGGACGTGGAGATGTACGAAGCGGGAGTTGGACATGCCGGACCAGGTTGGAGCGCGCGGGCCCCGGGTGCTGACGGACGATCGTCGCCGGGGTCGGGAAGCGCTGGAATGCCCGGTCAGGGTAGCGAGGGCAGGGGGTTGCCACAAGGCTTGACAGGGGCACGGCGTGGCGCCGGATTCAGGCGTGCGGGAGGCCGCCTTCTGTAGAGCCGAGCCCATGCTCGGCTGTCCACAGCAGCCGAGCATGGGCTCGGCTCTACAACTCCAGCAGGCTCAGGCGATGGCCGCCGCCTGCGTCAGGCCCAGGCACTCACGCACCGGGGCGAAGCTGCGCCGGTGCTCCATGCAGGGGCCGTGCTCGCGCAGGGCGGCCAGGTGGGCCGGGGTGCCATAGCCCTTGTGCTGTTCGAAGCCGTACTGCGGGTGGCGGGTATGCACGTCCTGCATGTAACGGTCGCGCGAAACCTTGGCCAGGATCGAGGCGGCCATGATCGCGCGGTCGATGCCATCGCCGCCGACCAGCGCCTGCGCCGGCAGCACCAGGCCCTTGGGCACCACGTTGCCATCGATGCGGGCGAAGCCGGCCACATGGGCAACCGCTGCAACGACGTCACGCATGCCCTGCAGGGTGGCCTGGTAGATGTTCAGGCGGTCGATGGTGTCCACGTCCACCAGCACCACGTGCCAGGCCAGGGCACGCTCGATGATGCGGTCATGCAGCTGTTCGCGGCGGGCCGCCGTCAACTGCTTGGAATCGTCCAGGCCGTTGATGCGTGGCCGTGACGGATCGAATACCACCGCCGCCACCGCCACCGGCCCGGCCAGCGGGCCACGTCCGGCCTCGTCGACGCCAGCGACCAGGCGTTCCGGCTCGACCACCGTCGCGCCGTCGAACAGGGCCAGGCTGGCCGCTGCGGCGTGACGGCGGCTCATGCCTGCGCCTGGTCGCGCATCAGCAGTTCGCCGACGGCATCGGCGGCACGCGCCGAAGCATTGCGGCGCAGGCGCTCGTGCAGTCGCACGTACGTGTCCTGCAGGTCGATCACCCGCTGCGGGTGGTCGAACCATTGCTGGATGGCCGCGGCCAGCCTGTCCGGCGTGCAGTCGTGCTGCATCAGCTCCGGCGCCAGGTCCTGGCCGGCCAGGATGTTGGGCAGGGCGAAGCGGTCGACCTTGATCAGGCCCAGCGCCTTGACCAGGCGATAGGTCAGTTCGTTGACGCGGTAACCGACGACCATCGGCCGCTTCACCAGCATGGCTTCCAGGGTCGCGGTGCCGGAGGCCAGCACCACCACGTCGGCGGCGATCATCGCGTTGCGCGCCTGGCCATCCAGCACGTGCGAGTAGGCCACCGGCAATGCCGAGCGCGACAGCTGTTCTTCGATCAGCTGCCGGCAGGCCGGGTTGGCGGCAGGCACCACCACATGCAGGCCCGGAATGCGTTCAGAGACCTGCCAGGCGGCTTCGAAGAAGGGTTCGCCCAGGCGCGAGATCTCGCCCAGGCGGCTGCCCGGCAACACCGCCAGCACCTTGGCCGAGGTCGGCAGCCCGAGCGCGGCACGGGCTTCCTCGCGGTTGCCCTGCAGCGGAATGTCATCGGCCATCGGGTGGCCGACGAAGCGTGCGTCGATGCCGTGCCTGGCATAGATCGGCGGTTCCATCGGGAACAGGCACAGCACCAGGTCCGCGCTGCTGCCGATCTTCTCGGCGCGCTTCTCGCGCCAGGCCCAGACCGAGGGACTGACGTAATGCACGGTGCGCACGCCGCGTTGCTTCAGCCAGCGCTCGATGCCCAGGTTGAAGTCGGGTGCGTCGATGCCGATGAACACGTCCGGCTGCCATTCCAGGGCGCGCTGGCGGAACGCCGAGCGCAGCTTGAGCAGCCGCGGCAGGTGGCGCAGCACTTCGGTCAGGCCCATCACCGCCAGCTCGCTGGCATCGTGCCAGGTCTGGCAGCCGGCGCTGCGCATGGCATCGCCGCCAATGCCGGCGAACTCGGCATTCGGGAAGCGCGCCTTCAGTTCACGCACCAGGCCCGCACCGAGCAGGTCGCCGGACGCTTCGCCGGCAACCAGCGCGATCCGCAACGGGCGCTCGCTGAGCACCCGCTGTGCGGGAACGCTGCCGGCCATCGAGGCCAACGGAATCACCGCGGCGCCGGCCGCCGCCTGGCCGGTCGTGCTGCTCATCGCAGCAAGGGCCTCTCGGCGTGCTCGATGAAGTCCAGCATGGCCTTCACGTCATTGCTGTCACGCGCCTGTTCGGTCAGCTGCTGCTTGGCTTCGGCCAACGGCAGGCCGGCCACGTACAGCGTGCGGTAGGCCCGCTTGATGGCCGAGATGCGGTCGGCGTCGAAGCCGCGGCGCTTCAGGCCTTCGCTGTTGATGCCGCGCGGGCGGCCCAGCGAATCGGTACCGACCATGGTGAACGGCGGTACATCGCCATTGGTCAGCGCGCCCATGCCGAGGAAGGCATGCGCACCGATGCGGCAGAACTGGTGGGCACCGGCGAAGCCGCTGATGATCACGTAGTCGCCCACGGTCACGTGGCCGGCCAGGGTGGTGTTGTTGGAGAACACGCAGAAATTGCCGACATGGCAGTCGTGCGCCACGTGCGTGTAGGCCAGCATCCAGTTGTCGTTGCCGATGGTGGTGATGCCGCCGCCGCCGCCGGTGCCACGGTTGAGCGTGACGAACTCGCGGAACACGTTGCGGTCGCCGATCACCAGTTCGGTGCGCTCACCGGCGAACTTCTTGTCCTGCGGCTCGCCACCGATCGCGGCGTGGCCGACGAAGCGGTTGTCGCGGCCGATCCGGGTCGGGCCGTGGATGCTGCAATGGGGGCCCACCACCGTGCCGGCGCCGATTTCAACATCGGGGCCGATCAGGGTGAAGGCGCCCACCTGCACATCGTCGGCCAGGCGCGCGGCCGGATCGATGACGGCGGTGGGGTGGATCCGCGGTGCGTTGTCAGTCATTGCTGCCTCCAGTGGATCAGCCCTTGGCGCCGGCGCACATGACCTCGGCCGACGCGACGACTTCGCCGTTGACCTTGGCTTCGCCGTAGTACCAGCCCATGTTGCGGATCAGGCGCTTCATCTGCACGTCCAGCATCAGCACGTCGCCGGGCACGACCTGCTTGTTGAAGCGGGCGTTTTCCACCTTGACCATGTAGAACAGCTTGGACTGCGCATCGCGGCCGAGCGTGAGCTGGGTCATGACGCCGCCGGCCTGCGCCAGCGCTTCGATGATCAGCACGCCGGGCATGATCGGGCGGCCCGGGAAGTGGCCCTGGAAGAACGGCTCGTTGATGCTGACGTTCTTCTGCGCCAGGATGCGCTTGGCCTCGACGTCGAGTTCAAGCACCCGGTCCACCAGCAGGAACGGGTAGCGGTGCGGAAGCAGTTCCTGGATCTGGCAGACATCGATCGGAAGCTGCAGCGAATCGTTCATTCTTTCTCCTTGCCAGCAGCCAGGACGCGGCGAGCCAATGCGTCCAGCTGCTTGAAGCGCGCGGCGTTCTTGCGCCACGTGCGGTTGTCGGTCAACGGGGTGCCGGACGAGTACTCGCCTGGCTCATGGATGGAGTTGCGGACCACCGACTTGCCGGTGATCACGACCTTGTCACAGATTTCGAGGTGGCCGACCACGCCAACGTGGCCGCCAAGCAGGCAGTAGCGGCCGATCTTGGCGCTGCCGGCGATGCCGGTGCAGCCGGCGATGGCCGAATGCGCGCCGATCTGCACGTTGTGGGCGATCTGCACCAGGTTGTCCAGGCGCACATCCTCGTCCAGCACGGTGTCTTCCAGCGCGCCGCGGTCGACGCAGGTATTGGCGCCGATCTCGCAATCGTCGCCGATGCGGACGCCGCCGAGCTGCGGCACCTTGATCCACTTGCCAGCGTCCATCGCCAGGCCGAAACCGTCGGCGCCGAGCACGGCACCGGGATGCACGCGCACGCGCTTGCCCAGCGTGACCCGGGTGACCAGGGTCACGCGGGCGATCAGTTCACAGCCGGCATCCAGGCTGCAGTCCTCGCCGATCACGCTGCCGGTGCCGATGATGCAGTTCTCGCCGACCACGCTGCGCGCACCGACCGAAACGAACGGGCCGATATGGGCGCTGGCGGCCACCTGGGCGCTGGGGTCGATGACGGCGCTGGGGTGGATGCCCGGCGGGCGGGTCGGCGCGATGTCGAACAGCGCGGCGATCTTGGCGAACGCGGTGTACGGGTCCTTGGCGACGAGCGCAGTGCCCGGGGCGGCCTCGGCGTCGTCGGCACGCAGGACCACCAGCGAGGCCTGGCTGTCGGCCAGCTGGGCGCGGTAGCGCGGGTTGGCAAGGAAGGTCAGCTGGCCAGGGCCGGCATGGGCGAGGGTGGCCACGCCATGGATGGCGGTGGCGGGGTCGCCATGGACCTGCAGGCCGAACTGCTCGGCGAGTTGCTGGGCGGTGTAGGTGGGAGTATTCACGGCGGGAGTTTAACGTGTGACGCCATTTCGGTCATGCGGGGGCAGGGCTTGGCGCCTGCCTGGTACGGGCGGGAGGCGGCGGGTGGCCCTGGCCAGGACACGCAAAACCCCCTCCATGGTGCTCGATGGCGCCATCCATGGCGCCAACGGTCCTGTCCAGGGCCACCCGCCGCCTCTGGACAATTTCCCGCGAGCGCGGCCAAAAGCCCGTGCCGTGCAGTGTCATCTGCAAAACGAAAACGCCGGGCAATGCCCGGCGCTTCGCGCCCCGTCTGGTGGAGAGCCCCCCTTCTGTTAAGGGGGGCGCGCCAATGGCGCGGGGGATAGGAGGTAGGTCGGGACCCGCTGCTTGCGCAGCAAGCCGCGGCGCACCTTCGGTGGTCAGTTCTTAGAACTGACCGCCGAAGGTGAACTGCAGACGCTCGATCTTGTCATCGTCTTCCTTCTTCAGCGGGAAGGCGTAGCTGATCGAGATCGGGCCGACCGGGGCGCGCCACAGCAGGGCCACGCCGGTGGACACGCGCAGCTCGTTGGCCTTGAAGTTCTGGGTGCCATTGTAGACGTTGCCGAAGTCGACGAAGGCCGACACGCGTGCCGACGGGCTGTCGAACAGGCGCGGGAAGTAGGCTTCGACCGAACCGACGGTCTTCAGCGAACCACCCAGCGGCTGGCCTTCCGGATAACCGGTGGTGACTTCGCGCGGGCCGAGGGTGTTGTCCTCGAAGCCGCGCACCGAGTTGGTGCCACCGGCGTAGAAGTTCTCGAAGAACGGCAGGCCGCTGGCGGTGACGGTGCGGGTGGTGCCATCCGGATTGGTCAGCGTACGGGTGTAGTCGTTGCCGTAGGCATCGCCGTAGCCGATTTCCGCGCGGGTGTTGATCACCAGCGACGGCATGATCGGCCAGTACTTGCTGATCTGGTAGTTCAGCTTGTAGTACTCGATGGTCGAACCCGGCAGCGTGGTTTCCAGGCCGATGCGCTGGTAGGTGCCGCGGGTCGGCATGAAGTAGTCGTTGCGCGAGTCGCGCGCCCAGCCCAGCTCGGTGCGCCAGGCGTGGAAGGTGCGCTGACCGACCGCGTTGATGTAGTCGATGATCGACTGCGGGGTCGAGCCCTGGTAGGTGGTGATCTGGTTGCTGTCGATGCCGAACATCAGCGAGACGGTATCGGTCTCGGTCAGCGGCACGCCGAACACCACCTGCGCCGAACCATTGGTGCTGTTGTACTGCGCGGTATTGAAGTCGGAGTAGTCCAGTTCGCGCCAGGACAGGTTATAGCCCAGCGACACGCCGTCATCGGTGAAGTACGGGTTGGTGTAGCTGAAGCCGTAGCGCTGCAGGTAGCTGCTGCGCGAGGCTTCGACCGACACGCGGTTGCCGCCGCCAAGGAAGTTGTTCTGCGAGAGCTGCACCGAGGTGGTCATGCCGTAGGACTGCGAGTAGCCCAGGCCGAACACGAAGCTGCCCGAGGTGGTTTCCTTGACGTTGTAGACGACGTCGACCTGGTCGTTGCTGCCGCTGACGGCCGGGGTCTCCACTTCCACCGATTCGAAGTAGCCCAGGCGCTGCAGGCGGATCTTGGAGCGGTCGATCGCGGCCTGCGAGTACCAGCTGTTCTCGAACTGGCGCATTTCGCGGCGCATCACCTCATCGGAGGTGCGGGTATTGCCACGGAACAGGATGCGGCGCACCGACACGCGCGGGCCGGGCACGACCTGCATGTTGATGGCGACGGTCTGCTCGGCGCGGTTGGTGGTCGGGATCGGGTTCACCTTGGCGAACGCGTAGCCGATGTTGGACAGCGAATTGGTGATGGTGTCCGAGCTGAATTCCAGCAGGGCACGCGAGAACGTGTCGCCGGACTTCTGGATCACCATGCGCTCGACGTCCTCCTGCGGGAGGATGGTGTCGCCGCTGACCTTGATCTCGGAGATCTTGTACTGCGCACCCTCGGTCACGCCCGCGGTCAGGAACATGTCGCGCTTGTCGGGGCTGATCGAGACCTGGGTGGAATCGATGCTGAAATCGACGTAGCCGCGGTCCAGGTACCAGGAGTTGAGCTTTTCCAGGTCACCGGACAGCTTTTCCTTGGAGTACTGGTCGTCACGGCGGTACCACGACGCCCAGTTGTGCTCCTTGGACTCCCAGGTCTCCAGGATGTCCTTGCTCTCGAACTTTTCGGTGCCGACCAGGTTGACGTGGCGGATCTTGGCCGCCTTGCCTTCCTTGATGGCGATGGCGATGTCCACGCGGTTGCGGTCCAGCGGGCTCACCGTCGGGGTGATGTCGACGTTGTATTTGCCACGGTCGTTGTACTGGCGGCGCAGTTCCTGGGTCACGCGGTCCAGGCTCAGGCGATCGAAGGTGCCGCCCTCGGTCAGGCCGATGTCGGACAGGCCCTTGAGCAGCTGGTCGGACTTGATGTCCTTGTTGCCGGTCACGGTCAGCTTGTTGATCGCCGGACGTTCCTTGACGGTCACCACCAGGATCGTGCCCTGGCGGTCCAGCTGCACGTCTTCGAAGAAGCCGGTCTTGTACAGGGCGCGGATCGTCTCGCCGACCTTGTTGTCGGTGACCGTCTCGCCACGTTCCACCGGCAGGTAGGTGAATACCGTGCCCGAGCTGATGCGCTGCAGGCCATCGACGCGGATGTCGCTGACAGTGAAGGGCTCGGCTGCCTGGGCCAGGGCGGGAGCGCCGGTGACGGCGGCGAGGGCGAGGGCCAGCAGGCGGCGATTGGGGAGTCGCGTCATGTCACGTCCGGTAGGAAGGTCGATTTCATTGGTGCGGGATGCCGACGCTGTAGACGGCAACAACATGGAAAAGTTCATCGCGGGACCAGGCCGAGGATGTCGTTGTAGAACGCCAACCCCATCAGCCCGGCCAGCAACGCCAGGCCGATGTATTGGCCGGCGGCGATGGCACGCTCGCTCAGCGGGCTGCCCTTGACCAACTCGATAAGGTAATACAGCAGGTGGCCGCCGTCCAAGATCGGGATCGGCAGCAGGTTGATGATGCACAGGCTGAGGGACAGCAGGGCAAGGAACTGCAGGAACCAGTCGAGGCCGCGCTTGGCCGAGACATTGGCCACGCGGGCGATGGTGACCGGCCCGGAAACGTTCTGCAGCGAGGCCTTGCCGGTGACGATGCGGCCCATCATGCCCAGCGAGTCGGCCGCCAGGCGCCCGGTTTCGCGTACCGCGACGGTGACCGAGTCCAGGGGGCCGTAGCGCAGGAGGGTGTCGTAGGGGGGGCTGAACTTGGTCGGGAACTGAACGCCGATCTGCCACGTGGGGCCGCCCTTGGCATCCTGGCCCTTGCGCGGCGTGACTTCCAGCGCCAGGCGCTCGCCGCCACGCAGGACCTCGATCATGCCCGGGCCACCGGCACGGCCCAGCGCCTGGATCTCGCCGATCACCTGGTCGGCGCCGTCGATGCGCTGGCCGTCAATGGCCACGATCAGGTCGCCCGGCTGCAGTTGCCCGGCCACCACGGAGTCCGCGGTGAGCGACTCGACCAGCGCGGGCTGCAGCCACGACTGCCAGTACATGCCAGCCAGGATCGGCACCCGCCGCTCATCGAAACCCGCCGGCAGCTGCGACAGCGGCAGGGTGCGCGTGCGCACCTGGTCGGCCGTATCCAGCACTTCCAGCTTCACGTCGCGGCGGTCCATCGCGGCCGCGGTCAGTGCCATGCTGGCCTCGCCGAGGGTGACCACCTGGCGGTCGTCCACGCGCAGCACGCGGTCGCCGCTGGCCAGGCCGGCACTGGCGGCGATGCCGCTGACGCGGCCGACGGTGGGCGAGTAATCCTGCTTGCCGATCACGAACATCGCCCACAGCAGGAGGATGCACAGCAGCAGGTTGGCGATCGGGCCGGCGGCAACGATCGCGATGCGCTGCCAGACGGTCTTGTGGTTGAAGGCCTGGCCGCGCTCGTGCGGGTGGACTTCGACCTCGCGTTCGTCGAGGAACTTCACGTAGCCACCCAGCGGAATGGCGGCGATGGCGAACTCGGTACCATGCCGGTCGCGGCGCGACCACAGCGGCCGGCCGAAGCCGACCGAGAAACGCAGGATCTTGACCCCGCACAGGCGCCCGACCCAGTAATGCCCGAACTCGTGGAACGTGACCAGCAGCCCGAGGCTGACAATCATCCACCAGACCGATCCGATGAAGTCAGTCATGCAGGCTCACAGTGGCGGGCAGGGGCGGCGGCGTCATGCTGGGCGAGGCGGTCGTTCAGGCGGCGTCGATGGCGTTCAGGGTGAGCTGGCGTGCCCGCTGGTCGGCGGACAACAGGACCTCCAGTGTATCGGCTGCTTGCGTCGGCAGTGTTGAAAGAGCGTTAGCAACCAGCGCCGGGATCGTCAGGAAACCGATCCGGCCCTGAAGAAACGCTGAAACCGCCTCCTCGTTGGCAGCATTCAGCACCGCCGGTGCGGTGCCGCCGGCCTGCATGGCCTGCCAGGCCAGGGCCAGGCAGGGGAAGGCGTCGGTGTCCGGGGCCTCGAAATCCAGCCGGCCCTGGGCCAGCAGGTCCAGCCCGGCCACGCCCGATTCGATGCGCTGTGGCCAGCCCAGGCCAACGGCGAGGGTGGTGCGCATGTCCGGCAGGCCCATCTGCGCCAGGGTCGAGCCGTCGACGAACTCGACCAGCGAATGGACCAGGCTCTGCGGGTGCACCAGCACTTCGATGCGTTCACCGGGCACGCCGAACAGGTGGTGGGCCTCGATGACTTCCAGGCCCTTGTTCATCAACGTCGCCGAATCGACCGAGATCTTCGGTCCCATCGACCACTTCGGGTGGGCAACGGCCTGGGCCGGGGTGACCTGGGCCAGTTCGGCGCGGCTGCGGCCACGGAACGGGCCGCCGGAGGCGGTCAGCAGGATCCGGCGCACGCCGGCGCCGTCGACGCTGGCGTCGCGCGAGCGCAGGCACTGGAAGATCGCGCTGTGTTCGCTGTCGATCGGGATGATTTCGGCGCCGGCACGATCGGCGGTACGGGTCAGCAGTTCGCCGGCCAGCACCAGCGATTCCTTGTTGGCCAGCAGGATGCGCTTGCCGGCGGCGGCCGCGGCCAGGGTCGAGGACAGGCCGGCAGCGCCGACGATGGCCGCGACCACGGTATCGCAGGCGTCGCTGGCGGCCAGCTGGTCCAACGCGGCATGGCCGGCATGGGCTTCGGTGGCCAGTCCGGCGTCGCGCAGGCCGTCACGCAGTTCGGCAAACAGCGATTCGTCGGCGATCACCGCGTGCGCGGGTTTGTGCTGGCGGCACAACGCCAGCAGCCCCTGCACCTGGCGTCCGGCGGCGAGCACGGTCGCCTGGTAGCGCTGCGGGTGGCGGGCGATCACGTCCAGCGTGGAAGCACCGATCGAGCCGGTGGCGCCGAATACGGCGACCCGGCGCAGGTCTGCAGCAGCATTCATGGTCAGAACCCGAAGATTTCCTTGCCCAGCGCGAACACCGGGACGGCGGCGAGGACGCCGTCGACCCGGTCGAGCACGCCGCCATGGCCCGGGATCAGGTGGCCCGAATCCTTGGCGCCCGCGTGGCGCTTGATGAGGCTCTCGAACAGGTCACCCAGCACCGAGGCGAACACGGCCACGACCGCGGTGATCAGCAGGCCCGGCAGGTGTGCGGTATCGATCCCGGCCAGCCAGCCCAGGCCGACGGCCACGGCGACACCGGCCAACAGGCCGCCGAACAGGCCTTCCCAGGTCTTGTTGGGGCTGATCCGCGGGGCCAGCTTGTGCTTGCCGAAATGGCGGCCGGCGAAGTAGGCGCCCGAGTCGGCCGCCCACACCAGTGCCAGTGCAGCCAGCAGCCACAGGTGGCCCTGCTTGCCCGGCGGATCGCCACCGGCATGGATCAGCACCAGCGCGGCCCAGGCGGGCACGATGGCAAGCGTGCCGGCCAGCATCTTCAGGATGCGCGAGGGCGCCGACGGCTGTGCACCGAAATTGAAGAAGCGCAGCCAGACCAGCGCGGCCAGCCACCAGGCAACGCCGGCCAGCGTGGTTATCTGGAACAGCACCAGCGTACTGCCATCGGCCCAGACCAGCAGCACCATCAGCAGCAGGTTCAGCACCAGAAGTACGGTGCGTGCCAGGGTGTCTTCGATACCGGCCAGCTTCAGCCATTCCCACAGGCCGATCAGCAGCACCGCAGCGGCGGCGGCGGCCAGCCATTGCGTGGGCAGCAGCAGGATCGCCGCAATGGCAACCGGCGCCATGATCAGCGCGGCGAGGACTCGGGTCTTGGTCATGGGCTGGAAGTCTCGGTGGCCAGTGCGGCAATCTGGGCGCTGGTCAGGCCGAAACGACGCTCGCGGCCGGCATAGGCGTCCAGCGCCTGCTGCAGCTGCCCGGCATCGAAGTCCGGCCACAGGGCCTCGGTGAACCACAGCTCGGTGTAGGCCAGCTGCCACAGCAGGAAGTTGCTGATGCGGGTGTCGCCGCCGGTGCGGATGAACAGGTCCGGCGGCGGCAGGTCGGCAAGGGCGACCTGGCTGCCCAGCAGCGATTCGTCGATCTGCTCGGGCAACAGGCGACCGGCCGCCACTTCGACGGCCAGGGCGCGCGCGGCGCGGGCGATGTCCTGGCGGCCGCCATAGCTGGCCGCGATCGACAGGGTCAGGGTGGTGTTGTCGGCGGTGCGCTGTTCGGCCAGCTGCATGCGGCTGACCAGCCCGGCACCGAAGCGCTCGCGTTCGCCGATGAAGCGTACGCGCACGCCGCGCCGGTGCAGCTCGTCCACCTCGCGGTCGAGCGCGCCGAGGAACAGCTTCATCAATGCATCCACTTCCTCCTGCGGCCGGCCCCAGTTCTCGCTGGAGAAGGCGAACAGGGTCAGCGCCGGAATGCCCAGTTCAAGGCAGCGCTCGATGGTGCGGTTGACCGCGCGCGCGCCGGCACGGTGGCCGATCACGCGGGGGCGACGGCGCTGCTGTGCCCAGCGCCCATTGCCATCCATGATGATGGCAATGTGGCGGGGCAGGGCGGCCGGTAACGGAGGCGGGGCTGAAGGCATCGACTTCAGACCGACAGCAGTTCTTTTTCCTTGTCGGCGACGACCTTGTCGACGTCCTTGATGTTGGCGTCGGTCAGCTTCTGGATGTCGTCTTCGCCGCGCTTCTTCTCGTCTTCGCTGATCGCCTTGTCCTTGACCAGCTTGGCGATTTCCTTGTTCGCGTCCTGACGGATGTTGCGGATCGCGATCTTGGCGCCTTCACCTTCCTTCTGCACCTGCTTGGCCAGCTCCTTGCGGCGCTCTTCGGTCGGCGGCGGCATGTTGATGCGGATCGCGGTGCCGAGGGTGTTCGGGGTGAACTCGGCGTTGTAGAGACCCTTTTCGATCTCCTTGATCATGCCCTTGTCGAACGGCGTGACCAGCAGCGAGTGCGCGTCGGCGTTGGAGATCGAGGCAACCTGGTTCAGCGGGGTGCTGGCGTTGCCATAGGCACTGACCGTCACGCGGTCCAGCAGGGCAGGCGTGGCACGCCCGGTCCGGATGGAGGTGAGGGTGTGCTTCAGAGCGTCGATGCTCTTGGCCATGCGCGTCTGCGCGTTGTTCTTGATGTCGTTGAGCATCGCCCGGTCCTGGATGTATCTGGAATCGGGCGATTATAGGCGAATACGGGACGCTGCCGGGCCTGAATCGGCCCGATCGCCGCCTCGCGCTCAGGCTCAGGCCGGGTCGCGGCCCTGGACCAGGGTGCCGATGTTCGCGCCGTTGAGGATCTTCAGCAGCTCGCCCGGCTGGCCCATGTCGAACACGCGCATCGGCAGGTCGCTGTCGCGGGCCAATGCGAAGGCCGCCGTGTCCATCACTTCCAGGCCGCGGCGGATCACTTCGTCGTAGCTCAGGCTGTCGAAGCGGACCGCATCGTTGTGCTTGTTCGGGTCCTTGTCGTACACGCCATCGACCTTGGTGGCCTTCAGCAGCAGATCGGCGCCGATCTCGATCGCGCGCAGGGCGGCGCCGGAATCGGTGGTGAAGAACGGGCTGCCGACGCCGGCGGCGAAGATCACCAGGCGGCCCTTTTCCAGGTGGCGGATGGCGCGGCGGCGAATGTAGTCCTCGCACACGTCGTTGATCTTGATCGCGCTCATCACGCGGGCCTTGGCGCCCAGCTTCTCGAGGGCATCCTGCATGGCCAGGGCGTTGATGACCGTGGCCAGCATGCCCATCTGGTCGCCGGTGACCCGGTCCATGCCGCCGGCGGCCAGGCCGGCGCCGCGGAAGATGTTGCCGCCGCCGATCACCAGCGCCACTTCGGCACCGGCCTGCTGGGCTTCGATGACCTCGCGGGCCAGGCGATTGATGACCTTCGGGTCGATGCCGTAGTCCTCGTCTCCCATCAGCGCCTCCCCGGACAATTTCAGAAGGATGCGGCGATAGGCGAGCTTGGACATGAGGACCTCGGGTGCGTGGAAATCGCGGGCGATTCTACGCGCATGCGGCGTCGTGCCAAAGTGTTTTGTGCACTGCGGCGCAGAATCCGGTCGTTCGCCCCGGTCAAACGGGGCTTCCCGTTCAGCCCAGCTCGGCGCCAGCGGTGGCCGACAGCTCGTCGTGGCCGAGGGCACCTGGCGAGCGGGCGATCACCCGGTTGCGGCCCAGGTTCTTGGAGCGGTACAGCACGTCGTCGGCTGCGCGCAGCAGGTCCTGCACGTCGGCGAAGCGCTCGTAGCCACCCTGGGTGGCCACGCCGGCGGAGAAGGTGACGAACAGCGGCCCGCCCTCCAGCTCGGCCATCGGCGTGGCGACGATATTGGCCAGCACCCGGCGGATCACGTCCAGGGCCACGCTTTCGCTGGTGTTTGGCAGCAGCGCGACGAATTCCTCGCCGCCGAAGCGGGCGACGGTGTCACTGTTGCGCAGCTGGCCCTGCAGCTTGCTGGCGAAGGCGCGCAGTACCTCGTCGCCGGTCAGGTGGCCGTGGGCGTCGTTGATCTTCTTGAAGTCGTCCAGGTCGATGAAGGCCACCGACAATGGCCAGCCCTGGCGGCCGGCGCGCAGGAATTCCTGCTCCAGCACCGCTTCCAGCTGGCGGCGGTTGAGCACGCCGGTCAACGCGTCACGATGGGCCTGGTCGGCGAGGCGCTTGGCGCGCGCCTCGAACTCGTCGGCGCGGCGTCGTGCCTGGTCGGCGTCCTGCAGTTCGCGCAGGTTGCGCAGCGTGGCCAGCTCCTGCGCGTGATCGATCAGCTCGCGCACCCGCGCCGGGGAATTGAGGCCGGCATCAAACAGGCTGGCGATGTCGGGCAGGGCTTCACTGATGCGGGCGAGGACCTGGTCGAAGCGCGCGCTGTCCAGCTCCAGGCGGTCGTGCACCTGCTGCAGGGCGCGCTCACGCGCGGCGTCGGCGTCGCTGTCCAGCCAGATGTCGGCCACCGCGCCGGACAGCTGCACGCAGGCCTGGAACGGCGATTCGGCGGCGTCCTCGTCCTCGCTGTGGCTGATGCTCTCCACCAGGTAGCGGGGCAGGCCCCATTGCTCGGCCACCCACGCGCCGACCTCGGCATGGCTGCAGCCCAGTTCCTCGCGTTCGCGGGCGACCAGGTCGATGTTGTCGCGTGCCTCGCGCAGCAGCGGCAGGTAGCGCTCCGACTCGGCCTGGGCCAGGCACAGTACGCCCAGGTCCTGCAACAGGCCGGCCAGCATCAGTTCTTCCAGCCGGCGCAGGCCGCGCGCCTGGCCCAGCTGGCTGGCAGCCAGGGCGCTGAGGATGCTGCGCTTCCACGCGCGCTGGCGCAGGTCGTGGTCGGCGCCGGTGCCGCCGGTCAGGCCCTGGGTGACGGTGAAGCCGAGGGCGAGGCTGATCGTGGCGTTCAGGCCCAGCATGGTCAGCGCCTGGCCGAGGTTCTCGATCCGGCGGCGGCTGGCGTAAAGCGGCGAATTGGCGATGCGCAGCATGCGAGCGCTCAGCGCCATGTCGATGGCGATGATGTCGGCAGCGGTGGCGATGTCCGCTTCCGGGTCCTGGGCCAGTTCGATGATGCGCAGGGCAATACCGGGTGGCGAAGGCAGGTTGCGGCAGAGCGCCAGGGCAGCTGTCAGCTCGGGAGGCATGTCGGGTCGTTCAATTCCATTAGGACAAGAATACCTAGGAATGCATCACAGTCCGCGATTTTCGTTCCTGCTAAATGACTGTGGATTCCCTGCCCCGAGTATCGGCTTGATTCGCGCGCAACGCAAAGGTGCCGGTTGTGCGCACCAACGGTGCGCACCCACCGGTGGGCCATGGGTTGATCCCTGGGTCCATGCATAAAAAAAGAGCCGCGGTTTCCCGCGGCTCCTTCTGGTCGCTTCACAGCCGGAAGGCTGGAATCAGACCTGCATCGCCTTGGCAACTTCGGCGGCGTAGTCTTCCACCACCTTCTCGATGCCTTCGCCGACGATCAGCAGCTTGAAGCCTGCCACGTCGGCGCCGGCGGCCTTGACCACCTGCTCGACGGTGGTGTCGCCCAGCACGTAGGTCTGGCCGTACAGGGTCACGTCGCTGACGATCTTGTTGATCTTGCCGCTGATGATCTTTTCCAGGATGTCGGCCGGCTTGGCCTTGTCCTTATCGGTCATCTTGGCCAGCTCGATTTCCTTTTCCTTCTCGACGAACTCGGCCGGGACGTCCGCAGCCTTGTTGTGCGGCGGCTTCAGCGCGGCCACGTGCATGGCCAGGCCACGGGCCAGCTCGACGTCGCCGCCGATCAGGTCGACCAGCACGCCGACCTTGCCGTTGGTGTGGACGTAGGCGCCGATGTTGCCGGTGGTGTCGACCTTGACCATGCGGCGGATCTGGATGTTCTCACCCAGGGTCTGCACGGCGGTGGCGCGGGCTTCCTCGACGGTACGGCCGTCGGCCAGCGTGGCGGCCTTCACGGCTTCGACGTCGTTGGCGCCCGATGCCAGGGCAGCAGCGGCGACGGCGTTGACGAAGGACTTGAAGTTGTCATCGTTGGCGACGAAGTCGGTTTCCGAGTTGACTTCGACCAGCACGGCCTTGCCGCCGTCCTGGGCCAGGCCCAGGCGGCCTTCGGCGGCCACGCGGTCAGCCTTCTTGTCGGCCTTGGCGGCGCCGGACTTGCGCATGGCTTCAGCAGCGGCGTTGATGTCGCCGTTGGCTTCGGTAAGCGCCTTCTTGCATTCCATCATGCCGGCGCCGGTGCGCTCGCGCAGTTCCTTGACCAGGGAAGCAGTGATTTCCACGGGATTACCTCACGAAAGAAAGGGGTTGGGCCGGCATGGTGGCCGGCCCGTGTGACACGGTCCTGTCACGCGCCGATGGCTGCGTGCAGGGAGGGTGGACGCCGGGCGTCCACCCGGGGCCTGGATCAGGCCTGGGCGTCGTCGCCCTTCTTGGCAGCCTTCTTGGCCGGAGCGCGGCGGGCCGGCTTCTCTTCGCCTTCAGCAGCGGCTTCAGCGAATTCTTCCTCGCGCACCGAAGCGGCGTGCGGGGCAGCCGCCTTGCCTTCCAGCACGGCGTCGGCAGCGGCGCGGGCGTACAGCTGCACAGCGCGGATGGCGTCGTCGTTGCCCGGGATGGCGTAATCAACCAGTTCCGGGTTGTAGTTGGTGTCGACCACGGCGATGACCGGGATGCCCAGCTTCTTGGCTTCCTTGATCGCGATGTCTTCGTGGCCGATGTCGATCACGAAGATGGCGTCCGGCAGGCGGTTCATGTCCTTGATGCCGCCCAGCGAGGCTTCCAGCTTGTCGCGCTCGCGACGCAGGCCCAGCACTTCGTGCTTGACCAGCTTCTCGAAGGTGCCGTCGGTTTCACCGGCTTCCAGTTCCTTCAGGCGGGCAACCGACTGCTTGACGGTACGGAAGTTGGTCAGGGTGCCGCCCAGCCAACGCTGGTTCATGAACGGCATGCCGCAACGCTCGGCTTCTTCCTTGATGGTTTCGCGGGCGCTGCGCTTGGTGCCCAGGAACAGGACGGTGCCGCGCTTCTGGGCAACCGACGAGATGAAGTTCATCGCATCGTTGAACAGCGGGACGGTCTTTTCCAGGTTGATGATGTGGATCTTGCCGCGGGCGCCGAAGATGTACGGCGCCATCTTCGGGTTCCAGTAGCGGGTCTGGTGGCCGAAGTGGACGCCGGCTTCCAGCATCTGACGCATGGTGACCTGGGGCATTGCAATACTCCTGATATGGAACCAGCGATTCCGCCCGCGGGGATAGGTATGCGGGACGCGTGGAAGCGCGATCGGTTCCGGGGTTGGGCTTCCCTGTTGCCTCCGTGGCCGAACTCCTTGCGGAGCACCCCGGCACGGATGGGGGCAGCAGGTGTGGATTCACCGGTGACGTCCGGTGTGGACGGGTTCGCGCGCACGCTTGCGGCAGGAATCCGGTCGATTATAGCCCGCTGGGGGCGCTTGCTGCAATTGCAGGGTCAGTTGCGGCCAGATCGACCTCGCGGCCGTCCTGCAGGCGTGCCTGGAAGCGGCCGCCTGCATAGCCATCGGCGCGGGCAGGCAGGGGCCAGCGGCGTTCATGGCCCGCCAGAATGTAGCCGGCCAGGCCAGCCGTCAGCAGCGTTGCCTGGCCGTCCGCCGTGATGAAGCGCAGATCGTGCAGGCGGCCGTGCAGGGTACCGGCATTGCTGAGTCGCAGTACGGCCAGAGACCCGTGGGCCTCGACGCGGCCCAGCAGCCGGGCCTGCAGTGCTGGCCCCGCTGGGCCGCGGAACAGCGGCAGCGAATAGCGCGGCAACCCCGGCAACGTCGGTGCCAGTACGACCCGATAGGCCTGTTCAGCGGCCGCCGCTGCCGGATCGCCCGGCAACAGCCAGACGCGCTGGGTGCTGCCGGGGGCCAGGTCCAGCCGCGCCGGGCTGACCCGGATCTGGTCGCTGGGGTGCAGTCGTTCGGCGTCCAGCTGCTGATCCCACGCCAGCACCTGCACCTGGCCCTGCCAGCGGCCGGGCCCGGGGTTGTGCAACCACAGTTCGGCGCTGCCGCCCTGTGCCGGCAGCTGCAGGGTGGTCGGCAACAGCTCCAGCGCTGCGGCAGGCAGTGCCAGCAGCAGTGCCAGCAGGATCAGCAACGCGCGCATCAGTAGATGAGGGTCACGGAGGGTGTTGCGTTCTCGTCCGTCGCCGGTGGTGCGAGCTCGCGGACCTGGCGCGGCGCCTGGGGTGCGTCACTGCGCTGGTGCGGTGCCGGGCAGCGGATGCCGCCGCCATCGTCGCTGCAGGATTCAACCACGGTCAGCCGGATCTGCAGGGGGCTGCTGGGTTCGGCCCATGCCGGCAGGCTGGCGACCAGCATCGCCCCGATCAGGAATGTGCGAACCACCTGCCATCCACCATGCTGAAAGACTTGCTGCGCGGTATCGGCGGGATGTGCCGGAACTGTAGCGCCGAGCCGGCGCTCGGCACGGCCTTCGTCCGGTGGGTGCCGACCGTTGGTCGGCACGCCGGTCAGTAGGTGATCGTCACCGTCACCAGGTCGTTGTAGGTGCCGGCCGGCGGCTGGCCACTGACCGGCGGCACCCGGCCATGGATGGTCAGCTGCTGCGCGCTGCCGGTACCGGTGCCGCTAGCCGTGTCGACGGTCAGGGTATTGCCCCAGCGCAGGCTCCGCGCCGAGTCCCGGTAGAGCTCGTAGGCGAGGTAATAGGTGCTTCCGCCGAGGGTGGTGGCCATGCGCCGGGTGGTGGTGGCAGTGGGATTGTTCTGGCCGTTGTCGAGGCCGACCTGGAAGGCAGTGTTCTTCAGGCAGGTCAGGGTGAGGGTGGCGGTCCGGTCGATGTTGGCCGGAATGCCGCCGGTGACGTTGCCGAAGTCCATGGTGGTGGTGACGTAGCTGCCACATTGCGGCAGCACGTTGGCGGTGGCGGTGAAGCTGAAGGCTGCACTGGCGCTGTTGGTGCCGGTGGCGCCGCCATTGCAGGTGGCGGGCACGGTGGCGGTACCGAGCAGGACTTCGTTCCAGGCCCAGGTCAGGACCACGTTGGCCCCGCTGAAGGTGCTGCTGTACGCGCCGGAGGCCAGGATCTGGTTGGCCGGGATCTGCCCGAACAGCTGTATGGACTGCGCACCGCTGCCGCCCGTCACCAGCGGCACGTTGTAGGTCATGGTCAGTTCCTGCGCAGGTGGCGTGCCGCGCGGCACCAGTCCGGTGACCTGGCCGAAGCTGGCGTTGTTGTACAGCTGGAAATTCAGGGTGTCACTGCTGGAGGTGGCCATCGTGCGGAAGGTGGAACTGCTGCCGCCGCCACTGCCTGCGCCGATGCCCACGCAGACGCGCACGCCGGTGGTGGCCAGCAGGCTCAGCGCGGCGGTGGTGCAGGTCACCGTGATGTTGAGGTTGGCCGTACTCGGGCCGGGTGCATTGCTGTTGATGTTGCCGAACGGCAGGGTCGGATTGGCGACCGCCGTGCAGACCGCGGTGGCACCGGCGGGCGCCGCTGCCAGCAGGCCGGCCCAGAGCAGCAGGACGAGCAGCAGCACCCTCATGGCGCCACCTCCGGGATGCACTGCTGCGGCGCCGGCTTCGGCCGTGCGCCGGACGCCACCACCTTGGGCAGGTCCGGCACTTTCACGCGGCAGGGGCCGCGGCTGGTGGTGACGTACAGCACGCTGCCGGCGGCAACGTCTTCCAGATAGAGCAGGCCGTCGTAGCCGACCGTGGCCTGGCGGCCATCGGGCAACCGCACCTCGCTGCCGACCTCCAGAGGCTGGCCGTCCATTGCCAGCAGGGTCAGGCTCAGTGACGGCCGCGAGCGCAGCTGGAAGGTCACGCGGGTGCCGGCGCGCTGGCGCGGGGTCACCCAGTCCTCGATGCGGTCGGCGCGCATGTCTTCGGGCAGGTCCAGGGTGTCGATCGAGACCCGGTTGCGCTGCCAGGACAGCAACGGACTGACCAGCAGCAGGCCGCGATCATCGGTGACGCCGATCAGGCGGTTCTCCAGCCGCACCGGGACGCCGCCCACCCCATTGGTGCTGATCACCGCGAACGCATCGGACACCTCGCGCGTGGCGAAGGTGTGCCCGCCCATCCACACCAGGCTGCCGCTGGCGCTGGCGTAGGCATAGTTGAGTCCACCCTGGCGCGAGGCGCCGAACGAGTAGCGACCGACATCGTTGAGGATGCCGACCTCGGCCAGGCCGCCGTTGCCGTCCTCGCCGTGGCGCAGCTGCGCGCGCCAGCCGACGCCGCCGGCGCTGCCATCGCCCGGCACTGGCTGGGTCACGTCCGCCACCCAGCTCTGGCTGTCGCCGTTGCGCTGGCTCGAAAGGCTGGCCTGGCGGTTGTTGCCCAGGCTGGCAGTCACCGACAGGTAGATGCTGCGGTCGTCGCTGCGGTCCAGGTTCTGGTTTACCGAAAGATAGGCCGACCAGCGCTGGCTCCAGGTACGTGACCAGAACAGGCTGGCATAGCGGTTGTCGTCTCCATCCGGGTAGCGCAGGCGCAGATAGCTGGCGCTGAGCGTGCCCAGCCGCAGCAGGTCCAGGCCGAGCGTGGCCTGCTCGCTGATGCTCGGCGGCAGGTTGCCCTGCAGTGCGCCGAGGTCGCGGTAATCGCCATGGCTGCGTACGCTGCGCAGATTGACGTTGAAGCGACGGTTGTTCCAGCTGTAGCCCAGTGCCCATTGCCCACCCTGCAGGCCGTGGTAGCCGCTGTGCGCATAGGCGGCATTGAACACGCCAGCGGCGCCGAGCAGCCACCAGCCACCGACACCGGCCTGGGCCAGGCCGCCGCCGCCTTCGGCATGCGCCTCGCCGGTGAACGTGTCGGTGACACCGCCGCGCCAGCTGGCACTGGCCACCGTGCGATCGTCATAGGCGAAGGAGCGCTGGCCAAAGTCCTCGCGCAGGTGGCCGACGCCGGCCGACCAGTCCGAAAGGCCCCTGGCCAGCAGCTGCTGGGTGCCATAGAAACTGAAATCCAGCGTCTGCATGCGGCCGAACGCATCGGTCACCACCACCTGCGCGTTACCGGTGCCGCTGATGCCGGGCTGCGCCGCCAGCTGGAAGGGCCCGACCGGCACCTGGCCGCTGTACTGGCGCAGGCCATCGACATACAGCTCGACCGTGGAGGGCACCACCGCCTGGCCGAGGAAGCTCGGCGTGGGCGTGAGCACGCGGTAGGGCTGCAGGCCGTAGTTGCGGCCGATCTGCAGGCCGCCCAGGCGAACCGGGCGGGTCCAGTCGACGAAGCCGCTGTAGAAGTCACCGACCTCCAGCGTGGTTGCACTGTCCGGGAAATCCAGGCTCCAGCGTGTGTCCAGGCGCACGCTCTCGCCGCGCCAATGGCGGTCGCCGGGTTGCTGGTAGCGGCGGCTGATGGCGGTGTTTTCGAAGGTGCCGTTGCCGATGCCGAACACGCGCAGCTCCGCGCTCAGGCTGAGGTTGCTGAGCGTGTCCACCCGGCTGCCGTAGACGTCGTAGTTGAGCAGCGCGCCGGGCGAGGCGTTGCCGGTGGGCGCGCGCGTCTGCGGGCGGCTGAGCACGGTGGTGGGCAGGATGAGCTGGTCCAGCGGCACGTCCAGTGCCAGGGTCTGCATGTGCGCGTCATAGCGCACCACCGCACCGCTGATCTGGTCCAGGTAGACCGGCGCATCGCCGCTGGCGTTGAAGCCAAGCTGGCGCAGCACTTCGGGGCTGGCCTGCAGCCGGCCGCGGTTCTCGGTGAATGGCAGCAGGCCGCGCGGGGTGCTGTTGAGCGACACATCCAGGTACAGCGCCTGGCTGGCGGTCAGCGGGGTCGGGGGAGGCAGGATGGCATCGGCCGACACGCCGGATACATCAACGGCCGCCACGCCGGACACATCGGCGGCCTCGGTCGCCGCGGGAGCCAGGGCCGCCAACAGCGCGCCCATCAACGCCTCAGCGAGCCGGTGGGGGCGACAGTGGCGTCTGTTCCGACTCGCCATTGAGCTTGGCCGTGATCTGGTCGTTGTCGCGGTCGATCGCCGTGCGTTCGATCGGCCAGCGCATCACCTGGCCCGGCAGCACGTAGCCCAGCAGCCCGGGATGGACAATGCGCGGGCGCGCGGCGCTGCCCAGCGCAAGATCGGCGATCTGTGCGTAGCTGTCGCCCGTATTGGCGACTTCCACGCCATTGCGGCCGTCCGCCAGTTTCACCAGGCGCGCCTGCAGCCGTGGGGCCAGGCGGCCGGCCGAAGGCTGCACGAACACCGGGATCGAATAGCGCAGCACGAACTGCATGCCCTCGGCACGGGTGGCCAGGTCGGGTACCTCGTCCACGATCAGCCGGTAGTGCCGCTGTGCAGGCGGTGGCTCGCTGTCCGGACGCATCACCCGCACCAGCTGCTGCTGGCCGGCGGCCAGTTCCTGCATCGGCGGCGTGGCCATCACTTCATCGGTGGGCAGCAGCTGTTCCTGGCCGTCCTGCTGCACCCAGCGGAACACGCGCACCTGCAGCGTCACCGGTGAGGTGCCGCTGTTGGTCAGCCACAGCTCGCCGGCACGCTGGCGGGCTTCCAGCTGCAGGCTGGTCGGGGCGACCTGCAGGCTGGTGGCGCCGGCACCGGCGGGGGCCAGCAGGTACAGGGCGAGCAGCGCCACGCCGGTGGCGCGCCACGGGCGGGGTCCGGCCATGCGGGCGTGCTCCATCAATAGGTGATCGTGGCGGTAACCGTATCCAGGTAGTTACCGGTGGCCGGGTTGTTGGTGCTCAGGTTCAGGATCTGGCCATAGACGATGTAGGGCACGGCCAGGCCAGTGCCGATGCCGGCCTGGGTATTGGTGCCGGTTGTGGCGCCCCAGACCAGGGTATGTGCGGCATCCTGGTAGAGCTGGTAGCCGACATAGTTGTTGGCGGTCACCGCGGCATTGGTGTTCTTCATGCGCCGGGTGGTGACGTCGTTGGCGGTGCCGGCGTTGGCGCCCGCGTTCAGCGCAATCGTGTAGGGCGTCAGTGCCGAGCACTGCGCGGTCACCGTACCCTGGCCCAGGGTGGGCGTGGCGGTGGTCGAGGCCGCCGTGCCGAAGTCGACGTTGGTGGCGGCCGCCGCCGTGATGGTGCAGGCCTTGGTGACCACCAGGGTGACGTTGAAGGTGGTGGTGTCGGCGGCCAGCGCCGGGCTGGACAGCAGGAGCCCGGCCATGACCCATGTCAGCGGGGATCGAACTGGGGATCGCATGGACAACCTCCCTGACCCGAAGGTCCGTTGAACAAGGCGAAGACGGCACGTTCGGCGCCGCTTTGACGACTGTGGGTCCAGCTTAGGAGGCGTAAGTGTCTGTAATCCGTGATAAATAGGCAGGCGCAAGAGTGGAGGCCATCACGCTTTCACTTTCCTTGCCGGAATCGTGCATGGCCCGGATCGCCAGTTGGGCGGCGTTCGTTCAGATTGCGGCCGGATCGGCGATAATGGGTGCCATGAGCGTGAATCTGAAAACCCCGCAGGAAATCGAGATGATGCGCATCGCCGGCCGCCTGGCCAGCGAAGTGCTCGACATCGTCACCCCCCACGTCAAGCCCGGTGTCACCACCGAGGAACTGGACCGCATCTGCCACGACCACATCGTGAACGTGCAGGGTGCCATTCCGGCCAACGTCGGCTACCGCGGCTTCCCGAAGACCGTGTGCACCTCGGTCAACAATGTCATCTGCCACGGCATCCCCAGTGAAGGGAAGGTGCTCAAGGATGGCGACATCATCAATATCGACGTCACCGTCATCAAGGACGGCTGGCACGGCGACACCAGCCGCATGTACTTCGTCGGCACCCCGTCGGTGATGGCCCGCCGCCTGGTGGAAACCACTTACGAAGCGATGTGGCGCGGCATCCGTGCGGTGCGTCCGGGCGCCACCCTGGGCGACATCGGCCATGCCATCCAGAGCTACGCCGAAGGCGAGCGTTTCAGCGTGGTGCGCGAGTACTGCGGCCACGGCATCGGCAAGGTCTACCACGACGAGCCGCAGGTGGTGCATTACGGCCGCCCGGGCCAGGGCCTGGTGCTGCAGCCCGGCATGACCTTCACCATCGAGCCGATGATCAACGAGGGCACCCGCTACAACAAGGTGCTGCCGGATGGCTGGACCGTGGTGACCAAGGACCGCAAGCTGTCGGCGCAGTGGGAGCACATGATCGCGGTCACCGAGACCGGCGTGGACGTGCTGACCCTGTCGCCAGGCGAGTCGCAGGTTTCCTGAAGATGCTGCCGGCGAGTTCGCTGCTGGACACGCCGGCCGCGTCGCTCAACGACCCGGATTGGGCTGCTGCCGCGCGCCAGGCGCTGCAGCAGGCCGACGCGCGCCTGTACCGCCGCTTCGACCAGGGCGACAACATCGAGCGCCTGCTGGCGTTGCGCGCGCGCGCTGCCGACCATCTGATCCGCCTGGCCTGGCAGCGCTGCCTGCCGGCCGACAGCGGCCTGTCGCTGTTCGCGGTCGGCGGCTATGGCCGCGGTGAACTGTTCCCGCGTTCGGACATCGACCTGCTGGTGTTCGGCGATCCGCCGGCACAACTGGCGCACGAGGCGGCATTGGCGCGCCTGTTCGCGCTGCTGTGGGACTGCGGATTGGCTGTCAGCCATGCGGTGCGTTCTGCATTGCAGTGCCGGGAGGCGGCGGCTGACCAGACCGTGCTGACCGCGCTGATCGAGGCGCGCCCGATCCTGGCCGATGATGCTGCGCGCCGCGCGCTCCGCGAGGCGATCGACGACCGCGAACTGTGGCCGGCACGCGCCTTCTTCCTGGCCAAGCTGGAAGAGCTGCGCAACCGCCACCAGCGCTTCGGCGATACCGCCGACAACCTGGAGCCGGACCTGAAGGATGGCCCCGGCGGCCTGCGTGATCTCAATACGCTGGGCTGGATGGCGTTGCGTGCCTTCGGCGTGCGCGACCTGGAGGCCCTGGTCGGGCTCGGCCACCTGGGCGCCGACGAAGCCGCGGCGTTGAAGCGCGAACGTGCAGTGCTGGCGCGGTTGCGCTTCGGCCTGCACCTGGTCGCGCGCCGTCCGGAAGAGCGCCTGCGTTTCGATTACCAGAAGACCCTGGCCGCGCGGCTGGGCTTCGAAGACGATGCCGAGAACCTCGGCGTCGAGAAGATGATGCAGGGCTTCTACCGCGCCGCGCTGGTGGTGCGCCGGATCAGCGACCGGCTGCTGCAGCGCTTCGAGGAACAGTTCGACGGCGAGGCCCAGCCGGAGCCGCTGACCGTGGGTTTTTCCCTGCGCCGTGGTTACCTGGCCGCCAACGAGGCCGACTGGCCGCGCGGCGACATCGGCCAGGTGTTCGCCCTGTTTTCCAGCTGGGCCAACAACCCGCAGGTACGCGGCCTGCATTCGCTCACTGCGCGTGCACTGGCCGAGTCGCTGCCGCTGCTGCCGGCCTATGACCAGGCCGATGCCGATGCACGCGAGCAGTTCCTGGCCCTGCTGCGCGGCCAGCGTCCGGTCGATACGCTTTCGCGCATGGCGCGGCTGGGCGTGCTTGGCCAGTGGATTCCCGCGTTTGCCCAGGTCAGCGGGCGCATGCAGTTCGACCTGTTCCATGTCTATACGGTCGACCAGCACACGCTGATGGTCCTGCGCAACATCGGCCAGTTCGCCAGCAGCCGCGCCGACGAGCGCTTCTCGATCGCGCACGAAGTGTGGCCGCGCCTGCGCAAGCCGGAACTGCTGCTGCTGGCCGGCCTGTTCCATGACATCGCCAAGGGCCGCGGCGGCGACCACTCGGAGCTGGGTGCGGTGGACGCGCGCGCGTTCTGCCAGGCGCATGCGCTCAGTGGCACCGATACCGAGCTGGTGGCATGGCTGGTCGAACAGCACCTGCGCATGTCGGTGACCGCGCAGAAGCAGGACATCGCCGATCCGGTGGTGATCCATCGCTTCGCCACCCTGGTCGGCAGCCGCGACCGCCTGGATTACCTGTACCTGCTGACCTGTGCCGACATCGCCGGCACCAGCCCGAAACTGTGGAATGCCTGGAAGGACCGCCTGCTGGCCGATCTGTACTTTGCCACCCGGCGCGCGCTGCGCGAGGGGCTGGAGCACCCGGTACCGGCCGCCGAGCGCGTGGCCGAGGCACGTGACAGCGTGCGCGCACTGGTGCGCGAGCAGGGTTACGACGATGCCACCATCGACCGCCAGTTCGCGGTGATGCCGGATGAGGGCTTCATCCGCCTGCGCCCCGAGCAGCTGGCCTGGCAGGCCGCCGCACTGGTGCCGGTGAAGCAGGGCCAGGCGCTGGTGAAGGTGCGCCGGATCAGCGTCGACGACCCGGCGCTGGAAGTGTTCGTGCACTCGCCCGACCGTGATGGCCTGTTTGCCGCGATCGTGATGACCCTGGACCGCAAGGGCTACGGCATCCATCGCGCGCGCGTGCTGGACGGTCCGGCCGACACCATCTTCGATACCTTCGAAGTGAACCCGGCCGACACCTTTGCCGATGGCAGCAGTGCCAACCTGGAAGCGGCGCTGCGCGAGGCACTCAGCGGTGACCTGTCGCGCCTGCGGCCGTCGCGCCGGGTGGTACCGCGGCAGCTGCGGCACTTCCGCTTCGCCCCGCGCATCGAGTTCCGCGATGAACCGGGCGCAACCCGTTTTGCCCTGGTCGCCCCCGACCGTCCCGGCCTGCTGGCCGATGTGGCGTTCGTGCTGCGCAACCAGGGCCTGCGCGTGCATGATGCGCGCATTGCCACGTTCGGCGAACGCGCCGAAGACACCTTCGTGATCAGTGACGAACACGACCTCCCCCTGACTGAACCTGCCCGGCAGCAGCTGCATGACGCGATGCTGGCCTGCCTGGACCCTGATCGAAACGCCGGAGACCCCGCCTGATGGCCACCAAGCCCGCCAAGAAGACCGCCGCGACCCCCAAGAGCGCAGCGGCCCGGAAACCCGCTGCTGCCGCACCGGCCGCGAAGAAGACCCCTGCGCCGAAGAAGGCCGCTGCGGTGAAGGCCCCGGCGAAGAAAACGGCTGCAGTGAAGCGTGCTGTGAAGAAGCCGGCCCCGGCCAAGAGCGCCGAAGCCGTCCGCGCCGAAACCATCGCCCGCAAGTCGCTGCGCAAGCCGTCGGCACCAGGCGTGGAAGAACTCAAGTTCGGCATCGAGAGCGCCTTCGAGCGCCGCGCCACCTTGACCCTGCACGAGCTGGAAGGGTCGACCAAGCCGCTCGTCAACCGCGTGATCGACGGCCTGGAGAGCGGTGAGTTCCGCGTCGCCGAGCCGGACGGCCAAGGCGGCTGGAAGGTCAATGAGTGGCTGAAGAAAGCCGTGCTGCTGTATTTCCGCGTCAACGACATGGCGGTGGTCGATGCACGCCCGGCGCCGTTCTGGGACAAGGTCGAATCGCGCTTCGCCGGCTATGACGAAGCGAAGTTCCGCCGTGGTGGCGTGCGCGTGGTGCCGGGCGCGATCGCCCGCCGCGGTACCTACTTCGGCAAGGACGTGGTGCTGATGCCGAGCTTCACCAACATCGGCGCCCATGTCGGCGAAGGCACCATGGTCGACACCTGGGCCACCGTCGGTTCCTGCGCGCAGATCGGCCAGCACTGCCATCTGTCCGGCGGCGCCGGCATCGGTGGCGTGCTGGAGCCGCTGCAGGCCAGCCCGACCATCATCGAGGACCACTGCTTCATCGGTGCGCGTTCGGAAGTGGTGGAAGGCGTGGTGGTCGGCCACCACAGCGTGATCGGCATGGGCGTGTTCCTCAGCCAGAGCACCCGCATCTACAACCGTGCCACCGGCGAGGTCACCTACGGCTACATTCCGCCGTACAGCGTGGTGGTGTCCGGCTCGCTGCCGAGCAAGGACGGTACCCATTCGCTGTATTGCGCGGTGATCGTCAAGCAGGTTGATGCCAAGACCCGCAGCAAGACCAGCGTCAACGACCTGCTGCGCGGCCTGGCTGACTGAAGATGACGGCGCCGGAGGATCTGGCGCAGTCCGCGATCTACCAGCATCCGTCCGACACCCTGTTCGGGCGGATGCTGCCGCGCCTGCTGCACGCTCCACGCTGGACCAGGCTGCGCCGCGCGCTGTCGCGGCGCTGGCCGATGCCGGCGCTGGTAAGCGATGTGCGCGACGTGGTCTACGTGAGCTGGTGGGTCGACGTACGCCAAGCGCCGATGCCACCACCAGGCCATCACTACGTGGTCCATGCCGGACGCACGCCCTACACCATCCTCAGCTACCGGCACGGCCACTTCGGGCCCGCGCTGGCCGGGCCGCTGCGCTCGCTGATGCCGTCTCCCAGGCAGAGCAACTGGCGCTGGTACCTGCGTCGTGACGACGATCGGGACGGGACGCCGGTGGTGCTGTTTGATCGCAACGTGATGGACCAGCTGGCCTTCGTCGGCGGCGCGCGCGCTTTCAGCGATGCCATGCAGCCGCATCTGTCGGTGCGCTTCGCGCACGTGGTGCGCGCCGATGGCGGTGGGTACACCCTGATCGAGGGCGGGCAGGGCAGTGCGCCGGCGCTGCACCTGCAGTGGCAGGGCGCTGCGGGCTGGGACGATGCCGGGTGGGCGGCGGCCTTCGGCGGCTACCAGGCCCTGCTGCGCTTGCTGACCTGCCAGGACGAGGCCATCGCCCGCACCTGCGACCAGCGCTGGGCCAGCACCCGCATTGCCCTGCCGGTGGACATCGCGCAGCTGCAACCGCTGCAGCTGGAAGGCGAACAGCAGTGCCCGCGCCTGCAGGCGATGGGCGTGGCGCTGCACGAGGGGCTGGCCTTCCAGCTGCCAAGGGTACCTTTCCGGGTCGTGTCCGAGCGCCTGTTGTGAGATTCTGGCCCTCTGTTTTCCAGCATCACAGATGGCCATGAGCACCACTGTCTACGGTTTGAAGAACTGCGATACCTGCAAGAAGGCGACCAGGTGGCTGGACCGCTTCGGCGTGCCGTACACCTTCGTCGACTACCGCGACAACAAACCCAGCCCGGAAATGCTGCTGGCGTGGGCCGCGCAGCTGGGTGGCCTGGCCGCGATGGTCAACAGGTCCTCCACCACCTGGCGGCAGCTGCCGGACAACCGCAAGGCCGCCGATTCCGAGGCCGAATGGAAGCTGCTGCTGCGCGAGTACCCGCAGCTGATCAAGCGCCCGCTGGTGGTCACGGCCGATGGCACGGTCAGCCAGGGCTTCAGCGACAACGGCTTCAAGGCCCGCTTCGGCGTGGGTGACGCATGAGCGCGGTGCTCGACCTGACCTGCGAGCTGATCGCGCGGCCCTCGGTGACGCCCGATGATGCCGGTTGCCAGGCGCTGCTGGCGGCACGCCTGAAGCAGGCCGGGTTCCAGTGCGATCACCTGCGGCTGGGTGAGGTCGACAACCTGTGGGCGACCCACGGCCAGGGCGCGCCGGTACTGGTGCTGCTGGGCCATACCGACGTGGTGCCGACGGGCCCTCGTGAGGCCTGGGCCAGCGATCCGTTCAGCCCGCAGATCCGCGATGGCGTGCTGTATGGCCGTGGCACCGCCGACATGAAGGGCAGCGTGGCGGCGTTCGTGGTGGCCGCCGAGCAGTTCGTTGCAGCGCATCCTGATCATCCCGGCACGCTGGCGGTGCTGCTGACCAGCGACGAGGAAGGCGACGCCATCGATGGCGTGCGCCACGTCGCACGCCTGTTCGCCGAACGCGGCCAGCGCATCGACTGGTGCATCACCGGCGAGCCGTCCTCGACTGCGACGCTGGGTGACCTGCTGCGCGTGGGGCGTCGCGGCAGCCTGTCGGCCAAGCTGCGCGTGCAGGGCGTGCAGGGCCACGTGGCGTATCCGGAGAAGGCACGCAACCCGATCCACCAGGCGGCGCCGGCACTGGCCGAGCTGAGTGCGCGACGCTGGGATGACGGCTACGAAAGTTTCCCGCCGACCAGCCTGCAGGTCTCCAACATCCATGCCGGTACCGGTGCCAACAACGTGATTCCCGGCGAGCTCGAGGTGGATTTCAACATCCGCTACAACCCGCACTGGGACGCACCGAAGCTGGAAGCGGAGATCACCGCGCTGCTGGAACGGCATGGCCTGCAGTACACGCTGAAGTGGCACCGCAGCGGCGAGCCGTTCTACACCCCGGAGGGCACGCTGCGCGCCACCGCGCGTGCGGTGCTGGCCGAGCACATCGGCCGTGCACCGGAAGAAAGCACCGGCGGCGGCACCTCCGATGCCCGCTTCATCGCGCCCTTGGGCGCGCAGTGCATCGAAGTGGGGCCGGTCAACGCCAGCATCCACCAGGTGGACGAGAACGTGCGCGTGGCCGATCTGGAGGCATTGCCGGGGCTGTACCAGCGGCTGGTGGAGCGGCTGCTGGCGTGAACCTGCGACGCTGGGTGCCGACCGTTGGTCGGCACGCCTTTCGCCGGCATTGCTTTCCTGTAGGGCCGAGCCATGCTCGGCTGCTTCTGCAGGGAATGCCCAGCCGAGCATGGCTCGGCTCTACTCAGAAAAAATGAAGAATGGCGGCTTGATCGCTTTTTCCCAGTAGCTCGGCGCCGCCATGTAGAAGCGCTGCGCCTCGGCCCGGGCGAACCAGCGTGCGGCTGCGTCGGTGTCCTTCTCCACGCCCGGTGCACCGCGGCCCAGCAGCAGTCCGGCGAAGTACTGGCCGAACACATTGCCCTTCTCGCCGGCACGCTGGTACAGCTGCAGCGCACGTGCGGGATCGCGCGGCAGTCCCATGCCCTTTTCCAGCAGCGCGCCCAGGTCTACCTGCGCTTCGGCATCGCCACGCTCGGCGCGGCGCTGGATCTGCGCAACCAGTGGATGCACGGTGCCATCCTGTGCGGCCACCGCATCCGGTAGCCGTGACGATGAACTCGGGTAGCGCTCGTAGATCATTCCGCGCAGGTCCCAGCGCAGCGCCTGTTGCGCGTCGCCTCGCTGACGATAGGCCTTGGCGAGTTCGTAGAACGCATAGGGATTGCCGTGGTAGGCCGCCGCCAGGTAGGCGCGTTCTCCGCGTCGCCAGGACGCACGCAGCACCGGCGCCGGATTGATGTGGGGGCTGTCGGCATGCCGCAGCGTGCCGGAGATCCAGATCCTGCCCAGTGCTTCTTCCGCCTTGGTGTTGTGGAAGGTCCAGGGTGTGACCGCGGCGGCACGCTCGTAGTAGGCGATGGCGCGTGGATCGTTGAAGCGCTCGAAGGTTTGCGCAGTGTCAAAGGCACCCTCGAAGCTGCCGTCGGTGCCGCGTTGTTCCAGGCCCTGCAGCTGGGCCGGCGGCAGGGGCGAGGGTGGGGGCAGGGTCTGGCAGGCGACCAGGCCCAGGCAGAGCAGGGCGGCCAGCGCCACGTTGCGTCCAGTGCGGTGTTGCATTTCCATTACACGTTTCACGGCCGGCCATTATGCGCGCCGGGGAGTGGTTGCCAACGCAACGGTTGCACCATGCCGGAAACCGGGGTAGGGTCAATGCCATGTCGATCCGCCTGGCCACCGCCGTCAATAACAACAACCGCAATAATCTGCGCGCGAATAATCGTGCGCGGCCGATGCGGGACTGCGCCCTGGGTAGATAGACAGCAACACACGCCCGGACACCAGAAAACCCGCATCGGTCGATGCGGGTTTTTTTGTGCCCGGGCGCAGCCTGCCCGGGCCTGGATGGCCGGTCGAACACCTTCCCACCCGTGAAATTCCCCAACAGGAGCTCCCCCATGTGTTCGATCTTCGGAATCTTCGGCCTGCAGGCCGGTGACGATCTTCCCACCCTGCGCCGCCACGCGCTGGAACTGTCGCAACGCCAGCGCCACCGTGGCCCGGACTGGAGCGGCGTGTACCTCGACGAAGGTGCGCTGCTGGTCCATGAACGGCTGGCCATCGTCGATCCGGCCGGTGGTTCGCAGCCGCTGCTGTCGGCCGATGGCCAGCTGGCGCTGGCGGTGAACGGCGAGATCTACAACCACCAGGCGTTGAAGGCGGCGCTGACCACCACCTACGACTTCCAGACCGGCTCGGACTGCGAGGTGATCAACGCGCTCTACCGCCAGGGCGGCGCGCCGGCGCAGTGGCTGGAACAGCTCAACGGCATCTTCGCCTTCGCGCTGTGGGACCGTGACAGTGGACGCGTGCTGGTGGCGCGCGACCCGGTGGGCGTGGTGCCGCTGTACTGGGGCCACGATGCCCAGGGGCGCTTGCGCGTCGCCTCGGAAATGAAGGCGCTGGTCGATACCTGTGCCGATGTCGCGCAGTTCCCGCCGGGCCACTATTTCGACAGTGCCAGCGGTGAGCTGGTGCGCTACTACCAGCAACCGTGGCGCGACTACGCCGACGTGCAGGGCCGCCAGGCCGATCTGGCTGAACTGCGCCAGGCGTTCGAGCATGCGGTGGAGCGCCAGCTGATGAGCGATGTGCCTTATGGCGTGCTGCTGTCCGGTGGCCTGGACTCGTCGCTGGTGGCGGCGGTGGCCGCGCGCTATGCACGTCGTCGCATCGAGGATGGGGGACAGACCGAAGCCTGGTGGCCGCGCCTGCACTCGTTCGCGATCGGCTTGAAGGGCTCACCCGATCTGGCCGCCGCAGCGATCGCCGCCGAAGCGCTGGGCACCGTGCATCACGGTTTCGAGTACACGTTCGAGGAAGGCCTCGATGCGCTGCCGGAGGTGATCCGCCACATCGAGACCTACGACGTCACCACCATCCGCGCATCGACGCCGATGTTCCTGCTGGCGCGGCGGATCAAGGCGATGGGCGTGAAAATGGTGCTCTCCGGCGAGGGCAGCGACGAGATCTTCGGTGGCTACCTGTACTTCCACAAGGCACCGGATGCGCGTGAATTCCACGACGAGCTGGTACGCAAGCTCGACGCCCTGCACAACTACGACTGCCTGCGCGCCAACAAGTCGATGATGGCCTGGGGCGTGGAGCCACGCGTGCCGTTCCTCGACCGTGAGTTCCTCGATGTGGCGATGCGCTTCGATGCCGCACACAAGATGGTCGGTGCCGGTTTTGGCGGCCGCCGTATCGAGAAGGCCGTGTTGCGCGAGGCGTTCGACGGCTACCTGCCGGACAGCATCCTGTGGCGGCAGAAGGAACAGTTCAGCGATGGCGTGGGCTATGGCTGGATCGATGGGCTGAAGGCACATGCCGAGGCGCAGGTGAGCGACCGTGTACTGGCGGCGGCCGACAAGCGCTTCCCGCACAACCCGCCGCAGACCAAGGAGGCGTACTACTACCGCCACCTGTTCGAGCAGTTCTTCCCGAGCCGGGCAGCGGCCGAGACCGTGCCGGGAGGCAAGTCGATCGCCTGTTCGTCGCCCGCGGCCATCGCCTGGGACGCCAGCTTCGCCGCGGCGGCAGATCCCTCCGGTCGCGCGATCGCCGGCGTGCACGAGCAGGCACTGGCCTGAGCACCCCCAAAAGGGGACGGAGGGGATTAAGTCGTTTGTGCCATTAACGCCTTAATCCCCTCCGTCCCCTTTTTGTATGATCGCCCCCTGCACATTGGGGAATGTTCATGGACGTACAGGCAGGCGGCAACGCGCCGCCCACGAAATGGGGATGGCGCTACCTGGCGTGGGCCGGGGTTCCGTTGCTGGCTGGCGTGCTGCTGGCGCGGTATGCCGGGCCGGCGGCGCCCGAGGCGGTTGCCCGTGCCTCCGTCGCCGCCGAAGGCGGCTGGGTGCAGCATCTGGCGTCTCCGCTGGGCCTGTTCCTGCTGCAGCTGCTGGTACTGCTGCTGGTGGCCAAGGGCGCGGGGGCGCTGCTCAAGCGCATGGGACAGCCGGCGGTGATCGGCGAAATGGCCGCTGGCCTGATGATGGGGCCGCTGGTGCTTGGCAGCCTGCTGCCGCAGCTGCATGGTGCGCTGTTCCCGGCCAGTTCGCTGGGCCCGCTGGGCATGCTCAGCCAGCTGGGCGTGCTGATGTTCCTGCTGGTGGCCGGTGCCGAACTGGACCTGGCGGCGCTGCGTGGCCGCCGGCGTTTCGCCTTTACCGTCAGCCATGCCGGCATTGCAGTGCCGTTCGTGCTCGGCGTCGCCTTGGCGATCTGGCTGTATCCGCAGCACGGCCCACAGGGTGTGGGCTTCACCGCATTCGCACTTTTCGTAGGCATCTCGATGAGCATCACGGCCTTCCCCGTGCTGCTGCGCATCCTGGCCGACCGCGGGATAACACAGACGCCGCTGGGGCAGACCGCGATCGCCTGCGCTGCCTTGGGCGATGCCACCGCGTGGTGCCTGCTGGCGCTGATCGTGGCTGCCGCCCAGGCCAGCGGCTGGTTGCCGGCCAGCCTCAACCTGGTGTGCGTGGTCGCGTTCGTGGCGCTGATGCTGGGGCTGGTGAAGCCGTGGTTCGCGCGCCGGCAGATTGCGCCGGGCCGTGAGGGGCGCTGGCTGCTCGGCATCCTGCTGCTGTCGCTGGGCAGTGCGCTGGTCACCGAGATGCTGGGCATCCACGCGCTGTTCGGCGCGTTCGCTGCGGGTGTCGCGGTATCGTCGAACGCGCAGCTGCGTGACCTGCTGATGGCCCGTGTCGAGCCGTTCGCGGTCACGCTGCTGCTGCCGTTGTTCTTCGCCATGACCGGGCTGCGCATGCGCGCCGATGCGCTGCAGGCCAGCGACATCGTGCTGTGCGTGGTGGTGATCGCGGTGGCCACGACGGGCAAGCTGCTGGGCACCTTCAGTGCCGCGCGCAGTGCCGGCATGCCCACGCGCGAAGCGTGGCGGCTGGGCGCGCTGATGAACACCCGCGGCCTGATGGAGCTGATCGTGCTCAACCTGGGGTATGAGCTGGGCCTGCTCGGTGACCGCCTGTTCGCGGTGCTGGTGATCATGGCACTGGTGACCACGGCGATGACCGGGCCGCTGCTGAACCTGATCGAACGGCGCAGGGCCTGAACGTTGAACGGTAGTGCCGGCCGCTGGCCGGCAACCTGATGATGCTGGACACACCTGCATGGATGCCGGCCAGCGGCCGGCACTACCGCGCTGGCACCAGTGTCATCACGTGCTGCGTCTTGCCCGGCAGGAACGGTGTCGGGCGCCCATGCACCCAGTCCTCGTGGCCGGCACCCCAGTACGGTGACAGCGGATGGCCGCTCTGGCCGCCGGGCATGTGCACGATGCCGTCGGCCTCGTGGCCGGGCGAGACCACCATGCGCTCGGAGGCGCCGAAGTTCGGCGTCTGCACGCGCGGCATGTCCCGGTCGCCGGGCAGGCGGTCGGCGGGCATGCACAGCCAGCGCTTGGCGATGTCCGGCAGCGCCCGTGCGATGGGGTGGCAGATCGCCGCGGTATTGCGTTCACCCCAGCTGCGCTTGGCCAGCGGCCCCTGCTTGGCCAGCTCACCCTCGGTACGGCGGGCGGCGTCGATCAGCAGCGCATCCCAGCTGTCGAAGGCCGGTGGCAGCAGGTTGGCCGGGCGCTGTTCCAGCATCGGCCAGGCCACGCCTTCCAGCTGTGCCAGGCGTGGGTCCAGGTAGGCATCGCCCAGCTGCGCGTTGGCCGGGGCCAGCAGTGCATCGGACAGCGTGGCCATGACCTGCGTGCGGAATTCACGCACCACCCGGTAGCTGACCGAACTGGCCGAGGCGCGCCCGCCCCATTGATGGCTGGCCTCCTTCAAACGCTTCAGCGCAGGGTCGTCACTGCGTTCGATGACGTCGTGCAGCAGAGCCCACCAGCGCTGCAGGAACACCGCGCGGTCGTCGAGCTGGATCGCCAGCAGGTCGTGCTCGTCGAAGCGCTCCTGGATTGCCAGCAGGTCGCGGATCTGCCGCGCCCGCGCACCCAGGTCATAGCCGCCGTTGCCGACGCTGGCGAGTGCCTCGCCGTCGAGGACGCGTCCATTGGCGGTCCACAGGCGATGGTTGGGGGGATCGATCAATGCCGGCGAGGCATCGCTGCGGATCGGCCACGGCGCGCAGCCCTGGTTGCTGGCGGCATTGAAGCCGGCCGGTGCACAGCCGGGGCCGCGGTCCGGGCGAGCGCCGATCAGGCGCCAGGCAATGCGCCCGCTGCGATCACCGACCACCAGGTTCTGTGCGGGGATGCCGGCACGGTCGGCGAAGTGCAGTGCACCGTCGAGGTCACCGGCGCGGGCCAGGTCAGCGAAATCCAGGCGTACGGCACCGGGCAGGTGTGCGACCCAGCGCAGGGCGTCGCCACTGCCATCGGCATGGGTATGCAGGATCGGCCCCCAGTCGGTTTCGCGCACCGCGAACAGCACGTCGGCCTGGCCGGCCACGGCGATGCGCTCTTCGTGCACGGTCACGGCGGCGTTGGCCGGTTCCGTGCGATAGTCCGCCGTGTCGATGTAGCTGTTGGTGAAGCCCCAGGCGACGTGCCCGTTGCTGCCGACGATCACCGCCGGCAGGCCCGGCAGGGAGAAGCCGGTGACATCGACCTGGCCGCCGGCGGCCTGTGGGTCGGGGTAGCGCAGGCGCACACGGAACCACAGGCCGGGTGCACGCAGGCCCAGGTGCATGTCGTCGGCAACGATGGCGCGGCCGTCGGCGGTAAGCGCCCCGGCCACCGCGAAGTTGTTGCTGCCGATGACGTCGCCCTCTTCCTGCTCAGTGCCCGTTTTTCCCTTCAATGTGCGCAGGTCCAGCTGGCTGGCATCGGGCAGGGCGGCGTTGCCGGTGGGTTCGCCAAACAGCGGCGCATCCCATTCGGTGCCGTCGTGGGCGATCAGCGCGTACAGCGCCGGCGGCACCACTGCGCGGATGCGGCTGAGCGCAAGCTCGGTCTGGTTGCCGGGGTCCTGCAGGTCGGCATACATGGCCAGCCCGGTCAGCACGCTGTCGCTGGCCTGCCACGGTTGTGGTGATTGCCGCAGCAGCAGGTAGGCCCATGGGCGCACGGAGAGATCGGCCAGGCCTTCGTTGACGCCATCCACGTAGGCGCGCACGGCCGTGCCGTTGTCGCCCAGTGCGGCCTGCAGATTCGCCTCGGTGCGTGCACGCAGCCGGTGCACGCGCATGCGCTTGTCGGCGTCGATGGCCTTCGGCCCGAACAGCGCCGACAGCTCGCCAGCGGCACTGCGGCGCATCAGGTCCATCTCGAAGTAACGTTCCTGCGCGTGTACGCGGCCGAGCGCACGCATCGCGTCGGCCTGGCTGCCGGCAGTGATGGTGACCACGCCCAGCCCATCGCGCTCGATGGTGACCGGCTTGGCCAGCCCCGGCAGCGCATGCTCGCCGTCCAGGTCGGCCAGGCTGCCGCGCAGCAGCAGCCACAGCACCAGTGCGGTGACCAGCACGATGGCGATCAACACGCCCAGCACCCAACGCCATGTACGTCGCATCGCACGTCCTTTCCGAACTCGTGGGCCGATTGTAGCCGCAGGCGCAACTGCGACTGATTCCGATTAGATCACCGTATTTTGAAATGCGGCACCCTATGCCGCATCGATTCACAGGAGCCCCCCATGAAAGGCAACCCGGACGTCATCGCCTGCCTGAAGGAACTGCTGCGCGGCGAGCTTGCTGCGCGCGACCAGTACTTCATCCATTC
Source organism: Stenotrophomonas sp. YJH_SMC_65 (assembly GCF_059369475.1). NCBI lineage: Bacteria > Pseudomonadati > Pseudomonadota > Gammaproteobacteria > Lysobacterales > Lysobacteraceae > Stenotrophomonas > Stenotrophomonas sp. YJH_SMC_65. The sequence continues at coordinate 452,696 of NZ_JCAFSR010000002.1, forward strand.
CCGCCGCTACGAGGACCAGGGCCTGTTCGCGCTGTACGAGCGCCTGAACCACGAGATGGAAGAGGAAACCCAGCATGCCGATGCGCTGCTCCGCCGGATCCTGTTCCTGGGTGGCGACCCGGACATGCGCCCGCATGCCACCGAGCCGGGCAAGACCGTGGAGGAGATGCTGCAGAAGGATCTCGATACTGAATACGCCGTTCGGAACAATCTCGCCGCCGGCATGAAGCTGTGCGAGGAGAAGGGCGATTACGTGAGCCGCGACATCCTGCTGGCGCAGCTGAAGGACACCGAGGAAGACCACGCCTGGTGGCTGGAGCAGCAGCTGGGCCTGATCAAGCGCATCGGCCTGGAGCTGTACCAGCTGAGCAAGATCGACGGCAACGGCGCCCCGGCGCACTGAGCGGGCATCGTTTTTGTAGAGCCGAGCCAATGCTCGGCTGCCTTCCGGTAGAGCCGACCGCTGGTCGGCTGCTCTGCAGAAAGCAGCCGACCAGCGGTCGGCTCTACCAGGAGCCAAAAGCAGCCGACCAGCGGTCGGCTCCACCAGCAGCACAGCGTTCTGTCGCCCGCCAGCACCGGAGCACCGCCAGCCAGCCTTCGCCCGCCAGCCGCTCCACCGCCCGCCAGCCGACAACGAAAAAGCCGGGGAATGCCCCGGCTTTTTCGTGCCTGGGGTCAGATCCGTTTTCGACGAAAACGGCTCTGACCCCTCGCTCGGGATGCATGGCACGACGACGGAGATTCAAGTCAGAGACGGGGTTTCATATCTCCTCTGCATCGGAGAGATCCTGGTATCCCACGGGAGTCAGTCCAATGAAGTCGACCAGAACTCCGTAGGGGTAGCAGATGGGTAGCCGTCCCTCTGCAAAGAGCATCGACCACCTTTCCAGCTCCCAGAACGTAATCTCTGGCTCAGAGGCCAGAGGGCCTTCCCCTGATGAAAGCTTCGACTGGGAAGTGTGCGGCGAGATGATCCAATGCGTACTGTTGCAGCACTGGGAGTTTAGAGAGCTGTTCCATCACGAAGCCGACTCCAGCCATCAGCTGACCGTCTTCTGACATCTGGATCGAGAAGAAAGTGCCGTCCCCGGCAGGCAGGTGTCCTTGGGCGAACCAGCCGGTATCGCGATCCCCAACGATGTGCAGTTCGCCAAGGCCCTGAACGTGAATGGTTGAAGGAATCATCTGGTGGTTTGTGTTGGCATCAATCATTTGATTGTGATCCAAAAAACGCAAATAGCCGGGATTTCCCCGGCTATTTGCGTGCAACTGGTCAGCAATTGTCGCTTATGCCTTGTTCGTCGACTGACGCCAATCCAAGTTGGCGTCTACCCGCAAGGGCGTGTCAACCAAGGTTGACACCTACCAGGAGCGATAGTCCGGGGTCAGAGCCCGTTCCGTCGGAACGGGATCCGACCCCCGCGGCGGTCATTCCACCGACAGCCCTTCCACCTTCTGCCAGCCGCGCGGCAGCAGGTGGCCGCGGGTGGCACGGGCGCCGAGGTAGGCGTCGAGCTCGTTGAACTTCAGGCCCATGGTGCGCTGGCCGCTGCGCACCTGCAGGGTCTGCCCCGGGCTGATCGCCACGATGGCGACCACGCGTTCAGTGGCGAGCTTGGCCTTCGGGATCTCGATGATCTTGTTGCCCTTGCCCTTGTCCAGTTCCGGCAGGTCGTTGGCGGCGATCGCCAGCAGGTTGCCGGAACTGGTCACCGCCACGATGCGGTCGGTGGCCACGTTGGCGACCATCGACGGGGTGAGCACCGACGAGCCGGACGACAGGTTCAGCATCGCCTTGCCGGCCTTGTTGCGACCGATCAGGTTCTCGAAGCGGGTGACGAAGCCGTAGCCGTGGCTGGAGGCCAGCACGAAGCGGGCATCCGGCTCGGCACTGGCCAGGGTCACGAAGCTGGTACCCGCTGCCGGCGAGAAGCGGCCGGTCAGCGGCTCACCATTGCCACGCGCGGAGGGCAGGGTGTGCACCGGCGTCGAGTAGGCGCGGCCCTCGCTGTCGAGGAACGCGACCTGCTGGGTGCTGCGCGCACGCACTGCGCCCTGCAGGGCGTCGCCATCGCGGTAGGACAGGGCGGACGCATCGACGTCGTGGCCCTTGGCCGCTCGGATCCAGCCCTTCTCCGACAGCACCACGGTCATCGGCTCGCTCGGCACCAGCTCGGTCTCGTCGATGGCCTGCGCGGCCTGGCGCTGCACCAGCGGCGAGCGGCGTGCGTCGCCGAACTTCCTGGCGTCGGCGGTCAGTTCGTCGCGGATCAGCTTCTTCAGCTTGGCCTTGCTGTCGAGGATGCCGAGGATCTTCTCGCGCTCCTTGGCCAGCTCGTCCTGCTCGCCGCGGATCTTCATCTCTTCCAGGCGGGCCAGCTGCTTCAGCTTGGTTTCCAGGATGTACTCGGCCTGTTCCTCGGACAGGCCGAAGCGCGCGATCAGCGCCGCCTTCGGTTCGTCCTCGGTACGGATGATGTGGATCACCTCGTCCAGGTTGAGGAAGGCGACCAGCAGGCCTTCCAGCAGGTGCAGGCGGCGCTCGACCTTCTGCAGGCGGTGCTGCAGGCGGCGGGTGACGGTGTTGCTGCGGAAGGTCAGCCATTCGCTGAGCAGCATCTTCAGGTTCTTCACCTGCGGACGGCCGTCCAGCCCGATCACGTTGAGGTTGACGCGGTAGCTGCGCTCCAGGTCCGTGGTCGCGAACAGGTGGCCCATCAGCTGGTCCGCGTCGACGCGGTTGGAACGTGGCACCAGCACCACGCGCACCGGGTTGGCGTGGTCGGATTCGTCGCGGATGTCCTCCAGCCACGGCAGCTTCTTGGCGCGCATCTGCGCGGCGATCTGCTCGATCACCTTCGACGGCGACACCTGGAACGGCAGCGCCGTCACCACGATGTTGTTGGCCTCCTTGGTGAAGGTCGCACGTGCACGCACGCTGCCGTTGCCGGTCTCGTAGATGTTCCGCAGGTCGTTGGCCGAGGTGATGATCTCGGCGCTGGACGGATAGTCCGGGCCCTGCACGTGCTCGCACAGGTCGCGCACGCTGGCATCGGGGTGGTCCAGCAGGTGCAGCAGTGCGCTGACGATCTCGTTGAGATTGTGCGGCGGCACGTCGGTGGCCATGCCCACGGCGATGCCGGTGGTGCCGTTGAGCAGCAGGTGCGGCAGCCGTGCCGGCATCCAGGTCGGCTCCTGCAGGGTGCCGTCGAAGTTCGGTGCCCAGTCGGTGGTGCCCTGGCCCAGTTCGCCCAGCAGCACTTCGGCGATCGGGGTCAGCTTGGATTCGGTGTAACGCATCGCCGCGAACGACTTCGGGTCGTCGCTGGAGCCGAAGTTGCCCTGGCCCTCGATCAGCGGATAGCGGTACGAGAACGGCTGTGCCATCAGCACCAGGGCCTCGTAGCACGCGCTGTCGCCGTGCGGGTGGTACTTACCGATGACGTCACCGACAGTGCGCGCGGACTTCTTCGGTTTGGACGCGGCATTCAGGCCCAGCTCGCTCATCGAATAGATGATGCGGCGCTGCACCGGCTTCAGGCCGTCGCCGATGAACGGCAGGGCGCGGTCCAGGACCACATACATCGAGTAGTCGAGGTAGGCGCGTTCGGCGTACTCGCGCAGCGGCAGTTGTTCGAATCCGTGGAACACGGGGCGGGCAAGTTCGGTCATGCGGCGTTGTTACCTGTTGTCGGGAGGCGGCGACGGCGGTCGCCGCTCGCAATCCTGTGATTATCCGGATGCGGCGGGGGATGCCAAGCCGCGCGCAGGGTCCAGCCCGGTTTCCAGGCCGTGCCCGGCCCGTGCCAGGTAGCGACCGGGCGGCAGCCCGAAGTGGCGGCGGAACACGGTAACGAACGCGCTGGCGCTGCTGAAGCCCAGCGCGTGGGCGATGTCGGCCACGCTGCGGCCGTCGGTCAGCTGGCGCAGGGCCTCTGACAGGCGCGCCTGCTGCCGCCACTGGGCGAAGCTGAGCGTGGTCTCGTCGCGGAAGTGACGGGTCAGGCTGCGCGGTGACAGACCGGCCCAATGCGCCCATTCGGCCAGGCTGCGTTCGTCGGAGGGGTCGGCCAGCAACTGCGAGGCGATCTTCAGCAGGCGCCGGTCGTGCGGCATCGGCAGGTGCATGCGCTGGCGCGGCGCGGTGCGGATCTCGTCCAGCAGCACGTCGATGATGTGCTGGCGCTCGGGCGTGGTGTCATGGCCGAGCGGCCATTCGCAGATGCGGTCGGCCAGCGCCTGCGCCAGCTTGGACAGGCCCAGCACGCAGGGGTCGGCGGGCAGGGTGGCGCAGGCCGGTGCAGCCAGTGCCATGCCCCAGCCGCGCAACGGGCCGTCGAGGGTGACGGTGTGCGGTTCCAGCGGCGGCATCCAGCCGGCCGAGCCCGGCGCCAGCGACCACGTGCCATGCGAGGTGCGGGTGGTCAGCAGGCCGCGTTCGACGCAGATCAACTGGGCACGCTGGTGGTGGTGCCAGTCGACCTCGCGGGCCAGGCCCTGCTGGCTGTCGAAGCGGAAGGCGATGACCGGCGGGCCGTCGTTGCGCTCGAACCAGTCCAGTGCCTCATCTCTAAGTAGGCGTTTGGGAACCTGAATTTCTGCCTTGTTCATCATGTCCGCTGGCTGAAATGTGACATCCATTGGCTGGATTGTACTACCGGGCCACCTGACCAGATCATTAAGGTAGGCGCCTTCACTGATCGAGCCCGCTGCTGCAACACAGCATTCGATGCCAGATCGAATATTTCCATTGAGAAATATTTTTTTTGGAAGAGAATGCTCCCCCATGATCTGTCCTGCAACCACTCCCCCCAGCTTCGGCCTGCTGCTGCGCCAGGTGCGCGACGGCCTGGTGCGCCAACTCGACGCGTCCATGGCGGAAGAAGATCTGGGAATCGGCTTCACCCATTACATCGGGTTGAAGGTGCTTTCCCACATGGCGCCCTGCACCGCCAACGAACTGGCCCAGGCCATCGACCAGGTGCCCAGCGCGGTCACCCGCCTGCTGGACAAGCTGGAGGCGCTGGGCTGCGTCCGCCGCGAGGCGCATGCGCAGGACCGGCGGGCACTGCAGATCGTGCTGACCGACGAAGGCCGTGCGTTGTGGGCGCGGCTGAAGCTGCGCGGCGACGCGGTGATGGATTACGCGCTGCGTGATCTTTCCGCCGACGAGCGCACGCTGCTGCTGTCCCTCCTTACCCGAATCCGCGATTCACTGACGACCCCATGAACCCGATCCCGCATTCCACTCTCCGCCGGTCCGGGCGCGCGCTGCTGGTGTCAGCGCTGGCGCTGGCCCTGGCCGCCTGCGCCAGCAGTCGTGGCCTCAACCCGCAGGGCCACGTGCTTGACGTGGACAGCCTGCACAGCGAACGCACCCTGGCTGACACCGACCTGAGCGCCGCCGGCTTCCCGGCGCAGGACTGGTGGAAGGCACTGGGCGATGCGCAGCTGGACGCACTGGTCGCCGAGGGCCTGGCCGGCCACCCGAGCCTGGACGCCGCCGACGCGCGCCTGCGCCAGGCCCAGGCCCAGGTCGGTACCGCGCGCGCCGACGAGCTGCCCAGCCTGTCGGTGTCCGGCGGCTACACCGGCCTGCGCCTGCCCGAGTCGATGGTCGGCAGCGAGATGGGCGGCCGCTATGGCGGCAGCAGCCAGGTCGCCTTCGATTTCAGCTACGGCGTGGACCTGTGGGGCGGCAAGCGCGCCGCCTGGGAAGCGGCGGTGGATGGCGCGCATGCCGCCACCGTTGAAGCCCAGGCCGCACGCCTGAACCTGTCCACCGGCATTGCCCAGGCCTATGCCGACCTGGCCTACGCGTGGCAGCTCAACGACGTGGCCGAGGAAGAACTGACCCGCTCGCAGAAATCGCTGCAGCTGACCCGCCAGCGCCGCAGCGCCGGCATCGACAGCGATCTGCAGGTGCGCCAGGCCGAGGCCCGCGTGCCGGCCGCGCAGCAGCAGGTGCTGGCCGCGCAGCAGCGCATCGACGCCGCCCGCACCGCGCTGGCTGCACTGGTCGGCAAGGGGCCGGACCGTGGCCTGTCGATCCAGCGCCCGCAGCCGTTGAACCCGATGGCACTGCAGCTGCCGGGCGTACTGCCCAGCGAACTGCTCGGCCGTCGCCCCGACATCGTGGCTGCGCGCTGGCGCGTGGAAGCGGCCGACAAGCAGATCAAGGTCGCCAAGACCAAGTTCTACCCGAGCTTCAACCTGACCGCGCTGGCCGGCGTGGTCGCCCCGAACGTGGGTGACCTGCTGAAGAGCAGCTCGACCTTCGCCTACATCGGCCCGGCGTTGAGTCTGCCGATCTTCGAAGGCGGCAAGCTGCGCGCCAACCTGGCCAACACCGACGCGCAGTACGACCTGGCGGTGGCCAACTACAACCAGGCCGTGCTCGATGCACTGCGCGACGTCGCCGACCAGGTCAACGCGGTGCGCTCGCTGGCGCAGCAGGCGCACGCGCAGCAGCAGGCAGTGGACACCGCACGCTCGGCCTTCGACCTGGCCCAGCAGCGCTACCGCGCCGGCATCGGCAGCTACCTGGACGTGCTGACCGCGCAGTCCACCCTGCTGCAGTCGCAGCAGCAGCTGGCCGGCCTGCAGTCGCAGCAGGTGCAGACCTCGGTGCGCCTGAGCAAGGCGCTGGGCGGTGGTTTCCAGCCCGCCGACACCGACCGCGCACCGATCGCCTCCCATTCCGATTCCTCGCATTCCTGAAGACGCCCGCCATGAGCCAGACCCAAGACACCGCGGCCCCGGCCGCCCCCAACCGCCGCGGCAACCTGCTGCGCGGCCTGTTCGTGATCGTCGTGCTGCTGCTTGCCGCCCTGGCGCTGTGGTACTTCATGTTCGGCCGTTGGTTCGAAGAGACCGACGATGCCTACGTGCAGGGCAACCAGGTGCAGATCACCCCGCTGGTGGCCGGTACCGTGGTCGCCATCAATGCCGATGACGGCATGCGCGTGGAGCGCGGCCAGCTGCTGGTGCAGCTGGACCCGTCCGACACTTCGGTGGCGCTGCAGCAGGCCGAAGCCAACCTGGCCAAGACCGTGCGCCAGACCCGTGGCCTGTACCGCAGCGTGGAAGGCGCGCAGGCGGACCTGAACGCCCGCCAGGTGACCCTGAAGCGCGTGCGCGAGGACTTCGCCCGCCGCAAGGATCTGGCCGCCACTGGCGCCATTTCCAACGAAGAACTGGCCCACGCCCGCGACGAGCTGGCTGCGGCCGAAGCGGCCGTTGCCGGTTCGCGCGAGACCGTCGAGCGCAACCGCGCGCTGGTCGACGACACCGTGATCGCCACCCAGCCGGACGTGCAGGCCGCCGCCGCGCAGCTGCGCCAGGCCTTCCTCAACAACGCCCGCGCCGGCATCGTCGCGCCGGTCACCGGCTACGTTGCCCGTCGTTCGGTGCAGGTGGGCCAGCGCGTGCAGCCGGGCAATGCACTGATGGCCGTGGTGCCGACCGAGCAGATGTGGGTCGAGGCCAACTTCAAGGAAACCCAGCTGCGCCATATGCGCCTGGGCCAGGAAGTGGAGCTGAAGTCGGACCTGTATGCCGGTGACGTGAAGTACAAGGGCCGCATCCAGAGCCTGGGCCTGGGTACCGGCTCGGCGTTCTCGCTGTTGCCGGCGCAGAACGCCAGCGGCAACTGGATCAAGATCGTGCAGCGCGTGCCGGTGCGCATCGCCATCGATGCCAAGCAGCTGGCCGAACACCCGCTGCGCATCGGCCTGTCGATGAAGGCCGAAGTGAGCCTGCGCGACCAGAAGGGTGAAGTACTGCCGAGCACCCCGGCCAAGGGCACCGTGTTCGACACCGACGTATATGCCAAGCAGCTGCATGATGCCGATGAGGTGATCCACACGATCATCCAGGGCAACCTGCCGCAGCAACAGGCAAAGGTGGGCTGAGGTCGCCATGTCCGCACAAGCTCCAGCCGCACCCGGCGCTCCGGGTGCACCGGCGGCGCCGGGTGCGGCCTCCGGGTTCCTGCCACCCAGCGTCGCCCTGTGCACCGTGGGCCTGGCGATGGCGTCGTTCATGCAGGTGCTCGACACCACCATCGCCAACGTTTCACTGCCGACCATCGCCGGTAATCTCGGCGCCAGCTCGCAGCAGGCGACCTGGGTCATCACTTCGTTCGCGGTCAGCACGGCCATCGCGCTGCCGCTGACCGGCTGGCTCAGCCGTCGCTTCGGCGAGCGCAAGCTGTTCGTCTGGGCCACGCTGGCCTTCGTCATCACCTCGCTGCTGTGCGGCCTGGCGCAGAGCATGGGCATGCTGGTGCTGTCGCGTGCGCTGCAGGGTTTCGTGGCCGGCCCGATGTACCCGATCACGCAGTCGCTGCTGGTCTCGATCTATCCGCGCGAGAAACGCGGACAGGCATTGGCGCTGCTGGCGATGATCACGGTGGTGGCGCCCATCTGCGGTCCGATCCTCGGTGGTTGGATCACCGACAACTACAGCTGGGAATGGATCTTCCTGATCAACGTGCCACTGGGCATCTTCGCCGCGCTGGTGGTGGGCAACCAGCTGAAGGGACGCCCGGAGCAGATCGAGAAGCCGAAGATGGACTACGTCGGCCTGGTCACCCTGGTGATCGGTGTCGGTGCCCTGCAGCTGGTGCTCGACCTGGGCAACGACGAGGACTGGTTCTCGTCGATGAAGATCGTGGTGCTGGCCTGCGTGGCGGTGGTGACGCTGACGGTGTTCCTGATCTGGGAGCTGACCGACAAGGATCCGATCGTCGACCTGAAGCTGTTCCGGCACCGCAACTTCCGCGCCGGCACGCTGGCGATGGTGGTGGCCTACGCGGCGTTCTTCAGCGTGGCGCTGCTGATCCCGCAGTGGCTGCAGCGTGACATGGGCTACACCGCGATCTGGGCAGGCCTGGCGACCGCGCCGATCGGCATCCTGCCGGTGATCATGACGCCATTCGTCGGCAAGTACGCATCGCGCTTCGACATGCGCATGCTGGCCACGGTGGCCTTCATCGTGCTGTCGATGACCAGCTTCCTGCGTTCGAACTTCAACCTGCAGGTGGACTACATGCACGTGGCCGGCGTGCAGCTGATCATGGGCATCGGCGTCGCGCTGTTCTTCATGCCGGTGCTGCAGATCCTGCTGTCGGACCTGGATGGGCGCGAGATCGCGGCGGGCTCCGGCCTGGCCACGTTCCTGCGTACGCTGGGTGGCAGCTTCGCGGCGTCACTGACGACGTGGCTGTGGGCGCGGCGTACCCAGGTGCACCATGCCGACCTGACCGAGCACATCTCGGCCTATCAGCCCGGCATGCAGGACCAGGTGACGGCGATGGGGCAGGGCGACCTGCAACACGGTGCAGCGGTACTGAACAACATGATCAACCACCAGGCATCGCAGATGGGCTTCAACGACATCTTCTTCCTGCTGGGCTGGATCTTCCTGGCGATCATCACGTTCCTGTGGCTGGCCAAGCCGCCGTTCGGCGCGGGTGCAGGTGCTGCCGCCGGTGGCGGGCACTGACCGCTCATTGATGTTGAAACGCAGAAACCCCGCCGCAAGGCGGGGTTTTTCTTTTGGTGGATCCACGCCACGCATGGGTGGATCTCGGGGCGTGAATTCCCAGACCCCGGAAACGAAAAAACCCGCTTTCGCGGGTTTGATCATCTTGAGTCGTGGTGCCCAGGAGAGGACTCGAACCTCCACGGTTTTACCCGCTAGTACCTGAAACTAGTGCGTCTACCAATTCCGCCACCTGGGCGACTCAGGAGATGAATTATGGGGAGCGACAGAAGATGTGTCAACAACATTTCACACTTTTTTCTGGGGCTGCACGCCCAGGTGATGCAGCAGGCTGCGCATCGCCGGTGACAGTCGTGTCCACTCGGCAAAGCAGGCGCACAGGCGTCGTTGCGCCCACGCATCGGCGAGCGGTACGGCGACGGTGTGCGTGCTGCGCCGATGCTGGCGCGCGATGGTCCGCGGCGCGATGCCGACGCCGATGCCGTGGCCGACCATGATGCACACGCCTTCGAAGGTCTTCATGCGGATGCGTACATCCAGGCGGCGCCCGATGTCGCGCGCCTGGTCCTCGATGTAGGTCTGCAGTGCATTGCCGTCGGCCAGGGCAACGAAGGTCTCTCCGGCAGCCTCGGCAAAAGCCAGGCTGCGCCGGGTCGCGAAGCGGTGGTCGGCCGGCAGCAGCATCACCAGGGGATCTTCGGCGACCACATGCTGCTGCAGGCCGGCAGCGTCGACCGCATCGCTGATGATGCCGGCTTCGGCCTGGCCGGCACTGATCGCGCGTACGACTTCGGGGCTGGTGCGCTCCAGCAGTTCCACATGCAGGCGTGGGCGTCCGGCCAGCCACGGCGCGAGCCGCGAGGGCAGGTAGTTGGTCAGCGCGGCGGTGTTGGCATACAGGTGCAGGGTGCCGCGCGCACCCTGCGCGAACGCCTGTAGTTCGCCACGCAGCTGTGCCTGCTGCTGCAGGATCAGGCGTGCGTGGTGGGCGAGGGCGGCGCCGGCCTCGGTCAGGCTGACGCCGCGTGGGTGCCGGTGCAACAGCGCGGTGCCGGCATCGGCTTCGATCGTGCGCAGGCGCTCGCTGGCTGAACCCAATGCCAGGTTTGCCTGTGCCGCGCCGGCGGTGATGCTGCCGGCTTCGGCGATTGCCAGGAACAGGCGCAGGTCGGCGATGTCCATCCGCATGTCGTGCCTCATTGCTGATCCGGCGCCTTCGGGTCAGCCGAAGGCTGGGCCGGGAAGACCGCATTGTGCGCCTGGCGAGGGCCCGGTCCAATGAAGCCATGCATGAATCGACATACTTCTATTTGCTGCTGGTGGTGGTGTTCGTGCTGGCCGGCGTGGTCAAGGGCGTGACAGGGATGGGGTTGCCGACGGTGGCGATGGGCCTGCTGGGCAGCACCCTGTCACCGGTGGCGGCGGCGTCGATGCTGTTCATTCCAACCTTCGTCACCAATGCGTGGCAACTGCTGTCCGGGCCGTCGCTGGGCCACATCGTGCGGCGTTTGTGGCCGATGATGCTTGCCGTGGTGGTGGTGACGCTGGGTTCGGCCGCACTGCTGGTGCGGGTCGATCGCACCTGGTCGCGCGTTGCGCTGGGCGTGGCATTGGTGGTCTATGCCGCCTATGCGTTGCTCGCGCCGGTGTTCCGCGTGCCGCAGCGGCGCGAGCGCTGGCTGGGGCCGCTGGTGGGTGCGCTGTCCGGCGTGGTGACGGGGGCGACGGGTGTGTTCGTGATGCCGGCGGTGCCGTACCTGCAGTCGCTGGGATTGCAGCGCGAGGAGCTGGTGCAGGCGCTCGGGCTGGCGTTCACCGTGTCGACGATTTCGCTGACCACCGGTCTGGTGCTGCACGGTGCGTTCGGCATCCAGCAGCTGGGGCTGAGTGCGCTGGCGGTGCTGCCGGCGCTGCTGGGCATGTGGCTGGGCCAGGTGATCCGGCAGCGCATCAGCGCGCGCGTGTTCCGCGCCTGCTTCCTGGGGTTCCTGCTGCTGCTCGGGCTGGAACTGGTGCTGCGGCCGTTGTTCTGATGCCGGATCCGGGGCATGAAAAAACCCGCTTTCGCGGGTTTTTCTCATTCTCGACGTGGTGCCCAGGAGAGGACTCGAACCTCCACGGTTTTACCCGCTAGTACCTGAAACTAGTGCGTCTACCAATTCCGCCACCTGGGCGTCGAGGAGCGAGATTATGGGGTGCCGTGACGGGGGTGTCAACACTTTTTGCTGATCCCAGGTCGGTTGCCGTTGCGCATGCGAAACGGGCTCTGCCCCCCATCTCACTCGCTTGGGGCCAGAGCCCTTTCCTCTGGAAAGGAATCCGACCCCGGCTGCCGGATCACAGGCAAAAAAAATCCCCGCCGAAGCGAGGAGTTTTTTCGTTGGTGCCCAGGAGAGGACTCGAACCTCCACGGTTTTACCCGCTAGTACCTGAAACTAGTGCGTCTACCAATTCCGCCACCTGGGCGTTCCAGAGGCGCAATTGTGAAGATGAATCCGCAGGCTGTCAACGACTTCCTGAATATTTTTGACGCGATCGCTTGAAGGCGACCGCTGACCCGTTCTGCACGCCGCCAGCGGCTACCATGTAGGGCGATGACTACCAAAAAACCAAGCAAGGGCGGGAGCAAGTCCCGCAGCCAGGCCCCGAACAAGGGCGCCAAGGCGGGTGCAGCCCGCACCACCAAGCCGGGCAAGCCGCTGCCGGGCTGGTTCCCCGAATTGAATGAAGGCGGTGCACCGCCACGCGGCCGCAAGGTCCGCAGTACCGATGCACCGGGCCCGGCCCCGGGCCGCAAGCTGCCGCCGGCCGGCAAGGTGATCGACGATCCCTATGCCGCCCGCGAAGCGGAGAAGTACGAACAGCCCATCGCCAGCCGCGAGGCCATCCTGGCCCTGCTGGAGCGCTGCGAAGGGCCGCAGACCGCCGAGGAACTGGGCGCGCGCCTGGGCCTGACCGCTCCGGACCGGGCCGAAGCGCTGTCGCGCCGGCTCGGTGCGATGGTCCGCGACGGCCAGCTGGTGCAGAACCGTCGCGGCGGTTTCGCCCCGATCCAGACCCTGAACCTGGTCACCGGTGTGGTGATCGCCAACCCGGAAGGGTTCGGCTTCCTGCGCCCGGTCGAGGGCGGCGACGACCTGTTCCTGCCGCCTTATGAAATGCGCAAGGTCATGCACGGCGACAAGGTGCTGGCCCGCGTGACCGGCATCGATCACCGTGGCCGTCGCGAAGGCAGCATCGCCCGCGTGCTGGAGCGCGGCATGACCCGCCTGATCGGCCGCTTCAGCATCGAGATGGGCATCAACTACGTGGTGCCCGACGACAAGCGCGTGCAGCGCAACGTGCAGGTGCCGCCGGACCAGACCGGTGGTGCGCGCGACGGCCAGCTGGTGGTCTGTGAACTGACCCAGGCGCCGGACAGCCGCCGCCCGCCGATCGGCCGCATCATCGCGGTGCTCGGCGACAAGCTGACCGCGTCGCTGGTGGTGGAGACCGCCATCCATGGCCACGAGCTGCCGTTCGAGTTCCCGCAGGAGGTGCTGGACGAAGCGGCCTCGGTGCCGCTGGTGGTCGAGCCGGCGATGATTGGCGACCGTGTCGACCTGCGCAGCACGCCGCTGGTCACCATCGATGGCGAGGATGCCAAGGACTTCGACGACGCGGTGTACTGCGAGCCGAATGCCGAGGGTTTCCGCCTGGTGGTGGCGATTGCCGACGTCTCGAATTACGTTCGCCCTGGTACGCCGCTGGATGAAGAGGCGCAGAAGCGTGCGACGTCGGTGTACTTCCCGGGCTTCGTGGTGCCGATGCTGCCGGAGACACTGTCCAACGGCATCTGCTCGCTGATGCCGAAGGTCGACCGCATGTGCTTTGTCTGCGACATGCAGATCGACCGCGATGGCCTGGTCACGCATTCGCGCTTCTACGAGGCGGTGATGAACTCGCATGCGCGCCTGACCTACACCCAGGTGTGGAAGGCGGTGGGCGAGGACGATGCCGATACCAAGGCCTGGATGGGCGACCTGCTGCCGCAGGTGCAGCGCCTGCACCAGCTGTACAAGGTGCTGTCCAAGGCACGCGCCAAGCGCGGTGCCATCGAATTCGAAAGCAGTGAAGTGCGCTTCGTGCTGGACAACCGTGGTGAAGTGACCCAGGCCGGCATGCTGGTGCGCAACGACGCGCACAAGCTGATCGAGGAGTGCATGATCGCGGCCAACGTCGAGGCCGCCAGGTACCTGCTGTCGCGCCATGTGCCGGCGCCGTACCGCATCCACGAGAAGCCGCCGGAAACCAAGTACGCCGACCTGCTGGAATTCCTCAAGGAGTTCAAGCTGAGCCTGCCGCCGTGGTCGAAGGTGCGCCCGGGCGATTACACCAAGCTGCTGAAGAAGATCCGCGACCGCCCCGATGCCACGCTGCTGGAATCGGTGTTGCTGCGCAGCCAGAGCCTGGCGATCTATAGCCCGGAGAATCACGGCCACTTCGGCCTGGCGCTGGAGGCGTACGCGCACTTCACCTCGCCGATCCGCCGTTACCCCGACCTGCTGGTGCACCGTGCGATCAAGCATGCGTTGTCCGGCAAGCCGCTGGACAAGTTCACCTACAACGCGCGCGAAATGGCGGCCTTGGCGCTGCAGTGTTCCGAGCGCGAGCGCCGTGCCGACGAAGCCGAGCGCGAGGTCGACGAGCGTTACCGCGCGGCGTGGATGGAAAAGCACGTGGGCGGCCAGTTCGACGGCGTGATCAGCGGCGTGACCAGCTTCGGCCTGTTCGTGGAACTGGACGAGTCCAAGGTGCAGGGCCTGGTGCATGTGACCCAGCTGCCGCAGGACTATTACAAGTTCGACGCCACCCGCAAAACGCTGACCGGCGAACGCCGCGGCAGCAGCTACCGGCTGGGTGACCGCGTGCGGATCCTGGTGCTGAAGGCCAGCATGGAAGAGCGCAAGATCGACTTCCGCCTGGTCGAGCACAAGGGCGAGGACGAGGGCGATGGCCTGCCGCCGCCGCCCGAGCGGGGCAAGCCGGCCAAGCGCACCAAGAAGAAGTATTGAAAGGTGTGCCGACCAACGGTCGGCACCTACCGCAACTGGTAGGTGCCAACCTTGGTTGGCACGACGTTCCGGAGGAACCCCAGCATGCAAGGCCAACCCGAATACAGTGGCGGCTGCCAGTGCGGCGCGGTCCGCTTCCAGGCGCGTGGCGAGCTCACCGACAGCTCGATCTGCCATTGCCGGATGTGCCAGAAGGCGTTCGGTGCCTATTACGCGCCGCTGGTATCCGTGCGCGGCGTGCAGTTCAGCTGGACCCGCGGCCAGCCGCGCTATTTCCAGTCGTCCAACGTGGTGCGGCGTGGTTTCTGCGCCGACTGCGGTACACCCCTGACCTATGAAGCCCTGGATGGCGTGGCCGTGGCTGCCGGCGCCTTCGATGAGCCGGAACGCCTGCCACCGACGATCCAGTACGGGGTGGAGCGCAAGCTGCCGTTCGTCGACAGCCTGTCCGGCCTGCCGGCGCGGCGCACCGAGGACGACGTCGCCGCGCTGGAGTTCCTGGCCACCATCGTCTCCCACCAGCACCCCGACCACGACACCCCGCACTGGCCGCCGCGCAGTCGGTAACGCCCCTCTGCGGCCGGTCGCAGCGCCCGGCCTGCCGATGCTCTACCATAGCCACCCCCTTTCCGGTCCCCGCCCGCATGAGCAAGAACAGCCAGTGGATTGTCGGCGTCAACGCCGTCGCCTCCTCCATCGAGAACGACGCCGAGAACGTCCGCGAAGTGCTGGTCGAGGCCGGTGCGAAGAACCCGCGCCTGACCGAGATCGAAGAGAACGCCCGCCGCAAGGGCATCGATGTGCGCAAGGTGAACAGCCAGGCGCTGGACGGTGTTGGCGGTTCGGTGCGCCACCAGGGCGTGGCCGCGCGCTACGCCGCCGCCCGTACCTACAGCGAGAACGAGCTGGAAGGGCTGGTCACCGCGGCCGAGGGCAAGGCCCTGCTGCTGGTGCTCGACGAGGTGCAGGACCCGCACAACCTCGGCGCCTGCCTGCGCTCGGCCGCTGCCGCCGGGGCGACCGCGGTGATCATCCCGAAGGACAAGTCGGCCACGGTCAATGCCACTGTGCGCAAGACTTCGGCCGGTGCCGCCGACCTGATCCCGGTGGTGGCGGTGACCAACCTCTCGCGCTGCCTGAAGGACCTGCAGAAGCAGGGCGTGTGGATCTACGGCCTGGCCGGTGAAGCCACGGCCTCGCTGTACCAGCTGGACCTGAAGGGCAACATCGCGCTGGTGCTGGGCGGCGAAGCCGATGGCCTGCGCCGCCTGACCCGCGAGAACTGCGATGGCCTGGTCAAGATCCCGATGCCGGGCGAGATCGAGAGCCTGAACGTCTCCGTCGCCGCCGGCGTCAGCCTGTTCGAGGCCGTGCGCCAGCGCGGTTGATCGGCCAGCGCGATGTGATCGGGGTCAGATCCCTTTTCCAATGGGAAAAGGGATCTGACCCCGTTTCATGTCCCGCCTCACCCCGCGCTGCCGCCCAACGCCTTGAACAGCGTCACGTCGTTGTTGAGCTGGCCTTGGCGCGCGCGTGCCAGCGACAGTTCGGCATCACGCCGGGTCTGCTGCGCTTCCAGCCAGGTGCGCAGATCGGTGGCACCCACGCGGTAACGCACTTCCTGCGCGCGTTCCACTTCCACCGCTTCGTCGTATGAAGCCTGCGAGGCCGCCACCTGGCGCGCCAGCTGCTCGCGCGCCGACAGTGCGTTGTCCACTTCCGAGAGCGCGGTATACAGCGTCTTGCGGAAGTTGCTGGCGGCGATCTGGTAGGCGGTGCCGGCGATATCGGTATCCAGCTGCGCACGCTGCAGGTTGAGGAACGGCAGCGACAGGCCGGCGCCCAGCGTGGCCACCGGGTTGCGCAGTACGTCGCCCAGCGAGGTCGCGCTGGAACCGAGGCTGCCGGTCAGGCTCAGCGCAGGGTAGTACTGGGTGGCGGTGACCTTGATGGTCTTCAGGCTGTTGCGCAGGCGAAGTTCGGCCGCGCGCAGATCGGGGCGGCGGCCGAGCAGATCGGTCGGCAGGCCTTCGCTGATGGCTGGGCTGCGTGCGCCCAGCAGGTCCTGTGGTTCGTCCTGCTGGGGCCAGGGCGTGCCGTCCAGCAGCACGGTCAGCGCGTTGCGCACCTCCACCCGCTGCTGTTCCAGCGCGCTCTGCGAGGACCGCTGCGACTGCAGGTTCTGCAGTGCCTGGCGCACTTCCAGGCGCGATACCGCACCGGCGTCGAAGCGGGCCTGCACCAGTTCGCGGGTGCGTTCCAGGCGCTCCAGGTTGGCCTGGCCGGTGGCGATCGACTGGTTGAGGTAGGCCAGGTTCCAGTACTGGGTGATGGTGTCGCTGATCACCAGCAGCGCGGTGTTCTGCCGATCTTCCTCGCTGGCCTCGGCTTCCCAGCGGGCGATGTCGCGCTGGGTGCGCAGGCGGCCCCACAGGTCCACTTCCCAACCCAGCGAGACGCCGGTGGAATAGCTGCGGCGCCAATCATCAGACTGGTCGGTGGCGCGGCTGGCGCTGCCGCTCACGCCGGATGACGAGGGCTGCGGCCACAGTGCGTTGCTGGCCAGGCCGGCCTGCAGGCGCGAACGCTGCACGGCCAGGCCGGCGGCGGCCAGATCGCTGTTGGCGGCCAGCGCCTGCGCCACCAGGCGGTCCAGGCGTTCATCGCCGAAGCCGGTCCACCAGGTGTCCTGGCGGATGTCGCGGCCCGGTGTATCCAGGCTGCTGCGCGGGTCATCGGCTGGCGCGTTGAGGGTGGCATCGCCACGTCCATACTGCGCCGCCACGGCCGGGTCGTGCACCGGGTAGCGGCTGACCGACGCGCAGCCGGACAGGGCGAGTAGAACGGCACCGGCCAGCAGCAGGTGCCGGGGAGCGGGGAAGGGCAGTCGGGTCATCATCTTCATTCGCGGGCCAGGGCCTCCACCGGGTCGAGCTGCGCGGCGTTGCGCGCTGGCAGGAAGCCGAACGCAACGCCGATCAGGGTCGAGCAGGCAAACGCGGCGACGATCGAGGCGGTGGAGAACAGCACCTGGAAGTCGCTGGCGAAGCGGCCGATCATCGAGCCCAGCAGCAGGGCCAGGCCGATACCGAGCACGCCGCCGAGCAGGCAGACCAGCACCGCTTCGATCAGGAACTGCTGGCGGATATCACTCTGCCGTGCACCGACGGCCATGCGCACCCCGATCTCGCGGGTGCGCTCGGTCACCGATACCAGCATGATGTTCATCACGCCGATGCCACCGACCAGCAACGCGATGGCGGCGATGGCACCGATCAGCAGGGTCATCGTGCGCGTGGTCTGCTCGATGGTCTCGCGGATCTCGGCGCTGTTGCTGAGGAAGAAATCCTCGGTGCCATGACGCAGGGTCAGCAGGCGGGTGATCGCTTCCTGCGCGGCGTCCATCGGCGTGTCATCGTCCACGCGCACGGTGATGCTGGACACGTGGCTCTGGCCGAGCATGCGCGACATCACCGTGGTGTACGGCACCCACACGCTGAGGCTGGTGCTGCCGCCGAAGCCGAAACTCTGCCGCTTGGCCACGCCGACCACGCGCGCCGGCACGTTGCCGAGCAGGATCACCTGGCCGACCGGGTCGACATCGGGAAAGAACTGGGACTGGGTGTTCTCGTCGATCACCGCCACCTGGCCCAGGCCCTTGACCGCATCGGCATCGAAGAAGCTGCCGCTGAGCAGGGTCACGCCCTTGACCCGGAAGAACTGCTCGCCAACGCCGCTGACCTGGGCGGTGGACGACTGGTTGCGGTAACGCGCGGTGACCGAAGTCGATACGCTGGGGGTGGCGCTGTCCACGTAGCTCTGCCTTGCCAGTGCATCGGCATCGCTGGCCTTGAGCGTCTGTACGCGCGCCGAGCGCATGTCGCCGAAACCGCGGCCGGGATAGACGTCGATGGTATTGGTGCCGAGCGCGCTGATGTTCTGCAGGATCTGCTGCTGGGAGCCATTGCCCAGCGCCACCACCGAGACCACCGAGGCGATGCCGATGATGATGCCGAGCATGGTCAGGAAGGTTCGCAGCCGATGTGCGTTCATCGCCAGCAGCGCCATGCGGAACGCTTCGGTGAAGCGGTCGCGCGCGGCCCGCCAGCTGTTGCCGCGGGCGACGCCGGTACTGGCCTCGCGCTGCGCACGGTAGGTCGGCGCATTTGGGTTGGCGCGGTCGGCGATGATCTCGCCATCGCGGATTTCGATGATGCGCTGCGCGTGCTCGGCCACGCTCATGTCGTGGGTGACGATGATGATGGTGTGGCCTTCGGCATGCAGTTCGCCGAGGATCGCCATCACTTCCTCGCCGGATTTCGTGTCCAGCGCGCCGGTCGGTTCGTCGGCCAGGATCACCTCGCCGCCGTTCATCAGGGCGCGTGCGATCGACACGCGCTGCTGCTGGCCACCGGACAGCTGGCCCGGCTTGTGATGCATGCGGTCGCTCAGGCCCAGCCGCTGCAGCAGTTGCTCGGCACGCGCGTTGCGCACCGGGCCGGGGCTGCCGGCGTACACCGCCGGCACTTCCACGTTGCCGCGCGCGTCCAGGTCGCCGAGCAGGTGGTAGCGCTGGAAGATGAAACCGAAATGCTCGCGGCGCAGTTCGGCCAGTTCGTCCGGTTGCATCTTCCCGGTTTCGCGGCCGGCCACCTGGTAGCTGCCACGGGTGGGACGATCGAGGCAGCCGAGGATGTTCATCAGCGTCGACTTGCCCGAGCCGGACTGGCCGACGATGGCCACCATCTCACCGGCGTGGATGTCGAGATTGACGTCGCGCAGCACGGCGATCACATCATCGCCGGCCGGGAATTCACGTCGCAGGTCGCGCAGGCGCAGCAGCGGCGCCGTCGTGCTCATCGGCGCCCCATGCCCGGGCCGCCAACCCGCATCTGCATGCCGCCGCGGTTGCCGCCGCCGGCGCTGGCACCGGCCGCACCCGCTTCGCCGACCACCACGCGCTCGCCTTCCTTCAGCCCGGACAGGATCTCGGCCGAGGCGCCATTGTTGATGCCCACCGTGACCTTGCGCGGCTGCGGCTGGCCCTTGTCGTCCAGCACCCGCACCATGCGCTCGTCGCCACGGCGCTTCGGCTCCAGCGCCACTGCCGGCACCATCAGCACGCCCTTGGCCTGCTTGAGCAGCACCGAGACCTGCGCGGTCATGTCGATGCGCAGCGTGCCGTCCGGGTTCTCCACGTCGAACAGCGCGTTGTAGTAGACCGCGCTGCTGGAACTGGAACTGGAGGAGCTGCTGGAGCTGGATGAATTCTCGTTGGCGATCGAGGCTGGCGCCGGATTGATCTGGCGCAGCGTGGCGTGGTACTTGCGGTCCGGGTCGCCGAGCGTGGTGAAGTACACCGGCATGCCGGCCTTGATCTTGACCACGTCGGCCTCGGAGATCTCCGCATTGACGGTGACCACGTCCAGCCGCGCCAGCATGACGATGGTCGGCGCGGTCTGGTTGGCGTTCACCGTGCGGCCTTCCTCGGCCACCACCGCCACCACGGTGCCGTCCATCGGCGCGGTGATGCGGGTGTAGGCCAGGTTGGCGCGGGCGGTGCCCAGCTCGGTTTCGCGGCCCTTGATCTGCGCCTCGTAGGACTGCAGCTGGGCACGGGCGGTCTTCAGCTGCGCCTCGGCGGCATCGTATTCCTGGCGCGAGGTGGCCTCGGCGGCCAGCATCTGCTGCTGGCGCGCGAATTCCAGTTCGGCCTGGCGCAGGGTGGCCTGCTGGACGGCGCGCTGGGCGGTGACCTGGTCCAGCGAGGCCTGCGCGTTGAGCACCTGGTTCTGCTGGGTGGTGGCGTCGATCTCGGCAATCAGGTCGCCTTCCTTCACGGTGTCGCCCAGCTGCACCTTCAGCGACTTGATCTGGCCCGAGGCCTGCGCACCGACGCTGACCAGCTTGTAGGCATCGATCACGCCGGTGGCGTCCACCGTCTGCTCGATGTCACCGCGGCTGACCGGCGAGGTGGCCACCGCCGGCGCGGCGGGCTTGCGCAGCAGCCACCAGGCGGTGGCGGCGACGATCAGGGCAAGCAGGGCGATCAGTATCAGGCGACTCCGGCGTGTCGCGGGCAGCAGGCGGAACGTCACGTCGTGGCTTCACTCTCGGGGCCGCGCGTGCGGCGTTGGCGGGCATTGTGAAGACCGGGCGATGGACGGCTCAATCCTCGGGGTATGTCTGTATGTAACACTGTCGGTGAATACGCGTAACCACAGGTATCCCGCCCGTGGGTGGATACACTGGTACGCATTGCCCCGGATGCGGTTCAGCTGCCGACACGGGATGATCGCGACATGGAGACTGAAAACCCGATGCATCGACTGCTGATCGTCGACGACGACAACGACATCCGCACGCTGCTGGCCGAGCAGCTCGGCCGCGCCGGTTACCTGGTGAGCACGGCGGCCGATGGCACCGCCATGCGCCAGCTGCTGGACCGCGAGCACGTGGACCTGATCGTGCTCGACCTCAACCTGCCGCGCGAGGATGGCCTGACCCTGTGCCGTGACCTGCGTGCGCGTTCGAACACGCCGGTGATCATGCTGACCGCACGCGCCGAGCCGATCGATCGCGTGCTGGGCCTGGAAATGGGCGCCGATGACTACCTGGCCAAGCCGTTCGAACCGCGCGAGCTGCTGGCACGCATCCGCAACGTGCTGCGCCGGACCGAGGCGCTGCCGGCCAACCTGGAGCCGCTGGCGGTGCGCCGTGCGCGCTTCTCGCGCTGGGTGTTCGACCTGGAACATCGCCACCTGGTCGATCCGGATGACCGCGTGGTGGTGCTGTCCGGCGCCGAGTTCCGCCTGCTGCGGGTGTTCATCGCGCACGCCAACAAGGTGCTGTCGCGCGAGCAGCTGGTCGCGCTCAGCAGTGGCCGCAACTACGAGGCACAGGACCGCGCGATCGACCTGCAGGTCAGCCGCCTGCGCAACAAGCTGGGCGACGACGGTGGCCCGGACGGACTGATCAAGACCGTGCGCAACGAGGGCTACGTGCTGGCCTCCGCGGTCAACCTGGAATAAGCCGCGATGAAGCGCCTGCGCCATTTCCTGTCCTCGATGGTCGGGCGGTTGTTCGTGATCCTGCTGCTGGGCATGGCGGTGGCTGCGATCGGCGCGACCATGCTGGCCACTTCCAAGCGCCAGCAGGAGTTCGAGCGGCAGAACCTGAACCGCATCGCCGACCGCCTGCAGGGCTACGTCAACCTGCTGGACGGCAATCCGGAGCTGCGCGAGCGCCTGCTGGCGATCGGCGGGCCGAGCGTGCGCGCGCTGCAGCCCGGAGCCCGCCTCGGGCGTGCCGACACGGCGCTGATGGAAGTGCTGGAAGACCGCCCCGGACCGGTGTCGCGCGCGCATGTGCACTTCGCTTCGTTCCGCTCCTGCATTCCCAAGCTGCAGGACCTGCTGCCGCCGCCACCGCCGGGTCACCGGCGGCCGCCGCGCGAACGCGACCCGGCGTTCATCCCGCCCAAGTGCCGCGCGGTGGACGTGACCCTCAACGACGGCACGCTGCTGAAACTGGCGCTGGACTCGCCGGCGGTGGCGCACAACGGCATCCTCGCCGTGGACCCGTGGTTCCTGACCCTGCTGGTGCTGGCGATTGCCGTGCTGGCCTATATCGTTGCGCGCATGGCCAGTGCGCCACTGCAGGAACTGGCCGCCGCTGCCGAGGATCTCGGCGACGATCTGCAGCGCGACCCGTTGCCATTGCGCGGGCCGCGTGAAGTGCAGCGCGCCGCCGAAGCCTTCAACGCCATGCAGCACCGCCTGCAGCGGCACCTGGCCGAACGCACGCAGATGCTGGCGGCGATCACCCATGACCTGCAGACGCCGCTGACCCGGTTGCGCCTGCGCCTGGAGAATGTCAGCGACGAAGCCCTGCGCGAGCGCCTGATCGGTGACCTGGCGGCGATGCAGGCGCTGGTGCGCGAGGGCCTGGAACTGGCCCGCAGTGCCGAGAGTGCCGAGCAGCGCGCCGCACTCGACCTGGATTCACTGCTGGAGAGCATCGTCGAGGACACCGCCGAAGGCGGCGCCGACGTGGTCTTCGAGGGGGGCAGTGGTTCGGTGCTGATGCTGCGTCCGCTGGCCATGCACCGCCTGTTCTCCAACCTGGTGGACAACGCGGTGATGTACGCGCAACGGGCGCGGGTACGGGTCGAGCGCAGCGGCGGTGCGATCACCGTAGTGGTGGCCGATGACGGTCCCGGCCTGGCCGAAGAGCAGCTGGAGGCGGTGTTCGATCCGTTCGTGCGGGTGGAAACCTCGCGTTCGCGCCAGACCGGCGGGGCCGGCCTGGGCCTGACCATCGCCCGCGCCCTGGCCGAGAAGGACGGCGCGCGGCTGTGGCTGCGCAACCGGGCCGAAGGTGGCCTGGAGGCGGTGGTGCAGTGGCCGGCCAGTGCCCAGGTGGTGGCGCCCGGCCGCGCCGGCTGAGCCGGCGGGCCGCGGACGGTGACGCCGGGGCCGGGGTTTGGCCTATCATCTGCCCATCTCCCCAGTCTCCCCTCGATGAGCCAGCCCGTTCCCGCCGGCATGCCAGTGCGCGCTGCCCGGCTGTTCCCGCACGCTGCCGCGCCCTGCAGCCGCACCTGGCCGCCGCTGCTGCGGTGATGGGCGGGCAGGGGGACGAGGGGCGCTGGGTGGAGCGCCGCGCATCAGGATTCAGGCGGGCACTGCGGCAGGGCCTGCTGTGGTTGCTGCTGGCCCTCGCGCTGCCGCTGGCGGCACAGGAGGGCGCGCCCCCGCTGCGCGACTACGCCATCGATGTATGGACCTCGCGCAACGGCCTGCCGCACAACTCGCTGCGCGACATCGCACAGACGCCGGAGGGCCATCTGTGGTTCGCCACCTGGGAAGGGCTGGTGCGCTACAACGGACTGGACTTCACCGTGTTCGACCGCAGTACGCGCCCGGGCCTGCGCGACAACGGCATCGGCGCACTGTTCGTCGACCGCCAGGGCGGGCTGTGGATCAGCGATTCGCGCGGCAACGTCAGCCACCGCGGCAGCGACGGCCAATGGCGGGTCTGGGAGCACCAGGCCGGTACACCGCAGGTGCTGATCCAGTCCATGCAGATGGACAGCCAGGGCCGGCTGTGGCTGCTGTACGAAGGCAAGGGCATCGGCTACCTGACGCCGGATGCCGGCATCGTCTACCAGGCACCGGCGGCGGACCTGCCGATGGCGATGAGCTTCACCAAGCTGGTGGTCGATGCACAGGACCGGGTATGGGTCGGCACGCTCGACGGGCTGGTGCTGCGCGACAACGACGGCGTGCTCAAGCGCGCGCCCGCCGCGTGGGGGCTGGGCGCCGGCAGCGGCCTGTCGTGGCCGTACCGGGCACCGGATGGCGCGCTGTGGATCGTCGCCGGCGAGCGCCTGTACCGGGTGGAGGACGACCAGCTGGTGCTGGTGCACCGCCTGCCGGGCCAGCTGCACATGACCTCGATGCTGCAGGACCGGCATGGCGATCTGTGGCTGGGTACCGAGAACCAGGGCCTGCTGCGCATTTCCGCCCATGGCCTGGAGCGGCTGCCGGCCGGCCTGAACCTGCCGGGCGGACGCGTGGTCAGCCTGCGCGAGGATGCCGAAGGCAGCATCTGGGTGGGAGCCAATGGGGGCCTGTACCGCCTGCGCGAAACACTGTTCAGCAGCTTCACCGAGCGCGATGGGCTCAGTGGCGACTACGTGCGCACGGTGTTCGAGGATCGCGACCGCCAGCTGTGGGTCGGCAGCGCCAGCGGCCTTGACCTCCAGACCCGCGACGGTCGTTTCCGCGCGGTGCCGCTGCACAACCGCGGCGGCAAGGCGCCCTCGGTACTGAGCCTGGCACAGGGGCCGGACGGTGACCTGTGGGTGGGAACCTTCGGCGACGGCGTTTACCGGCTGGGTCGCGATGGGGGCCTGCGCCACAACTATGCGGCGGCTGACGGCATGCCGGGCGGCAACATCCGTGCGATCACCGTTGACCCGCAGGGCGTGGTCTGGGCCGGCACGCAGAAGGGCGTGGTGCGCATCGACGGCGACCGGGTGCAGGTCTCGAACGTGCCGGGCATGCCCGGCGGCCTGATCACCGCGCTCGAGCATGACCACCAGGGCAACCTGTGGATCGGCACCATCGAAGGCATCCGCGTGCTGCGTGGCGACCACGTGCAGTCGATCGACCTGGCCCCGCTGGGGGGCGGCCGCAGCGTGTTCGGTTTCCACCAGCTGGGCGATGCGATGTGGATCAGCAGTGATCGTGGCCTGTACCGCTGGCGCAACGGTGCGCTGGCGCGGGTCGGCCTGGAGCAGGGCATGCCGGTGGACGCGGTGTTCCAGCTGGTGCCGGACCGCCTCGGCAATGTCTGGATCAGCAGCAACCGTGGTGTGCTGCGCACCGACATGGCCACCCTCAATGCGGTGGCCGATGGCCGCACGCCGCGGGTGGTGCTGGAGCGCTACAACGAGATCGACGGCATGGCCAATGCACAGGCCAATGGCAGCTCCAGTCCATCGGCGATCCTGCGCCAGGATGGCACGTTCTGGGTGGTCACCGCCGGTGGCCTGAGCACGGTCGACCCGCAACGCCTGCAGCGTTTCCGCGAGCGGCCATCGCCGCCGGCGGCGATCGAGAGCGTGCAGGTGGATGGTGCGCCGGTGCACTGGGAGGGACCGGATCGCAATTACATTCCCGGTGGCCGCCGGTTGGCGGTGAGCTATGTCGGCCTGAGCTACCTGATGTCCGACCGGATCCGCTACCGCACGCGGCTGGATGGCCTCGATGCCGGCTGGGTCGAGCGTGGCCCGCAGCGCAGCGTCGAGTTCGTTGGCCTGCCGCCGGGCGACTACACCCTGCATGTGGCTGCGGCGCATCCGGGCGGCAGCTGGGGCCAACAGGAGGCGGTGTGGAGCTTCAGCGTCGAGCCGTTCTGGTGGCAGCGGCGCAGCGTGCAGGCGCTGGGCGGGCTGTTGCTGCTGGCCGGCCTGGTGGCACTGTACCGCCTGCTGCTGCAGCAGCTGAAGGCCAGCAACCTGCGCCTGGCGCGGCGGGTGGACGACGCGACCTTCGACCTGCAGGCCAAGACCGTGCACCTGCAGGCGCTGAACCAGGAAAAGACCGAGCTGGCCGAACGCCTGGCGCGCCAGGCCGAAGCCTTCGAGCGCCAGGCCCGCGAGGATGCGCTGACCGGGCTGGCCAACCGCCGCGGCTTCGACGAGACGCTGGCGCGTGACTTCGCCCGTTCGCAGCGCAGTGGTCATCCACTGTGCCTGGTGGTGCTGGACATCGACCATTTCAAGGACGTCAACGACCGCCACAGCCACAGCATCGGCGATGCCGTGCTGGTGCAGGTGGCGACGCTGATCGCAGCCGCCAGCCGCGACTCCGACCTGCCGGCGCGAACCGGCGGCGAAGAGTTCGCGCTGCTGCTCAACGACACCCGCCTGGAGGAAGCCGCGCAGCTGTGCGCGCGCCTGCGCGGCCTGTTCCATGACCACCCCGACTGGGCCGGTGTGGAAGGCCTGCGCGTGACCTTCAGTGCGGGGCTGGTGGAGCTGGATGCCGACGACCGCACCCCGGCGCTGCTGTACCAGCGCGCCGACCGCGCGCTGTACCGCGCCAAGAGCGACGGCCGCGATCGCACGAGCATTGGTTGATCGCATCCACGCATGGCGTGGATCTACTGTGCGGCGATTGATTCGCCACCATGCATCGATGGAACGACGTCGGCCTGTAGAGTCGAGCCGTGCTCGACCACCGCGCGGCAGCGCGGAAAAAGGTGCAGCCGAGCATGGCCCGGCTCTACAGAAAGCGCTGTCTTACCGCGGCCAGGCGTTGGCGATGGTGCAGAACAGCCGCGCGGTCTGCTCGGTGTCATATACCGCGCTGTGCGCTTCATTCGCATCCCAACCCAGCCCGGCGGCAGTGGCCGCACGCGCCAGCACGGTCTGGCCGTAGGCGATACCGGCCAGGGTGACCGTGTCGAACACGCTGAACGGATGGAACGGGTTGCGCTTGTGGCCGGTCCGCGCCACGGCCGCGTTGACGAAGCCGAGGTCGAAATGGGCATTGTGGCCAACCAGGATCGCGCGCTGGCAGCCGTACTTCTTCATCGCCGCACGCACCGGAGTGAAGATGTGGTCCAACGCCGCTTTTTCTTCCTTGGCCAGCCGGAACGGATGGTCGAGGATGATGCCGGTCACTTCCAGCGACTTCGGGTCGATCTCCAGGCCCTCGGCCGGGACCACGTGGGCACTGGCGGTCTGGCCGGGGTAGAGCAGGCCGTTCTCGTCCATCTCGATCGGCACCGCAGCGATTTCCAGCAGCGCGTTGCGCTGGCTGTCGAAGCCGCCGGTTTCGACATCCACCACCACCGGCAGGAAGCCGCGGAAGCGTTGTGACATCGCGCGCTGCGCCTGGGGAACTGCGGAATCGGGAACGGCGGCAGGTGCGGGGATGGGGTCAGTCATGCGTGAATTCTATCAGAGCGGCCCTGAGCGCCCGGCCAAGCAGCCCATGCCAGCCACCGTGGTGGCACGAACGCAGAACCCGGTAGGTGCCAACCTTGGTTGGCACATGACGCGCCGACCAAGGTCGGCATCTACCGAACCGCTGGCCGCGCAGGTGTGGCCGAGGGAGACCACCGCGCCAACCAGGCGTCCACGCTCAGCTTGCCGGCGCCGGTGAAGATCAGCGGCAGCAGCATGGCCATGAACAGCACCGGCAGCTTGAAGTTGCCGAAGCCCTGGTCGCTGATCGCATAGCCCATGGCCAGGTCGGCCAGCGAGTTCCACTCCATCGGCCAATGCACCGCATAGGTGGCTACCACGGTCAGCACCAGCAGGCTCGCGGCGGCGAAACGGGTGCCGAAACCGAACAGCAGGCAGGCCGCCCCGAGCAGTTCGAACCAGGTCGCCAGTTGCCAGTTCAGGGTGGCCGGCAACTGGTCGAACGGGAATGGAAAGGCGTCCTGCAGGTCGGCGAACCAGTTCTGGCCGCGCAGCTTCTCGCGGCCGGATTCGAAGAATTCCCAGGCCAGCAGCAGGCGCAGGCCGAGCGGGGCCAACCAGGGGGCGAGACGGTCCAGCTGGTCACGCGCGGCGGCCAGGGTCGGAAGGTTCATCAGGGGATCTCCGCAAATGGGGTGTCAGGGCGGGGCGGTGAGCGGGCCGATCACGCCGGCCTGCAGGAACTGCCGCAGCAGCGCGGCACCGGGGCCGGCCAGCGCGTCTTCGGCCAGCCCATGCGTGGTGGCGAGGCGTTGCAGGTACGTACGGCCTTCCAGCCCAGGCTGTTCACCGACGCTGGACAGCAGGTGCACCGCCAAGGGGCTGAGCGCGGCGAATCGCACTTCACCGTCGGCTTCGCGGCGGACCAGCAGGCCGGTGGGTTCTGGGAGGGGCTGGGTCGGCGCATCCTCTGCACCGAGACGGTGCACCGGCCACTGGTACAGCAGCGGCCACGCCAGCGGCGAACGCTGCAGCGGCACCCGCAGCGGATCGACATCGCCAGGCGCAGGAAGTGGCTCGGCCTGCAACTGGTACAGCGCGGTTTCCACCCACTCGTAGTGGGCCAGTTCGGCCAGCGCCGGGTGCGGCAGCTGCGGCTGTGCCTGCAGCCACTGCACGAACTCGGCGGCCAGCTCGGTGAACAGGGGGGTCTGGCAGCGATGGGTGGCGAAGTAGTGGCGCACCAGCGCGCTCCATGCCGGTTCGCCGAGCAGGCGGACGCAGACCGGGAAACCGTTGCTCAGGAGCCCGAGCAGGTTGTTGAACAGCAGGTGCTGGTACACCGCCAACCGGCGTGCATCCAGGCCGGCCGGTGCCGGCACCGCCTGTGGATCGCGCAGGTGCGCGGTGAACGCGTGCTGCTGCGCGCGCAGGGTGTCGATAGCGTCAGCCATGTGCAGCCCCGGCGTGTGCGGCCTGCAGGCGGCGGATGGTCTGCAGTTCGCCCTGCAGTTCCGCATAGGGCGGGAAATTGAAATCGCGTTCGAGCAGGGTGGGGCGTGGGCCGATGCGAGCATAGGTACGCGCCAGCAGCTCCCAGACCGGATCAATCACCGCGCTGCCATGGGTATCGATCTTCAGGTCGGGTGCCTCGTCCAGGTGCCCGGCCACGTGCAGGCAGACGATGCGCTGCGCGGGCAGGCCGACGATGAAGGCATCGGCATCGTAGCCGTGGTTGCAGGCGTTGACGTAGACGTTGTTGACGTCCAGCAGCAGGTCGCAGTCGGCTTCGGCGAGCACCGCATTGGTGAACGCCAGCTCGTCCATCGCCGGTTCCGGCGCCAGGTAGTAGGACACGTTCTCCACCGCGATGCGGCGGCCGAGCAGGTCCTGCACGCGGCGGATGCGCTGCGCGGTATGGCGCACGGCTTCGTCGGTGAAGGGGATCGGCAGCAGGTCGTACAGGTGGCCGTCGTCGCTGCAGTAGCTCAGGTGCTCGCTGTACAGCGGCACGCGGTGCTTTTCGAGGAACCGGCCGACCTGCTCCAGCAGCGGGGTGTCCAGGGCGGCACTGCCGCCCAGCGACAGCGACAGGCCGTGGCAGCTCAGCGGATGGCGGTGTGCCAGTTCGGCCAGGGCATCACCGGCCGGGCCGCCGACATGGATCCAGTTCTCCGGCGCGCATTCCAGGAAGTCGAAGTCGCCTGCCGGAGCGTCACGCAGATCCTGCAGCAGCGCCCGGCGCAGGCCCAACCCTGCAGCCGCCGCGCGAAGCGGCGACTGCGGGTGGACGAGGCTGGCGCGGACGTCAGTGCTTGCCACCGCACTTGCCTTCGCCGCACTTGCCTTCAGCCGACTTCGTGTCGCCGGTCTTGGCCTTGGCGCCCGCTGCGCCGGCAGCCTTGCCCTTGTCGGCACCGCACTTGCCTTCGCCGGTCTTGCCGTCGGCACCACACTTGCCTTCGGCGTGCTTGGTCGCGTCGGCTGCCATCTTGGTATCGGCGGCCTTGGCATCGGTGCTGGCCTTGGCTGCCTGGCCGGCCACCAGGTAGCCCTGGGCGAGGTCGCTCATGCTCAGCGCCGAGGCGCTGGCGGTCATGCCCAGGCCGGCGGCCAGGGCGGTAGCGGTCAGCAGGGACAGCGTCTTGTTGGAACTGCTCATCGGTCTTACTCCTGGGTGGTGGGCAGGTGCCCGGGGTGAATCGATGGTGCAGCGATCCTACTCAACGAATCCTCGCCAAGAACTCAAATTTTCGTGAGATCTGTTACAGAAGCATCCGGCAGGTCCGCACCGGGCACGCGTGGCGCCCACAATGCGGATGAAACACCCCAAAAAAGAAGGCCGCTGTCACCAGGACAGCGGCCACCTTGGAGTCGACTCCGGTGTTGCAGTGCAGCGTCAGGGCTGGCCGGTGCTGGAGGTCTCGTCGCGCTTTTCACGCGGTGGCAGCGGCTGCTCGCCATGCACCAGGAACCATACGTTCTCGGCGATGTTGGTGGCGTGGTCGCCCACGCGCTCCAGGTTCTTGGCCATGAACAGCAGGTGCGTGCACGGGGTGATGTTGCGCGGGTCTTCCATCATGTAGGTCAGCAGCTCGCGGAACAGCGCGGTGTACTGCGCGTCCAGGCGGGCGTCGTCCTCACGCAGTTCCAGCGCGGCATCAGCATCGTTGTCGCGGTAGGCGGCAATGGCACGCCGGACCTGCTGCGCGGCCAGGCGGCCCAGTGCACGCAGGCCCTGGATCTGCGGCAGCGGCGGCACCTTGCCCAGCGCGATCGAGCGCTTGGCGACGTTGGCAGCGTAGTCACCGATGCGCTCGATGTCGGCCGGAATGCGCAGGCCGGCAAGGATCTCGCGCAGGTCGCGCGCCATCGGGCCACGCAGCGCCAGGCGCATCACGTCGTGGCTGATCTGCTGTTCCAGCGCATCGATCGCCTCGTCGTTGGCGATGATGCGATGGGCAGCGTTCTCGTCGCGCTTCTCGATCACGTCCATCGACGCTTCGAGCTGGGCGACGGCCATCTCGCCCATGCGCACGATCTCGGCCACCAGGCGCTGCTGCTCTTCGTCGTAGCTCTTGACGATGTGGTCGTTGGGAAGGTTCATGGTTGTTCCACTCTGTAGAGTCGAGCCACGCTCGACTGATGGTGTCTGCAGGGTCGAGCCGTGCTCGACTGACGTTTCAGCCGAAGCGGCCGGTGATGTAGTCCTCGGTCTGCCGCTGCGACGGCTGCGAGAAGATCACTTCGGTGCGGTCGTGCTCGATCAGGTCGCCCAGGTACATGAAGGCGGTGTAGTCGGACACGCGAGCGGCCTGCTGCATGTTGTGGGTGACGATCACGATGGTGTACTCGTGTTTGAGTTCTTCCACCAGCTGCTCGATGCGGCTGGTCGAGATCGGATCCAGCGCCGAGGTCGGCTCGTCCAGCAGCAGCACCGACGGGCGCAGGGCCACGGCACGGGCGATGCACAGGCGCTGCTGCTGGCCGCCGGACAGGCCCAGTGCGCTCTGCCCCAGCTTGTCCTTCACTTCGTCCCACAGCGCGCCCTGGCGCAGCGCCTGCTCGACGCGGTCGGCCATGTCGGCCTTGCTCAGCTTCTCGTGGTGGCGGATGCCGTAGGCCACGTTCTCGAAGATGGTCATCGGGAACGGCACCGGCTTCTGGAACACCATGCCGACCTTGCTGCGCAGGCGGTTCATCGGGTACTTCGGCGACAGGATGTTCTCGCCGTCCAGCAGCACTTCACCGCGCGCTTCCAGCTTCGGGTACAGCGCGTAGATGCGGTTGAAGATGCGCAGCAGGGTCGACTTGCCGCAACCGGAAGGACCGATCAGCGCGGTCACGCGCTTTTCCGGGATTTCCAGGTTGATGCCCTTCAGGGCGTGGAACTTGTCGTAGTAGAAGTCCAGTCCACGCGCAGCCAGCTTCACCGGCGACGGCGTGTGCAGGCTCTCGTGCGAGGACGGCACGGCGATGCGCTGCATCGGCACGGCGTTGGAAAGGTCGTTCATGGCGTTATCCACGGAAAGGTCAGTCATGGGAGATACGGTTGCGCAGCAGGATGCCGCGGGCGGCAAGGCTGACCAGCAACACGAAGACAGTCAGCACCAGGGCACCGGCCCAGGCCAGCACCTGCCAGGATTCATACGGGCTGCCGGCGAACTGGTTCATCACCACCGGCACCGAGGCCATCGGCTGGAAGATGTTGTTGTTCCAGTACTGGTTGCCGAAGGCGGTGAACAGCAGCGGTGCGGTCTCGCCGGAGATGCGGGCCAGTGCCAGCAGGATGCCGGTGATGATGCCGGCCGAGGCACTGCGGTACAGCACCTGCACGATCACCTTCCACTGCGGGATGCCCAGCGACAGGGCCGCTTCGCGCATCTGCGAGGGCACCAGGCGCAGCATCTCGTCGGTGGTGCGTACCACCACCGGCAGCACGATGAAGGCCAGCGACAGCGCACCGGCGAACGCCGAGAAGTTGCCGCCGGTCTGCATCACGTACAGGGTGTAGACGAACAGGCCGAGCACGATGGACGGGGCCGACAGCAGGATGTCGTTGACGAAGCGGACCACGGTGCCGGCCTTGCGGGCGTTGCCGTACTCGGCCAGCCAGGTGCCCGCCAATACGCCCAGCGGGGTGCCGATGCCGATGGCCAGCGCACACATCACGGCGCTGCCGAAGAACGCGTTGGCGAGGCCGCCTTCCTGCATCGGCGGCGGCGTCATCTTGGTGAACAGATCCAGGTTGATGCCGGCCAGGCCCTTGGAGGCCAGGGTGAACAGGATCCAGCCCAGGAAGAACAAACCGAACAGCGCGGTGGCGCAGGAGGCGGTGATCGCAACGACATTGCCGATGCGGCGGCGCAGGTACAGGGAGTCAGCGGTGCTGGACATCAGTTGCCCTCCTTGCGGGACAGGCGCATCAGCATCAGGCGGGCGATGGCGAGCACCACGAAGGTGACGATGAAGAGGACGAAGCCGAGCAGCAGCAGGGCCGAACGGTAGGTTTCAGTGGCTTCACCGAAATCGTTGGCGATCAGCGCAGCAATGGTGGTGCCCGGTTCCAGCAGCGACGGCGACAGGCGCACGCTGTTGCCGATCACGAAGGCCACCGCCATCGTCTCGCCGAGGGCGCGGCCGAGGCCGAGGAAGATGCCGCCGATCACCGCCGAGCGGGTGTAGGGCAGCACGATGTCCCAGCTCACTTCCCACTTGGTGGAGCCCAGCGCATAGGCCGATTCCTTCAGGCGGGTCGGCACGGTCAGGAACACTTCGCGCATCACCGAGGAGATGAACGGAATGACCATGATCGCCAGCACGAAACCGGCGGTGAGCATGCCGATGCCCAGCGGCGGGCCCTGGAACATCGGGCCGATGATCGGCCATTCGCCCAGGGTCTCGTTGAGGAACGGCGTGACGTACTCGGTCATCACCGGCACCAGCACGAACAGGCCCCACATGCCGTAGATGATCGAGGGAATGCCGGCCAGCAGTTCGATGGCTGTGCCGACCGGGCCACGCAGCCAGCGTGGTGCGACTTCGGTGAGGAAGAAGGCGATGCCGAAGCTGACCGGCACGGCGATGACCATCGCGATGACGGCGGTGACCAGGGTGCCGTAGATCGGGGCGAGCGCGCCGAACTTGTTTTCGACCGGATTCCAGTCGGCGGAGAAGAAGAAGCTCAGGCCCTGCATCTGCAGGGCATGGCGGCCGCCCCACAGCATCGACAGCGCGGCGCAGGCCAGGGCGATCAGGACGAAGATGACGGTGCCGACCAGCACCCATCGGAACAGTTTGTCGTTGCGGGCATCACGCGCATCACGCGTGGACGGGGCGGCTACAGGCTGGGCGATGGCATTCATGGGGACGGCAGGGCCAGGAAGGGGCGGGGCGGCACGGCGTGGAAGCGGTGCCCGCGCGGGGCGGGCACCGTCGAGTCCGTCACTTCAGGTCGGTCGCCCAGTAGGCCTCGATCTGCTTGACCAGTTCGGCCGGCAGCGGCACGTAGTGCAGCTCGTTGGCTTGGGCCTGGCCGTTCTCGAAGGCCCACTTGAAGAAGGCCAGGGTGTCCTGGTTGCGCTTGGCGTCCTTCGGCTGCTTCTGCATCAGCATGAAGTTGGTGGCGGTGATCGGCCACGCCTGCTCGCCCGGGGCGTTGGTGATGACCAGGTTGAAGTCCTTGGCGCTGGCCCAGTCGGCGCTGGCGGCCGCCGCGGCGAAGGTTTCCGCGCTGGGCTCGACCCAGTTGCCGGCGGCGTTCTGCATGGCGGTGTACGGCATGCCGTTCTGCAGCGCGTAGGCCAGCTCGACGTAGCCGATGGAGCCCTTGATCTGCTTCACGTACGAAGCGACGCCTTCATTGCCCTTGCCACCGACGCCGTCCGGCCACTGCACCGAGGTGCCTTCGCCGACCTTGCTCTTCCACTCCGGGCTGACCTTGGACAGGTAGTTGGAGAAGTTGAAGGTGGTGCCCGAACCGTCCGAACGGTGGACCAGGGTGATCTTGCCGTCCGGCAGCTTCACGCCCGGGTTGGCGGCGACGATGGCCGGATCGTTCCAGGTCTTGACCTTGCCCAGGAAGATGTCGGCCAGCAGGGCGCCGCTCAGGCGCAGCTTGCCGGCTTCCAGGCCTTCGATGTTGACCACCGGCACCACGCCGCCGATGGCCGACGGGAACTGGGCCAGGCCGGCCTGTGCCAGCTCTTCGCTGCTCAGCGGCTTGTCGGAGGAGCCGAAGTCGACGGTGCCGGCCTTGATCTGGGCGATGCCGCCGCCGGAGCCGATCGACTGGTAGTTGATCTTGGCCCCGGTGGTGGCGTTGTAGTCGGCCGACCACTTGGAGACCAGCGGGAAGATGAAGGACGCGCCCGCGCCGGACACTTCGGCGGTCACCTTGGCACCGGCAGCGGCCGGGGCAGCGGCACCGTCGGCCGCCGGCTGCTGCGCGGCCTGCTTGTCGCCACCGCAGGCCGACAGGCCCAGGGCGATGGCCAGGGAAAGGGCGGCAAGGCCGGCCGAGTGCAGTTTCATGGTCACTCCATAGCGGGGAAGAGCCGACGTGGTCGGCGGATGCGGCTATGAAATGATGTTTTTGTTACAGCCGTATTACGACCATGACAGAGGTGTCCTGGATCACGTTCTGACAAGGGTTTCACCGGGTTGGCCCCCATCCGGCAGAGCCCCGGAGACCCCGGATCTGCGCACCGGTATGGCGGCCGGTTGGCCCTTGTGGAGTCAAGCCATGTTCGACGGCTCCCTGCCCTCGGTAGGTGCGGACCGTCGGTCCGCACGCTCCAGCACCCAGCCGAGCGTGGGCTCGGCGCTGCAGAGGCAGATGCATGCATCCCCGAAAACAAGAAGAGCGCGAGATCTCGAGGATCTCGCGCCCGGTTGGGGCCGGCGGGGGAGAGAGGACCCGCCGGCCCCGTTCCTGCGGGGGAACGGGCTTACTTCAGGTTCTGCGACCAGTAGGTCTCGATCTGGCGGACCAGGCTGTCCGGCAGCGGCACGTAGTCCAGCTGGCGGGCCTGGGCGTCGCCGCTCTTGTAGACCCAGCGGAAGAACTCCTGGGTGGCCTTGCCGTTGGCAGCGTTCTTCGGCTTCTTGTGCACCAGGATGAAGTTGGTGGCGGTGATCGGCCAGGACTCGGCGCCCGGGGCGTTGGTCATCACCAGGTAGAAGTCCTTGGCGCTGGCCCAGTCGGCGCTGGCGGCAGCGGCGGCGAACGATGCATCGCTCGGCTGGACGAACCTGCCGGCAGCGTTCTTCATCGCCGTGTACGACAGCTTGTTCTGCAGTGCGTAGGACAGTTCGACGTAGCCGATGCCGCCCTTGATCTGCTTCACGTAGGCAGCAACGCCTTCGTTGCCCTTGCCGCCGATGCCGGCCGGCCACTGGACCGAGGTGCCTTCACCGACCGAGCTCTTCCACTCCGGGCTGACCTTGGACAGGTAGTTGACGAAGTTGAAGGTGGTGCCCGAACCATCCGAGCGGTGCACGACGGTGATCTTGGCGCTCGGCAGGGTCACGCCCGGGTTCAGCGCGGCGATGGCCGGGTCGTTCCAGGTCTTGATCTTGCCCAGGAAGATGTTGGCCAGCACGGTGCCGTCCAGCTTGAGTGCGCCCGGGGCGATGCCGGCCACGTTGACCACCGGCACCACGCCGCCGATCACCGACGGGAACTGGGCCAGGCCCGAGGCGGCCAGTTCTTCCGGCTTCAGCGGTGCATCGGAAGAGCCGAAATCAACGGTCTTGGCCTTGATCTGCGCAATGCCGCCGCCGGAACCGATCGACTGGTAGTTGACCTTGTTGCTGGTGGCAGCGTTGTAGTCGGCCGACCACTTCGACATCACCGGGTAGATGAACGAGGCGCCCGCGCCGGTGATTTCAGCGGCGTTGGCGGCGAACACGGACGACGCTGCGAAGACGGCAACGGCAACGCGCGACTTGAAGGCGTGGATCACGGGGTGGCTCCTGGGTTGATTGGAATGCGGGGTTACCCGCCCGGCGCACATTCCATAACGGTTCGATGACAGCGCGGGGACCGTTGTATGACGCATCCGTTACAGCGCTGGCTGACGCTTGCGCAGCGCGGGCCGTGAAGGTTTCGCGCAGCGGCTGAGGCGGTCGTGCGGGCACAAGGGAGGTGCGCCGGCGCCGGCTGCGGTCACCTTGCATAGGTGGCCGATGAGGTGACGGCTGCCTCCCTTCGCGCGGTCTGCGCCTGGCGTTGCGCAGGGATTCCGCGTCATCCGCGCGAAGCCGGGCGGTGCGGACCAGGGTGACCCGGCGGCTTGCCCGCGTGTCGGTGCCGATACACCACGCCATGGGGCGCAAGGGATCGATAAGCATGTGCGCGCAAATGAGTCGTACGCATGACCGCACGAAGAAATCTGTGGTTGGTGCTCAATCTGTCATTCGGCTGTCATGGTTTTAACGGAACGTTCGCAAAACGCTTGACCGGCCTGCCGGCGTGGCGTTCTGCCCAAGCCATTCCAACCCTCTGGAGAAATCCAAAATGCGTTCCCATTTGCTCGCCGCCGCGGTCGTTGCAAGCCTCGGTCTGGTTTCCGCCGACGCCTTCGCAGCCCCCGCCAGCTCGGGCGTGTCCCAGGCACAGTTGCAGCAGCTGCAGGCACAGATCGCTGCGCTGCAGGCCCAGGTCCAGCAGTTGCAGAACGATTCGCAGGCGCTGCAGGCGCAGTCCGACGCGCAGTCCGAAGTGAACATCACCCAGGCGCAGGCCCTGGAAGGTGCGCAGAAGACCCAGACCAGCGTCGACAAGCTGGCCAAGCTGGTCAATGACAACAAGATTGGCGGTCGCATGTTCTTCGACCTGACCAACATCGACAAGACCAGCAACGGCAAGGACACCGCCGCCAGCGGCACCGGCCTGGACGTCAAGCGCTTCTACCTGACCGTCGACCACAAGTTCAACGACATCTGGTCGGCCAACCTGACCACCGACTTCCAGTACAGCTCGGCCATCGGCAACACCGAACTGTTCGTCAAGAAGGCCTACGTGCAGGGCAGCTTCGACCCGGCCTTCAACCTGCGCGTCGGTGCCGCCGACATGCCGTGGATCCCGTACGTCGAGAAGTTCTACGGCATGCGCTATGTCGAGAACACCCTGACCGACCGCCTGAAGTACGGCAACTCGTCCGACTGGGGCCTGCATGGCTTCGGCAACCTGGGCAACAACTTCAACTACGCCGTCTCGGTCGTGTCCGGCGCCGGCTACAAGAACCCGACCCGCAGCAAGGGCATGGACGTGGAAGGCCGCGTGGCCTACACCC
Source organism: Stenotrophomonas sp. YJH_SMC_65 (assembly GCF_059369475.1). Lineage (NCBI taxonomy): Bacteria > Pseudomonadati > Pseudomonadota > Gammaproteobacteria > Lysobacterales > Lysobacteraceae > Stenotrophomonas > Stenotrophomonas sp. YJH_SMC_65. Next base: position 490,000 of record NZ_JCAFSR010000002.1, read on the forward strand.
CGAACGAGAACTTCGTGGTCGCCGTCGGCGGCTACAGCGGCAAGCTGGGCAAGGAAACCGACATCCAGAGCGCCGAGAACACCTACACCCGCGCCAACGCGATGGTGGCCTACGCCGACAGCAACTTCCGCGTCGGCGGCGAGTACTTCCAGGCCAAGAACCTCAACAACGTGCTGACCGTTGCCACCGACAAGACCAGTGGCTGGTCGGTGTGGGGCAGCGTGCGCGTGACCGACGGCGGCATCAACGTGTTCGGTCGTTACGATGACACCGACGTCAGCAAGACCCTGGACCCGACCCTGAGCGACAAGTACTGGAACGTCGGCGTCGAGTTCCCGGTCATGAAGAACCTCAAGCTGTCGACCGTGTACAAGTACACGCACCTGGCCAACGCCAGCGACAAGAAGAACGACAAGACCAAGGAATTCGGCGTCTGGGGCGACCTGTCGTTCTGATCTCCTGAAGCACCCTTGTCCATACACGCGGACGGCGGGCCTGGTGCCCGCCGTCTTCGTTTCGTCACAACACGATCCGCGTCACGTCTCGGCTGTGGTCTTTTCCTTGAACCGGCACAGGTCGGCGATCACGCAGCCCGGGCAATCCGGCTTGCGCGCCTTGCACACGTAGCGGCCATGCAGGATCAGCCAATGGTGCGCGTCGAGCAGGAACTCGGCCGGAATCACCTTCACCAGCGTGTCCTCCACTTCGCGCACGTTCTTGCCGGGGGCCAGGCCGGTACGGTTGGAGACGCGGAAGATATGCGTATCCACCGCCATCACCGGCTCGCCGAAGGCGGTGTTGAGCACCACGTTGGCGGTCTTGCGGCCCACACCGGGCAGCGCTTCCAGCGCTTCGCGGTCGCGCGGCACTTCGCCGCCGTACTTCTGCAGCAGGATCGCGCAGGTGGCGATCACGTTCTTCGCCTTGGCGTTGAACAGCCCGATGGTGGCGATGTACGGCTTCAGGCCATCCTCACCGAGCGCGAGGATCTTCGCCGGCGTGTTGGCGACCGGGAACAGGCGGCGGGTGGCCTTGTTGACGCCGACGTCGGTGGCCTGGGCAGACAGCGCCACGGCCACCAGCAGTTCGAACGGCGAGCTGTACTCAAGCTCGGTCTTCGGGTGCGGATTGAGCTCGCGCAGGCGGGTGAACATTTCCACCACGTCGGCGCGCGGCATGCGGCCGCCGCGCCGCGCCGGTGCGCGGGCAGTCTTCTTCGCGGTGGCCATTACGGCTCCTTGCCGGTGACGCGGGCCTTGGCCCGGGCGAGAATCGCGGCCGCCGCGGCGGGCAGGGGGGGCTTCACGTCCGGCGCCGGGGGCGGGGTGCGACGTGCATCGCGCTCGGCTTCGCGGCGGGCCAGGCGCACCGCGCGGGCGCGATAGCGTTCGCGTGCGGCCCAGGCCGTACGCAGTTGCTGCTGGGCCTGCTGCAGCCGCTGCGGAAGGTCCGGGTGGCCAGGCAGCAGCTGTTCGTCGCCGGCTCGGGCGACGTAGTCCATCAGCCCCGCCTGCAGGGCGCCATCGAGATCGTCTGCCTGGACCCGGGCGAACAACTGCGCGGGGTTGGGTCGGGATGCCATGGCGTCAGCGGTTCTGGAAGGCCGGCGGGCGGCGCTGCAGGAAGGCACTGGTGCCTTCACGCATGTCCTCGGTGGCGAACAGCAGGCCGAACTGCGCACTTTCGTATTCCAGCCCGGCCTCCAGGCTGCACTCGCCGCCCACGTGCACCGCGTCGAGCAGGCCACGCAGGGCCAGCGGCGCTGAGCGTGCCAGCTGGCGGGCGACGTCCTGTACACGGTTGTCCAGCGCGTCGGCCGGCACGACTTCGTTGACGATGCCCAGTTCCAGCGCACGCGCGGCGTTGATCGGCGCCCCCAGCAGGCACAGCTCCAGGGTGGCGGCGCGGCCACACAGGCGCAGCAGGCGCTGGCTGCCGCCGAAGCCGGGAATCAGGCCGAGATTGATTTCCGGTTGGCCGACCTTGGCGGTATCGGCGGCGATGCGCAGGTGGCACGCCATCGCCAGCTCAAGCCCGCCGCCCAGCGCGAAACCGTTCACGCGCGCGATGACCGGCTTGGGCATGCGTTCGATCTGGCGCATCAGGGCCTGGCCCAGCAGCGAGAAATCACGTCCCTGAACGGCGCTGAGGGTGTTCATTTCCGCGATGTCGGCACCGGCCACGAAGGCCTTCGGGCCCGCCCCGGTCAACACCACCACGCGCACCTCCGGATCGGCAGCGGCGTCCCTGAAGGCATCGGTCAGCGCCTGCAGGGTCGCGGCGTTCAGGGCATTGAGCTTGTCCGGGCGCTGGACGGTCACGGTGCGGATGGCGCCTTCGTCGGCAACAGCGATCAGGGCATCGGCCACGGGGAAACTCCTGGAACGTTAAAAAAAAGTGATATTGAACTCTGCAAACGCAGACGGGTCATAGCCTGCATCGTGAGTAGCGGTTACACGTTGCGCCCGTTATCCTAACCCGTCGCCTCAGGGCGGCGAAGAACGTCCCTGAGTTACCACCCCTGGAGAACTGTTTGATGAAGTTGCGTTCTATCGCGGTCGCCGTCGCGGCCCTGGCCCTGACGGGCAATGCCTTCGCCCAGGACATCGCGTCCGAGAAGGGCAAGCTGAGTTATTACTTCGGTTACGACTACGGCAACAACCTGGCGGAGCTGACCGGTCGCGGTGAGCAGCTGGACATCAACTCGGTGGTGAAGGGCCTGCAGGATGCCTACGCCAAGAAGCAGCCGGCGATCACCGCCGAGCAGCTGAAGCCGGCCGTTGAAGCGTTCCAGAAGCGCGAGCAGGGCCGTGCCCAGGCTGCCAAGGCCGAGTACGAAAAGGCGGCTGCCGAAAACAAGACCAAGAGCGATCAGTTCATCGCGGCGAACAAGGCCAAGGCCGGCGTGCAGTCCCTGCCGAGCGGCGTCCAGTACCGCGTGATCGAAGCCGGCAAGGGCGCCAAGCCGACCCAGGCCAGCACCGTGCAGCTGGAGGTGGCCGGTCCGTTCCCGTACGGCCAGCGCCCGACCGAAGCCCGCCCTGCCCAGCAGATCCCGTCGATCAAGGTCAGCGAAGTTGAAATGAAGGCCATGCGCGAGACCCTGCTGCAGATGCCGGCCGGCTCGAAGTGGGAAGTCACCCTGCCGCCGGACCAGGCCTACGGTGCCGACCCGCGCACCCCGTTCCCGCCGAACGTGGCTGTGCAGTTCGAGATCAAGCTGGTCAGCGTCAAGTAAATCGAAACAGCAAACGAAACGCGCCGGTGATCCCACCGGCGCGTTTCTGTTTGTGCAGCCCCTGGCGGTGAAACGCCCGCGCTGCGCGCGAGCGTCGACTGACAGTCGACTCTACCGTTGGGCCGGGCCACCCGCGCAAATTCAGCCCGATCGCGCTACTGTTGCCGGGTGCAAACAATGGAAGAAACGGCGCGTGTTGTCGCAAGTCCCTGCATCGGAGTGTGCACGCTGGATCCGTACCGGCAATGCACCGGCTGCGCGCGGCATATCGATGAGATCGCGCGGTGGTCGTCGATGAGCAACGAGGAACGCAGCCGCATCCTGCACCGCGTGCAGCCCCTGCGCGAACAACTGCAGCAATCGCTGCGTGGCTCGCTGGCCGACCACGAGCGACTGATGCGCGCGCTGCACCCCTTGGCCCAACCGCCGGCCGGCGACGGCTGGAACCGCAGTGAGCTGATCGACCTGCTGCCGCCCGGGCCTCCGGTGGAGGCTGCGGTGCTGGCCGGCATCGTCCCGCGCGCCAACGGCGCACAGGTGATCCTGACCCGCCGCACCGAAACCCTGCGCACGCACGGGGGCCAGGTCGGATTCCCCGGCGGCCGCACCGAGCCCGATGACCGTGACGCATTGGCGGCCGCGCTGCGCGAGAGCCAGGAAGAAATCGCATTGGCGCCCGGCCAGGTGCAGGCGCTGGGGTATCTCGATCCCTTCGTCACCATCACCGGCTACCGGGTCACGCCGGTGGTGGCGGTGGTGGATCCGGATTTCGTGCCGGTGCCGCAGCCCAGCGAAGTGGCCGAAGTGTTCGAGGTGCCGCTGGATTATCTGATGGCGCCCGACAGCCTGCGCCAGGTCGAAATCACTCATCGCGGCCGGGTCCGCCACGTCCTGGAGTATGGCTGGCCGGGGCAGCGCATCTGGGGCGCGACCGCCGCCATTCTCTACAACCTGCGTCGTCGCCTGGAGCAAGTGAAATGAAGCCGATCGATCCGCCGTGGACCACCCTGGTCGATGTCACCACCCTTGCCGCTGCGCTGGGCGCAGGCGTGCGCGTCGTCGACGCGCGTGCCACCGCCAGCACCGCCGTGCGCGTGGTCGATGCGCGTGCTTCGCTGGCCGATCCGCAGGCTGCGGGCGGCCAGTATCTGGCAGGGCACATACCGACTGCGGTGCATGCCGATCTCAACCGTGATCTGTCGGATCTGACCCGAAGCGGCCATGGCCGGCACCCGCTGCCGGACAGCGATGCGTTCGCCGCGAAGCTCGGTACGTGGGGCATCGGTCCCGAAACCCAGGTGGTGGTCTACGACGGCAGCGACGGCAGCATGGCCGCCTCGCGCCTGTGGTGGCTGCTGCGGCTGATCGGGCACACCCGGGTGGCCGTGCTCGACGGCGGTATTGCCGCCTGGCAGGCCGCCGGTCACGCGCTGGCGAGCGGGCCGACTGAAGTGACGGCGTTACCTGCCTACCCGGGCCGTTTCGACACCACCCAGATCGCCAACGCCGATGAAATCAGCGCACGGCTGAAGCACGCGCCGGGCTGGTTGGTCGACGCGCGCGCGGGTGAGCGCTTCCGCGGTGACGTCGAGCCGCTGGACCCGGTCGCCGGCCACGTGCCGGGCGCGGTCAACCGCCCGTTCGCCTTGAACGTACTCGATGGCCACCTGCGCGACCCACAGGCGCTGCGCGCCGAACTGCAGGGCGTGATCGGCAACCGCGATCCGCAGCAGGTGGTGCTGATGTGCGGCTCCGGCGTGACCGCCTGCCATCTGCTGCTGGCGATGGAAACGGCGGGCCTGTCCGGCGCGCGCATCTACGCCGACTCCTGGAGCGGGTGGGTCAGCGACAGCAGCCGCCCGGTGGCGACCGGCGCCTGAGCCGCGCGGGGTCGGATCCGTTTTCCAACGGAGAATGGTTCTGACCCCATCAACCGAAAATCGGGTCAGAGCCCGTTGCGTAGCAACGGGATCCGACCCCGTGTCGATTCGAAGGATCGCGGAGAACTGTCGAAGGCGGGGTGGGGCCGGTTGCGGGGGTGTCCGCAACCGGACCCACCCCGCCATCCCACGGAATGCCAGCGTTTGACGTTGACGTTGCCGTTGCCTCTGCGGGTGCAGGGCGCAGCCCTGCCGCTTACCCAACCGGCTGCAACGGCACCTTCGCCAGCACCCGCGCCCACGGGAACAGCGGCCCCGGATCGCGCTTGCGCGCCACCGTCAACGTCGCATCGTCGCTGGCCGGCACCCGTTCCAGGTCCAGCTGGTCATGCCCGGCAATCCGTCGCAGCGACGGGTAGTGCGCCACCAGCGCCAGCAGCAGCTGTTCCAGCGCCTGCAGCTGTGCCTCGGTGTACGCCTCGTCCATCGCCTGGTGGCGGCTGTCGAACCAGTCCGGATAGCGCCCGGTATTGACCAGCTCGATGCCCAGCGTATGCGCGTTCATGCCGCGCACGTGATGGGCCACGCGTTCCGGTGCCACGTACTGCACCACGCTGCCATCGCGGTCGATGTAGAAGTGCCCGCTGTTGCCGGCGCCGCTGTCGTACAGCACGCGCTCGCCGTACTCGCGGGCCGTCGCCAGATCGGGCAGCTCGGTGCAGTGGATCACCACCATCTCCAGCGTGGCCGGGTCGCGCAGCGGCAGTCGGTCGTGGTAGGGCAGGGGCTGCAGCTGCCGGCCGGGCAGGAGCGGGTTGGGCATCCGGCGATGCTAGCATTGCGGCATGAACCTGCCTTCTCTTTCCTCGTTGGCCCGCTCGCACGGAGCACGTGCATGAGCCGCGGCCACTGCATCCTGTCGCATGGCTTCGAGAGCGGCCCGGAAGCGACCAAGGTCACCGCGCTGGCCGACGTGGCGCAGCGCCTGGGCTGGACCCATGAGCGCCCGGACTACACCGACCTGGACGCGATGAGCGAGGTCAGCCGGGTAGGCGACGTGCCGACCCGCCTGCGCCGCCTGGTCGAGCGCGCCGCCATCGCGGCCCGGCAAGGGCCGGTGGTGCTGGCCGGCTCCAGCCTGGGCGCCTACATTTCCGCCATCGCCTCGTTGCAGGTACCGGTGGCCGGCCTGTTCCTGATGGTGCCGCCGACCACGATGGGCCCGATGCCGGCGCTGGACGCCGCCGCCGTGCCGACCACCGTGGTCCAGGCCTGGCATGACGACGTGGTGCCAGCAGCGGGAGTGATCGCGTGGGCGCAGGCGCGCTCGGCGCAGCTGCTGCTGGTCGACGACGGCCACCGCCTCGAGCGCCACGTGGAGGCGTCCGCGCAGGCCTTCGAACGCTTGCTGCGGCAACTGTGAAGCCCGGGCGCACGGCGCGCCCGCCCGCATTGACTACAATGGCAGCCCCGCCGCCCCCGGCGCGGGCCTGCCGGCCGTGCCTACGGCCCTCCTTTCCGACCGGCCCGGCCCCTGTGCCGCGCCCGACCACCTGCGAACCGATCCCGTGAAATTCTTCGTCTCCTGCGCCAAGGGCCTGGAATACCTGCTTGCCGATGAACTGTCGGCCCTGGGCCTTGGCAAGGCCACTGCCACCATTGCCGGCGTCAACGCCGAGGGCGAACTGGCGCAGGCGCTGCGGATCGTGATGTGGTCGCGCCTGGCCAGCCGCGTGCTGTGGCCCATCGACGAGTTCGAGTGCCCGGATGAGCAGGCCCTGTATGACGGCGTGCGTGCGCTGCCGTGGCACGAGCACATCACGCCGGAGATGACCCTGGCGGTGGACGCGCACGTGTCCGGCGACAAGATCACCCACGCCCGCTTCGCCGCGCAGCGGATCAAGGACGCCATCGTCGACCGCATGCGCGATGAAGGCCTGGAACGCCCCTCGGTCAACACCGATCTGCCCGACGTGCGCGTCAACCTGTCGCTGCGCAAGGGCCGTGCCTCGTTGTCGATCGATCTCGGCGGCGGCCCGCTGCATCGCCGTGGCTGGCGTGGTGCCGCCCACGAGGCACCGCTGAAGGAAAACCTGGCCGCCGCGCTGCTGCTGCGCGCGCAATGGCCGCGCCTGCACGCTGCCGGTGGTGGCCTGCTGGATCCGATGTGCGGCAGCGGTACCCTGCTGATCGAAGGTGCGCTGATGGCCGCCGACGTCGCTCCCGGCCTGATGCGTCATGGCAGCCTGCCGCCGAGCCGCTGGCTGGGCTTCGACAAGGCCGCCTGGAAGTCCATCCAGAGCGAAGCACGTGAGCGCGAAGCGGCCGGCCTGGCCGCGCTGAAGCCGGTCATCCACGGCAGCGACATCGATCCGACCGCGATCCAGGCGGCACGCGAGAACGCCGAGGTCGCGGGCGTCGCCCACGCGATCCGCTTCACCCGCGCCGATGTGGCCGACCTGGCCGCGCCCGAACAGGAGATCGGCGCGGTGGTCTGCAACCCGCCGTACGACGAACGCCTGGCCGCCGATCCGGCGCTGTACCGCGCGCTGGGCAACGCCCTGCAGAAGGCGGTGCCGCAGTGGCGCGCCAGCCTGCTGTGCGGCAACGACGAACTGGCCTTCGCCACCGGCCTGCGCGCCGGCAAGAAGTACCAGATGTTCAATGGTGCGCTGGAGTGTGCGCTGATCGTCTGCGACCCGATCGCCGTGCCGGGCCGTGATCCGGCACAGCCGCGCGAGCTGAGCGAAGGCGCGCAGATGGTGGCCAACCGCCTGCGCAAGAACCTGAAGAAGTTCAAGAGCTGGCGTGCCCGCGAAGACATCACCTGCTTCCGCGCCTATGACGCCGACCTGCCGGAGTACGCGGCCGCCATCGACGTCTACGAGGAAGACGGCGGCAAGCGCCGTACCTTCCTGCACGTGCAGGAATACGCCGCACCGGCTGCCATTCCCGAGAACGACGTGCGCCGCCGCCGCAACGAGCTGCTGGCCGCTGCGCGCGAAGTGTTCGGCGTGCCGCCCGAGCAGGTCTCGATGAAGTCGCGCGAGCGCGGCAAGGGCGGCAGCAAGTACGGCCGCTTCGAGCAGCGTGACGAATTCATCGTGGTGCGCGAGAACAATGCACTGCTGCAGGTGAATCTGTTCGACTACCTGGACACCGGCCTGTTCCTCGACCACCGCCCGCTGCGCCGGATGATGGCCGAGCAGGTACGTGGCAAGCGCTTCCTCAACCTGTTCTGCTACACCGGCGTGGCCAGCGTGCAGGCGGCGGTGGCCGGTGCCGCCAGCACCACCAGCGTCGATCTGTCGGCGACCTACCTGCAGTGGTGCTACGACAACCTGGCGTTGAACGGGCAGGGCGGCAACCAGCACCTGCTGGTGCAGGCCGACGCGATGGCGTGGCTGGAGGGCGACCGTGGCCAGTACGACGTGATCTTCTGTGACCCGCCGACCTTCTCCAACTCCGCGCGCGCCGATGACTTCGACGTGCAGCGCGAGCAGATCAAGCTGCTGCGTGCAGCCGTGGCGCGGCTGGCGCCGGGCGGCGTGCTGTACTTCTCCAACAATTTCCGCCGCTTCAAGCTGGAAGAGAACGCCATCGCCGAATTCGCCCAGTGCCGCGAGATCACCGCGCGCACCATCGGCCCGGACTTCGAGCGCAACGCGCGCATCCACCGCGCGTGGGAATTGAAGCGGTTGGGGTAACGCGACGCCCGGGGTTGGATCCCCTGCGCGAAGCGCAGGGGCTCTGACCCCATCCGGATCTACGCACCAGGGGTCAGAGCCCTTGCGCTTCGCGAAAGGGATCCGACCCCGGTGGCCCGGCTACAGCACCGCCACCACCAGCCCCAGCACCGGCAGCACGATCGCCAACGCCGCGATCCACTTCGGCCGGTACGGGTACAGCCCGAACGACAGCGCCAGACCGCCCAGTGTCATCGTGCCCAGCCACAGCACCGGGCCCATCGCCCAGCCGTGGTCGATCACGCACAGCGCGAACGCCACCGTCAGCAGGGCCCAGCCCAGCACGCGCCACTGGGTGCGCCGTGCGGGCGTGGCTGCGGCCCTGCCGTGCAGGTCGTGCTGGTGCTTTTCCATCGCCAGCGACAACGCGGTGAACGCGGAGAACGACAGGGCCAGTGCCAGCAGCATCATGCGCTGGCCTCCGCTTCGGCGGTTTCCGCAGCGTCCACCGGGGCCCTGGGTGCTGCTGCGGCGGCGGCGCGCTTCTTCTTCTCGGCCGCGCTCAGCGGTGGCGTCCAGCGCTGCAGGCGCCAGCCGCACAGCGCCAGCATCGCACCGAACGCGATCATCGACAGATCGACGCCAGCCAGTACCCAGTCACCGCTGCGCAGTGTGATGCCAAGATGCGCGTGCGTGGTCAGCGCGTTGACCACCGGTACCAGCGCGAACGCAGCCGCACCCAGGTACAGCTGCCACGCCCACATCATCCGCTTCGGCCAGATGAAGGCGGCCAGCAGCGCGCCGCCCCAGGCGTAGAAGAACACGTTGGCCTCCGCACTCGCGCGCCCGGCGATGTCCAGCGGCAGCAGGCGGTTGCCCCAGAAGTAGGCCGCGAAAGCGATCGGCAGGCCGGCCACGGTGCCGATGTTCAGCGCATCGACCAGGCGCAGGCCGAAGCCGGTGCGGCCGCTCTTGGCATGCCTGGGCCGTTCCTTCACCGCCCACAGCACCACGCCGCTGGCCACCATCAGGCAGCCGACCAGGCCGGACAGGAAGAACAGTGCACGCAGGCCCCAATCGGCGAAGCGCGCCAGGTGCAGGCCGTACAGCACGCCACGGGTGGCGGTGGCGCCGCCGGACGGCGGCGTTTCCTCCAGCAACGTGCCGTTGACCATGTCGTAGCGAACGGCGGGAGTGTCGGTGGACAGGCGCTTGCCGTCGCGTTGGCGGATGTCGATCACCGCATTGGCCGCCCCCGGGTTGGACACGGTGAAGCCGGCCACTTCCACGCCGTGCCAGTGCGCACGTGCGCTGTCCAGCAGCTGCGCGATCGGCAGCGGCGTGGCGCGTCCTTCGGCCGGCGCGGTCACCTCCGGCATGCCGCCGAAGGCTTCGCTGAAGAACTTGTCTTCGTCCTGCGGGTAGGCGACTTTCACCCCCCACGGCAGGTACATGACCATCAGGGTGACGATGCCGGTGTAGGTGATCATCGCGTGGTAGGGCAGGGCCATCACCGCGCTGACGTTGTGGAAATCGAGCCAGGAACGCAGGCCCTTGTCCTTGCGGAACGTGAAGAAGTCCTTGAAGATTTTCTTGTGGGTGATGACGCCGGTGATGATCGCCACCAGCATGAACATCGCGCAGAAGCCGACCAGGTAGCGCGCCCACAGCACCGGGATGTAGTGCAGGTCGAAATGCAGGCGGTAGAAGAAATCACCGCCCCGCGTTTCGCGTGCCTTCAGTGCCTGGCCGGTATTCGGGTCCAGCGTGGCTTCGCCGAAGCCACCGCGACGGCCGCGACTGGGATCGGCCAGCTCCGGTGGCAACCGCCAGAACATCTGCACGGCCGGGTTGCGCGGCTGCGGCAGGGTGACGAACCAGTTCCCGGCCTGCGCCGCATTGGCCTGCAGGTAATCCACGGCGCGCTGCGCGGCGACATCGATGCTGACCTGGCTGGACGGAAGTTCCGGTCGCATCCAGCGGCTGATTTCCTCGCGATAGTAGCTGGCGGTGCCCGCCATGAAGATCAGCAGCAGCAACCAGCCGACCAGCAGGCCGGTCCAGGTGTGCAGCCAGGCCATCGATTGGCGGAACCCGTTCTTCATGCCCAGGCTCCCATCAGGCGCGCAATGGCCACCATCAGCAGGGTGGGAGCGAGAATGCCGACCCAGGCGCGCAGCGCGCTGCGGGTCGCGAACGCCCACAGCGCTGCGCAGGCGGCCACCAGGATGGCCAGCAGCATGCCGGTCAGCACGGCCTGGCCGCGCGCACCGGGCAGCGCCACCGCGCAGAACACGCTGGTGGCCGAAGCCAGCGCGTAGCCGCCGAAGATCGCGGCCAGCGAGCGTGACAGCACGCCCCAGCGTGGATTGGAGAAGAAGGTGCGGGGGCTGGCGGTTGCGGGCGAGCGGTCCACGGCGTTCCTGCAGGTAGGGGAGGGGATGGAACGCGTCCGCGGCCCCCTTGCGCCCTGCGCATGTCGCCCAGCGTGTCCCATCGACGAAGCACTGCCCGCGCAGGCGGGCAATCCAGAGGTCGGGGATGTACACGGGCGATGGGCGCGTCTTCCGCGCCCGCTTGGCTAAGCGTACAACCGATCAGTAAATGATAGGCATTCGCATTTTATGAATCAAGCATGATGATCCGGGGGCGCACCGAGGCCTAGAACCTGAACACCACTGTCGCCGCATGCAGCAACAGGCCGATCAGCCCACCCACCAGCGTGCCGTTGAAGCGGATGAACTGCAGGTCGCGGCCCACGCTCAGTTCCAGCTGTTCGACCAGATGCCGCTCGTCCCAGCCCTTCACGGTCTGCGCGATATGCGTGGTCACACCCTCGCGCAGGCGGCCGGTCAGGCGTTGCGCACCTTCCAGCAGGTGCTGGTTGAGGGCCTCGCGCAGGGCCGGGTCGGCCTGCAGGCTGGCGCCCAGCGAGGCGAGGCTGCGCTGCAGGTGTCCGACCAGCGCCGAGTCCTCGCGCTGCAGGTCGTCGCGCAGGCTGGCGTGGATGCGCGCCCACAGCCCTTGCACGTAGTCCTGCAGGGCCGGATGGTCGATCATTTCCTGCTTGAGCTGTTCGATGCGCTCGGCCAGGGCCGGGTCCTCGCGCAGGCGCTGCACGTAGTTCTGCAGCCAGGTCTCGTAGTCCTGGCGCAGCGGATGCTGCGGCTCGGCCAATACCTGCTGCAGTTCTTCCAGCACCGCCCGCGCCAGGCGCTCGGCCAGGCTGTCGCCGATCTCATCGATCGGCTTCACCCAGTTCACCGTGCTCGAGAGCGTCGGCCATTCGCGCTGGATGTAGCGCACGATCAGCTGCGAGGCGCGTTCCTTCACTTCTGGCTGTTCCAGCCAGCGGCCGAGCCGCTGCAGGCCCTCGTCCAGCACGCGCTGGTGGCGCCCGTCGGCGGTCAGCAGGGCAAGCAGCTCACCGGCGGTGGCGGCGGCATTCCACTGCCGCAGCTGCTGCACCACGAACGCATGCAGCTGCCGGCGCACCGCTGTCTCGTCGAAGAAGTCCAGTGCCTGCAGGGCCCAGCCGCGTGCCATGTCGGCCAGCATCCGCGAGCGCGCCGGGTCGGCCAGCCAACTGCCGAGGCGGCTGGCCGGATCGAACACCTGCAGCTTGGCCAGCAGCACCTGCGGTTCCAGGAACTGGTCACGCACGAACAGGGCGAGGCTGTCGCCGATGCGTTCCTTGCTGCGCGGGATGATCGCAGTGTGCGGAATCGGCAGGCCCATCGGGCGCCGGAACAGCGCGACGACGGCGAACCAGTCGGCCAGTGCGCCCACGGCTGCGGCCTCGCAGAACGCCGAGACCCAGGCCCAGATGCCGCGTTCGCCCTGCCAGTGGCTGACCGCGAATCCGGCCAGCATCAACAGCAGCAGGCCCAGTGCGAGGGCTTTCAGGCGTCGCAGCTGAGCGCGGCGCGGATCGTGGGCAGGCGTCATGCCGGAAGTCTAACCGCAGCCCGGTGACGCCTGCCTGTAGAGCCGAGCCCATGCTCGGCTGCCTTGCGCGTGGCAAAGAGCAGCCGAGCATGGGCTCGGCTCTACAGAAGCGCGTCGAGAGCGCTTACAGCGCTTCCAGTTGCTTGCGCAACGCAGCCAGCTGCACGCGCAGGGTGTCGTTCTCGCGGGTCAGCGCGACGACGCGGCGGCGCAGTGCCGGGGCATCCTCGCCCAGTTGTTCCAGCGCCGACAGCACCTCGGCGTCGCGGCTGGCGATCTGCTCCTCGTCCGGTTCCTCGAAGTCCATCTCGGCCGCTTCCGGCTTCGGTGCGCGCGGCTTGCGCTTGGACTCGCGCACGCGCTTGGCGGCCTGCTTCAGCTCGTCCTTGCCACCGGCGGCGGCGGCGCGCTGCTCTTCTTCCGGCAGGTCGGCCACGGCGGCGGCGGCGCTGATCGAGATCACGCCGGCCTTGACCGCTTCCACCACCTCGGCGGCGGCCTGGGCGTGGATGCGCTCGATCATGCCGACCTGGCTGGTGCTCAGCTTGGCTTCGCGCGCCAGCTCGGCGCGGCTGATCTTCGGTGCCGGTTCCCACGGCGGACTGTCTTCACCGGTCTCATCGGCGACGTCGGCGGTGCCATCGCTCTCGCGCTGCAGCTGCGCCTGCTCGACCTGCTTGCGGGCGGCCAGGATGTCACGCTTGCGCAGCGCCAGCACGCCGCGCTGAAAGTCGGACACGCTGCGGCGGCCCAGATGCTGTTCGATCATCCACAGGTGCACGTCTTCCATGCTCTGGAAGCGGGTGTTCTGCACGGTGTTGAAGGGCAGGCCATGCTTCTGGCAGATGCCGAAACGGTTATGGCCATCGACCAGTACATTCCCCCACAGCACCAGCGCATCGCGGCAGCCTTCGGCCAGGATGCTGCGCTCCAGCGCGTCATGTTCGTCCGCGGTCAGCGGGTCGATGTAGGCCTTGAGTTCTTCTTTGACGACGATATCCATGGGCACGGCAGCGAGCAGGAGCGGAACCGCCCATTGTACCCGCTCGCCACCATCGGCCCGGCTCAGGCGGTGGCCCGGATCATCTCGCCCAGGGTGCCGGTGATCTGGTCGATCTGCGCCTTGTCCACGATCAGCGGCGGCGACAGCGCGATGATGTCGCCGGTGCAGCGCACCAGCAGTCGGCCGTCGTGGAAGCAGCGCCGGTAGACCTCGTAGCCCCGGCTGCCCGGCGCATCGCGGCGAGGCGCCAGCTCAACCGCGCCGACCAGGCCGAAGTTGCGGATGTCGATCACGTTGGGCAGGCCCTGCAGCGCATGCAGTCGTTCCTGCCAGTACTCGCCCAGCTCGATGGCGCGCTCGAACAGACGCTCCTCGGCATAGACCTCCAGCGTCGCCAGCGCCGCGGCGCAGGCCAGCGGGTGCCCCGAACAGGTATAGCCATGGAAAAGCTCGATGGCCTGTGGCGGTGCCTGCATCAGGGTTGCATGCACGGCGTCGCTGGCCAGCACGCCACCCAGCGGTACCGCGCCGTTGCTGACCGCCTTGGCGAAGGTCAGCAGGTCCGGGGTGACCCCGAAGCGCTGCGCGGCGAAGGGCATCCCAACCCGGCCGAAACCGGTGATGACCTCGTCGAACACCAGCAGGATGCCGTGCTGGTCGCACAGTTCGCGCAGGCGCTGCAGGTAACCCGGTGCGGGCAGGATCACCCCGGCTGAGCCGGCAATGGGTTCAACGAATACGGCGGCAATCGTCGAGGCATCATGCAGCGCGATCAGCCGTTCCAGGTCATCGGCCAGCTCCGCGCCCTGGCGCGGCAGGCCCCTGCTGAACGCATTGCGCGGCAGGTCCAGGGTGTGGCGCAGGTAGTCGACGCCGCCCAGCTGCAGGCCGAACGGCTTGCGGTTGTTGGGCAGCCCGCCCAGCGCCATGCCGCCGAAACCCACCCCGTGGTAGGCCTTCTCGCGGCTGATGAAGCGCGTGCGCTGGCCCTCGCCGCGCTGGCGGTGGTAGGCCAGCACGATCTTCATCGCGGTATCCACCGCCTCGGAACCGGAGCTGGTGAAGAACACATGGTTGAGCGGGGCCGGCGCCAAGGCGGCCAGCCGCTGCGCCAGCGCGAAGGCCGGCGGCGAGCCCATCTGGAAGGCCGGCGAATAGTCGAGCGTGCGCGCCTGCTCGACGATGGCCTCGACGATGCGCGGCCTTGCATGGCCCGCGTTGCAGCACCAGAGGCCTGCGGTGCCATCGAGGATCTGGCGGCCGTCGACATCCTCGTAGTGCATGCCCTCGGCACGCACCAGCACACGCGGCGCGGCCTTGAACTGGCGGTTGGCGGTGAACGGCATCCAGTACGCCTCCAATGACTCCGGGCGTCGGGTGGCCAGATCGTGCAGGTCGCTCGCGGAACGCTTCATGCCAGCTCCATCGGGTCCGATGGGGGAAATGTAGCGCAGCCACGTCACGGTGGAGTCGCGGCCGCGCCGGTATAACCGGGGAAACTGTTCCGAGGAGCCCGACATGGCCGACTTTCCCGACCGCAGCCACTGGCAGGCGCTGGCCCAGCAGCTTTCGATACCCGGACAGGCCTTTATCGAGGGTCGTTACACCGACGCTGCCAGCGGCGCGCGCTTCGACTGCATCAGCCCGATTGATGGTCGCGTGCTGGGGGTGGTCGCCGACTGCGATGCACAGGACGTGGAGCGCGCAGTGGGCGCGGCGCGGCGTGCCTTCGATGCGGGCCACTGGTCACAGGCCAGCCCGGCCCATCGCAAGCGCGTGCTGCTGGCGTTGGCGGCGTTGGTGGAAAAACACGCGGACGAGCTGGCCCTGCTGGAAACCCTGGACATGGGCAAGCCGGTGCGTGATGCGCGTCGTATCGACCTGCCCGGCGCGGTGCGCTGCCTGCGCTGGACGGCCGAAGCGGTGGACAAGCTGTACGGTGAGGTCGCGCCCACCGGCCCGCATGAGCTGGGCCTGGTCACGCGCGAGCCCGCCGGCGTGGTGGCGGCGATCGTGCCGTGGAATTTCCCGTTGCTGATGGCGTGCTGGAAGACCGCGCCTGCATTGGCCATGGGCAACTCGGTGGTGCTCAAGCCTTCCGAGCGCTCGCCCCTGAGTGCGTTGCGGCTGGCGGCGCTGGCCGCCGAAGCGGGCCTGCCGGAGGGCGTGCTGAACGTGCTGCCGGGCCACGGTGCGCGCGTCGGTGAGCCGTTGGCCCTGCACATGGATGTGGACGTGCTGGCGTTCACCGGCTCCGCGGCCACCGGCGCGCGGCTGCTGCAGTATTCAGGGCGGTCCAACCTCAAGCGGGTCTGGCTGGAGTGTGGTGGCAAGAGCCCGCACGTGGTGTTTGCCGATGCCCCCGATCTGGATGCCGCTGCGAAGGCGGTGGCACGGGGCATCTTCTTCAACCAGGGCGAGGTCTGTACTGCCGGGTCACGGCTGCTGGTGCAGCGCTCGATCCGCGAGGATTTCGTGCACCAGGTGGTTGCCTACGGCCAGCACATGCAGCCGCGCCACCCGCTTGACGCCGACGCACCGATGGGCGCGCTGGTGGATGCCGCGCATCTGGACAAGGTGATGGGGGATATCGTGCGTGCCGAAAGCGAGGGCGCCCGCCTGCTGCTGGGCGGTCATCGCGCCGATGTCGAGGCGGGCGGTTGTTATGTGCAGCCCACGGTGTTCGATCAGGTGAGCCCCGACCAGGCATTGGCGCGCGAGGAAGTATTCGGGCCGGTGCTGGCGGTGCTCGGCTTTGACGACGAAGCCGAAGCGGTGCGCCTGGCCAATGACAGCCGCTACGGCCTCGCCGCCGGCCTGTGGACGCGCGATCTGGGCCGCGCCCACCGCGTCGCACGCCAGCTGCGCGCCGGCAGCGTCTGGGTGAACGGCTGGGATGGCGGTGACATGACCGCCCCGTTCGGTGGCTACAAGCAGTCCGGCAATGGGCGCGACAAATCGCTGCATGCGTTCGACAAGTACAGCGAGATCAAGGCCACCTGGATCCAGCTGTAACGGCGTCGGGGCTTGCGCCCACATGTAGAGCCGAGCCGATGCTCGGCTGCATTTCGTGGAATGTGGTCGAGCAGGGGCGAGAACCTGCAGAACAATGGCGCCTGCCACCCTCGTTGGCATCGGTGTCGGCTGAAACCATCGTCCCGTGCGGCCACCGGCCCGTGGCAGAATCGGGCGATCCGCCGTTACCCGTGTTGCCGATGTCGACGATCACCGCTGCCGCACCGCCCGTGAACTCTCCCCGCCGCGTCCTGTTGGCCAGCCTGATCGGCACCACCATCGAATTCTTCGATTTCTACATCTACGCCACGGCCGCAGTGCTGGTGTTCCCGCACCTGTTCTTCCCGGACAGCAGCGAACAGGCGGCGCTGTTGCAGTCACTGGCGACCTTCGCGGTGGCGTTCATCGCACGGCCGGTCGGCTCGGCGGTGTTCGGCCATTTCGGCGACCGCATCGGCCGCAAGGCCACCCTGGTCGCCGCGTTGCTGACCATGGGCCTGTCCACGGTGCTGATCGGTCTGCTGCCGACCCACGCGCAGATTGGCCTGTGGGCGCCCGCGCTGCTGGCGCTGTGCCGCTTCGGCCAGGGCCTGGGGCTGGGCGGCGAGTGGGGTGGGGCGGTGCTGCTGGCCACCGAGAACGCGCCGCCGGGCAAGCGCGCCTGGTACGGCATGTTCCCGCAGCTGGGCGCGCCGATCGGTTTCCTGTTGTCGGCGGGCATTTTCCTGGCGCTCGGCCGCTGCCTGAGCCAGGACGACTTCCTGCAGTGGGGCTGGCGTATTCCGTTCGTGGCCAGCGCGCTGCTGGTCGGCCTGGGCCTGTGGGTGCGCCTGAACATCCATGAGACGCCCGACTTCAAGCAGGCACTGGAGCGCAAGGCGCCGGTGCGGCTGCCGATGTGGACGGTGCTGCGTGACCATCCGGTGGCGATGCTGCTGGGCACGCTGGGGGCGTTCGCCACCTTCGTGCTGTTCTACCTGATGACCGTGTTCAGCCTCGGCCATGGCACCGCCGTGCTGGGCTACAGCCGCGAGCAGTTCCTGCTGATGCAGATGGCCGGCATGCTGTTCTTCGCGCTGGGCATCCCGTTGTCGGCGCGCTATGGCGACCGGTGGGGCACGCGTCGCACGATGATCGTGGCCAGCGTGCTGATCATCGGCTTCGGCGTGCTGTTCGCTCCGCTGTTCCAGCCGCACAGTCCCTGGCTGGTCACGGCGTTCCTGTGCCTGGGCCTGTTCCTGATGGGGCTGACCTACGGCCCCTGCGGCACCTTCCTGGCCGAGATCTACCCGGTGGAAGTGCGCTACACCGGCGCCTCGCTGTCATTCAACCTGGCCGGCATTCTGGGTGCGGCGCCGGCGCCGTACCTGGCCACCTGGCTGGCGGAACGCTTCGGCCTGGTCGCGGTCGGCTACTACCTGTGCCTGACTGCGGCAGCGACCCTGTGCGCGCTGGTGGCCCTGCACCGGCGCGCGCTGCGGCTCAGCCAAAGAAGCGCTTGAGCGTGCGCCCCAGCCAACCGCCGCCCTGGTGTTCGCGGGCGAACTGGTTCAAGTGCGCCTTGACCTGTTCGGCGTAGGCCTGGTCATCGCCGCGGATGTGGTTGAACAACCAGCGCGAGAGCATGGTGCGCAGTTCATCGCTGATGTCCTCGCCGGCCTGGAAGCGCATGCGGTACTCCGATACCCGCTTGATGAAGACTTCATGCACGCGCTTGTGCGCGGCACAGAACGGATAGCCCGCTTCCTCCATCAGTTCTTCCTCGAACGCGAAGTGCGACATGGTGTAGTCCACCACTTCGTCGATCACCTCGCCCACTGCCGCACGCTGCATGCTGGCCTGGGCCACGTGCAAATGGTTGAGCATCTCGATGATGCGGCGGTGTTGTTGGTCGATCACATCGATGCCGATGTTCAGATCGTCCTGCCAGACCAGTAGTGCCATCCCCGGCTCCCCTTCATGCGTATGTCGGGGCTGACTGTAGAGCTGCCGCGCTGGCGCGGCGTTGATCTGGATCAAGGCTGCCCGGTCAGGTCAGCGCGGGCTCGCGCGGGCGCAGCGGGCTGGCCACCGTGGTGCAGCTGACCCGGTTGCGGCCGCCGGCCTTGGCCAGGTACAGCTGGCGGTCGGCTTCAGAGATCAGCCGGTGCAGTGCATCGCGCTGCGGGCGCAGGCAGCACAGGCCGATGCTCACCGTCATGCGCAGGCTGGCGGTGCCGATGTCCACTTCCAGCGCGGCGATGCGCTGGCGCAGTTCCTCGAAGTACAGCAGGGCCTCGTCCTGCTCCATGTCCGGCACCAGCAGGCAGAACTCCTCGCCGCCGAAGCGGGCGGTCAGGTCGTGGCTGCGGGCATGCGCGGCCACCGCACCGGCCACCGCGCGCAGCGCGTCATCGCCGGCTTCGTGACCGTAGGTGTCGTTGATGTGCTTGAAGTGGTCGATGTCGATCATTGCCACCGCCACGCACTGGCCATGCAGCTGCAGTTGCGGCAGCTGGCGCTGGCTCTGTTCCAGGAAGCAGCGACGGTTGGGCAGGCCGGTGAGGAAGTCGCGGGTGGCCAGGTCCTGCAGCGTGCCGATCAGCTCCAGCTGGTCCACATTCTGCGAGACGCGGCAGAAGAACTCCTCGCGCGAGAACGGCTTGCGCAGGAAGTCGTTGGCGCCGTTCTTCAGGAAGCGCGGGATCAGCGAAGCGTCGGTATTGCCGGAAATGCCGATCACCGCCACCTTGTCGCGCGAGCGCAGGGTGCGCAGGCGGCGGGTGAACTCCACGCCCTGCATGCCGGGCATTTCCTGGTCGACCACGGCCAGGCGGATCGCAGGATGCGCGTCGATCGCGGCCAGGCCCTCGTTGCCGTCAGCGGCCTCGTGCACCTCGTGGCCGTACATGCGCAGCAGGGCGGCGGCATAGCCGCGCGCGGACGGCGAGTCGTCCACCACCAGTGCCGCAATGCGCCGGTTGCGCTCCAGGCGCTGCACCAGCCACACCAGGTAGTCGATGCTGCCCGGCGTGTTCTTCAGCACGTAGTCGATGATCTGCTGCTGCAGTACGCGCTTGCGCAGATCCTCGTCGTAGACGCTGCTGACCACCACGGTGGGCAGGCCGCGCCTGAGGAAGAACTCGACCACCGCGTCGCGGTCGCCGTCGGCCAGCACCAGCCCGGTCAGTACCAGGAACCAGCCCCCATCCTCGCTCAGCAGGCGATCGGCCTCGGCCAGGGTGGAAGCGATCACCACCGGCAGTTCCAGGCGCTGCTCGATGGCCTCGCGCAGCATGCCGGTGAACGCACGGGAGTTTTCGACCAGCAGGATCCGCTGCGGCAGCGGATCGGCCAGGTCGCCATCGACGGCGGCCTGCGGCAGGACGGGCATGATGCGGTGGCTCACGAGGGAGGGACTCGGCACGGATAGCGGCGGTTTCGGGTGCAACTTTAGCCGGAGCAGCGTGCCCTGCGCGTCGTTCACCGATCAGGCAGGCGATGCGAATGCCGCCGCTGTACCCGAAAGCGATTCGTGCAGGACGAGCCGGAGCCGGTTGCCACGGCAATGCACCGTGCCGCCGTAGGCCATTATCCGGCCGGCCAGACGCTCGATGGCCTGCTGAACGGTCCGGTTCGACAGCGTGCGACCGCGGTCAAGCAGGCCAACGACCACCACGATGCCGCGCCGGTCGCCCGCCTGGCCGCTCCGGGCGCGCACGCTGACCTGTCCCGACTCCAGTTCCAGCAGCAGCGACACCGCCTCGATCAGCGAGCGATAGATGGCGAGCTGCAGGTCGACAGTCAGCAGGCAGGGGTTGCCCTCCAGCCGGGGCGGAATCACGCGATGGGAGTTGTCCCAGCTTTCGCATGCGCCGCTAACCCGCAGCGCGATATACAGCCCAACCTGCTCCAGCCCCGTGGGGTAGACCAGACTGGCCTGTTCACGGAACAGCCGCGAGTGCACGGATGAGGCGTGCTGCAGGCTGTTGGCCACCGCATGATGCCCCTGCGCCTTCAGCCAGCTGACCATCTCGCCGAGCGAGCTGTCCATGCCTTCGCCGAGTTGCTTGAGATGGGAGGCGCGCTCGCGAAGCTCACGCTCACGGGTCTGGTGCGAACTACGTGCCAGGCGCAACGTGGTTTCCTCTGCCAGTCCACGGCACCGTGCACGCTCATGGTGATAGCTGATGCTGGACCCCAGGGCGAGCAGTGCGACACTCATCACGGCCATGTTCTGCTGGGTGGCGAAGGTGCCCAGGTCGAACGAGGACGGTAGGCCGGTGCTGGGTGTGGCGAAATGGAGTGGAAGGTTCAACAGCGGAATCGCGATGGCAGCGCCACGCCACCCATGCATGAAGGTCAGGGCGATCGCTGGGAGGGAGGACAGCAGTACCAGGTGGGTGCGTGTGGTGTGGGCGCTGATGGCCGTAAGCTGCATGCACAGGCCCAGGACCAGCATCACCAGGATGGCCGTGACCGTAGGCGCAGCAAAGCGGCGCGTCCAATTGGGGGCCGCGTGTCGTCGCGACCAGAGGAATGCCAACGGCACGAGGGTGATGATGGCGGCGAAGTGGCCAAAGATCGTGCGATCAACTGCGCTAAGCAGGTTGCTCGGCGGTGGGTTCGACCACAGAGCAAATGAAATGCCCATATTGAGAGCCGGGACGAACAACGCCGTGCAGAAGGTCAACGACAGCAACCAGAGGCCGGTGGCGGACTCCGATGGCATTCTAATGCGATGCAGGTAGACCACCAGCATCGCCACCGGCATCAGCAGCGTCGAGGCCAGGATGACCCAGGCCAGGCCGTAGCTGTCGATCATGGGAATGCGCAAGGTTGCGAAGTACGCGTACTCGCCAAGCAGCAGGTAGGGCCACAGGCGGGTCGGGACGATCAGTAGTGCCGCTGCCCGGATGCCCGCGGGCAGGAAGAACTGATCCAGCGAGAACTGACGCGAGGCAAGGCAGCCCAGGGCGTAGACGGCCGCGAGTGCGATTCCGACGGGTCGGATCCGGAAGCTCAGTTCAATTGCTTCTTTGAATCGGTCCAAGCCCGCGCCTCTCGTCTCCCGGCCAATGATGACTGACCACTTCCGCAGACACTATCGACAGTTGGAGATGGGTGCAATCGAGGTGTCTGGCCTCCCTTTGCGCTGCAATCGGCGGCTTCCCATGCTTCGAGGCCCTACATGCCCGGCAGTGCGGCGGCATAGCCACCAGAGGACGGTGAATCATCCACAATCAGTGCGCCCATGTGTCGATCGCGTTTCAGCCGTTGCACCCGCCACATTCGGCGGTTGATGCTGTCCGCTGTGTTCGCCGTCACACAATCGACGACATCCTGCTGTTGCACGCGCCTGTCCAGGGCCTTGTCGCAGATGCCGCTGACCCGCACCGTGCGCGGGTTTCGCCGCGGGTATTGGCGATTTCGGAGGCAGCTTCGGCGTGGCATGGGTTTGCATCGATCCAGTGGATTATCTCCGACAGGCACTGCGGAGTCCGCCCGGTATATGCTGATGCGATTGGCGGTAGCATCCTTCTTGATCCGTATTGCATCCAACCTGGAGGTCAGTGTGAGAAGTTTCCGAATTCATGCATTTGCTGGTGCATTGATGTTGGTGCCGGTATCCGTTTTTGCTTTTGCCCCGAGTGACGACCATGGAATCAAGTTGGCCGGCCAAGGACTCGGCCAGTCGACTCCTCAAGCACAAGACCTGAGCGTGGATCCCGGCTGGTTGGTCTATGGGTTCGAGCGCGATGGCATGGATTATTTCCAGGTAAACGATCTCGCAGGGCACGTGCACATCGTGATCGGCAATGCTGCCGGCACGTTCTGGGTGCTGCCGGCAGGTGACCCGTCTGCGAAGGTGTCGTTGCCGGAGCAGCGCCTGCCTGTTCCCGCCAAGGCCACCAGAACGGTTGTCTATCGGGCCCCCGCATTCACGCTGGTCAGATATGCAAGCGGAGCTGATGTGTTGTGGGCAGTAGAGGCACCCTGATACTGACAGTTGCCGGGATATCGGCCAGCTTCAGTATCAGACTGCATGGGCACCCGGTGTTCGCCGGGTGCCCATGACGCCCTGGGCCAGGGGGACGAGCGGGACGTTATGCGATTCTGCTGTGTTGGTTCGATCCGGTCGCTTGACTGTGAAATGCACTACTGCAGCGCAGAGGGTGCGGGGCAGCCGTACCGCGATGGAGTACTGGCTACTGCCTCCAGTCTGGTTTCGCGGTCGAGGAACAGAATCCTGACCCGGTTGCGATAGCAGTCAACGGTCCCGTCATAGGGGAGGGTTCGCCCGGTCAGTCGCTCGAACGCTGCCATCGTTGTCTGCTTGGAAAGGCGTCTGCGCTGTTCCAGCAGTGACACGACCATGAGGATTCCGCGCCTGGAGCCCATTCCGCCGCACCTTGCACGAATGCGAATCTGACCACCTTCATGCTTGAGAAGAATGGAGACCGCATCAATCAGTGTCCGGTAAGCGGCCAATTGGAGTTCCACGCTCAGGTTGCAGGGGTCGCCTTTCAGATCCGGGCGGAGAACGCGCTCCGTCAGCTTCCACGACTCACGGATGCCACCCGCCTGCAGGGCCACGTAAAGCCCAAGATGCTCCAGGCCCGAGGGATAGACCATGCTTGTCTGTTCGCGAAAGAGCCGCGAATGTACATTCGAGGTATGCAGAAGGCTGTTGGCCACTGCGTGATGTCCCTGGGCCTTGAGCCATTCGGCCAGCTCAACCAGCGACGTATCAATGCCGTCGCCGAGCTTGCGAAGGTGCAGGGCACGTTCACGCAGCTCCATCTCGCTGGCCAATTGCGAGCTCCTCGCCAGATGGATGGCGTCCCTTTCCCCCATCTCGCGCAGCCTGTAACGGTGGTAGAAGTGGGTGATGCGTGATCCGAGCAGCAGCAATACGATGCCGCTGATCGCCATGATCTGCTGGGTGATGAAGGCCGCTGGATCGAATGCGGTGGGATGGGTGTTGGGCGTGGTCAGGCCGATGACCATGTTGAGCACCGGCACTGCAAGGGCAGCCCCCTTCCAGCCATACAGGCAGGTAAGCGCGGCCGCGGGGAGTGCCAACAGCAGCAGGAACGTTGCCTTCAATGCAATCCAGTCTGCGGGCAGTTGAGTCGCTGCTATCCCGATCAGCAGCATCGATGAAAGTGCTGCCAGCATCGGGGTCTTTCGTCGAGCGTTCCACTCCTGCCCCACGTCCTGCCGCGCCCACAGCATGGCGATGGGGGCCACCGTCAGAATGCCGATGAAATCACCCACGCTGAAGCGCGCGGCATTGGTCAGGAAGGGTGTGGAAGGAGGTGTTGGCCAGAGCAGATGGGAAAAGCTGAGGTTGAGCAGAGTAATAACGACGCTGGAAGCGGCGGCAATCAACAAGAGGCCGATCGTCTGCGACTCCGCCATCAGTCGCCGTTGCAGCTTCACAATCAGCATCACCGCTGGCATGAGGAATGCGGAGGCAACAATGACCCATGTCAGGCCGTACTTCTCGATCATCGGCACGCGGGACTGTGCAAAGTACGCATATTCGCCCAGCAGCAGGTAGGGCCACAGGCGCGGCGGGCACAACAGCACGGCTGCCACCCGGATGCCGGCTGGCAAATAGAACTGATCCAGCGACAGCTGTCGGGTTGCCCAATAGGCAACTGCATAAAGCAAGGCAATCATCAGGCCAGCCGGACGAATGCGCACCTTCAGCAACAATCCTTCTTTCCACCAGTCCAATCGCACGTCCCCCTCTCCTACGTGTCCCCTGTCAGCATCCATTCGCCGCGGGGCCCGGTTTCTCAGGACGGTATCGGTCTGCGAACGATTATGCAATTGCATAGCTGCGCATTTAGGAAATTGTCCAGCCATCCATCACAGATGTCGCGTGAAAATCTGTGACGTGTGCAGCACGATCAGCGCTGCGGTACGTTTGTCAGAACGTTCAATACAGGTGGAGATGCAGAATCTTCACCACAATGCATCCCGCAGCTTGTACCAGGACATCGCCGCCACCAGCAGCGGCGTGCGCAGCAGCCGGCCGCCGGGGAAGGGCGCATGCCGAAGGCGCTGGAACACGTCCAGGCGCTCGCTCTGGCCGGCAATGGCGGCGGCGATCACCTCGCCGGCCAGCCCGGCGGCGGCCACCCCGTGGCCGGAGAAGCCCTGCGCGAAGTACAGGTCGCCGTCCAGCCGGCCCCAATGCGGGGCGCGGTTGCGGGTGATGTCCACGTAGCCGCCCCATACCTGGTCCAGTGCCACGTCGGCCAGCTGCGGGAACACCTGGTGCATGCGCCGTTGCATCACCCCACGCAGGCCGGGTGGGGGCAGCGCCGAGTAGCTGGCGCGCCCCCCGAACAGCAGGCGATGGTCGTGGCTGAGGCGGAAATAGTCCAATGCCCAGGCGGTGTCGGCCACGGCCATGTCGTTGCCGATCAGGGCGCGGGCGCGCTCGGCCCCCAGCGGCGCGCTGGCGCCGATATAGGTGCCGACCGGCATGATCCGCCGTTCCAGCTCGGGCAGCAGGCCCTGCAGCCAGGCATTTCCGGCCACCACCAGATGCGCGGCGCGTACGCTGCCGTGGGCGGTGTGCAGGGTCGGCTGCGGTCCGCGCTGCACGCGGGTTACCGCCGAATGCTCGTGGATCACCACGCCGGCCGCGCGCGCCGCATCGGCCAGACCGCGCGCATAGGCCAGCGGGTGCAGGTGCGCGCTGAGCGGATCGAACATCGCGGCACGATAGCGCGGGCTGTCCAGCTGCGCGCGCAGGGCGTCACGGTCCCACCACTGCATGGGGTAGTCGTAGTGGCGTTGCAGGTGCTCGCAGTGGACGCGCAGTTCCCGTTCATGGCGTTCGCGGATGGCGACGCTGGCGTGGCCTTCCACCCAATGGCAGTCAATGCCGTGGCGATTGATGCGGGCGCGCATCGCCTGCACCGCGTCGCGCGACCAGTCAAACAGGTGGCGCGCATCATCACGACCGAGCTGACGCTCCAGTTCGTCCACCTCGCAGCCATAGCCGACCAGCGCCTGCCCGCCGTTGCGGCCGGACGCGCCCCAGCCGATCCGCTGCGCTTCCAGCACTACCACGCGCCGGCCACGTGCCGCCAGTTCCAGGGCTGCGGTCAGGCCGGTATAGCCGGCGCCCAGCACCGCAACGTCGGCCTGCACATTACCCTGCAGCGGGGGCAGTGCGGGCGGTTCGGGCAGGCTGGCGGCGTACCAGCTGGGCGGGAACGCGGCGCTCACTGCAGGCCTCGCGGGTGCAGGGCGGGAGGGCGGAGCGGGGCAGGTCGATCGGCGTTCACCCCGGTAGTTTCGCCGATGCGTGACGGCTGTGGTGTGACGGCACCGACTTGCCGGCTTCGCCGGGCGACGGGTAACGTGTTGGCACGCCAAGGAGTTTTCCCATGCGCCGCCTGCCCTGGGTGGGCCTGCCCACCGACAGCACCGTGCTCGGCCATCACCGTTTCGCGGTGGCCGGCGAGAAGTACGTGCGCGCGCTGGCCGAGGCGGCCGAGGTGACTCCGGTAGTGTTGCCGAGCCTGCAGCCACCGCTGCCGGCCGGCGACTGGCTGCAGGGGCTGGATGGCCTGCTGCTGACCGGCGCGGTCAGCAATATCGAACCGCAGCACTACGAAGGTGGCCGCAGCTGGCCAGGCAATCCACATGACCCGGCCCGCGATGCCAATGCCTTTGCGTTGCTGCACGAGGCACTGGCGCTGGACCTGCCGGTGCTGGCGATCTGCCGCGGCTTCCAGGAGTTGAACGTCGCGCTGGGCGGCAGCCTGCATCCGCAGGTTCACGCGGTGCCTGGCCTGGCCGACCATCGCGAAGAACCGCAGGCGCCGGTGGAGGTGCAGTATGGGCCGGCGCACGCGGTCACGCTGGCCGCCGATGGCTGGCTGGCGCAGTGGCACGGCAGTGGCCGCGCGCAGGTCAATTCGGTACACGGGCAGGGTGTCGCCCGCCTGGCGCAGGGGCTGCAGGTCGAGGCCGTGGCCGACGATGGGCTGGTCGAAGCGGCACGCAGCCTGCACCATCGTTTCGTGCTCGGCGTACAGTGGCACCCGGAGTGGCGTGTCATGCAGGCGCCGTTCTATCACGCTATTTTCCGTGCGTTCGGCCAGGCTTGCCGGCAGCACCAACAGAACCGACTGGATTCCCGATGAGTTCCCGAACGCGCCCGCGCAAGACGGCCACGCCCCCCGCACCGCAGGAAAGCACGCTGCTGCGCTGGCTGAAGGAGCGGCGCATCACCGAGGTGGAATGCCTGGTGCCGGACATCACCGGCAACGCGCGCGGCAAGATCATTCCCGCCGACAAGTTCTCGCACGACTACGGCACGCGCCTGCCTGAGGGCATCTTCGCCACCACCGTCACCGGCGAGTTCCCTGACGATTATTACGAGCTGACCTCGCCGTCCGACTCGGACATGATGCTGCGCCCCGATCCGGACACGGTGCGCATGGTGCCGTGGGCGGCCGACGCCACCGCGCAGGTCATCCACGATTGCTACACCAAGAGCGGTGAGCCGCACGAACTGGCGCCGCGCAACGTGCTGCGCCGCGTGCTGGCAGCCTACGCCGAGCTGGGCCTGCGCCCGGTGGTGGCGCCGGAACTGGAGTTCTTCCTGGTGCAGAAGAACACCGACCCGGACTTCCCGCTGCTGCCACCGGCCGGCCGCTCCGGGCGCCCGGAGACCGCGCGGCAGTCGTACTCGATCGATGCGGTCAACGAGTTCGACCCGATCCTCGACCTGATGTACGACTACGCCGATGCGATGAAGCTGGACGTGGACACGCTGATCCACGAGTCCGGCGCGGCGCAGCTGGAGGTCAACTTCACCCATGCCGATGCGATGGACCTGGCCGACCAGGTGTTCCTGTTCAAGCGCACCATGCGCGAAGCGGCGATGCGCCACGGGGTGTATGCCACGTTCCTGGCCAAGCCGATGGAAAACGAGCCGGGCAGTGCCATGCACATCCACCAGAGCCTGGTGCGGGTGAGCGATGGCAGCAACGTGTTCGCTGGCGAGACCGATGCCGAGGGCGAGTTCAGCCCGGTGTTCGGCCACTACCTGGGCGGCCTGCAGAAGTACGCACCGCAGGCGATGGCGTTCTTCGCGCCGAACGTGAACTCCTACCGCCGGCTGGTGTTCGGCGAAGTCTCGCCGAGCAACGTCCACTGGGGCTTCGACAACCGCACCTGCGGCCTGCGCGTGCCGCTGGATACGCCGGAGAACATGCGCGTGGAGAGCCGTTTCGCCGGGTCCGATGCCAATCCCTACCTGGCGATGGCCGCGACCCTGGCCTGCGGCCTGCTGGGCATCCGCGAGCGGCTGGCACCGGATGCGCCGGTGACCGGCAGCGCCAAGGAACTGGGCTACAACCTGCCGCGCTCGCTGGGCGAGGCGCTGGACGGGCTGGAGCGGTGCAGCGAGCTGCAGGCCCTGCTGGGTGAGCGCTTCTGCCGGGCCTACATCTCGGTCAAGCGCAAGGAATACGAGACCTTTTTCCGCGTCATCAGCTCGTGGGAGCGCGAGTTCCTGCTGCTGAACGTCTGAGCATCCGGAATAGAAAAATCCGCCGCCGGGGGGTAGGCTGGCACCCGTCGCCGGCCCCGCCGGCCCCCCCTTCCCGCATTCTGGAGCACCCGATGAAGCTGCGTATCCTCACGCTCGGCCTGGCCTCCGCCATGCTCGCCGCCTGTGGCGGTGGCAATGGCGGCGCGCAGGACAGCCAGGTCCTGAACGTCTACAACTACAGCGATTACATCGCCGAGGACACCATTCCGACCTTCGAGAAGGAGAGCGGGATCAAGGTGACCTACGATGTGTTCGACAGTGACGAGATGGTCGAGACCAAACTGCTGGCCGGCAACAGCGGCTATGACGTGGTGGTGCCGACCCTGAACTTCTTCGGTCGCCAGATCCAGGCCGGTGTGTTCCTGCCGCTGGACAAGAGCAAGATCCCGAACCTGGCCAACCTCGATCCGGCGGTGATGAAGCGCATCGCCACCCAGGACCCGGGCAACCAGTACGGCGTGCCGTACATGATCGGCACCACCGGCATCGGCTACAACGTGGACATGCTGAAGCAGCGCTTCGGCGGCAGCGCCGACATCGCCAACAGCTGGGACCTGGTGTTCAAGCCGGAGAACATCAGCAAGATGAAGGACTGCGGCGTGACCATCCTGGACACGCCGGCGGACATGATCCCGATCGCACTGCATTACCTGGGCCTGGACCCGCACAGCGGCGACCCGGCCGAGCTGCAGAAGGCCGCCGACCTGCTGAAGTCGATCCGCCCGTACGTGCAGAACTTCCACTCCTCGCAGTACGTGGGTTCGCTGGCCAACGGCGGTACCTGCCTGGTGGTCGGCTGGTCGGGTGACATCATCCAGGCCCGCGACCGCGCCGAGGAAGCCAGCAATGGCGTGCACGTGGCCTATTCGATCCCGAAGGAAGGCGCACCGCAGTGGTTCGACATGCTGGCGATCCCGAAGGACGCCAAGCATCCGGAAGCCGCGTACGCCTTCATCAACTACCTGCTGCAGCCGAAGGTTGCCGCGGCCAACACCAACTTCATCCACTACGCCAACCCGGTGCCGACCGCGACCCCGCTGGTGGACGAGGCGATCCGTACCGACCCGACCATCTACCCGCCGGCCGACGTGGCCGAGAAGATGTTCACCTACTCGATCAACACGCCGGAGACCGACAAGCTCTACACCCGGCTGTGGACCGAGGTGAAGACCGGGCGCTAAGGGCTGGCTGGCAGGTGGGTGCCGACCGTTGGTCGGCATGCTTTTCCGGCGGGGCCGACCAACGGTCGGCCCCCACCAGATCTGCAGATCCCCCCGGCCCGGTGGGTGCCACCCGTTGCCGTCATATCCCCTGCAGCCCCCGGCCGTTAGAATGGCGGCCGCTGTCCACCGCCCGCTCCCGGAGCCCCCATGCCCGTTGAAGCCCAGCCGGTAGCCGCCGTCGTCGACACGACCGGTGCGCCCGGCTATCTCTCCATTCGTGATTTGCGCAAGGAATTCGACGGTTTCGTCGCCGTCGACGACGTCAATCTGGACGTGCGCAAGGGCGAGATCTTTGCCCTGCTCGGAGGCTCCGGCAGCGGCAAATCGACCCTGCTGCGCTGCCTGGGCGGCTTCGAGACGCCCACCAAGGGCAGCATCACCGTCGATGGCCAGCGCCTGGACGCGCTGCCGCCGTACCAGCGGCCGGTCAACATGATGTTCCAGTCCTATGCCCTGTTCCCGCACATGACGGTCGAACAGAACATTGCCTTCGGCCTGAAGCAGGATGGCCTGGGCAAGGACGCGATCAGCAAGCGCGTCGGCGAGATGCTCGACCTGGTGCAGATGGGCCACCTGGGCAAGCGCAAGCCGCACCAGCTGTCCGGTGGCCAGCAGCAGCGCGTGGCGCTGGCGCGGTCGCTGGCCAAGGGGCCGAAGCTGCTGCTGCTGGACGAGCCGATGGGCGCACTGGACAAGAAGCTGCGCTCGCAGATGCAGCTGGAACTGGTCAGCATCATCGAGTCGTCGGGCGTGACCTGCGTGATGGTCACCCACGACCAGGAAGAAGCGATGACCATGGCTACCCGCATCGCGGTGATGGATGCCGGCTGGATCCAGCAGGTCGGCAAGCCGGACGAGGTCTACGAGCAGCCGGCCAACCGCTTCGTCGCCGAGTTCATCGGTTCGGTCAACCTGTTCGACGGGGTGATCGACGAGGACCTGCCCGAGTACGTGACCGTGCGCTCGCCGCTGTTCCCGGCACCGATCTACATCGCCCATGGCATCACCTGTTACGAAGGGCAGCCGGTCGCATTCGCGCTGCGCCCGGAAAAGGTGATGATCGGCAAGGACGAGCCGGAAGGGCACACCAACAAAGCGCAGGGCGTGATCGAGGACATCGCCTATTTCGGCAGCCATTCGGTCTACCACGTGCGGCTGCCCAGCGGCGCCAAGGTGCTGGCCAACTTCGCCAACTCGCAGCGCTGGGCCAGCGACGGCCTGACCTGGGGTGACAGCGTGTGGGTGCACTGGCGCGACAACGACGGCGTGGTGCTGACCTCATGAGCGTCGCCGGCCTGAAGCGCTGGCTGCCGGGGCTGCGTGCCACGGTGATCGGCATTCCGTACCTGTGGCTGCTGCTGTTCTTCGCAGTGCCGTTCCTGATCGTGCTGATGATCAGCTTCTCGCTCAGCCGGGTCGGCT
The DNA here is from genome assembly GCF_059369475.1 of Stenotrophomonas sp. YJH_SMC_65. Classification (NCBI taxonomy): domain Bacteria; kingdom Pseudomonadati; phylum Pseudomonadota; class Gammaproteobacteria; order Lysobacterales; family Lysobacteraceae; genus Stenotrophomonas; species Stenotrophomonas sp. YJH_SMC_65. Next base: position 520,987 of record NZ_JCAFSR010000002.1, read on the forward strand.
CGCCGCCGTATACCTGGCTGCTGCAGTACGCCGACGGCGGCTTCTCGCTGAAGCTGAACCTGGAGAACTACCTGGCGCTGTTCCGCGATTCGATCTATGCGCAGGCGTTCCTGAGCTCGATCAAGATCGCGGCGATCTCCACCTTCTTCACCCTGCTGATCGGCTATCCGATGGCCTATGCCATCGCGCGCCTGTCGCCGGCCGCACGCAACGTGGCGATGATGCTGGTGGTGCTGCCGTCGTGGACCTCGTTCCTGATCCGCGTGTATGCGTGGAAGGCAATCCTGGACCGCAATGGCCTGCTTGACCAGTTCCTGCAGTTCACTGGCCTGCAGACGCTGATGACGTCGATGGGGCTGCCGAAACTGCAGCTGATCGATACGCCGACCGCCGCCTATATCGGCATCGTCTACTGCTACCTGCCGTTCATGGTGCTGCCGCTGTACGCCAACCTGGTCAAGCATGACCACCGCCTGCTGGAAGCGGCCTACGACCTCGGCGCCAAGCCGTGGCAGGCGTTCCTGCGCATCACGTTGCCGCTGTCGAAGGCCGGCATCATCGCCGGCTGCATGCTGGTGATGATCCCGGCGGTGGGTGAGTTCGTGATCCCGGAAATGCTCGGTGGTTCGGAGACGCTGATGGTCGGCCGCCAGCTGTGGAACGAGTTCTTCAACAACCGCAACTGGCCGGGCGCTTCGGCGATGGCGGTGGCGATGATCCTGTTGCTGCTGGTGCCGATCCTGCTGTTCAACCGTTCCCAGCAGCGCCTGCTGGAAGGGAAGCAGGCATGAGCCCGCGTACCGCCAAGGGCCTGGGGCTGGGCGTGCTGCTGCTCGGCTTCGCCTTCCTGTACCTGCCGATCCTGTTGTTGATGTTCTACTCGTTCAACAGCTCGCGGCTGGCGATGGTCTGGGCCGGGTTCTCCACCCGCGCCTACAGCGACCTGTTCGCCGACCGCGCGCTGATGGACGCGATGTGGACCAGCCTGGTGGTGGCGTTCTGGACCGCCTGTACCGCCACCGTGCTGGGTACGCTGGCGGCGATGGTGATGACCCGCTTCAAGCGATTCCGTGGCAAGCCACTGTTCGGCGCGCTGGTGACCGCGCCGCTGGTGATGCCGGACGTGATCCTGGGCTTCTCGCTGATGGCGCTGCTGGCATCGATGGGCGCGATTCCCGGCTTCCCGGCGCGTGGCCTGGCCACCATCTGGATCGCGCACGTGACCTTCACCCTCTGCTTCGTCACCGTGGTGGTGTCCTCGCGCCTGCAGGAAATGGACCTGTCGCTGGAAGAAGCGGCGATGGACCTGGGCGCCAGCCGGTTGACCGTGTTCACCCGCATCACCCTGCCCATCATCGCGCCGGCGCTGGTGGCGGGTTGGCTGCTGGCCTTCACCCTGTCGCTGGATGACGTGGTGGTGGCCAGCTTCGTGGCCACGCCGGGCTCGACCACGCTGCCGATGAAGGTGTTCGCTTCGGTGCGCATGGGCATCAGTCCGAAGATCAACGCGTTGGCCACGCTGCTGGTGTCTGCGGTGTCGATCGCTGCGGTGATCGGCTGGTACATCAACGCCCGCGCCGAGAAGCGGCGCCAGCGCGACCTGCAGCTGGCGCGGCAGGACAACGGCTGAGTACACGGCCTGTCGACAGCGCCGGCAACACCCGGCTCACGGACAGCGGCGCACAATGGGGGTCTTCCAGATGGAGACCCCCCATGACCGTCGAGATCATCGACCCGGCCACCGGCCAGGTGACCTACCGCCATGAACTGATGGGCGCTGCTGACATCGAGCAGCGCCTGCAGGCTGCCGCCGATGCCTTCCCCGGCTGGGCCGATCGCTCGCTGCAGGATCGCGGTGCCGTCCTTCGCCAGATCGCCGCGCAGCTGCGCACGCGTCGCGACGACCTGCAGCAGGCGATGACCCATGAGATGGGCAAGCTCAAGGCCGAGGCGCTGGCCGAGGTCGACAAGTGCGCTGCCGCCTGCGAGTACTACGCCGACCACGCGGCCGACTATCTCAAGCCGCAGCTGATCGATACCGAAGCCCAGCGCAGCTACGTGCGTTACGAGCCGATCGGCTGCGTGTTCGCGGTGATGCCATGGAATTTCCCGGTCTGGCAGGTGTTCCGTTTCCTGGCCCCGGCGTTCATGGCTGGCAACGTGGCCCTGCTCAAGCACGCCAGCAACGTGCCGCAGTGCGCCGACCTGATCCTGGCGGTGTGTCGTGACGGAGGCCTGCCTGAGGGCGTGTTCGACGTGCTGCACATCGACAACGACCAGGCTGCCGAGGTGCTGCGCGACGCACGGGTGAAGGCGGTGACGCTGACCGGCAGCGAACGGGCAGGGCGCTCGATCGCCTCCAATGCCGGCAGCCAGCTGAAGAAGTCGGTGATGGAGCTGGGTGGCAGCGATGCCTTCGTGGTACTCGACGATGCCGACCTCGACAAGGCCGTGGCGGCGGCGGTGAAGTCGCGTTTCGACAACAGCGGGCAGACCTGCATTGCGGCCAAGCGCTTCATCGTGGTCGATGCGGTGGCCGATGACTTCACCCGACGCTTCGTTGAAGCCGCGGGCCAGCGCCAGTATGGCGATCCCAGTGAGCGTGGCACCACGCTGGCGCCGATGGCCCGTGCCGATCTGCGCGACGAACTGCACAAGCAGGTGCAGGCCAGCGTCGCCAAGGGCGCGCGCGTTCTGGTCGGCGGCGAGCCCATTGCCGGCACCCATGCGGGCTATCCGGCGACCGTGCTCGATCAGGTCGGCCCAGGCATGCCTGCCTACGACGAGGAGCTGTTCGGGCCGGTGGCTGCGGTGATCCGGGTCAAGGATGAGGCCGAGGCGCTGCGCGTGGCCAACGACACCCGCTTCGGCCTGGGCGGCAGCGTGTGGACGCGCGACCCGGTGCGCGGCGAAGCCTTCGCGCAGCGCATGGAATGCGGCGCCGCGTTCGTCAACGCCATCGTCAAGAGCGACGCTCGGCTGCCGTTCGGTGGCAGCAAGCAGTCCGGCTTCGGCCGGGAGCTGGCCGACCACGGCATCCACGAGTTCATGAACATCAAGACCGTCTACGTGGCTTGATGCCGAACGGTAGTGCCGGCCACTGGCCGGCATTGCCCTGGTTGCCGGCCAGCGGCCGGCACTACCAGAAGCGGGGCATGTGCCACGACCAACGGTCGCGGCCTACCGGATTGCTGGGTATCGACACCCCCGTGCATGGTGGGTATCGACCGTTGGTCGATACGCGCTACAACCACTTCGCGCGCTTGAACAACCGGTACAGGCCCACGCACACACCGCCCACGCCGACAATCATCAGCGGATACGACCACGGCTGGCTCAGCTCGGGCATGTGGCTGAAGTTCATGCCGTACCAGCTGGTGATCAGCGTCGGCGCTGCCAGCAGTGCGGCCCATGCACCCAGGCGCTTGACCGTCTCGCCCTGCGCCAGCGTCACCAGCGACAGGTTCACGCTCAGTGCGGTGCCCAGCATCTCGCGCAGGGTGTCGATCACATCGCTGATGCGTACCGCGTGGTCATGCACGTCGCGCACGTAGAGCTTCACTTCATCGGGAATCAGGTCACCCTGGTAGCGGCGCAGCTGCGCCAGCACATCCTGCAGCGGTGCCACCGCCATCCGCATCTTGTTCAGTTCGCGCTTGAGCTCGTAAAGCCGTACCACCGTGCTGCGCTTGTAGCTGTCGGCAAAGATGTCCTTTTCCAGCAGGTCCAGGGTGTCGCGGAAGCGGTGCACGATCGGCAGGTAGTTGTCGACCACGAAGTCGGTCACCGCGTACAGGCAGTACGACGGGCCCATCTTCAGCAGCTGCGGTTCACGCTCGACCCGTGCACGCACCGGGGCGTAGGACAGCGAGGCGCCGTGGCGCACCGTCACCAGGAAACGCGGGCCGAGGAAGGCGTGGGTTTCGCCGTACTGGATGCGTTCGTCCACCATCTGCGCGGTGGTCACCACCACGAACAGCGAATTGCCGTAGGTCTCGACCTTGGGTCGCTGGTGCGCATTGCGCGCGTCCTCGATGGCCAGGTCGTGCAGGCAGAACTCTTCCTGCAGTTTCAGCAGCACATCGTCGTTGGGGTCGTACAGGCCGACCCAGACGAAGCCGTTGCCACTGGCAATGACATCGCTGATGGCATCCAGGCTGATGTCGTGGCGTTTGCCGTCGTCATCGTAGTGGACGCAGTTGATGACGCAGGCGGGGTTGGCCGAGGCAGGGGCGGAAGCGGAGGCGGGCAATGACATGCCCGCCATCGTGCGTCAGTGCCGTGTTTCGGACAAGTGAGGACGGCGCCCCAGTACCCACGCCAGCGCGACGTGGACGGGCAGCAGCAGCACGATCCACTGCACGTTGTACTGCGCCTGCAGGCTCAGCCAGTGCAGCACCAGCGCCGCCACGGCCTGCACCGCCAGCAGCCACAGCACGACCCTGAACATGCGGCCCGGCGCGCGCCGGCGCAGCAGCGCGATCGCGCCTGGCAGCAGCAGCACGGCCAGTGGCGAAAGCAGCAGCAGGTTGCGGTTGGCCCAGGCGGCGTAGTGGGTGCTGAAGCCCCACAGGAACACCAGCAGGCTGCCGGCGATGGCACACAGCAGCCAGAACGGCAGGGCCAGCCCGGCCAGCAGGCGCGGGCGGTTGCGCAGCGCCAGCACGCCGCCGGCCACGACCAGCCCAAGCAGCAGCCACGGCCACCAGCGGCGTGCGAATTCCTTCGGCTCCGGGTCGATGCGGTGCGGCAGCAGTTCCTGTTCGGACTGCACCAGCGGCCGGCCATCGCTGTTGCGCGCCTGGCGCAGCGCATCGGCCAGGCGCATCGGCACGAAGGCTTCCTGCCAGCGCGACAGCGGCTGGTCGGCGAACGGCCCGAGGCCGACATCGAAGCCCAGCCACATCCATGGTGCCGGCGAGGCCAGGCGCACCGATTCACTGCGGTAGGTATTGCCGCGCGAGCGCCCCGACAGCTGCGACTGCAGGCCGCCACCCAGCGCCTTGTCCACCGTGTCGCGTACCATCGTGGCGCAGTTGGCGGTGTAGTAGTCGTAGTGGTAGCGCGCGTTTTCCGGCTTGGCCCGCTCGGCCAGGTCGGCGGCCAGTGCACGTGCCTGCTCCGGGCGCAGGTCCAGCCACTGCACGCTGGCGCCACGGCCGGTCTCGTCGTAGTACGACAGATCCTGCTGCAGCGGCAGCGCCACCAGGTAGTACATCATGTCGCCGCGCACGAAGCGGCTGATGAAATCGTCCTCGGACGGATCGAAGTAGCCGAAGTTGTACGAGGTCGCTTCGCCGCTGAGCGGATCGATCACGACGATGGCGTCGTGGCCGAAGCGCTCGAAGAACACCGTGCCCGGCTGCATGGTCACCACCCCGATGCGCGGGGCGGGAGCCTCGGCGCTGGTGGCGGGTGCAGCAGGTTCGGGTGCCGCCGGCTGCGCGAAGGCGGCCAGCGGCAGGGCCGTGGCCAGCACGCACAGTGCCAGCCACAGCCTCAGGCGCAGTGCCAGGAGGGCGCCGCGCTTCAAGCGTCGTCCTGCGCGTCCGGCGGCAGCACGGTCACGTGGAAGGCCTGGACCCGGCGCGCATCGGCGCGGGCCACGCGGAACATGAAGCGGTCCAGCGCCAGCTCGTCACCGACTTCCGGCAGGTGGCCCACGGCCTCGGTGACCAGGCCACCGATGGTGTCGTAGTCCTCGTCGGAGAAGGTAGCGCCGAAGCGTTCGTTGAAGTCGCCGATCGGGGTCAGCGCGTCGACCACGTACTGGCCGTCGGACTGGATGGCGATCTGCGCCGACGGATCCTCGGCCTCGTCATGCTCGTCGTCGATCTCGCCGACGATCTGTTCCAGCACGTCCTCGATGGTGACCAGGCCGGCGACACCGCCGTACTCGTCGACCACGATGGCCATGTGGTTGCGTGACAGGCGGAATTCCTTCAGCAGCACGTTGAGCTTCTTCGCCTCCGGGATCAGCACTGCCGGGCGCAGCAGCTCGCGCACGTTGGCCGGGCCGTTGTCGGCGACCACGCCGCGCAGCAGGTCCTTGGCCAGCAGGATGCCAAGGATGTCGTCCTTGTTCTCGCCGTGCACCGGGAAGCGCGAATGGCCGGATTCGACCACCTGCTTCATCAGTTCCAGGAAGGGCGCTTCGACCGGCAGCGAAACCATCTGCGAGCGCGAGATCATCACGTCGCCCACGGTCAGCTCGGCCACCGAAATGGCGCCTTCCATCATCTTCAGGGTATCGGCGGCGATCAGGCCCTCTTCCTGCGCGGTGTGCAGGACAGCGACCAGCTCGTCGCGGGTATGGGGTTCGCCGGAGAAGGCGGAGGTCAGGCGTTCAAGCCAGCCGCGCTTCTTTTCACTGGGCTCCTGTGCGGAGCTACTACTGTCGTCTTCTGACATCTCTGGAAAAAGGGCACCCGGCAAGCCGGGCGTTGGCCCAAGTCTAGCAGGATGTGGCGGCCTGTCAGTGACCGTCGCTGCCCGGTCCGGTGATCGGCGGCGGGGCCAGTTCAGGCCGGGCGGGGGCTTCTTCCTCGGGCAGGTCCAGGCTGTAGGTGCAGCCGGCCAGGGTTTTGCCGGGATGGGAGGCCACGGTGGAGACGCTGAGGATGATCGACTCGATCCGGGCCTCGCCGGTCTTCGGATCGGTCACGTCGCGGCTGACCAGCTCGCGGCCGGCCATGAACTTGCCGTCCTGGTCGTAGCCGGTCTCCAGCCCCAGCTGCCTGGCCAGCGGCCGCGGATCGGCCTGGTCGAGGATCGCCATGACGCTGGACCCGGCCACGGCGACCCGTTCGGTGCGGGCGCCGAACACGCTGATCGGCTGGGCCAGCCGGTACTCGCTCATGAACTGGTTGCCCTGCGGCAGCGGCTGCAGGCCGTGGGCGACGGCTTTCAGTGGATCAGCCAGCAGGGGCGCCAACGCGGCCTGCTCGGCCACGCCCTGGCGGCATTCAATCAGGGCCGGCAGGTCCAGGGCAGCGGCCGGGGCGGACACGGCGAGCAGCAGGGGCAGGGCAATACGCAGCACGGGCACGGGATCCGCAACGGGAGGCAGGCCGGTGATCGTACCGGTCCCGGCCAGCCATCGCGAGCGCCCCAAGGCAATCAGGGCGGATACCGGCGCGTGGTCGCAGGGTACCAGCGCAGCCTGACCGGATAGCCCAGTTGCACCTGCAGGTGATCGCGCACGGCCGCCGCCGTCGCGCGGTTGGCCGGGGTATCGCGCAGCTCAACCTCCAGTTCCCCGGTCGTGACATCCAGGCTATAGCCGAACAGGTCGGGCAGCTGGGCCAGCAGCCAGTCCCGCTGTGCGTGCAGGCGGCGCTGCATCTCCGCTTCGGTCATCGCGGCGCCGGTGATGTAGCGCACGCGTTGCGGGCCATCCGCCCCTGGATGTGTCTCATCGGCCGCGGGTGCTGGGCCAGTCAGTCGAACGACGACGTTCCAACCTGCCGCGTTGTCCACCCAGATTCCGGCGAGGCGTGCCGCGTGGCGCGCTTTCAAACGTTCCATCAATGCGTGCTGCTGCGCCTCGGCGACCGCCTGACGCGCCGTCTGTTGGCTGACGTCAAAGAACGCCTGCACCTCGGCGACCTTGGCGGCAATGTCGGCGGCGCTGTCGCTGGCCGGGAACGGCGACGGTCGTTCCCGGCCGGGGTCGATGCCCGGGGCAGTGGTCACCTGCAGAAGAGCGGCGATGAGTGCGGGCAGCAGCGCGATGGGCGCGTCCTCCGTGAAGATCCCGGTGTGCGTGGGCCTCAGCGCTCGCCGGCGTAGGGGTCGGCGATGCCGAGCTCGGCCAGGATCTCGCGCTCCAGCTGTTCCATGGCGTCGGCTTCCTTGTCGTCCTCGTGGTCCCAGCCGAGCAGGTGCAGCACGCCGTGCACGGTCAGGTGTGCGTAGTGGGCGTTGAGCGCCTTGCCCTGTTCATCGGCCTCGCGGGCCACCACCGGTGCGCAGATCACCAGGTCGCCCAGCAGCGGAAACTTCACGCCCTTGGGCAGCCCTTCGGGCACTTCGGCCGGGAAGCTGAGCACGTTGGTCGCGTAATCCTTGCCGCGATAATGGCGGTTCAGTGACTGCCCTTCCTTGGCATCGACCACGCGGATGGCCAGGTCGGCCTCGCGGATGCGGCCTTTCAGCGCAGCAGCCACCCACTTGCGGAAGCTGACCGCCGCCGGCAGGCCGGTGCGCGGCAGGGCATAACTGACGGCGACGTCCAGTCGCACGGGACCACGGGTCATGGAGTTGCTCCAGGTTGGATCTGATGCAGGTCACGGCGATCGTAGGCGCTGACGATGCGCGCCACCAGCGGGTGGCGGACCACGTCGCGCGACTCGAAGAAGGTGAAGCTGACGCCCTCGACCTCGCGCAGCACGTCGATGGCATCGCGCAGGCCGGACTTCACGTGCTTGGGGAGATCGGTCTGGGTCAGGTCGCCGGTGACCACGGCGGTGGAACCGTAGCCGAGGCGGGTCAGGAACATCTTCATCTGCTCGATGGTGGTGTTCTGTGCTTCGTCCAGGATCACGAAGGCATCGTTGAGCGTGCGGCCACGCATGTAGGCCAGCGGCGCGATTTCGATGACGTTCTTTTCCAGCAGCTTGACCACCTTCTCCACGCCCATCATCTCGTAGAGGGCGTCGTACAGCGGTCGCAGGTAGGGGTCGACCTTCTGGCTCAGGTCACCGGGCAGGAAGCCCAGCTTCTCGCCGGCCTCCACCGCCGGGCGCACCAGGATCAGGCGCTGCACCCGTGATTCGTTCAGCGCTTCGACCGCGCTGGCCACGGCCAGGAAGGTCTTGCCGGTGCCGGCCGGGCCGATGCCGAAGTTGATGTCATGCGTGGCGATCTGGTGCAGGTAGCGGCCCTGGTTGGCACCGCGGCCGCGCACCGTGCCGCGCTTGACCTTGATCGCCACCTCCTGCGCTTCGTAGGAGCGTTCGGCGATCTGCTCGACGTTGGCCTGCGCCAGGCGCAGGTGGATGGCGTGGTTGTCGAAGGTGGTTTCGCCGGCTTCGGCGTACAGCGCTTCAACCAGCTTCTGCGCCTCGACGATGGCTTCGTTGGGCCCGCTGATGCGGAACACGAAACCGCGGTTGGCGATCTCCACGCCGAGCTTCAGCTCGATCTGGCGCAGGTGCCCATCGAAGGGGCCGCACAGGTTGGCCAGCCGCTCGGTGTCTTCCGGCGACAGGGTGAAGTCTCGATGTTCGATGCTTTTCATTGCCTTGGGTGGGGCGGAAGCCTTCCACCGCAGTGTATTCAGGGAGGACAAGGGTAGCGCGCGCAGCGGGCGCGCGGCCAGCACGGGGTCGATACATGCTTTTCCACACCCGGTGTGGACGGGGGCTGCGGAAACCTGTGGATAGACCTCTACAGTGCTTGTGCCACAAGCGTCATGAGGGGGTGGTGAAAAAATCGTCACGGACCCGGGCGTGCCGGCACCCGCAGGACGGGCGGACCGGGAGGGAGGGCACGTCGCAGCGCGTGGCCGAGAACTTCCCGGGCACGCCGGCGTTCTTCGTGATCGCAGCGCAGGTTCCGCTGCCAGGCGAGCAACAGGATGCCGTGTTGCCGGTTTTCCACACCGGTTGTGGAATGATGCCGAATCAACCTGTGGATAGGTGGCGCGGAGCCTTGCAGCCAAAGGCTCGCCAACGCGTGGTGAAAAAACCGTCAGGGCTGATCGGAATCATAGAGGGTGCACGGGGCGGATGGCACCGTGGCGCCGTCGCAGGAGGGGATGGCATGGGCATCGGCAATGGGATGCGTGGAATCGGATTGGTGGGTATCGGCCTGCTGGCCGGGTGTGGGCAGGCGCCGCCTGCAGCGCTCGGCACGCTGGAGTGGGACCGGATCACGGTGCCGGCGCCGGCGGCCGAAGTGATCGCCACGGTGGAGGTACGCGAGGGGCAGCAGGTCAAGGCCGGAGCAGTGCTGATGCAGCTCGACCCCGCCCGCGGCGACGCGCAGTTCGCCGCGGCGCAGGCCGACACGGTGCGCGCGCAGGCCCAGTTGGAAGAACTGAAGATCGGCCCGCGCCAGGAACAGATCGCGCAGGCCCAGGCGCAGCTGGCCGCGTTGCGCGCGCAGTCCGCTGAAGCCACGGCCTACTACCGTCGGGTGCAACCGCTGGCACGCCAGCGCCTGATCGCCGCCTCCGAGCTGGACCGTGCACGGGCGGCTGCCGGCAGTGCCGAGGCCAGCGTGCGGGCCGCCGAGCAGGCCTGGCTGGAACTGGTGCACGGCAGCCGCGCGCAGGACATCGCCCAGGGCCAGGCGGCCGCCGATGCCGCGCAGGCGCAGCAGGTGGTGCAGGGCGTCAACCTGCAGAAGCTGCAGCTGCGCGCGCCGCGCGATGGTGTTGTCGATGCCCTGCCTTACCGGCAGGGTGACCAGGCGCCGATCGGGGCGCCACTGGCGGTGATGCTGGTCGGCGAGCGCCCCTATGCACGCGTCTACCTGCCGCAGCCGCTGCGCCTGCAGGTCAAGGTCGGGCAGGCTGCGCAGGTGCAGCTGGAAGACGGCAGCACCGTGCTGAAGGGGCACGTGCGCTCAATCCGCAGCGAGCCCTCGTTCACCCCGTACTACGCACTGACCGGTGATGACGTCGAGCGCCTGAGCTATCTGGCCGAGATCGAAGTGGACACGGCCACCGACATGCAGAAGCTTCCGGCCGGACTGCCGGTGCAGGTGCGCTTCTGAACACCGGCGACGACATCGCGGTGCATGCGCAGGGCTTGACCCGCCGCTTCGGCGATCTTCTGGCCGTGGACAATGTCGACCTGACCGTGCCGCGCGGGCAGGTGTACGGCTTCCTGGGGCCCAATGGATCCGGAAAGTCGACCACCATCCGCATGCTGTGCGGCCTGCTGGAACCGAGCGCTGGGCAGATCCAGGTGCTGGGGCTGGCGGTTCCCGAGCAGGCCGAAGCACTGCGCCGGCGCATCGGCTACATGACCCAGCGCTTCTCGTTGTATGAGGACCTGTCGGTGCGCGAGAACCTGGAATTCCTCGCCGCCATCCAGGATCTGCCACGCGCGCAGGCCCGGCAGCGGGTCGACGAGCTGCTGGAGCAGTACCATCTCCTGGACCGTCAGCCACAACTGGCCGGAACCCTCAGCGGTGGCCAGAAGCAGCGCCTCGCCCTGGCCGGCGCCGTCGTGCACGCGCCCGAGCTGCTGTTCCTGGACGAGCCGACCAGCGCGGTCGATCCGGAATCGCGCCGTGATTTCTGGGAAGCCCTGTTTGAACTTGCCAACGCCGGTACCACCGTGCTGGTGTCGACCCACTACATGGACGAGGCCGAGCGCTGCCACCGGCTGGCAATCCTGGACCGTGGTGCGCTGGTCGCCGATGGCACGCCGGCTGAGCTGTGCGCACGGCTGGACGGCCGCACGTTGCAGGTCACGTCGTCGCAGCCGCGGCAGGCCAGCCGCGCACTGTCTGAGCTGCCCGGTGTGCTGAGCGTGGCGCAGATCGGCACCCAGCTGCGCGTGCTGTGCAATGAGGGCGCAGCGGACGTCGCAGTGCTGGCCCGTGCACTTGCCAACGCTGACCCGCAGGCCCGTATCCAGACGGTGGCGCCGAACCTGGAAGATGTGTTCGTGGCCGCCACCCGTGGCCGCGGCCGGGAGCCGGCGGGATGAACCTGCGCCGGCTGTGGGCGATCATGCTCAAGGAGCTGCGGCAGCTGCGCCGCGACCGCATCACGCTGGCGATGATCGTTGGCATTCCGGTGATGCAGCTGTTGCTGTTCGGCTATGCGATCAACCTCAACCTGCGTCATCTCGATGCGGGTGTCGCCGATCAGGCCAACAGCGCCGCTTCGCGCGCGCTGGTGCAGGACATGGTGGCCACCGGCGTGATCACGCCGCGCAGCGAAGCCTACACGCCTGCCCAGCTGATGCAGGCGCTGCGCCGTGGCGAGATCAGTGTCGGCATCGTGGTGCCGGCCGACTTCGAGCGTCGCCGCTTCGATGGACGCGAGGCGGTGCAGGTGCTGGTCGATGGCAGCGACACCGTGGTGCAGAGCGCGGCGATCCAGCTGGCGCAGGTGCCGCTGGACACGCGCCCGACCAGCAACACCCGTCCCCTGCGCGAAGGCAGCATCGCCAGTGGTCCGGTCAGCGTGACCAGCTTCTACAACCCGCAGCGGCGCTCGGCGGTGAACATCGTACCGGGCCTGATCGGGGTGATCCTGACCATGACCCTGGTGATGTTCACGGCGGTAGCGGTGGTGCGCGAACGCGAGCGCGGCAACATGGAACTGCTGATCGCCACGCCGGTGTCGCGCAGCGAGCTGATGGTCGGCAAGGTGCTGCCCTATGCGGCCATCGGCCTGCTGCAGACCACGCTGGTGCTGGTGCTGGGCACCTGGCTGTTCCAGGTACCCATTCGCGGCAGCCTGCTGGACATCTATCTGGCCGCGGTGCTGCTGGTGCTGGCCAACCTGGCGCTGGGCCTGCTGATCTCCACGCGTGCGCGCTCGCAGTTCCAGGCGATGCAGATGACGCTGTTCCTGTTCCTGCCGTCGATCCTGCTGTCGGGCTTCATGTTCCCGTTCGCTGGCATGCCGCGGCCGGTGCAGTGGCTGGCCGAGGTGCTGCCGCTGACCCACTTCCTGCGCCTGGTGCGCGGCATCATGCTGCGCGGCGCCTCGTTGTGGGAGCTGTGGCACGACGCGCTGGCGCTGCTGGCCTTCATCGTGGTGATGATGACCCTGGCCATCCTGCGTTTCCGCAAGCGCCTGGATTGAAGGCAGGGGGTCGGATCCCCGCAGGGGCTCCGACCCCAATTTATCGGGCCGGCGGGTCGGAGCCCCTTTGGGGCTCCGACCCGAAGATTCATTCCGTCACCACCCGCGCGCGCAGCGAATTGGTCAGCGCTTCGGTGATCACCACATCCACGAACTGGCCGATCAGGCGCGCCGGCGCCGGGAAGTTCACCGAACGCATGTTCTCGGTCTTGCCGGTCAGCTCGTTCGGGTTCTTGCGCGAGGGCCCTTCCACCAGCACGGTCTGCACGGTGCCGACCATCTTCTCGGAAATGCCGGCGGCATGCGCATTGATGCGCTCCTGCAGGCGCGACAGGCGCGCGTGCTTCTCGGCATCGCTGATTGTGTCCTCCAGGTCCGCGGCCGGCGTGCCGGGGCGGCGTGAATAGATGAAGGAGAAGCTGTGGTCGAAGCCGATGTCCTCGATCAGCTTCATGGTCTTCTCGAAATCGGCGTCGGTCTCGCCGGGGAAGCCGACGATGAAGTCCGAGCTGATCGAGATGTCCGGGCGCACCGCCCGCAGCTTGCGGATCTTCGACTTGAACTCCAGCGCGGTGTAGCCGCGTTTCATCGCCGACAGCACGCGGTCGCTGCCGGCCTGTACCGGCAGGTGCAGGAAGTTGGCCAGCTGTGGCACGTCACGGAACGCATCGATCAGCGAATCGCTGAACTCCAGCGGATGCGAGGTGGTGAAGCGGATGCGGCCGACGCCATCGATCTCGGCGATGGTGCGGATCAGCAGGCCGAGGTCGGCGAACTCACCGTCACCATAGGGCCCGCGATACGCGTTGACGTTCTGCCCGAGCAGGTTGATCTCGCGCACGCCCTGTGCGGCCAGCTGCGCCACCTCCACCACCACGTCCTCGAACGGGCGGCTGACTTCGGTGCCGCGGGTGTAGGGCACCACGCAGAACGAACAGTACTTGGAACAGCCTTCCATGATCGACACGAATGCCGAGGGTCCTTCGGCGCGCGGCTCGGGCAGGCGATCGAATTTCTCGATCTCGGGGAAGCTGATGTCGACCTGCGGGCGCTTCTGTTCGCGGCGTGCGCGGATCAGCTCCGGCAGCCGGTGCAGGGTCTGCGGGCCGAACACCAGGTCGACGAACGGCGCACGCTTGATGATCGCTTCGCCTTCCTGCGAGGCGACGCAGCCGCCGACGCCGATGATGACTTCACGGCCCTTGTTCTTCAGCCCCTTCCACACGCCCAGCTGGCTGAACACCTTCTCCTGCGCCTTCTCGCGGATGGAGCAGGTGTTGACCAGGATGACGTCGGCGTCGTCCGGGCTGTCGGTCAGTTCCAGGCCATCGCTGGCGGCAAGCACGTCGGCCATCTTGGCCGAGTCGTACTCGTTCATCTGGCAACCGTGGGTCTTGATGTACAGCTTGCCTTTCACCTGGTCGGGCTTGCGCGGACCAGCGGGCAGGGCAACGAGGGGGGTACCGCCCGGTGTGGTGGGCGGAAAGACGTCTGGCGTCCCGGTCATGGCGCTTAATCCATTCGGGTGGCGGGAAAGCGGGTAATTCTACCCGCATCCCGCGCCAGCCGCCGCGCCCGTGCAACCGAGCCCATGCCCAGCGTGGCCATCACTGTAGAGCCGAGCCCGTGCTCGGCTGCCTTTGCAAGGCGGAGGAGCAGCCGAGCGTGGGCTCGGCTCTACAAGGGGCCGCTGCTTACGCCGCCAGCTCCGCATCGATCTGCCGCGAACGGTCGAAGGCGGTCATCGCGCTCATCCGTGCGATGTAATCGGCCGTGGCCGGCGCGGGCTGCACCAGGCCGAAGGCCGTGGTCCAGGCCAGCGCATTGCCCCACAGCACGTCGGCGGCGCTCATCGTCTCGCCGAGCAGGTAGGGGCCCTGCGCCAGCTGGGCCTCGATCACCTGCAGCACGGTCTCGGCGTCGTTGTACGGCGACATCAGGCGCGGCGGCGGCTCGCGGTGCATCGCCTTGTCGATCATCGCCGGCTCGAAACAGGCGCCATAGAAGGCCATCCAGCGCAGGTAGGGCCCGCGCAGGGCGTCGCCGATCGGCGGTGCCAGGCCGGCCTCCGGATACAGGTCGGCCAGGTACAGATAGATCGCCACCTGCTCGGTCACCAGCGCACCGTTGTGGACGATCGCCGGCACCTTGCCCATCGGGTTGATGGCCAGGTAGGCCGGGGCCAGGTTGGCGCCCGCCTTCAGGTCCAGCACCTGCATGCGGTAGTCGGCACCCAGTGCTTCGAGCAGGGCCACGGCGCCGCTCGAGCGGGAACGGGCGGCGTGGTACAGGGTGATCTGGCGTGAATTCATGGCATTGCTCCTTGCGGTGGGTGGTGAACTGGAGGCCATCCTGGGGCACTATTGCGGACGACTTCTGTCCTCGATCCTTCATGCGCCATACCGCCCATCGACTGCTGCGCCTGATCGCCCTGCTGCAGGCCCGTCGCCAGTGGTCCGGGGCCGAGCTCGCCGAGCGCATGGGCGTGGACCGGCGCAGCATCCGCCGTGACGTCGAGCGCCTGCGCGAGCTGGGTTATCCGGTCCGGGCCTCGTCCGGGGTTGGCGGCGGCTACCAGCTGGGGGCAGGGGCGCCGGTGCTGCCGATGCTGCTGGACGAGGAGGAGGCGACTACCCTGGCCATCGCCCTGCGCGCGGCCTCTGCGACCGTCGCCGGCATCGACGACACCGCGCGCGGCCTGTTGTCCAAGCTCGATCCGCTGGTGCCGACCCGTCGCCGCCAGCAGGCCGGCGAGGTGCATGCCGCCACCGCCACCCTGTCCGACCTTCCGTCCACCGACGCACGCCTGCTTGGGCAGCTGGCCCAGCACTGCCGGCAGGCGTCACGGCTGGCCTTCGAATACCGCAGTGCCCAGGAAGCGGTGACCCAGCGCGAGGTCGAGGCGCAGCACCTGGTCAACTACGGGCGGCGCTGGTACCTGCTGGCCTGGGACCTGGGCCGGCAGGACTGGCGCACCCTGCGCGTGGACCGGATGGGCGCGGTGCGCGAATGCGCCGAGCCGGGCATGCACCGCCGTACGCCCGCACCGCCGGATGTGATGGTGCGGCAGGCGGTCAGCCAGGCCCCGTTCGCCCTGCAGGCCATCGTCCGCCTGGCCGGCAGCCGCGCCGAGCTGGAAGGCCGCATCCCGCCCTGGTGTGGTGTGCTGGAGGACGATGGGCCCGACCATTGCCTGCTGCGCATGGGCGCCGAGAGCCGCGGCATGATGCTGGCGCAGATCCTCAGCCTGGACCGGGTGCCGGTGGCGGTGTGGACCACGCCGCCGGGCCTGCGCGATGAACTGGCACAGCGCCTGGCCGGATTGGGGCAGGTGCTGGCTGTGCCGCCCGTCACAGGCTGAGCCGCGTCGCTTGGCAAGCCCCGGCGAAGCTGGGACACTCGCCGGCATGAAGGGGATACTGGGGACAACGGCGATCATCATCGCTGCGCTGACCGCTGCGCCGGCCAGCGCGGGCACCCTGTTCAAGTGCCAGGGCGCCGACGGGGTCACCAGCTATGTCAGCAAGCGCCTGGCCGGGGCCCGCTGCAGCGCCATCAGCTACAGCCGCGACCTCCGCCCGGCAACGCGCCCGGTGGTGGCCGCGCCGAAGCCGGCGCCGACCACCGTGGCCAGCATCGAGCGCAACCCGGTGGCGGTGGCGGCCAGCGCTGCGACGCCGGCGGCTGCGCCAGCCGCCGTACCCGCGCCCCCGGTTGCCTCGCGCAGCGGGCGCATGGTCAGCGGCCAGGTCTATTCCTTCATGAAGGACGGCGTGCGCCACTACACCAGTGCGCGCCCGACCCAGGTCGCCAACCTCGGCCCGGTGCGCACCATCCGGTACAGTTTCATGGAGCGCTGCTACGCCTGTGGCGTCAACCCGCGCGTGGACTTCGGTTCGGTGCGGTTGAACACCACCGCGTTCCAGACCGAGATCAGCTCGGCCGCGCGCGAGTTCGGCGTCGACGAAGCCGTGGTGCGCGCCATCATCCACGCCGAGTCGGCCTACAACCCGACCGCGCTCAGCCGCGCCGGCGCGCAGGGCCTGATGCAGCTGATGCCGCCAACCGCGGCCCGTTTCGGAGTCAGCGATTCCTACGATGCCGGGCAGAACATCCGCGGTGGCGTGCAGTATCTTGCGTGGTTGTTGAAGCGTTTCAATGGCGACCTGACCCTGGCCGCGGCTGGCTACAACGCGGGCGAAGGCGCGGTTGACCGCCACGGTGGCGTGCCGCCCTACAGCGAGACCCAGTACTACGTGCGCCGGGTCGGGCAGCTGGCCGAGCGTTACCGCACCGCATTGACGCACCAGTAGTGCCGGCCGCTGGCCGGCAACCTTGGGCAATGGCCGGCACCGACCGGCCACTGGCTGGCAGCCCCGTAATCAATGTTGTTGCAATGCGTTGTGTGGCGCTCGACGGTTCCGCTACACTCGCCCATGATTCAATGCGGCTCTGGCCCCCACCGGATCCGCTGGCAGCCTTAAAGCTACCTAATCAATATCGGAGTGCCGGATGGCCAACGATGGGGTACACGATCCAGTCAACACCGGACGTCGGCGTTTTCTTTCTGCCACCACAGCCGTGGTGGGCGCCGTCGGCGTCGGATTCACCGCTGTTCCTTTCATCAAATCCTGGAACCCCAGTGCCCGTGCCAAGCTTGCCGGCGCACCGGTGGTGGCCGACATCAGCGCCCTGCAGGAAGGCCAACGCCTGATCGTGGAATGGCGTGGCCAGCCGATCTGGATCGTCAAGCGGTCCAAGGCGATCCTCGATGCACTGCACGGGCTCGATGGCCGCCTCAAGGACCCCGAGTCCGGCGAGAAGGACCAGCAGCCGGACTACGTGCTGAAGCAGAACCCCGAGCTGCGCTCGATCAAGCCGGACATTTCCGTGCTGGTCGGCCTGTGCACGCACCTGGGCTGTTCGCCGGAAATGGTCGCCGAGATCCGGCCTGAACCCTATGACCCGCAGTGGAAGGGCGGCTACTTCTGCCCCTGCCACAAGTCGCGCTTCGACATGTCCGGCCGCGTCTTCAAGGACGTGCCGGCGCCGATCAACCTGAAGGTGCCCGCGCACCATTACCAGGACGACAACACCATCATCATCGGTGTCGATCCGCAGGGGGCAGCCTGATGGCCAATATCCTCGCTCGTACCGCCAGCGGCGTGGCCGACTGGGTCAATGCCCGCGCGCCGGGCCTGATGCCGGTCTACCGCAAGCACGTCACCGAGTACTACGCGCCGAAGAACTTCAACATCTGGTACTACTTCGGTTCGCTGGCGCTGCTGGTGCTGGTCAACCAGATCGTCACCGGCATCTTCCTGACGATGCACTACAAGACCAACGCCGCCGAGGCGTTCGGCTCCATCGAATACATCATGCGTGATGTGGAGTGGGGCTGGCTGATCCGCTACATGCACTCCACCGGGGCCTCGCTGTTCTTCATCGTGGTCTACCTGCACATGTTCCGCGGCCTGCTGTACGGCAGTTACCAGAAGCCGCGCGAACTGGTGTGGATCCTGGGCATGCTGATCTACCTGGTGCTGATGGCCGAAGCCTTCATGGGCTACGTGCTGCCGTGGGGCCAGATGTCGTTCTGGGGCGCCAAGGTGATCATTTCGCTGTTCGGCGCGATACCGGTGATCGGCAACGGCCTGACCGAGTGGATCATGGGCGACTACCTGCCCAGTGACGCCACGCTCAACCGCTTCTTCGCGCTGCACGTCATCGCACTGCCGCTGGTGCTGCTGTTGCTGGTGGTGCTGCACCTGGGCGCGCTGCACGAGGTGGGGTCGAACAACCCCGATGGCGTGGAGATCAAGAAGGGGCCCAAGGGCAACCGCTGGTCGCCGAACGCCCCGGCCGACGGCATTCCGTTCCATCCGTACTACACGCTCAAGGATGGCGTCGGTGCCGGCTTCCTGCTGATCATCGCCGCCTTCATCATCTTCTTCGCCCCCGGTTTCGGCGGCCTGTTCCTGGAGCACGACAACTTCACCGAAGCCAACCGCCTGGTGACCCCGGAACACATCAAGCCGGTCTGGTACTACACGCCGTACTACGCGATGTTGCGCGTGGTGCCGAACAAGCTGGGCGGCGTGCTGGTGATGTTCTCGGCCATCGCGATCCTGTTCCTGGTGCCGTGGCTGGACAAGGCGAAGGTGAAATCGGTGCGCTACCGCGGCTGGATCTCGAAGGTGATGCTGGGCGTGCTGGCGGTGTGCTTCGTGTGGCTGGGCGTGATTGGTTCCGGCCCGGGCACCGATGTGCACGAGACCTACATCGGGCGGGTGTTGACCTTCCTGTACTTTGCGTTCTTCATCACCATGCCGCTATGGACAAGGTTGGACAGGACCAAGCCGGTACCGGAGAGGGTGACCACGCATGACTGAGCGCTGGATGGTCCGGCTGGCCCTGGCGGCCACCCTGATGCTGGGCAGTTTCCTGGCCTCCGCCGCCGAAGGCGGCACCCCGCTGCTGCAGGCCGGCAACGACCTCGGTGACCGCGCCTCGCTGCAGCGCGGCGCGCAGCTGTACATGAACTACTGCTCCGGCTGCCACGCATTGAAGTACCTGCGCTATTCGCGGATGGCGCAGGACCTCGGCCTGACCGAGGAAGAGGTGATGAACAACCTCAACTTCACCGGCTCGGCGATCGGCGACCCGATCCCGGTGGCGATGCCCAAGGAGAACGCGGAGAAGTGGTTCGGCAAGATGCCGCCCGATCTCAGCCTGATCTCGCGCGTGCGGGGCAGTGACTGGGTCTACACCTATCTCAAGTCGTTCTATCTGGACAGCAGCCGCCCGCTGGGCTGGAACAACGCGCTGTTCGCCAATGCCTCCATGCCCAACCCGCTGTGGGAGATGCAGGGCCTGCAGCATGCGGTGCACGGCAAGGCGGAAGCGCCTGGCATGGACCCGCCGGTAACCGGCCTGAAAATCGAAACGCCCGGGTCGGTCGATGCCGGCCAGTACGATCAGGCCGTTCGGGACATCACCAACTTCCTCGAATACGCCGGTGAACCGGCCGCGCTCAAGCGCCAGCAGCTGGGCGTATGGGTGATCCTGTTCCTGGCCCTGCTGACGTTCCTGCTGTACCTGCTGAAGAAGGAATACTGGAAGGACGTCCACTGATTCTGCCGCCGGCCATCGCCCGGGCCTATTGGCTTTTGTGATGGTCGGTTGCACACTCGGGGTGGAGTCGACCGCTGGCACGGTGCCGGCGGCGCCGATGCGGCAGGCGGTCTCCTGTCGTGGGAGAGCCTTTGATGGCGGCGAGCGTACGCATGCGCAATACACTGACGCTGTTTTCCTCGAACGACGACGTACTGTGCCACCGGGTACGCCTGGTGCTGGCGGCCAAGGGGGTCACCTTCGACTTTGTCCCGGTCGATCCGCAGAACCCGCCTGAAGACCTGATCGATCTCAATCCGTACCACTCGGTGCCGACCCTGGTCGAGCGCGAGCTGGTGCTGTACGCCGCGTCGGTGGTCAGCGAATACTTGGACGAACGCTACCCGCATCCTCCGCTGATGCCGGTCGATCCGCTCTCGCGTGCGCGTATCCGCTTGGCCATGCTGCGCATCGAGCACGACTGGGTACCGCAGGTGCAGGCCATCCAGCTGGGCAACAAGACCCAGGCCGAGGCCGGCCGCAAGCGCCTGAAGGAACTGCTGACCGCCTCGCTGCCGCTGTTCAAGGCCAGCAAGTTCTTCCTCAATCCGGAAATGAGCCTGGCCGACTGTGCAATGGCACCGATCATCTGGCGCCTGCAGTCGCTGGACGTGCCGCTGCCGAAGGACGGCAAGGCGATCGAGGACTACGGCAACCGCATCTTCCGTCACCCGGGTTTCGTCCGCAGCCTGACCGACCAGGAAAAGAAGCTGCGCGATCTGCCGGTCTGATCCGACCTTGCGTAACCCGTCTGCACGCCGACCGGCGTGCAGGCGATCCGCCCCGGCGGGGCGCCGGGCGCGTACACTTCACGCATGACCGAAGACTTCTTCCACATGACCAGCCACCGCCCGTACCTGCTGCGGGCGCTGGTGGAATGGATCAACGACAACCAGCTGACCCCGCACATCCTGGTCGACGCCGGCGTCCCCGGCGTGCAGGTGCCGCCTTCGGCGGTCAAGGATGGCCGGGTCGTGCTCAACATCGCCGAACGCGCCGTCGTGCGGCTGATGATCGACAACGAAATGGTGAGCTTCTCGGCCCGCTTCTCCGGCACCAGCTACCCGGTGCAGGTACCGATCAGCGCCGTGCTGGCGGTCTATGCCCGCGAGACCGGGCAGGGCATGGCGCTGCCGGATGACATTCCGGGCAGCGAGACCGCGCCGACCAGTGACGAACTGCTGCACGAGGACGGCACGCCGCCGGACGATACGCCACCGGCCAGTCCGCCGCCCAAGGGCCGCCCGAACCTGCGCGTGGTCAAGTAACCATTCCGACGCCGCCCCGATGGGCGGCGTCTTCCTTTGCAGGTTTTACCGGTGGGTGCCGGAATTGTGTGGGTGCCGACCGTTGGTCGGCACACCTTCAGTTCTTACACATCCTCGGCATCCTCCACATCCGGCCGGATCTGGCTGATCCGCGCGGCACCGGGGCCGGTGAACGAGATCAGCTGGTCGCCGCGCAGCACCATGCGGCCCACGTGGCGATCGATGCCATCGTAGGAATACTCGAACTTGAAGGTGCGCTCGAAACCGAGCCGTCCGTCCTCGCCACGCGACAGTCGCAGGCCGGTGGCATGTACCGCCTGATCCAGCCACTGCACGTCGGCAGCGCGGCAGGCATTGCGGCCCAGCTCGACCGCGCGCTCGGCGGCCGAACGCGCCGCATTCCAGAAGAAATAGATGATTCCGCCGGCAATCAGCAACAACAGCAGGGTGGGCATGGCGTCAGCCGTCAGAGGTGGATCCGGCAAAGATGGCGGCGAACGCGCGCTGGATCAAGCGCTGCACTCACCGCCGTGGCTGCGGTTCGCTGGACATCGGTGATGCGGGCACGTTAGACGGCGCCGTCGCCGGCACCGTCTGCATCGGCGCGGCGGAGGGCGAAGGCATCACCAATGGCGCGGTCGCCGTCAGCTGCAGCAGCGCTGCCCAGTCCTGGCGGTTGAAGCTGCATTCGTCCTCGCGGCCCGGCGTGCAGCTGGGCTCGATGCCGGTGC
This sequence comes from Stenotrophomonas sp. YJH_SMC_65, assembly GCF_059369475.1. NCBI lineage: Bacteria > Pseudomonadati > Pseudomonadota > Gammaproteobacteria > Lysobacterales > Lysobacteraceae > Stenotrophomonas > Stenotrophomonas sp. YJH_SMC_65. Next base: position 542,934 of record NZ_JCAFSR010000002.1, read on the forward strand.
TGTTGCGTTCGCGCGCCGGCGGCAGCTTGATCAACCCGGTGCGGTCCAGCGGCAGCAGTCGCATCGCCACCGTGTTCATCACGTTGCCGCCCACCAGGTACAGGGTCTGGTCGCCCCCCAGGTTGGCGGCCACCACTACTTCGCAATGTGATTTCCAGTGGCCCACCGAACCGTTGCCCAGTGCCTGCACCAGCCCACTGTAGCTGAGCGTGGTGCTGCGATCGCGCAGGAAGCACAGCAGGTCGCCCGGTGCGGGCTTTGCGGTCGCGGGATCGACCAGCCGGTACGGCACGCCCGAGGGTCCGCCCTGGTACGCGGCACGGATGTAGTCGATGTGGCGTGGCGACGCGTTGAAGCCGGGGACGCCGGACTGCACCATCACCCAGGAAATGAACGCGGCCGACCACGGGTTGTCGATCAGGAAGGTGCGGCAGTCGCTGTCGGTGTAGCGCGTGCCCAGTGGTGCCAGACAGCTGCTGGCGCCGGCGATGCTGCCCATCGCGTTGAGCGTGCCGCTGTTGCGCCAGTAGCCGGCCACGCGTTGCCAGGCAATCAGCCCGTTGTCGGTCAGATGTTCGTTCTCAGCCTCGGTGACACTCAGGCTCGCCGCGCGGCCATCGCGATCGATGAAAGGCCGGAACCAGAGCCGGTGTTCATTGCAGGCAGTATTGCGGATGGCCACCGCCAATGGGCTCAGGCCGAAACGCGGTGGCACATCGCAGGCTTCGGCCGCCGCTGCGGACAGGGGGGCCGCGGCCAGCAGCAGACAGGCAGGCAAGAGCATCCGGCGCATGCGCGGCTCCTGTGGGGGATGCCGGCAGCGTCGCAGAGGCGGCCGTAGCCGAGCCGTGAAGGCGTCCCGGGTCGTGTAGAGCCGAGCCCATGCTCGGCTCATAGCGCGAAGCGCGCGCAGGGCGTGCCGCAAATCGACAAGCAGCCGAGCGTAGGCTCGGCTCTACAAGTCCTGCAGGCCTCAGCCCGGCGGTGGGCCGAGCTTCAACGACAGATCGATGGCCTGCACGTGCTTGGTCAGGCCGCCGATGGAGATGCAGTCGACGCCATCCTCGGCGATCGAGCGCAGGCCACCCAGGCCGACGCTGCCGGACACTTCCAGCGGAATGCGGCCGGCCGTGATGCGTACCGCCTCGCGGCGCAGGTCGGGGCTGAAGTCGTCCAGCAGGATGCGTTCGCAACCAGCGTCGAGCGCCTGGCGCAGCTGCGCCAGATCCTCGACCTCGACCACCAGCGGCAGCGCAGGCCACTGCCGGCGTGCGCCCGCCACGGCGTCGGCCAGTGAACCGGCAGCGCGGATGTGGTTTTCCTTCAGCATCACCGTGTCGTACAGGCCGAAACGATGGTTCTCGCCACCGCCGCAGCGCACCGCGTACTTCTGAGCCAGGCGCAGGCCGGGCAGGGTCTTGCGGGTGTCGAGGATGCGCGTGCCGGTACCGGCCACCGCCGCCACGTAGCGGGCGGTGGTGGTTGCCGTACCGGACAGCGTCTGCAGGAAGTTGAGCGAGGTGCGTTCGGCGCTGACCAGGCTGCGGCTGCGCCCATGCAGCAGGGCCAGCACGGTGCCTGCGGTAACCGCGTCGCCGTCGGAAACCTGCCATTCGATGCGTACGTCCGGGTCGAGCGCGCGGTGGGTGGCGTCGAACCAGGGGCGGCCGGCGATCACCCCGTCCTGCTTGCACAGCAGGTAGGCGCTGTCGGCCTGGTCGGGCAGCAGGGCGGCGGTGACATCACCGCTGCCCAGGTCCTCGGCCAGTGCACGCGCGACATCGGCGGCGACAACGGCCGCATCCGGCGTCGGCAGCGTGCTCATGCGGTCGGGAAATCGGCGATCTGGGCGGTCGGGATGGCTTCCTCGGCCAGCAGCACCGGGATGCCGTCGTCGACGCGGAAGACCTGCTTGCGGTCGCGGGTGACCAGCGCTTCGCGCAGCGGCTGCGCCAGCGGGTTGCCATCGGCCTTGTTCACCGCGCCGGCGGAAATGGCCTTGTTGAGGGCTTCCAGGCCCTTGCCATCCAGCAGGGACAGGGGCTGGCGGGTGTCAGGCGACACCAGCAGGTCGAGCAGCTTGCGATCCATGGTTCTTCGTCTTGCGTGGAAGATGGCTAGAATACGTCTTTAAGGCAGGTGACGGCCAATGACCCCCAACCCGATCGCGCCGCTTGTCGGCATCGTCATGGGTTCCCGTTCCGACTGGGAAACCATGCAGCACGCCGCCCAGAAGCTTGAAGCCCTGGGTGTTCCGTTCGAAGTGAAGGTGGTGTCCGCGCATCGGACGCCGGATGTGTTGTTCAGTTACGCCGAGCAGGCGGGCCCGCGTGGCCTGCGCGCGATCATCGCCGGTGCCGGCGGGGCCGCCCACCTGCCAGGCATGATCGCCGCCAAGACCGCCGTGCCGGTGCTGGGCGTGCCGGTGCAGTCCAAGGCCCTCAACGGCATGGATTCGCTGCTGTCGATCGTGCAGATGCCGGCCGGTATCCCGGTCGCCACCTTCGCCATCGGCAATGCCGGCGCGTCCAACGCGGCGCTGTTCGCCGCCGCGATGCTGGCCAGCGACCAGCCGGCGATCGGCCAGGCGCTCGACGCCTTCCGTGCACGCCAGACCGAAGACGTGATGGCCCACGACGATCCGCGCCAATGAGCCTGACCGTCGGCATCCTGGGCGGCGGCCAGCTCGCCCGCATGATGGTCCTGGCCGGTGCGCCGCTGGGGCTGCGCTTCGAACTGTATGACCCGGCGGCCGACGCCTGCAGCGGCCCGCTGGCGCCGCTCACCGTCGGTGCCTTCGACGACCGCCAGGCGCTGGCGGACTTCGCTGCCAAGGTCGATGTGGTCACCTTCGATTTCGAGAATGTGCCCGCCGACAGTGCACAGTTCCTGGCCGACCGCGTGCCGGTCTACCCGCCGCCGACCGCGCTGGCGGTGGCCCAGGACCGGTTGAGCGAGAAGACCCTGTTCCAGCAGCTGGGCATCCCGCTGCCGGCCTTCGCTGATATCCGCAGCCGCGACGAGCTGGCGGCGAAGGCCGCCGAATTCGGCCTGCCGTGCATCCTCAAGACCCGCCGCCTGGGCTACGACGGCAAGGGCCAGTTCCGCCTGCGCAGCGAAGCCGACATTGATGCCGCCTGGGATGCGCTGGGTGCACAGGTCGAGCGCACCGGACTGATCCTGGAGGGCTTCGTGGCCTTCCAGCGCGAGGTCAGCGTGGTGGCCGTGCGTGGCCGCGATGGCAGTTTCGAAGCCTGGCCGATCACCGGCAACTGGCATGTCGACGGTGTGCTGTCGGCCAGCGTGGCCCCGGCCGTGCTGTCCGCCGCCGAGCAGCAGGCAGCCATCGGCTATGCACGCTGTGTCGCCGAACACCTGCAGTACGTCGGCGTGTTCGCGCTGGAACTGTTCTGCCGCGATGGCGAGCTGCTGGCCAACGAGATGGCGCCACGCGTGCACAACTCCGGGCACTGGACCATCGAAGGCAGCGAGACCTCGCAGTTCGAGAACCACCTGCGCGCCGTGCTGGGCCTGCCGCTGGGCAGCACCCGCATGCTCGGCCATGCCTGCATGCTGAATTGGCTGGGCCGGATGCCCGACCCGTTGCCGGTGCTGGCCCAGGCCAGTGGCCACTGGCATGACTATGGCAAGGAGTCGCGCGAAGGCCGCAAGGTCGGCCATGCCACATTGCGCGATGACGATGCCGCAGCACTGGCCGACGCGTTGGACCAGGTGGGCCTGGAACTGGACCGCCAGGCCCAGGTGGCACCGGCGGTGCACGCGCTGCGCAACCGCTGAACGCGGGCGTGCCGGCGTGCTGCCGGCAGACGCCTGTATGGCTGCAACGGTGTGGCGCACCGGTGCAGCCATCGGCGCAACATTCCCGGTGGTAGCGTGGAGCTCCTTTCACAGGAGTCACGACCATGCTCGACTGGAATGCCTACCGCAAGGAACTGAAGGGCCGCATCGGCGAGATCGGCAAGCTCTCGCCGGATACGGTCAAGGGCTACGCCACCCTGGCCAATGCCGGTGCCCAGACCAACCACCTGGATGCCAAGACCCGGGAGTTGATCGCGCTGGCGGTGGCGGTGACCACCCGCTGTGACGGCTGCATCACCGTGCACGTGGACGCGGCGCTGAAGCATGGCGCCAGCCGCGAGGAAATCGCCGAGGCGCTGGGCGTGGCGGTCTCGCTCAACGCCGGCGCCGCGCTGGTGTACTCGGCGCGGGTGATGGATGCGGTGGCCGCGCACGAGAGCGCATGAAGCTTCATCTGTAGAGCCGAGGCCATGCTCGGCTGCTGTCCGGCCAGCCGAGCATGGGCTCGGCTCTACAGGGGGTCAGCGCAGCTGGCTCTCGGCGAATTCCCAGTTGACCATCTGCCAGAACGCGTCCAGGTAACGCGCGCGGTCATTCTGGTAGTCGGTGTAGTACGCGTGCTCCCACACGTCGCAGCACAGCAGCGGGGTGCTGTCGCCGGTCAGGGGCGTGCCGGCGTTGCGGGTGGCCTGGATGCCCAGCTGGCCCCCCGGGTGCTGCACCAGCCACACCCAGCCCGAGCCGAACAGGCCCAGTGCAGTGCGGTTGAATTCCTCGCGCAGGCGCTGCGCGTCACCGAACTGGCGCTTGACCAGTTCGCCCAGCCGGCCCTGCGGTTCGCCGCCGCCGCGCGGGCGCAGGCACTGCCAGTAGAAACCGTGGTTCCAGGCCTGGGCGGCCGCATCGAACAGCGTGCCCTGGGCATGGCGCACGATCTCTTCCAGCGACGCCTCCTCCCACTCGGTGCCGAGGGTGCCGGCGTTGACCGCGTCGACATAGTCGCGGTGGTGGCGGCCGTGATGCAGTTCCACGGTCTGCGCGGACAGGTGGGGCTGCAGGGAGCCGGAGAGGTAGGGCAGGGCGGGCAATTCGACGGGCATGTGCAGGTTCGTGGCCAGGGGACGACGGCAGCCTGTTCCATCCGCTTACAATGGCGGCTACCGTGGGCAGTCTAGCCGACCATCACGGTCGGGTTGTCCGGCGAAGCAAGGAGTGTGGTTGTGGCGGTAATGCAGCAAATCCAGGCCGAGGTCGATCGTTACCCGCTCGTGCTGTTCATGAAGGGTACCCCGCAGTACCCGATGTGCGGCTTTTCCAGCCGCGCCGTGCAGGCGTTGATGGCTGCCGGCGCCGTCAGCCTGCGCACCGTCAACGTGCTCGAAGAACCGGAGATCCGCGCCAACCTGCCGCGCTTCTCCAACCTGCCGACCTTCCCGCAGCTGTTCATCAACGGCGAGTTGATCGGCGGCTGCGACATCGTCATGGAACTGTTTGAATCCGGCGAGCTCAAGCGCATCGTCGAAGAGGCGACCCAGGGATGAGTGCCTGGCCGTCGACGTCACCGACTGACGGGGCGCTCGATGGCCGCCCGCTGCAGGACCGCGTGGTGCTGGTTGCCGGTGCCGGCGGCGGGCTGGGTAGTGCGGCGGCGATTGCCGCTGCGGCGGCCGGGGCTACCGTGGTCCTGCTGGGGCGCAAGCCGCGCCGGCTGGACCGGGTCTATGCCCAGGTCCAGGCGGTCGGCCCGGAACCCCTGCTGTACCCGATGGACCTGGAGGGTGCCGGCCCCGATGACTATGCCGAACTGGCCCAGGCCCTGCAGCGTGAGCTGGGGCGGCTGGATGGCCTGCTGGTCTGCGCCGCGCATTTCCCCGGCCTGACCCCGTTCGAGCTGGCCGACCCGGCCAGTTTCGCCCGTGCGGTCCATGTCACCCTGACCGCCCCGGCCTGGCTGGCCCAGGCCTGCCTGCCGCTGCTGCGGCAGCGCGAGGATGCTGCCCTGGTGTTCGCGGTCGATGCCCCCGAACGGGTGGGGCAGGCCTACTGGGGCGGGTATGGCGTGGCCCAGCACGGCCTGCGTGGCCTGATCGCGAGCCTGCACGATGAGCTGGGCCGCAGCCCGGTCCGGGTCAGTGGCCTGTACCCGGGGCCCCTGCGCACGGCCCTGCGCGCCCGCGCCTATTCCGTCGACCAGGACCCGGCCGCGCAAGGGCCCGAAGCGGCCGCCGCTGCGGCCGTCACCCTGTTGTCCCGGGCCGGCCATGCCTGGCGGGGGACGATTCTCGATGCCAGCGAGGCAGTTCCCCGCGAGTGAGCCCCGGGGAAAGGCGGAGTGAAGAACCCGTCACGATTGCGTTGCGAACCGGTGCCGTTTGTCGCACAACCGTCACATTGATGGCGTAGCGTGTTAATCTAGTGTTAACCGTTATGGCTGCCTTCAGCCAAGCGGTAGGGAACCCCAGATAACTCTCCGACCAGCCACCCGCAGGGCTGTTTGGATGCGCTTTTTTTTCCGCCATCGCCAACTCGCATCGAGGCTACCGAAAAATGACCCACCCACTCCGGATGTCCAAGCTTACCCTTGGTCTCGTGGCTGCACTTGCTGCCGCTCCCGCCTTCGCCCAGAGCACCTCCGCTGGTGTCGGTGGCCAGGTCGTGACCCGCGGCGGCCAGCCCGTCGCTGGTGCTGAAGTCACCATCACCCACACCGAGTCGGGCACGGTTTCGCGTGCTACCACCGATGCGGCCGGTCGCTACAACGCACGCGGCCTGCGCGTGGGTGGCCCGTACAGCATCACCATCACCAAGCCGGGTGAAGGCACCAAGACCGAAGATGGCGTCTACCTGGGCGTGAACCAGACCGGCACCATCAACGCGACGCTGACCGGCGATCTGGCCGGCGCGACCAATCTGGACACCGTGCAGGTCACCGCCGTCGGCGGCGGCTCGGAAGTGTTCAGCGCCACCAAGATGGGCTCGGGCACCAACATCAGCCAGCAGCAGATCGAAGTTGCGCCGTCCGTCGGCGGCAACATCCAGGATCTGATGCGCCTGGATCCGCGCGTCACCTTCATCGATCGCGCCTCGGGCTCGATCTCGGCCGGCGGCCAGAACCCGCGCTTCAACTCGATCAACATCGACGGCGTCTCGGCCAGCGACACCTTCGGCCTGGAAGGCAACAACATGCCGACCCGCCGCCAGCCGGTCGCGATGGAAGCCATCGAAGCGCTGGACATCAACCTGTCCAACTACGACGTCAGCATCGCTGCCGCCGCCGGTGCCACCGTCAACGCGGTGACCAAGTCGGGTACCAATGAATTCCACGGCTCGGTGTACGGCACCTACCGTGATGGCGACTGGTTCGGCGACAACCCGGAAGGCCAGCCGTTCAAGGGCTTCACCAAGGAAGAAACCTACGGCATGACCCTGGGCGGCCCGATCGTCAAGGACAAGCTGTTCTTCTTCGCCAACTACGAAAAGTTCAAGCAGGCCGCCCCGGGCGCCGACCTGAGCGGCACCGCGCTGGGCAAGGCCAACCCGCAGTTCACCCTGGCCGACGTGACCCGCGCGCAGCAGATCGCGCAGGGCTACGGCATCAACGCCGGTGGCCTGGAAAGCAACGGCGACACGGAGATGGAAGAGTACGCGCTGAAGCTGGACTGGAACATCAGCGAGAACCACCGTGCCAACATCCGCTACAGCAAGATCGACCAGAGCAAGCTGCGCATCAACGGCATGGCCACCAGTTCGGCCTCGCTGAGCTCGTACTGGTACCAGCATGACAAGACCAACGAGAGCTACGTCGCCCAGCTGTTCAGCGACTGGACCCCGAACTTCTCGACCGAATTGAAGGCGTCGTACCGCGAGTACTCGGCGATCCGCAACGTGTCCACCGACGCACCGAGCATCCGCATCTTCTTCGGCGGCAACGAGGCTGCACCGTCGGGTGACTCGCTGTACCTGGGTACCGAAGTCAACTCGCAGAACAACATCCTGGAAACCAAGGCGTGGAACTACTACGCCGCAGCTACCTGGACCCTGGGTGACCATGACGTCAAGTTCGGTGCGTCGTACGACACCAACGACATCTACAACTACTTCGGCGCCAACTCGTGGGGTGCCTACACCTTCTACGGCCTGGACAACTTCGCCGCTGGCCGCTGGAGCAGCTACAACTACAATCCGGAGCGCACCCCGGGCTCGATTCCGGCTGACTACAAGTACAGCAACCTGGCCCTGTTCGTGCAGGACACCTGGTATGTCAACAACAATCTGACCCTGACCCTGGGTGTGCGTGCCGACCGTGCCGACACCAGCCCGGCCCCGGCCTACAACGCTGCGGCGTCGACCTTCTTCGGTCGCGATAACAGCGAAGTGCTGAGCAACAAGTTCCTGATCCAGCCGCGCGTCGGTTTCAACTACACCTTCGACAGCGAGCGTCCGACGCAGCTGCGCGGCGGCGTGGGCCTGTTCCAGGGTGATGCGCCGCAGGTGTGGCTGAGCAACAGCTACTCGGCCACCGGCTTCAACAATTCGGTGTACGCCTACACTGCCTACGATCGCACGCTGCCGTTCAACCCGAACAAGGACAGCCAGCCGGTCCCGACCACCCCGGGCTCGAACCGTCAGAACGTCAACTTCGTCGGCAGCGACTTCAAGATGCCGTCGGTGTACAAGGCCAACCTGGCCTTCGATCATGAAACGCCGTGGTACGGCATCGTGGCTTCGGCAGAGCTGCTGGTCACCAAGGTCAAGGATGCCCTGTACTACAGGAACCTGAACCTGGGCCCGGTGCAGCAGCTGGGTCCGGACGGTCGTGAGCTCTATTACGCTGCGTCGCGCAACGGCAACCTGTGGACCAACAACGATGCCCGCTTCGGGCGGAACCGCGGCTACGACGCCGTCTACGAAATCGCCAACACCGACAAGGGCCGCACCTCGCAGTTCACCGTGTCGCTGAGCAAGCCGTGGTCGGACGCCAGTGACTGGTCCTGGAACATCGGTTACACCTACACCGACGCGACCGAAGTGGGCTCGCTGACCAGCTCCACCGCAAGCTCGGGTTGGAACTACCAGTACGCCTTCAACGCCAACAGCGAAACCGAGAACACCTCGCGCTACCAGATCCGTGACCGCCTGTCGGGCTCGCTGAACTGGAAGCACAAGTTCTTCGGCGACTACGAAACCAAGGTCGGTCTGGTGTATGAGGGCCGTAGCGGCCGTCCGTACAGCTACGTGTACTCGAACGATGCCAACGGCGACGGCCGCTCCGCGAATGACCTGTTCTACGTGCCGAACCCGGGCGAGGTTCTGTTCGGCAATCTGGCGGGCAGCACCTTCACCCCGGATGCGGAAATGGAGAAGTCGTTCTACGCATGGCTGGCCGCCAACCCGCAGCTGGCCAAGTACGCAGGTGGCTACGCTCCGGCGAACCAGTTCCGTACCGGCTGGATCAACACCTTCGATATCCGCATCAGCCAGCAGCTGCCGGGCTTCATGAAGGGTCACAAGTCGGAAGTGTGGCTGGACATCCAGAACGTCGGCAACATGCTCAACAAGAAGTGGGGCAACATCTACGACTACGGCTTCTTCGCCGATGCGCGTGTGGCTACCCTGCAGGGCATGAAGGACGGCAAGTACGTCTACAACTTCCGCGGTGCTGACCTGCCGACGGTGGCCAACAACGACGCAGACGGCTTCGACGTCGGTGTCTCGCAGTGGTCGCTGCAGCTGGGCTTCCGCTACCAGTTCTGATGCACTGACGTAGCGCTGCTGTAAACGGAAACGGCCGGGGAAACCCGGCCGTTTCCCGTTCAGGCGAAAGTCCTTGCGGGGCGCTGGGCAACGGCGTAGCATCTGGAAATGTGCGCGGCGTCAACGCCGCCCAGGCGGTCCCGGACAGGCGAACGCGGGCAGCACACATCCAACGGTCGGGCTTCCCGGCCGTTTTGCTTTTTAAGGGGGCGGCAGTACAGTCGGAAACCTTGAAGGAAGCGAAAAATTGGATATGACCACGAACGAAAAATCAGCCCGTGCACTGCCGGTGCAGGATGCGCGGATCTACCCGCGCGGTGGGCTGGATGTGCTGTCGCGCGCCGAGGTCGCACGCCTGCGCGATGCCTCCGCCGGCGGCATGCATGAGCTGCTGCGCCGCTGCGCGCTGGCTGTGCTGACCAGCGGCAGCGCTTCGGACGATCCGCGCGCGGCGCGCGACCTCTACCCTGATTTCGACATCCAGGTGGCGCAGCAGGATCGCGGCGTGCGCATCGACCTGGTCAACGCACCGGCGATGGCCTTCGTCGACGGCGAGATCATCCGCGGTGTCGCCGAACTGCTGTTCGCCGTCGTGCGCGACCTGGCCTACATGGCCATCGAGATGGGCCCGGCCTACGCGGCCGAGCTGGAGTCGTCCGAGGGCATCACCAACGCGGTGTTCGGCCTGCTGCGCAATGCGCGCATCCTCAACCCGGGCGATCCGAACCTGGTGGTGTGCTGGGGCGGCCATTCGATCTCGCGCGACGAGTACCTGTACACCAAGCAGGTGGGTTACGAGCTGGGCCTGCGCGGCCTGGACATCTGCACCGGCTGCGGTCCGGGCGCGATGAAGGGCCCGATGAAGGGTGCGACCATTGCCCATGCCAAGCAGCGCCGCACCGTCACGCGCTACATCGGCCTCACCGAGCCGGGCATCATCGCGGCCGAGTCGCCGAACCCGATCGTCAACCACCTGGTGATCATGCCGGACATCGAGAAGCGCCTTGAGGCCTTCGTCCGCATCGGCCACGGCATCATCGTGTTCGCCGGTGGCGTCGGCACTGCCGAAGAGATCCTGTACCTGCTCGGCATCCTGCTGCGCGAGGAGAACAGGGACCTGCCGTTCCCGCTGATCCTTACAGGCCCGACCGTGGCGGCGCCGTACTTCGAGCAGATCGACCGCTTCATCCGCCTGACCCTGGGTGATGAGGCTGCCGAGCGCTACGAGATCATCATCGGTGACCCGGTCGCGGTGGCCAAGAAGATGGCCAACGGCATCAAGCGCGTGCGCGAGCACCGCCTGGCGCAGAAGGACTCGTTCTTCTTCAACTGGTCGATCGAGATCCCGTGGGAGTACCAGCAGCCGTTCGTGCCGACCCACGAGGCGATGGCCGCGCTGGACCTGCACCACGGGCGTGCGCCGCACGCGCTGGCGGCCGACCTGCGCCGGGCGTTCTCGGGCATCGTCGCCGGCAACGTGAAGGAGGACGGCATGCGCCGCATCGAGCAGTTCGGGCCGTTCCAGATCCACGGGGACCCGGACATGATGCAGGCGCTGGATGCGCTGCTGCGCGCCTTCGTCGAGCAGCGCCGGATGAAGATCTCCGGCGAATACCAGCCCTGCTACCAGGTGCTGGCCTGAACCCGGGCCGGCGCGATGGGGATCGCGCCGGCACTGGCAGGGGAGGGCGGGTCGTCAAGCCTTTGACGCCCGTCGCCCCGGATTGACCGTTCATCCTGCCGCCGCTTGCCGGTGGCGGGGCGATGGCCCATCGTGGCCACCAACACGCTGGGGAGCGTCCAATGTCTTTGCGCCGGCAAAACGGTTTCACGCTGGTTGAACTGATGGTCACGCTGGCCGTCTTCGTGATCCTGGCGTCGATCGCCTATCCGAGCTTCCGCGGGATGATCCGCTCGAACCGGCTGGCGACCGCCAACAATGAACTGATCGCGCTGGCCAACCTGGCCCGCAGCGAAGGCATCCGCAACAGCAACGGTGGCGGTGTCTGTGGCAGCGCCGATGGCAAGGCCTGTGATGGCGACTGGTCCAAGGGTGTACTGGCCTGGTCGGACCTGGATGGCGACGGCCAGATGGGCAGCAATGACGTCGCGCTGCGCTTTTCTCAGGGCAATCCGCAGCTGAGCGTAGTCGGCCCACCGGGCGCGGTTATCGCCTTCGACGGGCGCGGCCGGCGCAGGGCGGTCGCTGATCAGACCCTGGTGCTGTCGCCGGATGCGTGCAAGGCCGGTGAATCGAAAAGCACGTTGACGATCAACCAATCCGGCCAGGTCCGGGTGACCAAGGGAGCCTGCTCATGAGCCGCCGCAACCTGGCCCGCCCGCGCTCGTCGCAGGGTGGCTTCAGCCTGATCGAAGTGATGGTGGCGGTGCTGATCCTGGCGTTCGGGCTGCTGGGCTTTGCCTTGCTGCAGACCACCAACGTCCGCTTCGTGCAGAGCGCAAACTACCGCACCCAGGCGACCAACCTGGCCAACGACCTGATCGAACTGATGCGCGCCCAGCGCACCGATACCCTGGCCGGTGGCGCCTACTCCTCGGCCTCGTTCTCGGCCGGCTCGGTGAAGCCCAGCGGCGTCTGCGCCTGGCCGACCGGCGCTGCCGTGACGCCGAAGACGAACGTGGCGCGCTGGCAGTGCGAGGTCGCGCGCACGCTGGGCGAGAAGGCCAGCGCGCAGGTGACCTTCGTGCAGAGCACCGGCCAGGTCACCGTGGCCATCAGCTGGGGTGACCAGCGCTGGGATCCGAAGGATCCCGACAGCCTTACCACGTTCGGCCTGACGACCTTCCTGTGAACGCGCCCATGAGTCCAATTTCGCGAGCCCGAGGCCTGTCGCTGATCGAACTGATGATTGCCATGGTCATCGGCCTGGTCCTGATGCTGGGCGTCACCCAGATCTTCATCGCCTCGCGTGCGGCGTCGCGGCTGTCCGAAGGCGCGGCCCGTACCCAGGAGAACGCGCGCTTCGCGCTGGATTTCCTGCAGCGTGACCTGCGCATGGCCGGCCACTTCGGCTGCGTCAACGACCAGGCCCACGTGGTCAAGAACACCGGCGATATCGGCTATCACCTGGGCATCAGCTCGGGCAGTGGCGACCCGCAGGATTTCTCGGTTCCGGTGCAGGGGTATGAGGCAGCAGGTACGGCGCCGGGCGCCACGCTGACGCTGGGCCGTGCGTGGAGCGCGGCGCAGTCGGTACCGAAGAGCATCACCAACCTCAAGCCGGCGCCGTTGCCTGGCAGCGACATCCTTGTGCTGCGCCTGATGAGTCCGGAAGGGGCCGTGGTGACCGGCATCTCCGTGGCCGCGGGTGCGACCACGCTGACCGTCTCCAGTGATGGCATGGCCCGACTGAAGGCCAACGCCGCAGGTACGCCGACGGTCTTCGGCATAGCCGACTGCACCCGTGCCGACGTCTTCCCCGCCACCATCAGCGGTTCGACCTTGAAGGTGGACAAGGTCGACCTGAGCAACTATTCGATCAACAACGCGATGACCATGCTGTATCGCGCCGATGGCATGGCGTACTACATCGCGACCAATCCCAATGGCGAGCCGGCGCTTTACCGGGCACGCGCGAATGGCGCCGGCGGCTACGCCGATGGCGAGGAGCTGGTGGAAGGCATCGAGAACATGCAGTTCCTGTACGGACTGGATGCCACCCCGGATATCGCCCTGCCCACGCCGCCGACCGGTCGCATCGTCGACCAGCGCGTGGCCAGTGCGGTCAGTACCGGTACCGATGCCACCGCCGCAGGGCAGTGGCGCCGCGTCGGCATGGTGCAGGTCGGCCTGCTGGCGCGCAGTCCGCAGCGTGCGTCGGCCGAAGCGCCGGGCAGTGCGGCCACGTATCCGGCCATCCTCGGGGTGGGCTTTGCCCCGGCCGATCCTTACGACCAGCGCCATCGTGGCGCCTATGAAGCGTCCGTTGCGCTGCGCAACCGCTTGTTCGGGAACTGACGACCATGCGCACTCATCCTTCCTCCCGACGCCGTCCCTTCGTTGCCCAGGCACGACAGCAGGGTGCCGTTCTCTATGTCGCGCTGATCATGCTGGTGCTGCTGGCCCTGCTGGGCGTGATCGGCATGCAGGTGGCCGGCATGCAGGAACGCATGGCGGCCGGCTACCGGGCGACCAACATGGCGCTCCAGAACGCGGAAGGCGCGGCACGCAGCGCCGAGAACGCCGTGGAGAACATCGCCAACCGCAAGGATGCCGGCGCCAATCCGGCCGTGGCCTCCTCCGACATCAACCAGCAGTGCGATGACGGCTTCGACCCCTCGGCCTGGGTCGCGAAAACCAAGCTGGGCAGCAAGCCGGCCATCTATGTCCGTGAGATCCAGGGCTGCATCCAGGGGGAGGGTGCGCTGGACATGGGCAAGTCGGTGGAGAAGCCGACGCCGGTCTACCAGATCACGACCTATGCCGGTGATACCACCAGTGATGCGACGTCGCGTGCGGCGATCGATACCGTATTCAAGCTGTGAGGGTGGGGAGCCCATGAACACTCGCAACCGCAGGATCCTGGCAGGCGTTGGCCTTGCCGTCTTGGCCGCTGGCGGCTATCTGGCGCATACCTTGTTTGCCGCACAGGCGCAGGGCGTGCTGGCACAGGAGCCGATGAACGTGCAGACGCGCGCGACACCGGCGTTCATCATGGCGGTGGACGATTCGGGTTCGATGAACTTCGAACGCATGTTCCCCGGTGGTGACGGCCGCATGCGCTGGAACAGCAACACCAACAGCTTCTTCAACAACGATGGAAGCTTCTTCAGCGTGGGCTCGGCGTGCGCCAGCAACTCGGTGGACTGTTACCTCTACCTGTATCCGCACGCGGAGTTCAACAAGGAATACTCGCCAGGCCGCGCCATTCCGCCGCTGGATATCTACGGCTTCGCGCGTTCGCATGTCTACAACGCCAGTTACTTCAACCCGGCAGTGACCTATCGGCCGTGGACCAATGCCGATGGCACGCTGTGGGCAGATGCCTCCATCACCCAGACCCGCGCCGATCCCCGGTCCGGCCAGCGCGGCTACAACGCCGTGTACAACATGACCGTCAATCGGGCCGACACGTCGGAAAAGTTCCAGTTCGTCAACGGTATGCGGATTCCCGACCTTTCCGGTACCGGCAATGAATACTATGTCGACAGCTGGTGGGATGGTGGATGGAAGACCGCCGCGATCAGCAACACCGGCAATACCACATACTCCATCAGTTATTTTCCGGCGACCTTCTACTTGCCGGCTGCAGCGCCTGCACCGGACGGATACAAGACCGACGACGCCAGTCGCCCGGTGATTACCGGTGCCTGTGGTCCGGGCTGCAACCTGCGTCGCTACCAGATCAAGCCGGGCAATTACTCGAGTCCGGCCGCCTACAACGCCGCGATCCAGAATTTCGCCAACTGGTTCCAGTATCACCGCAACCGCGTGCTGGCCATCGTCGGTTCGTCGACCGCCGCCCTGGTGAGCGTGGATACGATGCGGGTGGGCTACTTCACCATCAACAAGCTCAGCAACGCGACCATGTATGACATGGTCACCAACCGAGCTGACCTCTACAAGCAGATTTATGCGCTGACGGCCAACGGCGGCACGCCCAACCGTCGCGCGGTGGAGTATCTGGTCGACCAGTTCCGTCGTACCGACGCCGATGCCCCCGTGCAGCTGGCCTGCCAGCGTAATGGCGGCATGCTGTTCACCGATGGCTACACCAACTCCGGCAATGCACCGAGCGCGTCCTTCGGTGACGCCGACTCGGTGAACTCGACCCACCTGCCGTCCATTCCGTTCTCCGACGGCTACAGCAATACCATCGCCGACATCGCCGCGGCGGCTTATGCAGGCGCCCGGACCCCCCTGCGCACCGGGACCAGCTTCCCGGCGGGGCAGGTGCCGGTCAGTGACAAGTGCAGCTCCCTGGACAAGAGCAGCCCGGACTGGAAGCGCCTGGACTGCCAGACCGACCTGCACATGAACTTCTACGGCGTGACCCTGGGCGCGCAGGGCAAGATCTACGGCGTCAACCAGGCCGCAACCGCCGATCCGTACAAGACGGCGCCGAACTGGGCCGGCAATGGCAATCCGCTGGACGTCGATGACGGTACCGTCATCGATGAGCTGTGGCATGCGGCCGTCAACAGCCGTGGCGAATTCATCAACGCGCAGACCCCGGCGGACGTCACCGAGGCCATGCGTCGGGTGCTGTCCTCGATCAGTGGTGGTGCGTCGCCTTCAGGCACGATCGGTATCAGTGGTGCGCGCATCGGCACCGGCTCACTGGCGGTCACCCCACGCTATGACATCACCAACAGCGGCACCGACTGGTCGAGCAAGCTGACTGCGGCCAGCGTCAAGGTCAACGCCGACCAGGTCGCGGAGCTCACCGAGGTGTGGGAAGCCTCCAGCCGCCTGACGTCGTCCGGCCGCCGGATCGTGGCCAACAAGCTGGGTTCGCCGGTGGACTTCAACAGTGCCCGTATCAGCCTGCAGGATCTGTGCAGCAAACCCGACGGCAAGTACGCGTCGATGCTGGTCTGCTCCACCGACAAGCTGACGACGATCAAGGCCGATCTGGCCAGTGCCATCAACTATCTCAGTGCCGACAGCTCCACCGAGGTCCGCAACGGCGGCAAGTATCGTGACCGGACCACGCCGCTGGGTGACATCGTCAATTCGGCGCCGGTGGTCAGCTCGCCGCTGGACGACTACGGGTACCGCCAGCTCGGCGGCACCTACGCCAAGAGCTACACCGACTACCTGGCGACCAAGGCCAAGTCCCAGCGGTACATGGTCTATGTCGGTGCCAATGACGGCATGCTGCACGCCTTCGATGGCGGCATGAAGGCCGATGCCAAGCAGGACGGCACCGGCGGCACGGAGAGCTTTGCCTACATCCCGGCCACCGCGCTGGGGCACATGGCCAACCTGCTGTTCCCCTACAAGTCCGATACGGCCGACCAGACCTTCCGCCACCGCTATTACGTCGATGGCCCGATTGCCGTGGCCGATACCTACAACGGCACCGCGTGGCAGACCAGCCTGGTGGGCACCACGGGTGCAGGTGGCCGTTCGGTGTTCGCGCTGGACGTCACCACGCCGGGCAGCTTCGGCACCGGCAACGTGCTGTGGGAAATCAGCGACATCAACGCGTCGCTGAGGGACGAGGTGCGCAACAACATCGGATTCGTGCTGGGCAAGCCGGTGATCGTGCCGGTGAAGAGCGGCACCGGCGTCGCCTGGAAGGCGATCTTCGGCAATGGGTACGGCAGCGCCAATGGCAAGGCGGTGCTGTTCGTGGTCGACATGGCCAGTGGCGACATCCGGATGATCGAAGCCGTCGAGGGTACGTCAGGCGCCGGCATCTCCGGGAGTAACGGACTGGGCAATGTTGTGGTTGTCGATCGCTGGACCGGTACCAACCAGGATGCGCGCGGCCGTGATGGACTGGCCGACACCGTCTATGCCGCCGATCAGCGTGGCGCCGTGTGGAAGTTCGACCTGACCAGCAGTGCGAACACCACGCTGACCGTGCCGATGTTCACCAGCCAGGTTGCCCAGGACTCCTCCACCAAGACCTACCGCCAGCCGATCACCGGTGGCATGACTGCTGCCACCGGTCCTTCGGGCGGCGTGATGCTCTATTTCGGCACCGGCAGCTTCTCCTTCACCAGCGACAAGGATGACAAGGCGCAGCAGGCGCTGTACGCCGTGAACGATCTGTCGGGGAAGACGGTGACCTCGACGGTGACCGCTGCCAACCTGGTCCCGTACACGGCCGCGGCCGCCACTGCAGGCGTTGATGAACGCAAGATCACGGCGGGGACGGCCCCGGCAAATGCCCGGGGCTGGATGATCCAGCTGCCTGCCGGCAATGGCGAGCGTGCGGTGGGCAACCCGATCCTGGTCAGTGGCATCGTCTTCATGCCGACCTACGTGCCCAACATGCAGTCGGTAGGCTGTTCGACCAGCGGTTCGAACTGGCTGTTCGGGCTGTCGTCGATCAGCGGCTTGCCGATGTTGGAGAACGTGCGCTATGGCTCGCCGACCGGCAGCCGGCCCGGGGCAGCGACCGCCGCCATCGCGTTGAAGACCGGAGGAACTGCGCCGGTCCGTGACGTTTCGCTGTCGGTGCTGCCGCGTCCGACGGACAACAAGGCGCCGCCCGGAGGCAGCTCCTGCTGGATGGCCGTCGGCGCGGCGGGCAGCCAGTCGCTGTATCTGCCTTACCCTTGCGGTCGCCAGTCCTGGCGCCAGCTCCAGTAACCCCAGTGCGAGGATCCACGCTCATGCTGCACACTCACATGCCTCGCCGCGCGGCTGGCTTTACGCTGATCGAATTGATGATCGTGGTGATCGTCATCGGCATCCTGGCGGCGATCGCCATTCCGTCCTATCAGGAATACGTGCGCCGATCGCATCGTGCCGTGGTGAAGGCGGACCTAGCTGAGTACGCACAGCGCGCCGAGCGCTACCACACCAGCAACAACTCCTACACCGGCTACGCGCTGCCGACCAAGGTGTCGCCCCGTGATGGCGGTACCGTGCGCTACAACCTGGACTACAAGGGGGATGGCACCAGCTTCACCATCACCGCCACCCCGCAGGGCACGCAGGCCAAGGACAGCTGCGGCACGATGAGCGTGGACCAGGCCAACCGCAAGACGGCCGACGGTGGCGTTGCCAGCTGCTGGTGAAACAGGTGTTGATCTTCCTGTAATCGACCAGTACAATGCGCCTCCCCGCCCGAATAGCTCAGCCGGTTAGAGCACTTGACTGTTAATCAGGGGGTCGTTGGTTCGAGTCCAACTTCGGGCGCCAGATACTGCAAAAGCCGCGAGAAATCGCGGCTTTTGCTTTTTCTGCGCAAGCATTCAGCAGGGTGTATCGCGGTTCACGCGCTCACTTCGCACGCGGCCGCCATTGTTGACGATCAACGCACCGTGCAGCCGGTTGCCCGCGCAGATGCGCAGGGTCAGGTTGGCCCCTGGGCTGCGTCCGTCTGCCTGGAAGAACAGCTGGGGTCGCCCGCTGCTGGCCTGGGCAAGGATCGATATGTCCGAGCACCCGGTGTGATGGTTCAGGATCGCCTCCGGCGACGTTGGCTCCCCGCGCTGGTCGCCACTGCGGTAGATGATCCAGCCGGCGCTCCAGTCGTCGCTGCAGTGCAGGCCGTCGATACTGGCGCAGAGGCCGATCAGCTCGCGTCTGCGCAATGCCTCGCTGCGCGCGCCGGCCAGGCTGGCGTGCAGGGTCAGTTGTAGTGCATCGGCGCGTTGCCGCAGCAGCAAAGGCTGCAGCGCCGGCCAGGACGCCGCCAGCAGCAGCGCCAGCACGGCGATGACCACCAGCAGTTCGGTCAGGTGCACGCCCCGCGCAGAGCGGGGGCCGAGGGGGCAGGGGGCATTGGTCGGGTGCATGCATCCAGCCTCCGCGCCCGGCTGCGCGGCCGCCATCGGGAATCCCCGTGGCGGGCTGCCCGGCCACCCCTCAGCCAGCCGTCACCCCTAGCCCCGTATACTCATCCTTCCCGGGAACTGGCAACACCATGAGCGACAGTTTTGAACTTGTCTCGCCGTATTCGCCGGCGGGCGACCAGCCCGATGCCATCGCGAAGCTGACCAGCAACTTCGAGGCCGGCATCGCCAAGCAGACCCTGCTGGGCGTGACCGGCTCGGGCAAGACCTACACCATCGCCAACGTCATCCAGAACATTCAGAAGCCGACGCTGATCATGGCGCCGAACAAGACGCTGGCGGCGCAGCTGTATGGCGAATTCAAGGCGTTCTTCCCGCACAACGCGGTGGAGTATTTCGTCAGCTATTACGACTACTACCAGCCGGAAGCCTACGTGCCGTCGTCGGACACCTTCATCGAGAAGGACAGTTCGATCAATGAACATATCGAGCAGATGCGGCTGGCCGCGACCAAGACCCTGCTGTCGCGCCCGGACGCGATCGTGGTGGCGACGGTGTCGGCGATCTATGGCCTGGGCGCGCCGGAAGACTACCTGTCGCTGCGCCTGATCCTGTCCAAGGGCGAGCGCATCGACCAGCGCGACCTGATCAACCACCTGACCCAGCTGCAGTACACGCGCAATGAGTACGAACTGCAGCGCGGCACCTTCCGCGTGCGCGGCGAAGTGATCGACGTGTTCCCGGCCGAGTCGGACAGTGAAGCGCTGCGCCTCGAGCTGTTCGATGGCGAGGTCGAGAAGATCACCCTGTTCGATCCGCTGACCGGCGAGACGCTGCGCAACATGCAGCGCTTCACCGTGTATCCGAAGACCCACTATGCGACCACGCGCGAACGCGTGCTGGCGGCGATCGAGACGATCAAGGTGGAGCTGAAGGAGCGGCTGGAGCAGCTGTACGCGCAGAACAAGCTGGTGGAGGCGCAGCGTTTGGCGCAGCGCACCCAGTTCGACCTGGAGATGATGGCCGAGGTCGGTTACTGCAACGGCATCGAGAACTACTCCCGGCACCTGACCGGCAAGGCCGCCGGCGAGCCGCCGCCGACCCTGTTCGACTACCTGCCGGCCGATGCGCTGCTGGTCATCGACGAATCGCATGTGACCATTCCGCAGATCGGCGCCATGTTCAAGGGCGATCGCTCGCGCAAGGAAACCCTGGTCGAGTTCGGCTTCCGCCTGCCGTCCGCGCTGGACAATCGTCCGCTGCGTTTCGAGGAATGGGAGGAGCGTTGCCCGCGCAGCATCTACGTGTCGGCCACGCCGGGTCCGTATGAATACCGCGAGGCCGGAGACGAGATCACCGAACTGGTGGTGCGCCCGACCGGCCTGATCGACCCGGTGGTGGAGATCCGGCCGGTGGGTACCCAGGTCGACGACCTGATGAGCGAGGCCAACGCGCGCATCAAGGCGGGCGACCGCGTGCTGGTCACCACGCTGACCAAGCGCATGGCTGAAAACCTCACTGAATACCTCACCGAGCATGGCATCCGCGTGCGTTACCTGCACTCGGACGTGGACACGGTCGAGCGTGTGGAGATCATCCGCGACCTGCGCCTGGGCAAGTTCGACGTTCTGGTCGGCATCAACCTGCTGCGCGAAGGCCTGGACATGCCCGAGGTATCGCTGGTGGCGATCCTCGATGCCGACAAGGAGGGTTTCCTGCGCTCCACCGGCTCGCTGATCCAGACCATCGGCCGCGCCGCCCGCAACGTGCGCGGCAAGGCGATCCTGTATGCCGACCGGATCACCCGTTCGATGCAGGCGGCGATCGATGAAACCGACCGCCGCCGCGCCAAGCAGGTCGAGTACAACGAAGAACATGGCATCGTGCCGCGTTCGGTGGCGCGCCCGATCGTCGACGTCCTCGAGGGCGCGCGTTCGGATGCCGCGGAGAAGGAAGCCAAGAAGGGCAAGGGCAAGGGCCGGGCGGGCGTGGCCGAAGAGGCGACCGACTATCGTTCGCTGTCGCCGGCGCAGCTGGCTGTCCGTCTCAAGGCGCTGGAACAGCAGATGTACCAGCACGCCAAGGATCTGGAATTCGAGGATGCCGCGCGCGTGCGTGACCAGATCCGCCAGCTGAAGGAAGCCAGCCTGGGCTGAACGCGGCAGTGCAGCATCATCTTCACAAAAGTGTTGCGCTTCCCTGCCGGCATCCGTAATATACGCGGCCTGCACCGACGCAATCGCGGAAATGCAGAAGCAAAACGGGCGGTTAGCTCAGCGGTAGAGCACTACCTTGACATGGTAGGGGTCACAGGTTCGAACCCTGTACCGCCCACCACGAAGTCCTCGCAAAAGGGCTCTCGTGAACTGCAAAGCCCGGCCCTGGCGCCGGGTTTTTACGTAACAAGGCCAGCCTTCGGGCGGCAAGAACAAGATGGGCGGTTAGCTCAGCGGTAGAGCACTACCTTGACATGGTAGGGGTCACAGGTTCGAACCCTGTACCGCCCACCACCTGTTCCCGGCGTTGCCGGTGAAGCGGTGGAAACGATGAAAGCCGGCCCTGGGGCCGGCTTTTTTTCTTTCCAGGGGCAGGACCCCGGCGTTCCCGCGAAGCCACATTCCTGCAGGTTCAGTGGCGTGAAATCAGTGGGTGATGGTGATCGAACGCTGGATCCGCCAGTGGCCATCGACGCGTTCCCACAGCTGCGCTACACCTGCCCGGGCCAGCGCAGCATTCGGGCTGCCGCCATGGTCGCCTGCCAGTTGCTGGCTGCCCAGGCGCAGCACGCGGTCCTGGCGCAGGCGATAGAGCTGCAGGGGCAGCGCTTCATGCGTGTCCTGCGGTCCTTCGGTGCGCAGGATCTGGCTGCGTAGGGCATCCTCGGTGGGCCCGCTGCCGTCGCCGAACAGGCTGGAGAACAGCAGGACCAGGGCAAGCATCGGCATGGCACGGTGCTCCAGCGGGAAAGTGCGTGCAGGCTGGCATGGCCGGCCGGGCACCGCAGCCGGCCTGCGACGAAGACGGGGATTGCGCCGCCAAAGGCGGGCAGGCGGCGATGAATCCGGGACGCGCAGGCGTAGACTCGGCGCTACCGCGCAACCGCGCCGTCACTTCAGCGAGCTGCCGCATGAGCGATCACGTCCCGGTGTCCAGGCCCAATCCGTTCCTGGAACGCCTGTTCGGCGGCAACATGCTGGAAGGCACGTTCAAGGCAGTGATCTGGGTGGCGATCCTGTGCGCGCTGCTGGCGTGGACCACGCTGCGCTGAGCGACGCTACCGCGTGGGCTTGGCTGCTGATGCAGTGAATACGGGTGCCGCGGCAAGGGTGCGGCGGCAGTGTCCGTGCATGTGCCGTCAGGCGCTGAAGGCCTGGCGCAGGCTGCGCAGGGTTGCCTGGCGGTGCTCCCTGGCCGTCGGCTCGCCCATCTCCAGTTCCTGCAGGCGCAGTCCAACCAGGGTCATCGACAACGCATAGCCGCGTGCCGCGTCGGCAACGCGTGACAGGCCCACTGCACGGCGTGCCAGTGCATTCACATGTTCAAGGTCGGGCATCAGTCCCAGATAGACGCGCTCGGCGCTGTCCAGGTCGGGCGCGCGCAGGATCGCGTGGGCTTCGGTGGCGGAGGAGACGGAGGCCATGGGGGTCCTTGTCCGTAGGGGGCGCTCGCTCAGAATGAGCGCATCAGGGAAACGAAGGCCGACGTCTGCGTGCCACGTCGTGCCATCGGGCTGTCCTTCACTGCATCACCGAACCACTGGTTGGCCACCACGCCGGTGGCGCGCCATTTGGTGCCCAGTGGCGTGCTGACCGCGATCTGCAGGCTCGGCGACGTGGTGCTGCCGGGGCGGTAGGCGGCAAGGCCCGAGCGCAGGGCTTCTTCATCGCTGATGCCGTAGTAGTAGTCGAGCAGCCGTGCACTGGAGTGCACCACGCCCGCCCGCGGCACCCAGGTGAAGCGACCCGCCTGGATCGGGTAGCTGTAATGCAGGCGCGACTCGAAACCGCCGCCATGGCCGGTCACTTCGCGCATCACGCTGGCCTCGACCATGCCCCAGTCGGCGCTGTACTCGCCGTTGATGCCGGCCATGGCCGACATCTGCCGGCTGTGCAGGCGGCGCAGCTGAGCATCGTTCACGTCGTTGGTCTTGAAGCGCAGCGTGTAGGGCGTGACCGCTGCCGACAGGCGCAGGCCCTGGCCCTTGTAGAGGTACATGCCCAGCGAGCCGGGGCTGGCGAAGAAGCGCTCGCCCTGCCAGGCAATGGCCGGTACCACCAGCGGTTTGACGTCGTAGTGCGCGTACGCACCGGAGGTCGCGCCAGCGCTGATGCCGGCCTGTACGCCCGGGTTCTGCTCTGCAGCGTGGGCGAGCAACGGCACGCCGAGGGCAGCGGTGAACAGCAGCGGGCGCAGCAGGGTCGGGGACAGCGACGGCATCGATCAGCCACGTTGCGGAGGATGGCTGCGCATGGTGAGGGGGCAACATTGTCAGAACATTGCGCCCGCGTGATCGGCACGCATGGGCGCAAAACCCTGGCGCCAGGCACTATGATCGGCAGCGTTTCCGGCAGACGAGTTCCTGATGCGCATCCTCCTGGTCGAAGACGATCCTGATCTGTCCCGCGCCCTGCAATCGGGCCTGGAGCGGCAGGGCGTGGTCGCCGACGTGGTCGGCAGCCTGGCCGAGGCCGCGCTCGCGTTGCGCGAACCGGTGCACCAGCTGCTGCTGCTCGATCGCCAGCTGCCCGATGGCGATGGCGCCGGATTCGTCGCGACGGCGCGTGCGCTGCGGCCGAACCTGGCGGTGATCATGCTGACCGCCAAGGGCACGCTGTCGGACAAGGTCGAAGGCCTGGACGTCGGTGCCGATGACTATCTGGTCAAGCCGGTGGCGATCGAGGAACTGATGGCGCGCATCCGCGCGGTATCGCGCAGGCCTTCGGCGATGGTGACACCGAGCCTGCGGCTGGGGCGGCTCGAGTTCGATTTCGAATCGCTGCAGGCGCAGGTGGAGGGCCAGCCTCTGGCGCTGCCACGTCGGCAGGTACTGGTGCTGCAGGCATTGGCGATGCGGCAGGGGCGCACGGTCACCCGCAGTGCGTTGGAGGCTGCGGTGTACGGTTTCGACGATGAGATCCAGTCCAATGCGCTCGACGCGCACATCTCCAAGCTGCGCAAGGCACTGCAGCAGGCCGGTGCCGGCGTCGAGATCCACGTGATACGGGGCGTCGGCTACCTGCTGGCGGAGGCCTGAGATGGCCCGTCCGATCCGTTCGATCACCCTTGGCCTGGCCTGGCGCCTGTTCCTGGCGCAGGCCTTCACCGTACTGTTCGCGGTGGTCGCGCTGATCCTGACCTGGGGTGACAAGGACTCCTGGGGCATGGACATGTTCGTTGCCGAGGCGGTGGCCAAGGCGGTGCACAGCGAAGACGGCCGCCTGGTGCTGGACCAGGCGCGCTGGGACAAGCTTGATGCCAACGCCGGGGGAAATCTCTGGTTCGCCGCGGTGGATGACAAGGGCATGTGGCTCGAGCGCGGCACCATCCCCGCGATCCACGCGCCGATGCTCGCGCGGTTGCCGACCGTGGGTGCCACCGAGCTGGGTTCGCTGGTACCGCCCTACCTGGACGTGGCGCGGGTGATGATCCGCAACGAGGATGGGCGCCGCATCACCGTGATGGTCGGTGGAGCACCCAAGGGCGGGCTGCTGGACGGTGCGCTGATGGTGCTGCGCCTGATCGGCCTGTGGTTCTTCCTGCCACTGATCGTGGTCACCCTGCTGGTGATGCCGACCGTGATCCACCGTGCCATGCGCGGTGTGCGCCGTTCCGCGCAGCAGGCCAAGGAGCTGGACATCGGCCAGCCCGGTGCGCGGCTGGATGCGCGGCTGGTCTCCACGGAAGTGGCGCCGCTGGTGGAAGCGTTCAACGATGCCATCGACAAGGTGCAGCAGGGCTACGCCGCGCGCGACAAGTTCCTTGCCGACGCAGCGCACGAGCTGCGCGTGCCGATCGCCGTGGTGCAGGCGCGCCTGTCGCAGCTGCCGCAGGGCGAGCTGAAATCGCAGTTGCTGACCGACGTGGCGCGGCTGGGCAATGTTGCCGAGCACCTGCTTGATCTGCAGCGGCTTGACCGCAATGTCGGCGCATTGCAGCGGCTGGACCTGGCCCTGCTGGTGCGTGAGGCAGCCGCGGACCTGGCGCCGTTGGTGGTGGGCGCCGGCTATGGATTCGAAGTGGACGCGCCGGAAGCGCCGGTGTGGATCCACGGTGACAGCCTGGCGCTGGGGCGGGTGATTGCCAATCTGGTACACAACGCGATCGTGCATGGTGGTGGCCGTGGCACCATCTGTGTGCGGTTGGACACGCGCGGGTTGCTGGAAGTCAGCGACCAGGGCGCGGGCATTCCAGTAGGCGACCGCGAGGCGATCTTCGAGCCGTTCCATCGCCTGCGCGCGGCGGGCAGCGGCAGTGGCCTTGGCCTGCACCTGGTGAAGGAGATCGTGCAGCACCATGGCGGCTCGGTCAGTGTCGGTGAGGCCGCGGGCGGCGGCGCAAGCTTCCGGGTCAATTTCCATCGCGGCAGCGCGCGGCGCTGACGCGTTTGCGGGGCAAGTCCCGATAGGCAACCTGCCGCCGGCAGCGGCAGGCTGGCCTCATGGCCATCGAGCGCTCCCCGTCTCCCTTGCTGGGCAGTGGCACCGCTGGGGCGCTCACACTGGGGGCGTTGGGCTGCGTGCAGCTGTCGCAGCTGCCGCCGCTGTGGGTCTGCACGGTGATGATCGTGCTTGGCATGGCCGGGTGGGGCCTGCGATGGCGGGGGCGCCTGCCGGCGGTCATGCTGCTCGGTGCCGGATGGACGTCGATGCACGCGCACTGGGCAATGCAGGACCAGCTGCCACCGGGCCAACCGGCTCGGGATGTAGTGGTCAGTGGCCGGGTCATCGATCTGCCGGATCATCGGGCCGCGCACACCCGCTTCCTGCTGCAGGTCAGCGAGAGCCGCGAACTGCCATCGCTGCGCGGCAAGCGCCTGCAGGTCACCTGGAACGACGGCTGGCAAGGCAGGTCCAGCGCCGCTGCCGAGGGGCGGCGCAGGCAGGTCCTGGCCGGTGCGCAGTGGCAGCTGGCGCTGCGTGTGCGGGCCCCTCGCTCGCGGATCAATCCCGGGGGTTTTGACAGTGAGCGTCATGCGCTGCTGCGTGGCGTAGCCGGCACTGGAACGGTGAGGGCGCCGGCCAGCGCGCGTGAGCTGCAGGCCGGACATGGCCTGCCTGCATGGCGTGAGCGCACCAGCGCCGCCATCGCGCTGCAAGTGGCCCATCCGGCCGCCCGTTTCGTGCAGGCGCTCGCCCTGGGCGACACGCGTGGCCTGTCCGACACCGATTGGGATCAGCTGCGGGCGCTGGGGCTGACCCATCTGGTGGCCATTTCCGGATTTCATGTCGGGGTGGTGGCGGGGCTGGGGGCGTTGCTGTGCCGAGGGCTGTGGTGGCTGTGCCCCCTGCTGGCCCGGCATTGGCCACGTCCACAGGCGGCGGCCTGCGCCGCGGCGCTGTCCGCAGCGGGCTATGCGGTGCTGGCCGGTGGTGAATTGCCGACCGTGCGCACGGCACTGATGATCGGGCTGGTGGCCCTGGCGCGCAGCGGGCGGCGCCCGCTGGGTCTCGTGCAGGGGCTTGCGCTGGCGGCGCTGGCGCTGCTGCTGCCGGCGCCCCTGTCGGTGCTGTCAGCGGGCTTCTGGCTCAGCTTCGGCGGCGTACTGTGGCTGGTGTGGTGCTTGCCGCAGGGACGTCCGCGCGGGGTGGCCGCCAACCTGCGCGGGTTCCTGGCCGCACAAGGGGTGGCCAGCGTCGGCCTGTTGCCGCTGGGCATCGCCTTGTTCGGTGGCACCGCCTGGCTGGGGCCGCTGGTGAACCTGCCGGTCATCCCGTGGTGGACATTGCTGGTGGTGCCCCTGTCGCTGCTGGGCACCGCCCTGCAGGCGCTGCACGACGGTGCTGGGTGCTGGGCGTGGCGCGCGGCGGCGTGGCTGTTCGAGATCAGCTGGCAGGCCCTGCAGCCACTGGCGGCGCACCCGCAGGCGATGTGGTGGTTGGCCGAGGCGCCGGCCTGGGCAGTGCCGGCGGCGCTGCTGGGGGTGTTCTGGTGGCTGCTGCCACGGGGTGCCGGGGGCTGGCTGGCTGGCCTGCTGCTGTGCCTGCCGCTGCTGTGGCCGGCGCGTGAGCGCCCGGCCGAGGGAGAGCTGGAGCTGCTGGTGCATGACGTCGGCCAGGGCACGGCGGTGTTGCTGCGTACTGCGCGGCATGCCCTCTGGTATGACGTGGGGCCGCCGAACGGGGGCGAGGGCAGCGAGCGGATCCTGGTTCCGTCACTGCGGGCCCTGGGCCAGGCGCCGCCCGAGCGGGTGCTGCTCAGCCACGACGATCTCGATCATGCCGGCAACCTGCCGAGCCTGCGTCTTCAGCTGCCGGGGCTGTCATTGCTGGCGCCGCCGGGAAGTACGATCGCCGGGGCCGGCCGTTGCCAGCGCGGCCTGCGCTGGCACTGGGATGGCGTCGATTTCCAGGTGCTGCACCCGGATGCCGGCAGCCAGCGGGCCGAAAACGAAGACAGCTGCGTGCTGCGCGTGGCCGGTGCCCATGGCGTGGTCCTGTTGCCGGGGGACATCGGCCGTCCGGCCGAACAGGCGCTGTTGCGGGCGTCTGCGGCGGCGCTGAAGGCGGATGTGGTGCTGGTGCCGCACCATGGCAGTGGCGGCAGCTCCAGCGCGCCCTGGGTGGCGGCGGTGTCAGCCCGGCTGGCATTGGTCTCGGCCGGCCACCAGAACCGTTTCGGCCACCCGCGCCAGGACGTGGTCCGGCGCTGGCAGGGACAGGGCGCCGAGGTGGTGTCCACTGCGGAGTCCGGGGCGATCCGCGTATGGCTTGGCGCACAAGGGCTGCAGCTGCGTGAACAGCGCATCCATGCATCCCGGTGGTGGGATGCCGCTGGGCGGGCGCGGTCGGCTGCTATCCTATCGCCGATCGAACAAGCGGCCGTTGGGCCGGAGGGTTGAAACGTGTGGGAACTGGTCAAGGCCGGTGGCTGGCCGATGGTGCCGCTGCTGCTGTTGGGCGTACTGGCTTTGGCGATCATCCTGGAGCGTTTCTGGTCCCTGCGGCGAACGGAGGTGCTGCCGCCCGGCCTCGGCCAGGAAGTGCGCAACTGGGCCGCGCGCGGCAAGCTTGACCCGGCGCACCTGCAGACCCTGCGTGCCAACTCGCCGTTGGGCGCGCTGCTGGCGGCCGCGCTGGAAGCCCGCAACCGCCCGCGCGACCAGATCCGCGAGCGCATCGAGGATACCGGCCGTCACCTGGTGCACCGCATGGAGCGGTTCCTCAACGCGCTGGGCACCATCGCTTCGGCTGGGCCGCTGCTGGGCCTGCTCGGCACCGTGATCGGCATGATCCAGATGTTCCTGGGCATCCTCGACCATGGCGTGGGTGATGTGAACCAGCTGGCCGGTGGCATCGGCAAGGCCCTGGTGTGCACCGCCACCGGCATGATCGTGGCCATCCCGGCACTGATGTTCCATCGCTACTTCAAGGGCCGCATCCACGGCTACGTGGTGGAGATGGAACAGGAGGCCAGCGCCCTGCTGGATACGCTCGACGGCCGCCCGGGGGTGATGAACCCGTCCCCGTCGGCGCGCCCGGCCAACGCCGCTGCGGCGAAGGCCTGATCGATGCGTATCGGCAATGACCGATCCCAGGATGAGCCGCATATCGATCTGGTCCCGCTGATCGACGTCATCCTGGTGCTGATCATCTTCTTCGTGGTCACCACCACCTTCGATGCGCGCTCGACGTTGCAGGTGCAGCTGCCCACCGCCAGCCAGCAGCCCAACAACGAACCGCCGCGTTCGCTCAGCGTGCTGATCAACGCCGAAGGCCGTTATTTCATCAATGACCAGGAAGTGCTGCGCAGCGATGTCGAGTCCGTCAAGCAGACCATCGCCGCCGTCGCCGGCAGTGATCGCAGCCAGCCCGTGCTGCTGCGCGCCGACGCGCGTACTCCCTACCAGGCCGTGGTGACTGCGCAGGACGCGCTCGGTCAGCTCGGTTTCCGTCGTATCGCCATTGCAACTGCGCCAGAGGTGCGTCCATGAGTTCCCATCACGCGCCGGTGTGGCCGATCTACAAACGTCTGCTGGGCTACACCCGCACCTACTGGGTGTTCATGGTGGGCGCGGTCATCGCCATGGTGGTCGAAGCCCTCGCCGGCTATCACTTCACCAAGCTGATGGAGCCGCTGGTCAACGAAGGTTTCGTCGATCCGCAGCCGCGCGCGGCCGTGGTGCTGCCGCTGACCATCCTCGGCCTGTTCCTGATGCGCAGCCTGGCCACCTGGGTCAGCGACTACACGCTGGCCAAGACCGGCCGCAGCGTGGTCCGCGACCTGCGTGAGCAGGTGCTGCAGAAGTACCTGCACCTGCCGTCGTCGCACTTCGATACCGAAGCGACGCCGGTAATGGTCAGCCGCCTCAACTTCGATACGGAACAGGTCACCCAGGCCAGTGCCGACGCGCTGAAGACCGTGGTCGCCGATACCCTCACCATCATCGCGATGCTGGCAGTGATGCTGCAGATGAGCGTCAAGGTGACCCTGGCGATGCTGCTGGTGGTGCCGCTGATCGGCGGCATCGTGTCCTACGTGGGCAAGCGCTACCGTCGCATCAGCCGCGGCATCCAGGACGGCATGGGCACGATGGCGCAGACTGCCGAGCAGTCGCTGGCCGCGCAGCAGGAAGTGAAGGTGCACGGCACCCAGCAGCATGAGATCTCGCGCTACTCGCGCCTGGCCAACCGCATGCTGGCGCTGAACATGAAGGTCGAGGTCACCCGCGCCGCCGCGTCCAGCGTGGTGCAGTTCCTGGCCGCACTGGCGCTGGCGGTGATCGTCTGGGTGTCGACCCGCGAAGCCCTGGCCGGCCGCCTCAATGCCGGCCAGTTCATGGGCCTGATGACCTCGATGATGGCCATCATTCCCTCGCTGCGCCGACTGACCAGCGTACAGACCTCGATTTCGCGCGGCGTCTCCGCCGCCGAGCGCCTGTTCGGCATCCTCGACATGCCGGTGGAGCGTGATGAGGGCCAGCACCGCGTGCAGCGCGTGCGCGGCGAACTGGCGTTCGACCACGTCATGCTGCGCTACCGCGAAGATAGCGGCATTGCCCTGGACGACATCAGTTTCGTTGCCAGGCCGGGCACGGTGACGGCCATCGTCGGCCGTTCCGGCAGCGGCAAGACCAGCCTGATCCGGCTGGTTCCGCGCTTCTACGAGCCCAGTGGCGGCGTCATCACCCTCGATGGCGTGGCCCTGGATGACTATCCGCTGGCCGACCTGCGCCGGCAGGTGGCGATCGTCGGGCAGAAGGTGATGCTGTTCGATGACACCATCGCGGCCAACATCGCCTACGGCATGGAGGCGACCGATGAGCAGATCCGTGCGGCGGCCGAAGCGGCCAATGCCTGGGAGTTCATCGCACGCATGCCGCAGCAGCTGCAGACCCCGGTCGGCGAGAATGGCGCGCTGCTGTCCGGTGGCCAGCGCCAGCGCCTGGCGATTGCCCGCGCGATCCTGCGCGACGCGCCGATCCTGATCCTCGACGAAGCCACTGCGGCGCTGGACAACGAATCCGAGCGCCTGGTGCAGGATGCGCTGCAGCGCCTGATGCCGGAACGCACCACGCTGGTCATCGCGCACCGCCTGTCGACCATCGAGCATGCCGACCAGGTGCTGGTGATGGACCATGGCCGCATCGTTGAACGTGGCACCCACAAGGAGCTGCTCGAACTGGGCGGCCTTTACCAGCATCTGCACAGCATGCAGTTCCGCGAAAGGCAGGACTGATGGCCGGCAAGGGTACCCAGACCCCGGCGTACTGGTACGACGGCAGCCCCGTTCCGTGGACGATGCGCCTGCTGGCGCCGCTGTACGCAGGTGTCACCGCGCTGCGCCGGCGCGCCTATCGGCGTGGCTGGCGCAAGCGCCACTCGCTGCCGGTGCCGGTCATCGTGGTCGGCAACATCACCGCCGGTGGTACCGGCAAGACGCCGCTGACCATTGCCCTGGTCGAGCGCCTGCGCGCGGCCGGCTGGAAGCCGGGCGTGGCCAGCCGTGGTTATGGTCGCGAAGACGCCGACAAGCCGCTGTGGGTGCAGGCCGATACGCCAACTGCCAAGGGCGGTGACGAGCCGGTGCTGATCGCCTGGAAGACCGGTGTGCCGGTGCGCGTGGACCGCGACCGTGTCGCCGCCGGCAAGGCGCTGATCGAGGCCGGCTGCGATGTGATCGTCTGCGACGATGGCCTGCAGCACTACCGCCTGGCGCGCGACATCGAGATCGAAGTGGTCGATGCGCAGCGTCGCTACGGCAATGGCCGGATGATTCCGGCCGGGCCGTTGCGCGAGCCGGTCAGCCGCGCCAGCGAATGCGATTTCCGGGTGGTCAACCTCGGCCAGGCCGATGAGGAAGCCGCAGCGCAGGCCTGTGGCTTCGGCCAGTGGCCGATGGCGCTGCACATCGACAGTGCACAGCCGCTGGCCGGTGGCCGCGCTCGCCCGCTGGCGTACTTCAAGGGCCAGCGCGTGCATGCGGTGGCCGGCATTGCCCATCCCCAGCGCTTCTTCGACATGTTGCGCGCGCGCGGGATCGGCGTGGTGCCGCATGCGTTCGCCGACCACCAGGCCTACCAGCCGCAGGACCTGTCCTTCGGCAGCCAGCTGCCGGTATTGATGACCGAGAAGGACGCGGTGAAATGCCGTGCGTTCGGCAACGACTGGCACTACGCGGTTCCGTTGCGCGCCGAGTTGCCCGCGGCGTTCTGGGTGGCGCTGACCGATCGCCTGGACAAGCTGCGGCCGAACTGAGTGGCGCGGCGGCGCTTGCATTCACGCGCTGCTGCCCGCATTCCCGTTGTAACGAGCCTGCCGAGTACCGCCTGCATGACTGAATTCGTCGTCGCCATTCCGGCCCGCTATGCCGCCTCGCGGCTGCCGGGCAAGCCGTTGCGCCCGCTGGGCGGCGAGCCGCTGGTGCTGCATGTGGCGCGCCGCGCGCTGCAGGCCGGTGCCCGTGAAGTCTGGGTAGCGACCGACGATCAGCGCATTGCCGATGCGCTGTCCGGGCTGGCCGAAGTGAAGGTGGCGATGACCGCGACCACGCACGCCTCCGGCACTGATCGCCTGGCCGAATGCGCACGCGTTGCAGGCTGGGCCGATGACACGGTGGTGGTCAACCTGCAGGGCGACGAACCGTTCGCACCGGCGGCCGGTATCCGTGCGGTGGCCGATGCGCTGGTCGCAGGCACTGCGACGATGTCGACTCTCGCCACGACCGTCGAGGACGCGCACACCCTGTTCGACCCGAACGTGGTGAAGCTGGTGCGCAACGTGCGCAACGAGGCGATGTACTTCAGCCGCGCGCCGATCGCCTGGCACCGCGACGGCTTCGCACGCAGCCGCGACACGCTGCCGGACGGCCACCACTGGTTGCGCCACATCGGCATCTACGGCTATCGCGCCGGCTTCCTGCAGCAGTTCGCGGCGATGCCGCCGGGCCAGCTGGAGCAGGTCGAATCGCTGGAGCAGCTGCGCGTGCTGGAAGCAGGCTATCCGATCAGCGTGGCGATCTCGCCCGAGCCGTTCCCGCCGGGCATCGACACGCCCGAGGACCTGGAGCGCGCCGAGGGGCTGCTGCAGGCGATGGCGCCGCGATGAGGCTGCTGGTCGTCTGCCTCGGCAACATCTGCCGTTCGCCGATGGCCGAAGGCGCGCTGCGCGCACGCCTGGATGCCTCGCCGCTGGCCGGGCGGGTGCAGGTTGATTCGGCTGGCACCGGCGACTGGCATGTGGGCGAGCCGCCGGACCGCCGCGCGATCGCCTGCGCGGCCGGGCACGGCGTGGACATCGGCGGCCTGCGCGCACGCCAGCTGCAGGACGTGGATTTCGACCGTTTCGACTGGATCCTGTGTGCCGACGAGGCCAACCTGCGTGATGCCGGGCGCCTGGCGTCGGCGGCCCAGCGTGAACGGCTGGCGTTGTACCTGCCCTGGTCGGGCGTTCAGGGGCGGGTAGCCATCCCCGACCCCTACACCGGCGGCAGCGATCATTTCGAACAGGTCTGGTCGCTGGTCGACGATGCTGCAAAACGTGCGGTGGCACGACTGTTGCATGACGCCGACTCCGGCATAATCGGGTCATGAACGTCCAGCCCGTCCCGGACCTGCCCGAGTTCGCCACCTGGCTCAATGCCACCCCTTGCACCCTGACCGAACTGCGCGGCAGGCCGGTCGCGCTGCTGTTCGTCAATGCGGCCTCCGCCTGGAGTGCGCAACGCCTGGCCGAGTTCGGCCAATGGCTGTCGCGCCACCCCGGCAAGCTGCAGCCGCTGGTGCTGCAGGTGCCGCGCTTCGATTTCGAGCGCGACGCCAGTGCCGCACTGAAGCTGCTGCGCCGCCAGGGTCTGGCCATGCCCGTACTGCTCGATGCCGATTGGGATGGCTGGCGCCGCTTCGGCGTTACCGCCTGGCCGACCGTGGTGCTGCTGGACGCGCAGGGTCGCGAGCAGCAGCGGCTGGTCGGGCAGGGAGCACCCGGTGAACTGGAGCGCGCCCTGAACACGCTGTGCCAGGGCGCGCCTTCGGCGCCGCCGCGCGGCGGCAGCGAACTGCATCCGGAACCACGCCAGGCGCTGCGGTTCCCGCTGGGCCTGGCGGTCAGCACCGAACGCCTGTACATCGCCGACAGTGGCCACCACCGCATTCTCGAATGCAGCCATGGCGGCCGCATCCTGCGCCAGTTCGGCCTCGGTACCGCCGATTTCATGGACGGCAACCTGGCCGAAGCGGCGTTCCACCGCCCGCAGGCGCTGGTGCTGGAGCGCGATTCGCTGTACGTCGCCGACACCGGCAACCATGCGGTGCGCCGCATCAACCTGCTGACCGGCATCGTCGACACGCTGTGTGGCAACGGACGTCCCGGTGCGCCGATGGAAGGTCCGGTGGCGCAGGCGCGGCAGGTCTCGCTGGACCATCCTGTCGGCCTGGCCATCGCCGACAACCAGCTGCACATCGCGATGGCCGGCGACAACCGCATCTGGAGCTACCACCTGGGCCAGCGCAGCCTGCAATGGCGCGCCGGCAGTGGTTCCATCGACGAGCGTGACGGCAGCGGCCACCTGGCTGCCTTTGCCCAACCGACTGCGCTGGCCGTGGTGCAGCAGGTGTTGTACGTCGCCGACGCCTTGGGATCCTCGATCCGTGCACTGCAACTGCGCGGCGACCTGGTGCAGACGCTGGTCGGGCAGGGGCCCTGGCGCTTCGGCAGCGAAGACGGCCCGCGTGCGCAGGCCAGCCTGCAGTATCCGCAGGCTATCGCATTGAGCGCGGACGCTCCGCTGCTGTGGATTGCCGATACCGGCAACGGTCGCCTGCGCACGCTGCGCCTGGGCGGCGGTGAACTGACCACCCAGCCGCTGCCGCGCCGCCTGCATGGCCCGGCCGGATTGGCGGTGGGCGCCGGTGCGGTGTGGATCGCCGAGACTGACGCCCATGCCGTGCTGCGATTCGACCCCGACAGCGGCGTGCTCAGCGAAGTCCCGATCAGCGAATGACCGACGTTCCCGCCCCGGCCTTCGACGGCAAGGCCTTCGCGGCCCAGCTCAGCACCGCCCCTGGCGTGTACCGCATGTACGCCGCCGACGACACCCTGCTGTACGTGGGCAAGGCGCGCGCGCTGCGCAACCGTGTCGGCAGCTATTTCAACGGCAGCCCGAAGAACGCGCGGATCATGTCGATGATCTCGCAGATCACGCGCATGGACGTGACCGTGACGCGCTCGGAAGCCGAGGCGTTGCTGCTGGAAAACCAGTTGATCAAGTCGCTGTCGCCGCGTTACAACGTCTCGCTGCGTGACGACAAGACCTACCCGCATGTGCTGCTGACCCGCGAGGACTGGCCGCGCATCGCACTGCATCGTGGCCCGCGTGCCATTCCCGGGCGCTACTTCGGGCCGTATCCCGGCGTCACCGCCGTGCGCGAGACGCTGAACCTGATGCACAAGCTGTTCAAGCTGCGCAGCTGCGAGGACAGCGTGTTCCGCAACCGTTCGCGACCGTGCCTGCAATACCAGATCGGGCGTTGCAGCGCGCCCTGCGTGGAGCTGGTCCCGGCGCCGGAGTACGCCGAGTCGGTGCGCCGCGCCGCCCTGTTCCTGGAAGGCAAGAGTGACGAGCTGACCCGCGAACTGGGCGAGCAGATGCAGGCCGCCAGCGAGGCGCTGGAGTTCGAGCAGGCCGCGCGCCTGCGCGACCTGATCTCCTCGCTGCGCAGCATGCAGACCCGCCAGTACGTGGATGGCCGCGCCGCGGACCTCGATGTGCTGGCCGTGGCCATGCAGGGCTCGCAGGCCTGCGTGCTGCTGCTGGCCTTCCGTGATGGCCGCAACCTCGGCACCCGCCCGTTCTTCCCGCGCACCAATGGCGAGGAAAGCCCGGAAGAGGTGCTTGCCGCCTTCGTCTCGCAGTACTACATCGAATTCGAGCCGCCGCGCGAGATCCTGCTGGACCGCGAGATTCCCGACGCCGACCTGCTGGTCGCCGCGCTGTCGGCCTCGGCCGAGCGCAAGGTGCAGCTGAAGTGGAACGTGCGCGGCGAGCGCGCCGGCTATGTGGAGCTGGCCAGCCGCAACGCGCAGCTGACCCTGGCCACCGAACTCAACAGCCGCAACGCGCAGCATGCACGCAGCGATGCGCTGCGCGAGATGCTGGGCCTGGCCGAGCCGGTCAAGCGTGTCGAGTGTTTTGATATCAGCCACACCCTGGGCGAGGCCACCGTAGCCTCGTGCGTGGTGTTCGACGCCGCCGGCCCGGTGCGCGCGCAGTACCGCCGTTTCAACATCAGCGGCATCGAGCCGGGCGACGACTACGCCGCCATGCGCCAGGCCATCGACCGCCGTTTCCGCCGCGCAGTGGAAGAGCAGGGCGTGCTGCCGGACGTGCTGCTGATCGACGGTGGCGCCGGCCAGCTGTCGCAGGCCCAGGCCGCACTGGCCGATCTGGGCGTGGAAGGCGTGCTGCTGGTGGGCGTGGCCAAGGGCGTGGAGCGCCGTGCCGGCCACGAGGCGCTGGTGATGCCCGATGGCCGCGAGCTGCGCCCGGGCGCGGCCAGCCCGGCGCTGCAGTTCATCCAGCAGGTGCGCGACGAGGCGCATCGCTTCGCCATCACCGGCCACAGGGGGCGCCGCCAGAAGGCGCGGATGACCAGCAAACTGGAGGATATCCCCGGCATCGGGCCGCGCCGCCGCGCCAGCCTGCTCAAGCATTTCGGCGGCCTGGTGGGCCTGAAAGCCGCTGGCGAAGCCGAGATCGCCAAGGTGGAAGGCATCAATGACGCCCTCGCGGCACGTATCTACGCTAACCTGCACGGGTTGGCCACGCCTGATGCGGCCGAGTAGAGAGAGAAGCACGCAAGCATGAAGTTGACCCTGCCCACCTGGCTGACGTTGTTGCGGATCGTGATGATCCCGGTGCTGGTGCTGGTGTTCTACCTGCCCTACACCTGGACCAACTTCGCTTCGGCGGCGATCTTCGGCCTGGCCGCGATCACCGACTGGCTCGATGGCTGGATCGCACGCCGTTACCAGCTGGAGTCGGCCTTTGGCGCCTTCCTCGACCCGGTCGCGGACAAGCTGATGGTAGCGGTGGCGCTGTTCCTGATCGTGCAGGGTCACCCGACGCCGTGGATGGCGTTCTGGGCGGCGGTCATCGTCGGCCGCGAGATCGCGGTGTCCGCGCTGCGCGAATGGATGGCCGAGCTGGGCCAGCGCGCGAAGGTGCGCGTGGCGATGATCGGCAAGGTCAAGACCACCGCGCAGATGGTCGCGCTGTTGTGCCTGCTGTATTCGGTGGCCCCGAACGTGCCGGTGGAAGACATCTGGATGGGCTGGCCGGTGTTCCATATCGGCGACTGGACCCTGGCCATTGCCGCCGTGCTGACCCTGTGGTCGGGCCTGCAGTACCTGCACGCCGCCTGGCCGAGCCTGCGCGACGATGAGCGTGCGGCTCGCGAGCGTGCGCGGCAGAAGAAGCTGGGCGGCAACTGAGCCCGGGGTCTGAGCCCCGGGGTCGGATCCCTTTCCGAAGGAAAGGGCTCTGACCCCATCGATGCGCCTATCCCCGCATGGCGTGGACCTACTGGAAATGCTGCGTCCACGGATGGTGCGGATCCATCGGTTTGCGGGGATGCCGTGGTAGATCCACGCCATGCATGGATACGCGGTGCAAGGCGCCTCGCAGGCCCCGGAAAAACCGCTTGACGCCATCCTTGGAACAGGTAGAATTTCGCCTCCCAAGCGGGAATAGCTCAGTTGGTAGAGCGCAACCTTGCCAAGGTTGAGGTCGCGAGTTCGAGTCTCGTTTCCCGCTCCAGATTCAAGAAGAACGCTCCCGGAAGGGAGCGTTTTTTCGTTTGTGTGCAGGGCACTTCATCCCTGCTTCACCGCCACCCCATCGCCTCACCACGCGTGCTCGCGAAGCTGTATCTCCGTTCCAGCCCGGCGATGCCGCGATGCCTCATCAATCCTCTGCTTACGACCACGATGTGGTCATCGTCGGCGCCAGTTTCGCCGGCGCCGCCTGCGCATTGGCCGCTGTCCAGTACGGGCTGCGCGTCTGCGTGCTGGAACGCAAGGCCGACCCCGGTGAGCGCCTGCACACCACCGGCATCGTGGTGAAGGAAGCGATGGAGCAGACCTGGCTGGGGCGCATGCCCGAGCATCTGGTGCAACGAGTCGCAAACGTGCGCCTGTATGCGCCGAACCTGCGCAGCGTGTTGCTGGCCGCACCGGGCTATTACTTCCTCACCACCGATACGCCGAACCTGATGCGCTGGCTGGCCCGTGAGCTGCGCGCGAATGGCGTCGACCTTCGCCTGCAACAGTCCTTCACCGACGCCCATCGCAGTGGTGACGGCTGGCAGGTGGAAGGGGCAGGGCGCTGCGCCTATCTGGTTGGCGCTGACGGCGCACGCTCACGCGTGGCACAACGCACCGGGCTTGGCCAGGTGCGTGACAACCTCTACGGCGTCGAGCGTGAGTTCGCCGGCCTCCAGGTGTCGCAGGGCGATGCACTGCATTGCTTCGTCAGCAAGCGCTACGCACCGGGCTACATCGGCTGGGTCGCGCAGAATCCGACCGGGCTGCAGGTGGGATTGGCGCTGCGTCATGACCCGCAACAGGTACGGCCGCCGGATATCGATGGCTTCCTCGACCACGTGCGCAATGTGGTCGGCATTCCGCCTTCGGCGCGTCCCTCGGCCACCCGCGCCGGCTTGGTCCCGTGCGGCCGGCCGGATGGGCCCTTCACCGGCCAACGCGTGATCCTGACCGGCGACGCGGCAGGCATCGTCTCGCCGCTGTCCGCCGGCGGCATCCACTCCTCGTGGCGGCACGGCTGGGCGGTCGGTGAGGCGATTTCCCGCCATCTGCGTGGGCAAGGGCCGGAAGCGGAACGGGTGGCGCGGCAGGTGGCGCCGGCATTCCACGGCAAGCGCCTGCTGCGCTGGGCGATGGACCATCTGCAGGCCGACTGGCCGCTCAACGCACTGCTGCACACGGGGGCCACGCGGCGCATCGCCGAGCAGGTCTACTTCCACCGCCGTGGCCTGCGAACCTGAGGTGTCGGTCCTGAGGGCCTGAACGCCTCCCGCAATGCCGGTGAAAATTCCTGTTGACGCCGTGCAGCAATATCGACACAATAGCGCTCCTTCGACGCAGGTCGAACGGAATCTGCGGGAATAGCTCAGTTGGTAGAGCGCAACCTTGCCAAGGTTGAGGTCGCGAGTTCGAGTCTCGTTTCCCGCTCCAGATTCAAGAAAAACGCTCCCGCAAGGGGGCGTTTTTCGTTTGTCATGACGTTGGCCAGGCGGGTCGCTACAGGCGGGCCACGACATTTTCATGGTGGGCGTGGTAAGTCTGCAGCTGGGGGCGATTCCGACATTGGTGTCGCAATCGGCATGACGGGGGGGCGCAGCGATCGTGGGGACGATCGGAAGCACCTGGCATGAGGGGCTGCAACAGACGCAATGACCTGGAATCCGCACCAGTGTTCCGCCTGCTGCAGGCACTGAAAGGCTGGCGAAAGGCCTGCGCCGGCGTTGCCTGAACCGCACGGGTGCTGTG
This sequence comes from Stenotrophomonas sp. YJH_SMC_65, assembly GCF_059369475.1. Taxonomy (NCBI): domain Bacteria; kingdom Pseudomonadati; phylum Pseudomonadota; class Gammaproteobacteria; order Lysobacterales; family Lysobacteraceae; genus Stenotrophomonas; species Stenotrophomonas sp. YJH_SMC_65. The sequence goes on from NZ_JCAFSR010000002.1 coordinate 582,167, forward strand.
ACCTTTTTCGGACCATTTCTCCATGTTCGCTCCACAATCGCACGGTAGCCTTCATGCTCCTTCTACACGTTGGCGGGCTGGTGGTCAGGCGTATCACTTCAGTGGCAGTGCCCAGGACGGGGCGCGGACTCTCCCTGCAGGCAGTGCTGCGACCCGGCGCGCTGCTCGCAAGTCTCGCATTGGCGGGCTGCATGTCGGTGCCGGTTCCGGATCTGCCTGATCGCACGCCCAGCACCTGGACCCAGGTGCCGCAGGGCCAAGGCGTGGCGGTGGACGCCAAACAGTGGTGGAAAGTGTTGTCCGATCCAGCGCTGGATGGACTGGTCGATCAGGCCATCGCCGGCAACCTCGACCTGCAGCAGGCCACGCTGCGCCTGCAGGCCGTGCGGATTGTCGCCGGCACGTCCGATTCGCGCTTCCTGCCGGAAATCACCGCCAGCGCCAAGCAGGTGCAGGATGCCGCTGCGGTCGACACCTACTTCCACGCGGGTATCGAAGCGATCTGGGACCTGGGCCTGTTCGGCGCCGCCGAGAGCGCGCAGTTGAGCGCGCAGGCGTCGGCCGGCAACGCCGAGGCGCTGCGTGGTGCCGCGCAGGTCGCGGTGATCGCCGACGTGGTGCGCAGCTATCTGGATCTGACCGTGGCGCAGGCCCAGCAGGACCTGTTGGCCCGCCAGCAGGCGGTGGACGATCGCGGCGAACAGTTGGCCCTGGTACGCCAGCGCCTGCGCCTTGATGAGCCCGGCGAACTTGATCGCCTGCGTGCACGCCAGGCCGCCACCCGCGCGGCCACGGCGCAGGCACGGGAAAACGCGGACAACGCTGCCCGTGCGTTGGCTTTGCTGCTGGGACGCGATGGCCCGGACCCGGCTTGGCGTGCCTATCGCACGCCGCCGACGCTGGGTGCGTTCTCGCTGCAGCAGGTCCCGGCCGATCTGCTGCGCCATCGGCCGCAGATCCTGCTGGCCGAATCGGAGGTGATGCAGGCTGCTGCCAGCAAGGGTTCGGCACGCGCCGCGATGTATCCGCGTGTCAGCCTCGGTGGCTCCATCCTGTACGCCTACAACCTCACCCAGAACGCCCGCTCCAATTCCGATTCGAGCCCGTCGATCGGCCCGTACATCGATATTCCGCTGTGGGACTGGGGCCAGCGCCGCGCACGCTTCCATGCCGATGAAAAGCAGCTGGATGCCGCCTTGCTGGGTTACCGCAAGGCGGTGCTGGAAGGCGTGAGCGAAGTGGAAGGCGCGCTCGGCAGCCTGGCGCGCCAGGACAGCAGCATCCAGTCGCTGCGCGCGGCCGATGATGCCGCCGGGCAACAGGTCAAGCGGCAGGCGCGGCAGGTGCAGTTGGGGCTGTCCAGCGAATTCGACGGGCTTGACGGGCAGCGTGCGGCACTCGCCGCGCAGGCCGACCTGATCGGTGCACAGGGTGCGCGCGTGCTGGCCTTTGCGTCGCTTTACCGCGCCCTCGGTGGTGCTCCGTTGCCTGTCGAGGGTGAGGGCGAATCGCAATGATCGCGCTGGCCCGCAAGACCCTGGCCTATGAATGGCGCCGGTTCCTGCCGGTGGTGCTGGCGATGTGCTTCGCCGGTGTGCTGTTGATCGTGCAGGCGGCACTGGTGCTGGGCATCTTCGGTACCGCTGCGATCTACGTGAAAGCGTCCTCGGCCGACATCTGGGCCGGCTTCCCCGGCACCCAGAGCGTCAACTACGGCCATGCGATCAGCGCCGACGTCGAAAGCCACCTGCGCATGGACCCGGATGTCACCCGCGTCGAACCCTACGAGTGGGTCGATGGCGAATGGCGCTCGGGTGCGCAGGGTACCGGCAACGTGTCGGTGTACCTGTCCGGCATCTCCACCGGCGATGACGCAATGATGTTCGCGCGCATCCTGCCTGCCGACCTGCGCGCGCAGCTGCGCGAGCCGGGGGCGGTGATCGTCGACAGCGCCGACCTGGATACGCTGGGCGTGGACCTGCAGAGCAACCGTGCATGGATCAATGGCAAGGCGGTGCGCGTGGTCGCCGCGCAACCCGGCCTGCGTGGCCTCGGTGGCGTCAACGTGCTGGCCTCGCTGGATACCGCGCGTGCCATCGCCGGTACCGATCCGCACGAGGGCAGTACCTATTTCGTGGCGGGCCTGCGCTCGCCGGACCTGGCCGACCGCGTGCGCGACCGCCTCGCTGCGTCGATGGGCCAGGCCACGCCGGTCGAGTTCTGGACCGCGCCGGCGTTCGCCAGCCGTTCGCAGCAGTACTGGTTGTTCGACACCGGCGCCGGCATCGCGGTGCTGTTCATGGCGGTCATCGTCTGCTTCGTCGGCGCGGTGATCACCAACCAGTCGTTCGCCTCGGTGGTGGCTGGTTCGGTGCGCGAGTACGCCACGCTCAACGCGCTCGGCGCAGGTCGCTACGCGCTGGCACGGGTGGTATTCGAGCAGGCATTGCTGATCGGTGGCGTGGGCATGTTGCTGGCGGCGGCGTTCAGTACCGTCGTGCTGTTGATCGCACAGTCCCAGCGCGTGCCGGTGCAGCTGACGCCGATGGTCATCATCGGCTGCGTGGCGCTGGTCGCGGTGATGGCCATGCTGTCGAGCATCATGGCGGTACGCAGTGTGGTCCGCTCCGATCCATCGTTGCTGCTGCGTTGAGGACCGGCCGATGACCTCCAAACATGCCGTCGCTCCCACGTTGCAGGCCGACGCGCTGGAAAAAGCCTTCATGTCCGGCGATATGCAGGTGCCAGTGCTGCGCGGCCTGTCGCTGGACATCTATCCGGGCGAGTTGACCCTGGTCTCGGGCCCTTCGGGGTGCGGCAAGAGCACGCTGCTGTCGCTGCTGTCCGGCCTGTCCGCGCCGGATGGCGGTCGCGTGCACGCGCTGGGCCAGGACGTGGGCCACATGACCCGCGGCGAGGTGGAGCGCTTCCGCCTGCACCATGTCGGCTTCGTGTTCCAGGGCTTCAACCTGTTCCCGGCGTTGACTGCGCTGGAGCAGGTGCAGCTGCCGCTGGGCTACCGCGGCATGCGCAATCGCGAAAGCGAGCCGCTGGCGCGCAAGGCGCTGGAAGAAGTGGGCCTCAGCCACCGCAGCCACATGCGTCCGGCGCAGCTGTCCGGCGGCGAGAAGCAGCGCGTGGCCGTCGCCCGTGCCTTCGCCAAGTCGCCGACGCTGATCTTCGCCGACGAACCCACCAGCGCGCTGGACGCCGAGAACGGCCAGCGCGTGATCGACATCCTGCACCGCTACGCACGTGCGCATGGCGCCACCGTGCTGTGCGTGAGCCACGATCCGCGCCTGATCCGGCATGCCGATCGGGTGATCGCCATGGAAGACGGCATGGTCCGTGATGACCGCCGCCAGAACGAAACCGTAGAGTCCGCCCCATGACCAAGACGTCGCACCTGCTTCCCCTCAGCCTGGTACTGTCCGCGGCACTGCTGCTTTGCGCCTGTTCCAGGGACGCGCCCGCCCAGGCACCTGCAGGTAAAGCCAGCACTGCCACCGCCGGCAAGGTTGCGGTGGCGCGCGGCATCATCGATGTCGAGGGTGGCCTGATCGCGCTGGCGCCGCCGGTGGATGGTTCGATCACCGCCGCGCTGGTGAAGGAGGGCGCCACGGTGAAGAAGGGGCAGCTTCTGCTGTCGCTGGACGGTGCGCTGCTGCAGCAGGAAGTGGCGATGGCCACCGCTGATCTCGCACTGGCCAATGACCGCCTGAAGGGCAGCCAGGCGCAGCTGCGCGAACTGGAGCGCAATGCCACCCGCCTGTCCACGGGTGCGAGCGAAGGCGTGTCGTCCAACCAGCAGGCCGATGCGGCCAAGCAGCAGCTGGCTGGCGTACGCGCCGATGTCGACGTGGCCGGTGCGCAGGTCGACATGGCCCAGCACAAGCTGGAACACGCCAGGCTGAAACTGCAGCAGATGTCGCTGAGCGCGCCGGAAGCCGGCACCGTGGTCGGCCAGGTGCCGGGCCTCGGCGCCTTCGTGCAGGCCGGCAAGCCGGCGATATCACTGCTGCCGGCGCGCCCGCTGCAGGTACGTGCCGAACTCAGCGCGGCCTACGCCGATGCCGTGCAGGTGGGCATGAGGGCCACCGTGGTGCCAGACAGCGATGGTGCCGAGAACGCCAGCACGCTGCCGCCCGCACGCGTGGTACGCATCAGCCCGGTGTTCGCGCAGGCTCGCCTGCCTGAAGACGCGGGGCGTGGCGTGGCCAAGGTGGTGGAGTGCGTGCTGGAGTTCGATGGCGAGGCCAAGGCGCGCTTCGGCCAGCATGTGCGGGTGGAGTTCCGGAAGTAGGCCTAGTGCTGCAACGGGGGCGCATCCGCGCGCCCTCGACGCCTGAACGCCCGCCACGCGCTCACCGCCGACACCATGCACAGCGCCAGCAGCAGGCCCACGTCCAACAGCAGCAGCCACAGCAGATGCATGCCTTGTACCGGCGGCTGATGCATCGCCGACAGCATCCACGGCACCGACCACAGCAGCAGAAGGGCGAAGGCGATCAGCAGGCGCAGCCACAGGCGTTTCAGTCTCCACGGCCGCACGATCAAGGCGGCTACCACCAGTTCGACCGTGCCCAGCAACGCGAAGACGATGACGGTGCTGGTCGGGTAGGGCAGTTCGGCGCCTTCCAGGTGGTGCAGCAGCCAGTAGTCCGGAGTGAAGCCGGCATTGACCAGTGCGGCGATCAGCGCCAGCCAGGTCAGCGCGACCAGCAGCCAGAACAGGCGGATGTAACGTCTAGGCATCGGTGGTGTCCGTGGTGTAGCGGGAGGTTGCCCGCGACGAATAGCGCAGGCTTGCGGCGATTGCGGCCAGTGCCAGCAGGCCAGGTCCAACGGTGAAGTACACCAGGCGCAGCGGATGGTCGTGCATCAGCGTCCAGCTGGCGAACGCCAGCGGCGCCGCCAGCACCAGCAGCTTGGCGAACAATGGCCGCAACACTGCGATCAGCAGCTGGGCGCCAATGAACATCCAGAACAGATGGAACTGGGCGATGCCCAGGCCGATGTCGCGATGGGCGGTGAAGCCGAAATGGTCGCGATACCAGTTCATTCCCAGCGGAATCAGTGCCCAGTACAGCAGCGCCACCAGCAGATGCAGCAGCAGGGCGATCAACAAGGGTTTGCCGCGAAGGAACATGGGCGCATGGGGCTGGGCGGGGCAGCGTACCCCAGTGCGGACGCCAGTGACCGCATGATGTGAAGACTGTTGACGGCGTGAAGGAATTTGGACACAATAGCGCTCCTTCGACGCAGGTCGAACGGAATCTGCGGGAATAGCTCAGTTGGTAGAGCGCAACCTTGCCAAGGTTGAGGTCGCGAGTTCGAGTCTCGTTTCCCGCTCCAGATTCTACAGGGCCCCGGTAGGGGCCTTGTTTTTCTCCCGCCACGGCAAGGCGGGGCACGTTGAGCCACAAGGCTTTGCGCGCAGTCAGAAAGGTGAAATCGCTGGTGTGTTTTCCGGATTTCCGGTAGCATGTCGGCTTACGCGGGAATAGCTCAGTTGGTAGAGCGCAACCTTGCCAAGGTTGAGGTCGCGAGTTCGAGTCTCGTTTCCCGCTCCATGTTCCGACAGGCCCCATCATGGGGTTTTGTCTTGTCAGGGTTCCGTTCCTGGCGCGCAGTACGTTGGCCTCATGGCAGAGTGGCTATGCACCGGATTGCAAATCCGTTTACAGCGGTTCGATTCCGCTTGAGGCCTCCAATTGAAAAGCCCTGACTCCGGTCAGGGCTTTTTTGTTGGCTACGATTGCTTTCCCGCTTGCGCGATCGTTGCGCGGCCTGGCGGCCAGTCATGGCGGATCCGGTGGCGCTACACTGGTCTGATGAACCAGATTGATCACTTCCGCGGCGCCTTGCTCGGCCTCGCGTGCGGCGATGCCGTCGGTACCACGCTGGAGTTCAAGCCTCGTGGCAGCTTCACCCCGATCGCCGACATGGTGGGTGGTGGGCCGTTCCAGCTGCAGCCGGGGCAATGGACCGACGATACCTCCATGGCGATGTGCCTGGCCGAGAGCCTGGTGCGTTGTGACACCTTCGATGTGCACGATCAGATGAACCGCTACGCCAACTGGTACCGGCATGGGTACTGGAGTGCGACCGGCGAGTGCTTCGATATCGGTATGGCAACGCGGGCTGCGATCGACCGGTTCCTGCAGGATGGCCATCCGCTGGCGGGTAGTGACGACCCACGCAGCGCTGGCAATGGCTCGATCATGCGTTTGGCGCCGGTGGCATTGCGCTACGCCGGGACCCCCGACCTGCAGGCAATGGCCGAGCTGAGTTCGCGAACGACGCACGCTGCGCAGGAGTGCCTGGAGGCGTGCCGCTTGCTGGCGGTCGCGCTGGAGCGGGCGTTGGCAGGTGGCACCCGTGACGCGGTGCTGGATCTCAGCAATGTCCCCGTTGAGAGCGCGCGGCTGCAGCAGATCGCGGCGGGCGGCTACCGCGGTGCCGCGCGTGAGCAGATCCGTGGCAATGGCTATGTTGTCGACAGTGTCGAAGCTGCACTCTGGTGCTTTGATCGCCACGACACCTTTGAAGCCGTCGTACTCGAGGCGGCCAATCTTGGCGAGGACGCCGACACCACGGCCGCCATCGCGGGGCAGCTGGCGGGCGCATTCCATGGTGCGCGCGGAATCCCCGGGCGGTGGTTGCAGCGGCTGGCCCTGCGTGCCGAAATCCAGGCGCTGGCCGATGCGCTGCACGCCTTGAACCGGGGCAGCGACCGCGCTGCGTGAGTCGGGTTCCCTGCCCGTGAACTGCGCCGGCAGGACGCTCCCTGCCGTCGCCATTTCCGACGCCGCGAGGGAACCCGTGCGGCAGCTCGCATGCCGCGGCCGCCAGTCTCAGCCACCCACGACATGGAAAGGCGCTATGGTCGGGTTCCACGTCTCAGGGAGCCGCAATGGCGAGCAAGGACATCACGCGTCGCTTCAGCCACGGAGCGAAACGGAAATGAGCAAAGTCATGGCAGATGTGCGTTGGCTGACCTTTCGGTTGAAGAACGGGCAATCCATCGGGCCGGAGCGGCTGAAGGACGGATGGGTGATTGCCTCGGAAACCGCCCGCTGCGAGGTCCGCCGCGAGCATATCGAGGGATCGGGCCTGGTGTATGCGCTGTATGCGCCGGCCAGCCTGGCCTCACCGCGGCGCGCGGAAATGCGCATGCGCGAATTCCTGATGAGCTCGGGCTACACCTTCACGATGGGCACGCTGGGCGGCTGACTGGGCCCGTCATGGTCGCGCTCGCACGGTCAGCGCCTGGCCCTGCATGCCGATCGGGCGGCGTGCATCGTGCAGCACCATGCTGGTCAGGCCGAGGCCTTGGCGGCTGAACAAGACACGCCACCCGAGCAGCCCCTTCCGGCACGGTGGTGATGCGTTGCGGCACGCGATGGACTCAGCGTTGCACTGCTTTCAAGGCGTCGACCACCTGTGCCCCAGAAAAACCACAGTGTCCTTCGCCCACCGGCGGCAACACGCGTGGCAGCGGGCGTGCGCCAGCCCGTACGGCCAATTGCGGATACACCGTCTGCATGTGCGGCACGATGGTCGGGTCGTTGTGGTTGAACTGGATCACCAGCGGTCGCTTCAGTGCGCCGGTCATTGCCAGCGTGTCGCGGACATGCGCCTGTGCCGCAGGCACGGGATCGATGCGCTGAACGCCGGCATTGAACGCGGCGTCGTCACCGAATCCGCTGTACACCACCCCCAGGTTGCCGACCGGCATGCCGCCGCTGCGCGTGGCCAGTTCGTGCAGCACCAGTGCGTGCAGGCTGATGGCGCCGGCCAGTGCATCAGGGGACACCTGCAGCCGCCGTGCCAGCACTGCGGCGTGCGACGGATCACGTTGCAGTGCATTGGCGATGCCCTGGTACAACTCGCCCTGCGGCAGCGCCGCCGCTTCGCGCGATAGCAGGCCGGTGGGCGGCAACCCATCAGCCTGGGGGAACAAGTAATCGAACGCGACCAGCGTGGTCAGCAGATCGGTCGCGATCTGTTCGCCACTGAGATTGGCGCCGCACAGCGATACACCGCCGGTGTAGTGCTGCGGGAAGCGTTCGAGGCTTCCGATGGTCACGGCACCGCCCATCGAGAATCCCAGCATCCAGGTGTGGCGGACATGCTTGAGTTCACCCACTGCCTGCTGGCGCAGGCGTTCCATGTCGGTGATCGCATCGGCCACCGCCCAGCCCTGGCTGGCATAGGCGCTCTGCGCGACGGCGTAACCTGCTGCCAGCAGTGGTGCGGTGCTGTCATTGGCCGCCATGGGGGCGGTGCGCGGCACGCCGACCGGTTCATAGCCATGGGCCAGCATTACCAGGTCGCCGTTCCAGTCGGCAGGCACATCCAGCCGCCATGGTGCGCCCTGCCGCTCGCCGCTGAGCGTACGCGCTGCTGGCGGCGGTGCAGCCAGCGATGTCATCCAGGGCAGCAGGCAGAGGGCAAGTGCGCATCGAAGCAAGGGTCGCATCGGGGTCATTCCATGCGGGAATGGCGCCGAGCATAGATCCCTGCACCACCTTGCGCGCGCTGCACTGCCGCAGGGCATTGCCGGTTGGCGGTGCCGCGCTTTACGCTGGCGGCATGGCCCTGCACAGCATCGCGTCGATTATCCGCATTCCCCACGGGAAGGCGGGGTAGCGCGCGGTCATCACGGCCAAGCAACCTGCCCGGGAAGGCGGGTTGCATGCAGCGCTCTCCCGGGTAATGAATCCACCAAGGAGAATGCAGATGCACGACCTTTCATCGAACGACGCTGCGCCGACGCTGCACCTGGTGTGCGGCAAGATCGGTGCCGGCAAATCCACCCTGTCGCAGCAGCTGGCGTTGAAGCCGCGCCACGTATTGATCAGCGAAGACACGTGGCTGGCGGCGCTGTATCCGGGCGAAATCCATTCCATTGCCGACTATCTGCAGCGTGCAGCCACGTTGCGCAATGTGCTGGCCGATCATCTGCGCACATTGCTGCAGGCCGGTGTTTCGGTGGTGCTCGATTTTCCATTCAATACGCCAGCCAGCCGCGCGTGGGCACGTGAAGTGTTTTCGCCGGTTGGCGCTGCACATCAACTGCATTTCCTCGACATTGCCGATGAGGTCTGCAAGGCGCGGCTGCGCGCGCGCAATGCTCTCGGCGAACATCCGTTCCAGGCCAGCGACGAGGAGTTCGAACGTATCACCCGCCACTTCGTTGCACCGGCCGCGGAAGAGCGCTTCGTGGTGATGCGCTATACCGAGGCAGGCCCGGCGTAGCGCAGCACCAGGCGGCCGTCGTCATGCTGGCGCAGCTGCATGAATTCGAGACGGATCACTCAGCCAGTGCCGCCCCCTCAACCGCCGATTCCGATACGATCTGTCACATTGCGTTAGTCTCGCTTGACCCGGAGTCCCGTCATGGTCGACCGTCTCGCCATTCTGCTGGAACGTTTTTCGGTCACCGCCTCGGTGTTCCATGCCGGCGCGCTGTGCGGCATCAACACGCTGGAGGGCGAGGATGAAGCCGGGCAGTTGCACCTGGTGCGACGTGGCCCGCTGCAGGTCAGCCACGGCCAGCAGACCGTGCAGGTCGAGGTGCCGAGCCTGCTGCTGTACCCGCGGCCGATGCCGCATCGGTTCAGTACCGATCCGCAGCACGGCGCCGACATGGCCTGCGCCAACCTGCATTTCGAGGGTGGACGGCTCAACCCGATCAGCGCCGCATTGCCCGATTTCATCTGCCTGCCGCTGGCCGATCTGTACGGCGGCAACGCAGCGCTGGAACTGCTGTTCGAGGAAGCCTTCGAGCAGCGCTGCGGGCGTGCGGCGATGGTCAACCGGCTGTTCGAGGTGGTGATGATCCAGGTGCTGCGCCAGCTGATGGAAGGTGGCGAAATGCGTGGTGGCCTGTTTGCCGGGCTGGGTCATCCGCGGCTGCGGCTGGCGCTGGTGGCGATGCATGAAGCGCCCGCACAGTCCTGGACCCTGGAAGATCTGGCCGAGGTCGCCGGCATGTCACGCAGCGTGTTTGCTGCCAGTTTCCGTGAGGCGATGGGCACCACGCCCGGTCAATACCTGCAGGGCTGGCGGGTGGGCCTGGCGCAGCAGGCACTGCGCCAGGGCAGACCGCTCAAGCGGATTGCCGACGATGTGGGGTACGGCAGCGAAGCCGCGCTGTCGCGCGCATTCAAGGCGCTCACCGGGCAGTCGCCGCGCGAGTGGCGTGGGCAGGCCCGCGCCGGCGCGGCCTGAGCCTCAGCCCAGCACCAGCACCAGCCGGGCCAGTTTCATGCCACCGAACAGGCCGACCAGGCCCAGTGCCACCGAACCGCCGGCGTACAACGCCGCCAAGCCGTGCTGGCCGCGCTGCAGCAGCACGCCGATTTCCAGCGCATAGGTGGAGAACGTGGTGTAGCCGCCGAGAACGCCGGTGGCCAGCAGCAGGCGCAGCTGCGGCGAGGCGCCATTGCGCAGGGCGAAGGCTTCGACCAGCACGCCCATCAGCAGCGCGCCGCTGATGTTGATCAGGAAGGTCGACCATGGCCACGGGCTGCCGACTGCCACCCGCGTACCGATCAGGTTGCAGGCATGGCGAAGGCAGGCGCCGAGCCCGCCGCCGATGAAGACCAGCAAGTAGTTGTTCAATGCGTGCATCACGTGCCTCGGGTACGGGTTCGCTGATTCGATGGCGAACGCCGAGGGCAGGCACGGCCTGCCATCGACGAACGCCGGTTCGTCCTGGCAGGAGCCATCAGCCCTTTCAGGCGGTTATCGGGGGAGCCCCATCCCCATCGGCGACCATGCTACCAGCGGTAGTGCATTCACGTCATCGAGGTCGTCAGCACCCGGATGACCTTGCTACGGCTGAAGCCGTCCATCAGCAGTTCGAAGGCCAGCAGGTCCAGGGCCGCGTGGCGGCGATGGTCGATCTCCAGGCCTTTCTCTTCCACCAGATGGCTGACCAGTTCGTAGGCGTCCTGCCAGACATCCAGGTGGGCCTGGCTGGGGATATAGGTATTGCCCCGCTCACCGACGCCAAGCCCGCTCACGCCATACAGCAGTTCGCGCGCATCCAGCTTGGCCGCATCGGCGATGCGGAACAGCTGTTCGGCCTTCACATGGGCGGGGCTGACGTGGTCGTTGAGCCAGTTGCTGATGGTTGCCGTCGTCGAATCGGCGGCGCGGGCCAGATCGGCCGGGCGAGGGTGCCCGGCTTTCTTCATGGCAATGGCGAGTCGTTGGCCGAGAGTATTCATCTATGCAAGCCAGCTTAACGCGTGGATCGCAAAGATCCCTTGTTCCAAGAATAAGTCTGGTTAACAGAAGGACCGACCGTGACCGAATTCTGGAGCAAGGGGCAGGTGCGCACCCGGCTGGGTTTCCGCACCGATGCCGAACTGGCGCGCTTTTTTGGCATAAGCCGATCTGCAGTGTCGCAATGGCCCAAGGATTTCCCGATTCCTGCGTTACGCCAATACATCCTGCATCAGCGCTATCCCAACCTGTTCCCGGCAACTGAAGCCACGCAGGGCGAATAAGCGTCAACTGCGCCGCCTTTTGTCGCATATAGCACTCTAAGTGCCATTTGCTAAGTATGCTTAGCAATATAGGAAACTTCGATGGAACGGGGTCGGGCTATCGATGAGGCCTACCAGGGCAGAGGCTGGAGGAATCGGTAGGTTGTCGGCTCCGGCCCATCCGGGAAGCCTGTCATCCCGTATGTGGTTTCGTGAACGATTAATAATTTCGATCACGAAAGTCGCTGCATGTAATTGACCTGTCGTGAAATCTATGACTAATTGGCATCAACCGGGCGTGAAGCCCGGGAGTCTTTCAGTAGCTCGCAAGTGAGTCGGTAGACCGTCAACGATGCAGAACAAGTCCAACGGAGGTCGTATGGAATACGGCATGCATGGCTTGGCTGAACGGGTACGCCGCGAACTGGAAGCCAGTTATCACAAACACGGATGCGGTCCGGCGTTCTGGGATACCTACCAGCAGGTGCTGGACCGCCTGGTCCCGCAGGGGACCGAGCGTACCGAAGTCACCAATGAAATGGCGCTGATCATCGAACAGCTCGGCATCGTCCGACGTGCGCAGCTGGTGCCGCCGCACGCCAACGGGCCGCGTTGACCCGTTGATTCAAAGCAGGCGCCAGGCGCCACAGGCCAACAGCGCCAGCAGCATTGACAGCAGTGCCAGGGTCCGCGGTCGCCACCATTGCCGCGGTTGCCCGGCCATGGCCTGCGGACTGCAGTAGCGCACCAGCCCCGGGCCGAAACCGGCCTGGTGCTGCTGCCGCGAGCAGGCGTCCAGGCAGGCGCCGCAGGCCAGGCAATCGGCCTGCGGTCCCTGGCGGATGTCCAGCTGCATCGGGCAGGCGCTGACACACGCGGCGCAGTCGGTGCAGTCGCCCAGGCGATCGGCGCTGAAGGTGGGCATCGGTCCGGCCAGCAGCGGATGTGCGGCGCGGAACACGTAGTCCTGTGCGGTGGTCGGGTCGAGCAGGCCGCGTCCGCGTCCGAGCACGCCCCCCATGCCCGGAGGGCGCATGCCGCGCGGTTCGCCGCGGCGCGCGTCGTACAGCATGCGTGGTGTATGTGGATCGATCAGCAGTGGTTGCATGCGCGCGAACGGGCACAGCGAACGGCACACCTGCTCGCGCAGGAAGCCGGCATTGCCCCAGGTGGCGGCGGCATAGAACAGCACCCAGAATGTTTCCCAGCCGCTCCAGCCGGCATGCGGAGCGGCGGCCAGCAGTCCGGCGATCGGGCTGAACAGGCCGACGAAGGTGATGCCAGTCCACAGCGACAGCAACCCCCAGGCGACCTGGGTGGCCGGGCGCACGGCTGGCACTGGCAAGACCTTGGCCATGCCGTGCGCGATCCAGTCGAAGGCACGACGCCACAGCGTCTGCGGGCAGGCATGACCGCACCAGATGCGGCCGGCGAGGTGGGTGAGCAGCGCAAGGCCCACCGCCAGCACCGCCAGCAACCCGATCAGCACGCCGACATCGCCGGGCCACAACGTCCAGCCGAACAGGTCGAAGCGCCGTGCGTTGATGTCCAGCAGCAGGGCCTGGTGTCCATTCCAGCGCAGCCATGGCAGGGCATAGAACAGAATCAGCAAGAGCGCGCTGAGCGCGCCGCGCCAACGCCAGGGGCGTGGGGTTCCGGTTCCGGTACAGGGCGTACTCATCCCAGCGGCAGCTCGTCGTCGTCATCGCTCGGCAGGGGCCGCTGCAGGTACCAGGTGACTGCGCTGGAAAGTGCGGTCACCGACCAGAACATGAAGAATCCTGTCGTATAGCCCAGTTCACGGCTGATCGCCTTGCCCGGGAAGCTGATCGCCTGCAACCGCAGCGGGTCGACGAAGGCGAAGAACACCACGCTGGCCAGGCCGGCAGCGATGAAGCTGGGCCAGAGGATGGCGCCCCAGTGCTGGATCAGCTGCTGGCGGCGGCTGGGAGAGGGTCTGTTCATGCTGTCCCGGATCGGAATGAGGGCGGCGCGTATACTCCGCCGAGGCCGGCGCAGCATCCGCAGGGCATGCTTCCTGCAATCGTGGCAGCCTAGGTGCAGCGGACTGCGCCGACATTGATCTGGATCAACGGCGGTGCCGGCCGGCTGCGGCACACTGCCGGCACGCTTTGGGTACCCCGATGAACGCAATACCGCCACCTGTCCTGCCCGTCGCCTCGCCCGGGCTGTGCACCGAGCAGGAAGTGACCCGCCTGGTCCACGACTTCTATGCGCGCGTGCGCGAGGAAGAGCGGTTGGGGCCGGTGTTCCAGGCGCATGTCCACGACTGGCCGGAACATCTGGCGCAGCTGGTCGATTTCTGGTCGGCGATGCTGCGCGGCACGCGCCGCTTCAAGGGCTCGCCGATGTCCAAGCACATGGCCATCGAGCTGGACAAGGACTTGTTCGATCGCTGGCTGGTGCTGTTCCGGATCACCACCGCCGAGTGCGGCAACCCGCCGATGCAGGAGCTGGCCAACGACGTCGCCGCGCGCATCGGTGACACCTTCTGGAAGCGCTACCAGATGCTGCGCTGGCCGCAGGTGGGTCTGCCGGTGCTGGGAATCCCCACCCGCGATTGATCTGGGTCAAGGCGGTCATGGCCGTCCGGCGCGATGCTGGCGGCATGGACACGTTCTCTCCCGCCGCCGGTGGCCTGGCCTGGACCTTCGACCCCGACCTGCTGCGCCGGCATGACCGGCCGGGGCCGCGCTACACCTCGTATCCGACCGCGCCGCACTTCCACGATGGCTTCGACGCGCCGGCGCTGCGCCAGGCGATCGCCGACAGCAACCAGCTGGCGCGCGCGCTGTCGCTGTACGTGCATGTGCCGTTCTGCTCCAGCCCCTGCTTCTACTGCGGCTGCAACCGGGTGATCACCCGCGACCGCGGTCGGGGCCACAGCTACGTCGCGCGCGTGCTGGCCGAGGCCGACCTGCTGGCGCCGCAGTTCGAGGACGGCCGTGAGGTCATCCAGCTGCATCTGGGCGGTGGTACGCCGAACTTCCTCGAGGCCGAGGCGATGACCACGCTGGTGGAGGGGCTGCGCCGGCGCTTCGATTTCAGCGATTCGCCGCAGCGCGATTTCTCGATCGAACTCGATCCGCGCTTCATCGATACCCGCGATGTCGCCATGCTGGCGCGGCTGGGCTTCAACCGGGCCAGCCTGGGCGTGCAGGATTTCGATCCGCATGTGCAGGAATCGATCAACCGCATACAGGGCGTGCAGCAGACGCTGGACATCCTGCATGCCTGCCGCGACAGCGGCATGCGCTCTGTCAACGTCGACCTGATCTATGGGCTGCCTGGACAGAGCCTGCAGGGATTCGGCCGCACCCTGGAACGAGTGCTGGCATTGCGACCGGATCGCCTGGCGGTGTATGGCTACGCACACCTGCCACACCTGTTCCGCGCGCAGAAGCAGATCGACGAGCGCCGGTTGCCTTCACCGGAAGACAAGCTGGCGCTGCTGGGCCTGGCGGTGGAGAAGCTTTCTGCTGCGGGTTACCAGTACATCGGCATGGATCACTTCGCGCTGCCGGAAGAGGACCTGTCGCGCGCGCAGCGTGCCGGCCAGCTGCATCGCAACTTCATGGGCTATACCACCCACGCCGATACCGACCTGCTCGGCCTGGGCGTGAGTGCGATCAGTCATATCGGTGCCACCTACAGCCAGAATCCGCGTGACCTGCCGTCGTGGGAGGACGCGGTGGACCAGGGCCAGCTGCCGGTCTGGCGCGGCGTGGCACTGAGCGCCGACGACCAGCTGCGCGCTGAACTCATCCAGCAGCTGATGTGCCAGGGCGAGGTGGACGGTGCCGTGCTGGGCCAGCGCCATGGCGTCGATTTCGAGCAGTACTTCGCCGAGGACCTGCGTTCGGTGCAGCGGTTGCAGGAAGACGGCCTGGCCGAATACCGCGACGGTGTAGTGCGCGCCAGCGAGCCGGGTCGGCCGCTGCTGCGGCTGCTGGCAATGTGTTTCGACCCCTACCTGCGCGCGGCGCATGAACAGCCGCGTTACTCGCGTGCAATCTAAGGTGTACTCGCGCAGCGCGGTTGGTGCCCGGAGCCGGAATCGAACCGGCATGGGGTTGCCCCCGGCGGATTTTAAGTCCGATGCGTCTACCAGTTTCGCCATCCGGGCCTGCAGCGCGGCGCCGATTGTAGCCCAGCTGCAGAATCGCAGCTGGATTGCCGTGGAGCGGCAGCGTGTTTAACTGTCGCTCCCATTCATGTCATAGTCCCAACCATCGTTCCCAGGGGGGGAGCCGCACGATGTCGCTGCACGCGATTGCCTATGCCAGTGAGGCCCGCGCCGATCTGCAGACAACCGATCTTGACCGCCTGCTGGCCGATGCCACGGCATTCAACCGTGTAGCCGGTGTCACCGGTGTGCTGATGTTCGATGGCAGCCGTTTCCTGCAGTACCTGGAAGGCCCGGAGGACGGTATCGATTCGGTGTACCAGCGCATCGTCAATGCGCGCAGCCATGGCCAGCTGAAGGTGCTGTGCCGCGCGCCGGTGGCGCAGCGGGCGTTTCCGCGCTGGTCGATGGGAACCCGGCGCATTGATGCGGAGCTGCTGGCACAGATCGTTGAATCGGCGTGGCCGGGCTTCCTGCTTGGCAGCGGTGGCTTCGAGCGCCTGCGGCAGGCCTGGACCGGCGCCGATGGCGAACTGGAACCGGCCGCGGTCGCACTGGGCTCCTGATCCCATCTTGGCGGGCAGGCGCCCGGGCCGTTACGCTGTCGCCTTTCTGGCGTGGAATTACACGGAGTGGTGCAGCGAATGAGCAGGTCGGCCGAATCCATGGCGGCATGCATGCCGTTGCGCGGGACATGCCAGTGAGCGCGTCCCTTGCGGCAGCGGAGACCCCGCGTTTTGCGGTGATCGGCCTGGGCTACGTCGGCCTGCCGTTGGCGGTGGCCTTCGGTCGGCACTGGCCGACGCTGGGCTTCGACATCGATGCCGATCGCATCGCCGAGCTGCGCGATGGCCAGGACCATACGCTGGAGGTGGAGGCCGACGAGCTGGCCAGTGCTCGGCAGCTGCAGTACGGCAGCGATCCGGCCTTGCTTGATGCATGCAACGTCTACATCGTCACCGTGCCGACGCCGATCGATGCCTATGAGCAGCCCGATCTGGAGCCGTTGCGTTCGGCGACGCGGCTGATCGCCAGCCATCTGCGCGCGGGTGACCTGGTGATCTACGAATCCACGGTGTACCCCGGCACCACTGAAGAAGTCTGCGTGCCGCTGCTGGAAGAAGGCTCGGGCCTGCGCTTCAACGAAGACTTCTACTGCGGCTACAGCCCGGAGCGGGTCAGTCCCGGTGACCGCCAGCGGCGCCTGGCCGACATCCGCAAGATCACCTCGGGGTCGACAGCGGAAGTGGCTGCGGTGATCGATGGCCTGTACCAGCGCATCATTGCCGCCGGCACGTTCCCCGCGCCATCGATGCGCGTGGCCGAGGCGGCCAAGGTGGTCGAGAACATCCAGCGCGATGTGAACATCGCGCTGGTCAATGAGTTGGCGCTGATCTTCGACAGGCTGGGCATCGATACCCAGGATGTGCTCGATGCCGCCGGCAGCAAGTGGAACTTCCTGCCATTCCGGCCGGGCCTGGTCGGCGGCCATTGCATCGGCGTGGACCCGTATTACCTGCTGCACAAGTCCGAGAGCGTGGGCTACCACCCGGACCTGATCCACACCGCGCGGCAGGTCAACAACCGCGTCGGTGAGCATGTGGCGTCGCGGGTGCTGGCGATGCTGGCCGAACGCGGCCGCGAACCAGTGCAGTCGCGCATCCTGGTGCTCGGTGTGACCTTCAAGGAGGATTGCCCGGACCTGCGCAACAGCCGCGCGCTCGAGCTGGCGCAGCGCCTGCGTGATGCCGGCGCTCAGGTCGAGGTCAGTGATCCCTGGGTCGGCCCGGCGGCATTGGCCGATGAGGGCGTGCAGTGGCTGGCCGAACCCGTGGCAGGGGCCTATGACGCGGTGGTGCTGGCGGTTGCCCATGCCCGCTTCAAGGCGATGGACGAGGCCGGTATCCGGTCGCTGCTGGCGCCGGGCGGCCTGGTCTACGACGTCAAATCGGCCTGGCCACGCAACGTGGTTGACGATCGCCTGTAAACCCGGGCGGCGGGCAGCACGGTAGACTCGCAGGCAGTTGCAACCAAGGAACGCCATGCACCGGTATATCGTCTACCTGCTCGCCATCCTGATGTTCCCCATCTGCCTGTGGTTGGCCACGATCTGGCCGGCCTGGTACTGGGGCGTCGGCCTGACCGCCGCGATGGTGGCACTGGGGACCTGGGACCTGCTGCAGAAGCGCAGCACGCTGCGCCGCAACTATCCGGTGATGGCGCACTTCCGCTACGGCCTGGAATCGATCGGTCCGGAAATCCGCCAGTACTTCGTGCAGAGCGACCTGGAGGACGTGCCGTTCTCGCGCCAGCAGCGTGCACTGATCTACCAGCGGGCCAAGAACGAGATGGACACGGTGCCGTTCGGCACCCTGCGCAGCACCTACGCGGTGGATTACGAGTGGATCAACCACTCGCTGGCGCCGACCGCCATCGCCAAGCACGATTTCCGCGTGCTGATCGGCGCCAATTGTGCAAAGCCGTATTCGGCGAGCGTGTTCAATATTTCGGCGATGAGCTTCGGCTCGCTGTCGGCCAACGCGATCCGCGCACTGAACGAAGGCGCGCGGCGCGGTGGCTTCTACCACGACACCGGCGAAGGTTCGATTTCGCCATACCACCGCGAGATGGGCGGCGATCTGGTGTGGGAGATCGGCTCGGGCTACTTCGGTTGCCGTGACGAAAAGGGCGGTTTCAGTGAAGAGCGCTTCGTCGCCAACGCCACCCATGATCAGGTCAGGATGATCGAGATCAAGCTGTCGCAGGGCGCCAAGCCCGGTCATGGCGGCGTGCTGCCGGCGCCAAAGGTGACCGCTGAGATCTCGGTCACCCGTGGCGTGCCGATGGGCGTGGACTGCGTATCGCCGTCGCGTCACTCGGCGTTCTCGACGCCGGTCGAACTGCTGCAGTTCGTCGCCCGTCTGCGCGAACTGTCCGGCGGCAAGCCGGTCGGTTTCAAGCTGGCCATCGGCCACCCGTGGGAGTGGTTCGGCATTGCCAAGGCGATGCAGGAAACCGGCCTGCTGCCGGACTTCATCGTGGTCGACGGTGCCGAAGGCGGTACTGGCGCAGCACCGGCGGAGTTCGTCGACCATGTCGGCGTGCCGATGCACGAAGCACTGCTGCTGGTGCACAACACGCTGGTCGGCCTGGACCTTCGCGAGCGGATCCGCATCGGCGCGGCGGGCAAGATCACCAGCGCCTTCGACATCGCGCGCACCATCGCGCTGGGTGCCGATTGGTGCAATGCCGGCCGTGGCTTCATGTTCGCGCTGGGCTGCATCCAGTCGCTGAGCTGCCATACCGACAAGTGCCCGACCGGCATCGCCACCCAGGACCGGGCGCGCTGGAAGCACCTGGATGCACCGGACAAGGCCACCCGCGTGTACAGCTACCACGAGCACACGCTGCACGCCCTGAAGGAGCTGTTGTGTGCGGCCGGCCTGAACGATCCGGCCGAACTGGGGCCGGAGCACATCCTGCGTCGTGTTTCGCCTGTCGAGATCCGCTCGCTGGCGTCGCTGTACCGCTACCTGGAACCGGGCGAGCTGCTGCACAAGGTGCCGGATCATGCGGTGTTCCATGCATTCTGGGCCGATGCACGCAGCGATTCGTTCCAGCCGCCGCCGAAGATCCAGGCGCTGCGCGCCAGCAAGTCGCGATAATGTGTTGCTGTAGAGCCGAGCCCATGCTCGGCTGCTTCTCTCATCGCGATGTTGGAACGAAGAACAGCCGAGCCGAGCATGGGCTCGGCTCTACAGGGAGATGTCATGCGGTTCAGGACCGGCACCATCGACGATGTCGCCATGCTGTGGGCACTGCGCACGCGTTGCGTTCGCGAGACGTGCAGCAGCCATTACCCGGCGGAGGTGATCGATCCGTGGTCTGCTTCGCCGCCGCCGTCGCAGTACGCACGGCTGCTGGGGCAGGGAGGCTGCGTGGTGGCCGAGGACGGGCAGGGTGTCCTGCTCGGGTTCGGCGTGTTTGATACCGACGCCAATGAAGTCGATGCGCTGTTCGTCGATCCGGATCGTGGCGGCACGGGCATCGGCCAGGCGCTGATGCAGCGTCTGCTGGCGATGGCCGATCGTGAGCGCGAGGTGGTGCTGTCAGCCTCGCTAAACGCCGTGCCGTTCTACCAACGGCAGGGATTCATTGCCGTGCGGGAGGAAGCCTACCCGCATCCCAGCGGCGTGGCGCTGGCTTCGGTGAGCATGCGCAGGCCGTGGTGAGCGCCCGGGGATTGTAGAGTCGAGCCATGCTCGACTGCTTCATCGCCTGAATCAAAGGCAGTTGAGCATGGCTAAACTCCACAATGCGGGTGTCACCGCCCAGCCAGCCACCCGATCACGCCCTCGGCGGCGCGCAGGCCACTGGCATAGCACGCCGTCAGCAGGTAGCCCCCCGTGGGGGCCTCCCAGTCCAGCATCTCGCCGGCACAGAACACGCCGGGTACTGCCCGCAGCATCAGGCCATCATCCAGCGCAGCCAGGCGCACGCCGCCGGCAGTGCTGATCACCTCGGCCATCGGCCGTGGACGCAGAAGGCGCAACGGCAGGCGCTTGAGCGTGGTAGCCACGGCAGGCAGGTCGTGGCCCGCATCCTTGCCAAGGATCTCGAACACCAGGGTGGCCTTCACCGCATCCAGTCCGGCCTGACGGCGCAGATGCTCACCAAAACTGCGACCCTTGCGCGGCCGCGAAAGATCAGCCAGCAGGCGTGCTTCATCGCGTCCCGGCACCAGGTCCAGCCACAGCATGGCATGGCCATCACGGTTGATGGTCTCGCGCAGGTCTGCGGCCAGCGCGTAGATCAGGCTGCCTTCGATGCCGTACTCGCTGGCTACGCATTCGCCCTGCAGCGACTGCGGTTGTCCGGCCAGGTCGAGCCAGTGCGCGACCACCGGCTTCAACGGTGCGCCTGCATTGCGCTGGGCGAAGAACGGCGTCCAGTCGATGTCGAAGCCGCAGTTGGCCGATTGCAGCGGCGCAATGTCCACGCCTCGTGCCTGCAAGGGGGCGACCCAGGCGCCATCACTGCCCAGCTGCGGCCAGCTGCCGCCACCCATCGCCAACACGCTGGCATCGGCGTGGACATCGATCTCGCCGGCTTCGGTGGCGAAGCGCAGCGCGCCGTCGTTGCCCCAGCCGATCCAGCGGTGGTTGGCATGCAGGCGCACGCCCTGTTCCTTCAGTCGGCGCACCCAGCCGCGCAGCAGCGGCGCAGCCTTGCGGTCGACCGGAAACACGCGGCCGGAGCTGCCCACATAGGTCTCCACGCCAAAGCCGGCAGCCCAGTCGCGCAGCGCCTGCGCGTCGAAGCCATCCAGCCAGCGGCCCACGGCCGTGGATTGCTCGCGGTAGCGGCTGTCGAACAGCGGCCGCGGATCGGAATGGGTGAGGTTGAGACCGCCCTTGCCGGCGATCAGGAACTTGCGGCCGGGTGAGCCCTTGGCCTCGTACAGGTCCACGTCCAGCCCCGCGGCGCGCAGGCGCTCGGCGGCGAACAGGCCGGCCGGGCCACCGCCGATGACGGCGACCCGATGGGGCAATGCGGTATTACGGCTTGACATCGAGCAGCTCGACATCGAACACCAGCGACGAACCGGCCGGAATCGGGCCGACCCGGCGGTCGCCGTAGCCGTAATCCGGCGGGATCATCAGCGTGCGCTTGCCGCCGACCTTCATGCCGGCCACGCCCTCATCCCAGCCGCGGATGACCTGGCCGGCGCCGAGCGCGAAGGTGAACGGCTGGCCGTGCTTGAAGGAGCTGTCGAAGGTCTTGCCGTGCTTGGTTTCGGTGCGGTTGTCGTAGATCCAGCCGGTGTAGTGCACGGTGACCTTGCTGCCGGGAACGGCTTCGGTGCCGGTGCCAGCGACGGTATCGATGCGCTCGAAGGTGGTCAGGGTGCCGCCCGGCGGCGGACCGGAGGGCTCGCTCGAGCAGCCAGCGGCGGCGAGGGACAGCAGCAGGGGAAGCAGCAGGCGGCGCATCGGGCGTCTCCAGGAGGGCGCAGGGCGAGGGCGGCAAGGGTAGCGCATCGGCGCCGGGTATCATGGCGGCATGGCAAAACTCCTGCTCAATCTGCGCAATGTCGGCGACGACGAATATGCCGATGTCTGCACGCTGCTCGACCAGCACGGCATCGCCTGGTACCGCACCGAACCCAGCCCTTGGGGCATTTCCAACGGTGGCCTGTGGCTGCGCGAGGACGCCGATCATCCGCGCGCGAAGGCGCTGATGGCCGGGTACCAGGCGGCGCGCGGTGTGCGCGTGCGGGCCGAGCGTGAGCAGGCGTTGCGGGATGGCACGGCGGAGACCTTTGGCAGCCTGTTCCGGCGGCGGCCGGTGTTCGTGGTGCTGGTGCTGCTGGGCATGGCCGCTGCGGCGGCGCTGGTGCTGCTGCCGTTCATGCTGTTGCGGGGGTAGGGGGCGCGGCCGGGTTGCACCCGGCACCCGCGGTAGTGCCGGCCGCTGGCCGGCAACAGCAACAGCAACAGCAACGGCAGGCAATCCGTGGCGGGCAGGGCGGTGTCGGCAGGCGGGACACGCCGTAAACCCATCCTTGGGGGCTCGATGGCGCCATCCATGGCGCCAACGGTCCCGCCTGCCCACACCGCCCCGCCTCTGACAGATTCCGGGTGTCTGCCGGGCTTGGGGTCGGATCCCTCTGCTGCGCAGAGGGCTCTGACCCCCTGAATCTGTCTGTGCGGGCTGGAGGCGCTAAAATGGCAGGATGATCGCCAACACCGCTGCCTACCATTTCGCCGTCATCGACGCCCCCCAGGCCCTGTGCGACCAGCTGTTGGCGCGTGCCCAGGCGGCCGGGTTGCGGGGCACGATCCTGGTGGCGGGCGAGGGACTGAACCTGTTCCTGGCCGGTGAGCCGGAGGCGGTCGAGGATTTCTACGCCGCGCTGCATGCCGATGCGCGTTTTGCCGGGATGCGGGTCAAGACCAGCCTGAGCGAGCACCAGCCGTTCGCGCGGCTGAAGGCCAAGGTGAAGGACGAGATCATCAGCTTCCGCCGCGATGACGGCCAGCCGCTGGACTATCCGCGTGCACCGGCGGTCGATCCGGCCACCGTGCAGCGCTGGCTGCGGCAGGGCCACGATGACGCCGGCAAGCCGGTGGTGATGCTCGATACCCGCAACCTGCAGGAAGTGGAGTACGGCACGTTCAAGGATGCGCTGGTACTGCCCATCCACAAGTTCACCGACCTGCCCGAGGCGCTGGCGCCGCATCGCGAGGCGCTGAAGGACAGCACCGTGGTCAGTTTCTGCACCGGCGGCATCCGCTGCGAGAAGGCCGCACTGTGGATGGCCAACGATGGCATGGACAACGTGCTGCAGCTAGATGGCGGCATCCTCGGCTACTTCGAGGAGGTCGGCGGCGAAGGTTATGAAGGCCGCTGTTTCGTGTTCGACGAGCGCGTGGCGCTGGATGCCGAACTGAAGCCGATGGTCGACCAGCCGCTGCCGGAGCCGCGCCCCAGCGCGTTCTGACACGCTTCGGTAGAGCCGAGCCCATGCTCGGCTGCCTTTTGTTGATCAACAGCAGCCGAGCATGGGCTCGGCTCTACACGGTCCGGCAGGCCCTGAACCGGCTCCGCGGGAATCAGCATCCCGCCACCGTCACTGGCCGCTGCGCCTGGCCGACCCCATGCAGGGGAGATCCTGAGACGGAAAACCGCTGATGATCCCGTTGTCGATCCTTGACCTGGCCCCGGTCTGCGAGGGCAGTGACACCACCGCCGCCTTCGCCAACATGCTGGAACTGGCCCAGCACGCCGATGCGCTGGGCTACCGCCGTTACTGGCTGGCCGAACACCACAACATGCCCGGCATCGCCAGCGCGGCCACGGCCGTGCTGATCGGCCACGTCGCGGGCGGCACCCGGCGCATCCGCGTCGGTGCCGGCGGCATCATGCTGCCCAACCATGCGCCGCTGCAGGTGGCCGAGCAGTTCGGCACGCTGGCTTCGCTGTATCCGGACCGCATCGATCTCGGCCTCGGCCGTGCGCCGGGCACCGATCAGCCCACCGCGCGTGCACTGCGCCGCTACTTCGACAGCGCCGACCAGTTCCCGCAGGACGTGCGCGAACTGCTGCACTACTTCGAGCCGGTACAGCCCGGGCAGGCGGTGCAGGCGGTTCCGGGCGGTGGCCTGCGGGTGCCGACCTGGATCCTGGGGTCCAGCCTGTTCGGCGCGCGCATGGCCGCCGCGATGGGCCTGCCCTATGCGTTTGCCTCGCACTTCGCGCCCGATGCCATGGACGAGGCGCTGGCGGTGTACCGCCGCGAGTTCCGCCCCTCGGCCACGTTGAAGCAGCCGCACGCGATGCTGGCCCTGAATGTCGTCGCCAGTGACAGCGAGGCCGAATCGCGCCGCCTGTTCACCAGCCAGCAGCAGAGTTTCGTCAACCTGCGCCGCGGCCGGCCGGGCAAGATTCCGGCGCCGATCGACGACATCGAAGCCTTCTGGGAGCCGCACGAAAAGCTCGGCGTGGAGCGGGCCCTGGCCTGCACCGTGCTCGGCGATCCGCAGCAGGTGGCCGATGGCATCGCCGCGTTCGTTGAGCGGCACTCGCCGGACGAGCTGATGCTCACCGCCAACCTGCATGACCACCGTGCGCGCCTGCGTTCGTTCGAACTGGCGATGCAGGCCTGGCATGCCCGCCACGCGGGCTGAACAATGGCGTCACGGCCCGTTGCAGCCGCGACGGGTCTGATGGGGGCTCTTCCCATTGGAGCCTCCCATGGCGGATACCCGCGCCGAACACATCGCCCAGCTGGCCGAACTGATCAAGGACGTGGAGGTGGCGATGTTCACCACCACCGGCGTCGACGGACGACTCTACAGCCGGCCGCTGGCCACCCAGCAGGTCACCTTCGACGGTGACCTGTGGTTCGTCATCACCGCCGACAGCCCGAAGGTTGCCGAGATCGCGCTTGATCCGCACGTCAACGTGGCCTATGCCTCGCCGTCGAAGAACACCTACGTATCGGTGGCAGGGCGCGCGCGCATCGTTGATGACCGCGCGAAGATCGAGGAACTGTGGTCGCCGGCGATGAAACTGTTTTTCCCGGGCGGCAAGGACGACCCGAACCTGCGCCTGATCCACGTGCGGGCCGACTCGGCCGAGTATTGGGATGGTCCGGGCACGCTGCTGGGCAAGGCGTTGAATTTCGTGCTGTCGGCGGTGCAGGACGAGCCGGCGCAATTGGCCGACAATGGCTTCATCGATCTTCGGTGAGGATCGATGTCCGGTATTGGTAGTGCCGGACGCTGGCCGGCAGACCTGGAAACGTGGCAGCCGGCCAGCGGCCGGCTCTACCGGATTCCGGTTCAGAACCAGCGCTGGAACAGGTCCACCGTGTAACCCACCAGCTGCCCCGAACTGAAGCCGAAGAACGCGATCGCCGCCAACGCGGCGATCCAGTTGAACAGCATCAGCGCGCCATCGCGTTCCAGCAGCGCCAGCGAGAACAGCAGCAGCTGGAAGCCGAACAGGAAATTGGTGAAGGGAATCGGCAACGACAGCAGCAGGCCCAGCAGCACCAGCAGCAGGCCGCTGAAGGCGTGGGCGGGGAGGGGTGTCAACAGCTGCGGCAGGCGTGGCCTCAGCATCCTGTCCAGGCGCCGCAGTGGGCGGTCGATGCGGTCCAGGAAACGGTGCATGGTGCCGCGCTTGGGTCCGCGGCGGGCAATGAAGCCGGGCAGCCACGGCCGGCGCAGGCAGAACAGCATCTGCAGGCCGATCAGGATCACCAGCGGGCCGCTGACCGCGCCACCCATGCCCGGGATCGGGATGAACGAGGGCAGGATCGCCACGAACAGGAACACGCCGAACGCGCTCTGCTGCAGGTTGCTCAGGATCTGGCCGAGCGGCATGTGCTCGGCCGGGTCGCCGGAAGCGAACATCTCCAGCAGGGTGCGGATGCCCTCGTTGCGGTAGGCCGGGCGCTCGGCGCCTGGACCCTGGCCGGCCTCAGGCGGTGAGCTCATCGGCCTGCTCGTCGGACAGCGTGCGCAGCAGCAGCTTGTCCACCCGCGCACCGTCCAGGTCGACCACTTCGAAGCGCCAGCCGGCCCAGTCGAAGTACTCGCCTGCGTGCGGGATGCGGCCGAAGTAGTGGATGCACATGCCGGCCAGGGTGTAGTAATCGCCGTCCTCGGCATCGGGCAGCTCGTTGCTGCCGATCAGTTCGCGCAGGTCTTCGATCGGCAGCGAGCCATCCACCAGCAGCGAACCGTCCTCGCGGGTCACCACCAGCGCATCTTCATCGGCATTCTCCACCGCCTGCAGGCGGCCGACCACGGCGCCCATCAGGTCGCTGATGGTCACCAGGCCCTGGATCTCGCCGTACTCGTCAACCACCAGCGCCATCGACTGCTGTTCCTCGCGGAAGATCTCCAGCAGCTTCATCGCGTGGGTCGATTCGGACACGTAGAGCGGTTCGCGCAAGGTCTGGAACAGCGCGTTGTCGCCGCGTGCCATGCGCGTGGCCAGCGATTTCAGTTCAAGTACGCCGACCACGTCCATGTCGTTGTCGCGGTACACCGGGTACCGCGAGAACTCGTGCTCGGCCATGATTTCCAGGTTGCGCTCCAGCCCGGCCTGGGTGTCCAGCCAGGCAATGCGGTTGCGCGGGGTCATCAGGCTGTCGGCGGTGCGGTCGCCCAGGCGCATGACGCGGTTCATCATGTCACGCTCGTGGGCGTCGATCACACCGGCTTCGTGGCTCTCGGCCACCAGCATGCGGATCTCTTCTTCAGTCACCGAGGCGACTTCGTCCTTGCCCAGGCCGAACAGGCGCAGCACCAGCTGGGTGGTCTTGGACAGGAGCCAGACGAAGGGCAGGGCCAGCTTGGCCAGCCAGCTCATCGGCATCGCGACCAGGCCGGCAATGGCCTCCGAGCGGGTCAGCGCCAGGCGCTTGGGCACCAGTTCGCCGAAGATCAGCGTGATGAAGGTGATCAGGCTGACGGCCAGCGCGGTACCGATGTTGCCCGCGTACGCAAACCCCGGCATCAGCCCCTGGATCCAGCCGGCGAAGGCCTCGCCCAGCGCCTCACCGCCGAGGTAGCCGGTCAGCACGCCGATCACGGTGATGCCGATCTGCACGGTGGACAGGAAGCTCTCCGGCTTCTCGGACAGCTCCAGCGCCTTGGCCGCGCGCTTGGAGGTGGCAGCCATCTGCTTCAGGCGGCTCTTGCGCGAGGTCATGACCGACATCTCGGACATGGCGAAGAAGCCGTTCAGCAGAACAAGCGCGAAGACAATCAGGATCATTTCAAACACGGGCGTCGTCCCCGGTTGGTGGCAGGG
Organism: Stenotrophomonas sp. YJH_SMC_65; assembly: GCF_059369475.1. Taxonomy (NCBI): domain Bacteria; kingdom Pseudomonadati; phylum Pseudomonadota; class Gammaproteobacteria; order Lysobacterales; family Lysobacteraceae; genus Stenotrophomonas; species Stenotrophomonas sp. YJH_SMC_65. Next base: position 609,149 of record NZ_JCAFSR010000002.1, read on the forward strand.
AGGGCGGGTGCTGGCGATGGCGGCAGGCGCTCAGGAACGGGATCCGGCGCGGCGCAGGGGGATAAGGGTCGTCGTCCATAAGGTGCGCCCGAAGGCGCGCTGGCATCTTAGCAAAGGGGCATGGCAGGGTGGCAACCGCCTGTTCAGGTTGGGGGTTCCAAGGCCTCGAAAGGGGGCGGGGATACCCGTGATGGTCATCTAGCCGTCATAATTCCATCTGGTGCCGTCCTTCCCGCGACGGCTGACAGGTTTCTCAATGTTCTCTCTGCAGACCATTTTCGGTTCCGGCAAACAGTTCTACACCCTGCTCGATGAGGCTGCCGTCGCGGCTTCCGACGCCGCCAAGGCGCTGCATTCCATGCTGCGCGAGGCCGACCGCCAGCCCGCGCTGGACGCCTTCAAGCTGGCCCGCCTGCGCGAACGCGCGGCCTCGGACAAGATCAGCCAGGCGCTGGTGGACAGCTTCATGACCCCGATCGAGCGCGAAGACATCGAAGCGCTGGGCTCGGCGCTGTACAAGATTCCCAAGCAGATCGAGAAGTTCGCCGACCGCTATTCGCTGGCCACGACGCACCTGGAGCACATCGACTTCGCGCCGCGCGCGGCGATGCTCGAACAGGCCGCCGGCGTGGTGGTGGAGATGGTGGCCGACCTGCGCCACATGAACCTGGACCGGATGACCGCGCTCAACGAGAAGCTGCGCTCGCTGGAGAACGAGGCCGACCGCCTGATGCTCGAGCTGTACCGCGACATCTATTCGGGCCGCCTGGACAACCTGCAGATGTTCCTGCTGAAGGAATTCTTCGAGATCCTGGAAAAGGCCATCGACCGCTGCCGCGAGGCTGGCGTGGTGGCGTACCAGATCGTGTTGAAGAACAGCTGACGGACGCCGCCGCATGTTGACCCTTGTCCTGGTGGTGATCCTGGCCGCGCTCGTCTTCGAGTTCATCAACGGCTTCCACGACACTGCCAACTCCATTGCCACCGTGGTGGCGACCAAGGTGCTCTCGCCCGGCTGGGCGGTGATGCTGGCCGCCTTCATGAACCTCATCGGTGCACTGACCGGTACCGCGGTGGCGCTGACCATCGCCTCGGGCCTGCTCAACACCAACGTGGTCGAGGTCACCCCGCAGGTGATCCTGTGCGCCCTGCTGGGCGGCATCATCTGGAACCTGATCACCTGGTGGAAGGGCCTGCCGTCCTCGTCCTCGCACGCCCTGATCGGTGGCCTCTGCGGCGCCGGCCTGGCTGCCGCCCACAACAACTGGGACGCGCTGATCTGGTCCGAGCGCCTGGGCAGCTGGGCGCAGAACAAGGGCCTGCTGTGGAAGGTGTTCGTGCCGATGATCACCTCGCCGATCGCCGGCTTCCTGCTCGGCATCGTGGTGATGGTGCTGCTGTGGGCGCTGATCGCCGGCCTGGCCAAGATCGGTGGTGCCATCGGCCGCCTGGCCCGTCCGCGCATCGTCAACGCCTTCTTCGGCAAGGCGCAGATCGCCTCGGCGGCCTACATGGGCTTCGCCCACGGCCACAACGACGCGCAGAAGACCATGGGCATCATCGCCATGACTCTGATCGGTGCCGAAGCCACCGGCGCATTGAACGACCTGCCGTCTTGGCTGGCCTTCATGCACCCGGACGCGCATGCCGGTGACGGCATCGCGATGTGGATCGTGCTGACCTGCGCGGTGGTGATGGCGGCCGGTACCGCTTCGGGCGGCTGGAAGATCATCAAGACCCTGGGGCATAAGATGGTCAAGCTGCACCCGATCCACGGCTTCGCCGCGGAGACCAGCTCGGCCACCATCCTGACCCTGGCGGCCCACTTCGGCATGCCGGTCTCGACCACGCACAGCATCTCCACCGCGATCATGGGCGTCGGCTTCGCCAAGAACCCGCGCTCGCTGAAGTTCGGCGTGATCGAGCGCATCGTCTGGGCCTGGATCCTGACCATCCCGGCGGCCGGTGGCTGTGCGTACCTGATCCTGAAGCTGTTCGAGCTGTTCGGCTGGACCTGATCGCCACGCCAAGGTTGCAAACGAAAAAGCCCGCCGTATCAGGCGGGCTTTTTCATGGGCAAGAATTTTCCGCACCCACCGTGTCGACCAAGGTCGACACCTGCCAGAGCAGAACCAGGGTCAGAGCCCGTTGCCAAGCAACGGGATCCGCCCCCGTGCCGACCAACGGTCGGCACCCACCAACAGCCCTCAGGAAGCCAGCTTTTGCAGTTGCCGTTGCCGTGGCTGTCAGCGGGTGCCGGGCCGCAGGCCCGGCCAAACCCCTTCAATTACGCTGGAACAACGCCTGTACATCCTTGCGGAACGCCGCCTGGCTGTCCGCCCGGCTGTAGAACATGTGCCCGCCCGGATAACTGCGCACCTGCACCCGGTCCGGATTGCTGCCCATCGTCGGCATCTGGTCCACGGTCAGGATCGAGCCCATGAACGGGCACGACAGGTCGTTCCAGCCATGCACGATCAGCACCTGCAGATGCGGGTCGATCGCCACCGCCTGGCGCAGCTGGGTCACCGCACCCTGGCGCAGTTCGCCATTGCGGTCCCACAGCCGGTTCACGTCGTAGTTCAGCGCCTGGTAGCGCGCATCTACTTTCCAGCCGACCACGCGCGTCACGAAGTCGACCATCGCCGTGGTGGTCGGCGCGATGATGCTGTCCAGCAGTGGGTCGTTGGCGCGCTGCTCCGGATCATTCGGGAACGGATCGAACGCGGTCACGTTGGAGTCGTAGCGGCTGCCCAGCGTGCCCTTGTCGCGGAACACTTCACGCAGGTAGGCCTGGGTCTCCAGGCGCCCGCCAGCGCGGCGCACGAACTGCGGGTCCAGTCCGGTCAGCGCGGTGACCCGGCGCAGCATGGCTTCCGTAGCCTGCGGATCGCTGCGGCCCTTCATCAACGCGGTGGCGTAATCGCCACGGGTGTACTCCACCACCTCGCGCATCGCCGCATCGGTCAGCTTGCCCTGGCGCTCCAGGTGCGCCGCGGCGATCGACGGCAGCGTCTGCATCCACGCCATCGGCGAGACATCGGCGTTGTCTTCCAGGGTCGGGCTCAGGTAGGGCGAGACCAGCACCAGTCCGTTCATTGCCACGCCCAGCCGGGTCTGCAGGAAGTGGGTGATGCGCGGGCCGCGGTAGCCACCGTAGCTCTCGCCGGTCAGGTACTTGCGCGAGGCCATGCGCTGGTTGCGCAGCAGCCAGTCGTAGATCGAGCGCGACAGGTATTCGACGTCGGCACTGGGGTTGTAGAGCGCTTTCTTGGCTTCATCGTCGCCGATCCGCGCGCGGCTGAAGCCGGTACCGACCGGATCGATGAACACCAGATCGGTGAAGTCCAGCCAGGTGCCCGGGTTGTCGTGCAGGGTGGCCGGCGCCGATGCGCTGTCACCCTCGGAGCCGAAGGTCACCACCTTGGGCCCGATCGCGCCCATGTTGAGGTACACCGACGACGCACCGGGGCCGCCATTGAGCGCGAAGGTCACCGGCCGGTCCTTGCCCGGCATCGTGTAGGCGGTGAACACCACATCGGCGATCACCTTGCCCTTGGCATCGCGTACCGGCAGGGTGCCGACGGTGGCGGTGTAGTCCAGGGTGCGGCCGGCCAGGCGCATGCTCTGGCGGGCCGAGGCGTCGGCGGGCAGCGCAGGCGCTTCGGTCTTGTCGTCTTTCGGGTCGGGCTTGCCCTCGGCGTCGGACGCGGCCAGCACGCTGGCAGGGGCGATGAGCAGGCCGACGCAGAGCGCGGCAGTGTGCAGCAGGGACTTCATGGCACCGGTTCGGCAGCGGAAGGGGGTTCCGATGCTAGGCCGGTGGCGGGCCATGCCGTATGTGTCCAAAGGCATGGCCGTGCGTTGAGCCCGCTACTGGCCAGATTGGGTCAAGCGGGGAGGGTGGCTGCGGCGTCGTCATCGGCCAGCAGGCCGTAGACGGCCGAGTCGGCCAGCTGCCCCTGGATGCGCCAGCGCTGGCGCAGCACCCCCTCGCGGTGGAAGCCCAGGCGATCCAGCACGTGCGCGGACGGCGCATTGCGCGGGTCGATCTCGGCTTCCACCCGATGCAGGTGCAGGGTGCGGAACAGGTAGGCCAGTACCTGTTGCAGGGCCTCGTGCATATAGCCCTGGCCCTGGCGATCGGGTGCCAGCAGGTAGCCGATCTCGGCGCGCGCCGCATCGCGGTCCACCGCGAATACCACGCAGATGCCCAGCAGCGGACCTTCCAGCGATTCGCGCACGGCCAGCTTCAGCTGGGTGCCGATGGCATGGGCGGCGAGGTCATCGTCGATCTGCTCGCGCGCTTCGGCCAGTCGCGTCCAGGCTGGATGGTTCCACCATCGCATGACATCCGGGTTGGACTGCAGCGTGAACAGCGCGGCGGCATCGTCACGACGGATCGGGCTCAGGACCAGCCGTGCACTGTGCAGCGGCAGGCCGGGGAACAGCAGCGAGTGGCTGGCCAATAGGGTGGTCCACGCGGATGGACGCGCATTATGGCGCTGCCGGGTTTGCCGATGGGGGCGGATGGGGTCGGAGCGCATGGGGTCGGATCCGTTTCCTGACAGGAAACGGCTCTGACCCCACTGCCGCCAACCGGGTCAGAGCCCTTTCCTGCGGAAAGGGATCCGACCCCGCTCCGGATCAGACCTCCAGCGAGGCCAGATCGCCCTTCGACTCCAGCCAGCCCTTGCGGTCGGACGCGCGCTTCTTGGCCAGCAGCATGTCCATCAGCGAACGGGTCTGCTCGCCATCGTCCACGGTCAGTTGCACCAGGCGGCGCGTATCCGGATGGATGGTCGACTCGCGCAGCTGGTTCGGGTTCATCTCGCCCAGGCCCTTGAAGCGGGTGACGTTGACTGCGCCCTTGATCTTCTCGCGCTCGATCTTGTCCAGCATCGAACGCTTCTCTTCCTCATCCAGGGCGTAGAACACCTGCTTGCCCACGTCGATGCGGAACAGCGGCGGCATTGCCACGAACACGTGGCCGGCATCGACCAGCGCCGGGAAATGCCTGAGGAACAGCGCGGTCAGCAGGGTGGCGATATGCAGGCCGTCGGAGTCCGCGTCGGCCAGGATCACCACCTTGCCGTAGCGCAGGCCGGTGATGTCGTCCTTGCCGGGGTCGCAGCCGATGGCCACGGCCAGGTTGTGCACTTCTTCGGAGGCCAGCACGCTGTTGGACGACACTTCCCAGGTGTTGAGGATCTTGCCGCGCAGCGGCAGGATCGCCTGGAAATCCTTGTCGCGCGCCTGCTTGGCGCTGCCGCCTGCCGAGTCACCTTCCACCAGGAACAGCTCGGTGCGCGACAGGTCCTGGCTGATGCAGTCGGCCAGCTTGCCGGGCAGGGCCGGGCCCTGCGTGACCTTCTTGCGGACGACCAGCTTCTCGGTCTTCAGGCGCGCACTGGCGCGCTCGATGGCGATCTGCGCGATCTTCTCGCCCAGCTCCACGTTCTGGTTCAGCAACAGGCTGAACGCATCGTGCGCGGCGCCCTCTACAAAGCCGGCGGCCTGGCGCGAGGACAGGCGTTCCTTGGTCTGGCCGCTGAACTGCGGGTCGGTCATCTTCAGCGACAGCACGAACGACACCCGGTCCCACACGTCTTCCGGGGCCAGCTTGACGCCGCGTGGCAGCAGGTTGCGGAAGTCGCAGAACTCGCGCAGCGCCTCGGTCAGGCCGGTACGCAGGCCGTTGACGTGGGTGCCATGCTGGGCGGTCGGAATCAGGTTGACATAGCTTTCCTGGACCAGCTCACCTTCCGGCAGCCAGGCCACGGCCCAGTCCACCACCTCGGTGTCCTTCTTGAGGTTGCCGACGAACAGGTCGGCCGGCAGCGATTCGCGCTCACCCAGTTCCAGCTTCAGGTAGTCGCGCAGGCCGTCTTCGTAGTACCAGGTATCGACTTCACCGGTGGCTTCGTCGGTCAGCTTGACGGTCAGGCCCGGGCACAGCACGGCCTTGGCGCGCAGCAGGTGCTTCAACGCGCGCACTGCGAACTTGGGCGTGTCGAAGTACTTCGGGTCCGGCCAGAAGCGCACGCGGGTACCGGTGTTCTTCTTGCCGACGGTGCCGACCACCTCCAGCGGCGTGGCGCGGTCGCCATTGCGGAAGGTGATGCGGTGTTCGGCACCTTCGCGCTTGATGTGCACCTCCACCAGGGTCGACAGCGCGTTGACCACGCTGACGCCGACGCCATGCAGGCCGCCGGAGAAGGTGTAGTTGTTGTTGCTGAACTTGCCGCCTGCATGCAGGCGGGTGAGGATCAGTTCGACGCCCGGGATCTTCTCTTCCGGATGGATGTCCACCGGCATGCCGCGGCCGTCATCGCTGACCTCCACGCTGCCGTCCTTGTACAGGGTGATCTCGATCGAGCGGGCATGGCCGGCGAGGGCCTCGTCCACCGAGTTGTCGATCACTTCCTGCGCCAGGTGGTTCGGGCGCGCGGTGTCGGTATACATGCCGGGACGGCGCTTGACCGGGTCAAGGCCGGACAGGACTTCAATATCGGCGGCGTTATAGCGGGCGTTCATCTATCTTCTAAAGCGCGGAGCGACGCGCAAGTGTGCGGTCTGGACGGCGATTTTGCACGCCTGCGGTTCAGCCTCGGCGCCGGGGAGGGGGTAAAATGGCAGCCGCTGGAATCTGAACGCCGGCGGCCCCATCGGGTCGAAACATCCAAGCCATACCGCGAGGAGGATCTCATGAAGAAGTTGCTGACCGTTGCAATCCTGGCCGCTGCCGCCGTTGCAGTGCCGCTGGTGGTGGCGCAGAACGCGGGCCAGCCGGCCCCGCAGCAGGGTGACCAGGCCGACAAGGCGCAGGCCGAGGCCGATGCCAAGGCCAAGCGTCGTGCCCAGGCCAATGCCGAAATGAAGGCGCAGGGCCAGCCGGCCCCGCAGAAGGAAGAAGAGGAAGAAGCGCGCAAGAAGCGCTGATCCCGCAACCTGCCAAGCGCCCTTGCGACAAGGGGTGCGCAACGGAACGCCCCGCTCCGCGGGGCGTTTCTTTTTAGGAACGTGGCGTCTGCCCCTTGGGTTGGCGGCCATCAATCTGTAAACTATGGCTTTCCGGGAGTAAGTGCGTGTCCACCCTTTGCGAATGGGCTGGAGCGGCCAAGCGTGGCTTCCAGCATGGCGGGTCGCAGGTGACGGTCGATTTGGCCGGCACGGCCGCCCCGACCTCGCACGATGGTCCCCGTCCGGCGCCTGCCGCCGCACGGATCCGCACCTCCCTCGCTGTCCCAGCGAACCGGAAAACCCCCTCCGAGCACCATGCCCGCCCTCCGGGTGCGCGTGGTGTTGCCGTTTTCCATTTCCAGACAGGATGCTTGCAGCCATGACTCCCTTGATTTTCGTAACCGGCGGCGTGGTGTCCTCGCTCGGCAAAGGCATTGCCGCCGCGTCGCTGGCCGCCATTCTCGAAGCCCGGGGCCTGAAGGTCACGATGATGAAGCTCGACCCTTACATCAACGTCGACCCGGGCACCATGAGCCCGTTCCAGCACGGTGAGGTGTATGTCACCGATGACGGCGCCGAGACCGACCTCGACCTGGGCCACTACGAGCGCTTCGTGCGCACCCGCCTGAGCCGCAAGAACTCGGTCACCACCGGCCGCATCTACGAGAACGTGATCCGCAAGGAGCGCCGCGGCGACTACCTGGGCGCGACCGTGCAGGTCATTCCGCACATCACCGACGAGATCCGTCGCTGCATCGACGAAGCCACCGAAGGCTACGACGTGGCACTGGTCGAGATCGGTGGCACCGTCGGCGACATCGAGTCGCTGCCGTTCCTGGAAGCGATCCGCCAGGTGCGCACCGAGCGTGGCCCGGAGAAGGCGCTGTTCATGCACCTCACCCTGGTGCCGTACATCGGCGCCGCCGGTGAGCTGAAGACCAAGCCGACCCAGCATTCGGTGAAGGAACTGCGTTCGATCGGCATCCAGCCGGACGTGCTGCTGTGCCGTTCCGAGCAGGCCGTGCCGGATTCGGAGCGCCGCAAGATCGCCCAGTTCACCAACGTCTCCGAGCGCGCAGTGATCAGCGTGCCGGACGTGGACGTGCTGTATCGCATTCCGTCGGGCCTGCACGCGCAGGGCCTGGACGAGATCGTGGTCAACCAGCTGAAGCTGGCCGACAAGGCCGGTCCGGTCGATCTGTCGATGTGGGAGGACGCAGTCGATGCGACCCTGCATCCGCTGGATGAAGTGACCATCGCCGTGGTTGGCAAGTACGTGGATCACCAGGATGCCTACAAGTCGGTCGGCGAAGCACTGAAGCACGGCGGCCTGCGCCAGCGCACCAAGGTCAACCTGAAGTGGCTGGAAGCACAGGATCTGGAAGGCACCGACATGGCCGCACTGGCCGATGTCGACGGCATCCTGGTGCCGGGTGGCTTCGGTGACCGTGGTTTCGAAGGCAAGGTGCTGACCTCGAAGTTCGCCCGCGAGCAGCACGTGCCGTACTTCGGCATCTGCTACGGCATGCAGGCGGCCGTCGTCGATTACGCGCGCAACGTGGTCGGCCTGGAAGGCGCCAACAGCACCGAGAACGACCGCCAGTCGCCGAACCCGGTGATCGGCCTGATCACCGAATGGCGCACCGCCACCGGCGATGTCGAGAAGCGTGACGACAAGAGCGACCTCGGCGGCACCATGCGCCTGGGCCTGCAGGAACAGCGCCTGAAGCCGGGCACGCTGGCCCGTGAGCTGTACGGCAAGGACGTCGTCGCCGAGCGCCACCGCCACCGCTACGAGTTCAACAACCGTTACCGCACCCAGCTGGAAGATGCCGGCCTGGTGATTGCCGGCAAGTCGATGGACGACACCCTGGTGGAAGTGGTCGAACTGCCGCGCGACGCGCATCCGTGGTTCCTGGCCTGCCAGGCGCACCCGGAATTCCTGTCCACGCCGCGTGACGGCCACCCGCTGTTCATCGGTTTCATCCGTGCCGCGCGCGAGCGCAAGGCCGGCGGCAAGCTGCTTTCCGAAGCGCGCGCCTGACTTGTGAATGGGGGCTTCGGCCCCCATCCTGCATGCTTCAACCCCCAGCGCACCGGCCCGGCCGGTGCTGCGGACAACAAGGAAACGCCATGAAACTGTGTGGATTCGAGGTCGGGCTGGACCAGCCCCTGTTCCTGATCGCCGGCCCCTGCGTGATCGAGTCGATGCAGCTGCAGCTCGATACCGCCGGCAAGCTGAAGGAAGTCACCGACAAGCTCGGCGTCAACTTCATCTTCAAGTCCAGCTTCGACAAGGCCAACCGCACCTCGGGCACCGCGTTCCGCGGCCCGGGCATGGAAGAGGGCCTGAAGGTCCTGGCCGAGGTCAGGAAGCAGATCGGCGTGCCGGTGCTGACCGACGTCCATGAGTACACCCCGATGGACGAAGTGGCCTCGGTGGTGGATGTGCTGCAGACCCCGGCGTTCCTGGTCCGCCAGACCGACTTCATCCGCAAGGTGTGCTCGGCCGGCAAGCCGGTCAACATCAAGAAGGGCCAGTTCCTGGCGCCCTGGGACATGAAGCCGGTCGTGGAGAAGGCCAAGGCCACCGGCAACGAGCAGATCATGGTCTGCGAGCGCGGTGCCAGCTTCGGCTACAACAACCTGGTCAGCGACATGCGCTCGCTGGCGGTGATGCGCGATACCGGTTGCCCGGTGGTGTTCGATGCCACCCACTCGGTGCAGTTGCCGGGCGGGCAGGGCACCAGTTCCGGTGGCCAGCGTGAGCACGTGCCGGTGCTGGCCCGTGCTGCCGTCGCGGTGGGCATCTCCGGCCTGTTCGCCGAGACCCATCCGGATCCGTCCAAGGCCCTGTCCGATGGCCCCAACGCGTGGCCGCTGGACCAGATGGAAGCGCTGCTCGAGACCCTGATGGAGCTCGACGCGGTGACCAAGAAGCACGGCTTCTCGCGCTTCGCGTGAGTCGTGACCCGAGGGTGGCGCTGGAAGCCCAGCGTCATCGCCGGCACTGGAAACAGTGGCCCTGGGGCCTGATCGCACTGGGCCTGGCCGTGCTGTTCACCGTGGGCATGTTTGGCCTGGTGCTGATCGGTGCGGCGTCGGTGCGCCCCCCGGGTGATGGCAGCAGCGCGCTTGATCTGCGTGCGTATTTCATTGCGCTGCTGGTCGCGGAGCTGCTCGGTGCCGCGGGCTGCCTCGCGGCCGCGGTGCTGGCCTGGCGGCTGAATCGCGGCAAGGTGGCGGCTGGCTTTGCGATCATCCTGCTTTCGCTGTGGCTCGGCGCCCTGTTCTACGGATTGCTTTGATGAATACGAGCACGTCGGCGCGCGGCTGGCCCTGGGGCCTGGTCGCGCTGGGGCTGTCCGTGCTCGCCTGGGCGTCCCTGCTGCTGGGAGTAATGGCCTTTGCGGCCAGCTTCGGCTCGCCGGGTGACGGAAACCATGGCATCCAGGCCATGCAGTACTGGATCGTGGCCGCGCTGGTCGCGCTGGGTGTGTCTTTCGTCGGCAGCCTGGTGGCGATGGTGCTCGCCTGGCGACGCCGTCGTAGACCCGTCGCGGCGGCGGTGGCCGGCGCGTTGCTGGTGATGCTGGTGTCGCTGGCCCTGATCGTGATCGGGTCCAGCTGGGGCTGATGCCGCCCAGGCCATTTGGCAAGTGGCGGGCAGCCGGGGATAATCACGCGGCATTCGTTTTGTCGCCCCCTCTCCAGACAGGTAACCGGCCCGACCATGAGTACGATCCGCAGCATCCACGCCCGTGAAATCCTTGACAGCCGTGGCAACCCCACGCTGGAAGCCGAAGTCATCCTGGAGGACGGTTCGTTCGGTCGTGCCGCGGTTCCCTCCGGCGCCTCGACCGGCACCAAGGAAGCGGTCGAGCTGCGTGACGGTGACAAGACCCGTTATCTGGGCAAGGGCGTGCGCAAGGCCGTCGACAACGTCAACACCACGATTGCCGCCGCGCTGAAGGGCTTTGAGGCTACCGACCAGGCCGGCCTCGACCGTCGCCTGATCGATCTGGACGGCACCGAGAACAAGGGCCGCCTGGGTGCCAACGCGCTGCTGGGTGTTTCGATGGCCGCCGCGCATGCCGCCGCTGCATCGAACAAGCAGGCACTGTGGCAGTACCTGGCTGCCAGGACCGGCGTGACCCCGGCGCTGCCGGTGCCGATGATGAACATCATCAATGGCGGCGCGCATGCCGACAACAACGTCGACTTCCAGGAGTTCATGGTGCTGCCGGTTGGCTTCACCTCGTTCTCCGAAGCGCTGCGTGCCGGTACCGAAATCTTCCATTCGCTGAAGTCGGTGCTGAAGGGCCATGGCCTGAGCACCGCGGTCGGCGACGAAGGTGGCTTCGCGCCGGACTTCCGCAGCAACGTCGAAGCGCTGGACACCATTCTCGAAGCGATCGGCAAGGCGGGCTACACCGCCGGCGAAGACGTGCTGCTGGGCCTGGACGTGGCCTCCAGCGAGTTCTTCGAGAACGGCAAGTACAACCTGGTCGGCGAGAACAAGCGCCTGACCTCCGAGCAGTTCGTCGACTTCCTCGCCGACTGGGCCGCGCAGTACCCGATCATCACGATTGAAGATGGCCTGGCCGAGAATGACTGGGCCGGCTGGAAGCTGCTGACCGACCGCATCGGCAAGAAGGTGCAGCTGGTCGGCGACGACCTGTTCGTGACCAACCCGAAGATCTTCCAGGAAGGCATCGACTCGGGCACCGCCAACGCGATCCTGATCAAGGTCAACCAGATCGGCACCCTCAGCGAAACCCTGGAAGCGATCGCCATGGCCGACCGTGCCGGCTACGCCGCCGTGGTCTCGCACCGTTCGGGCGAAACCGAAGACACCACCATCGCCGACATCGCAGTGGCCACCACCGCCACCCAGATCAAGACCGGTTCGCTGTGCCGCAGCGATCGCGTGGCCAAGTACAACCAGCTGCTGCGCATCGAGGAAGCCCTCGGCGCCGGCGCGCGTTACGCCGGTCGTGACGCGTTCGTTTCGCTGAAGCGCTGAGCCGATGCGCGACTGGCGCTGGATGCTGCTGGTGCTGGCCCTGTTGCTGGGCTGGCTGCAGTACCGCTTCTGGTTTGGTCCGGGCAATTCGGGTGAAGTGATGATGCTCGAAGCCCAGGTCGCCAACCAGGAGCGGGACAATGAGGGCCTGCAGCAGCGCAATGATGCGCTCGCTGCGGAAGTGAAGGACCTCAAGGAAGGCCAGTCCGCCATCGAGGAACGCGCGCGCAGCGAGCTGGGCATGATCAAGCCCGGCGAGAAGTTCTATCGCGTGGTCGAGGATGCGCCGGTCCACCCGGCGCAGCCTGCGGCAGGTGTCAGTGCGCAGGTTGGCGACCACCCGGCGGACGTGCCATGAGTGCGGCGATCTGGGTCGTGGTTCCGGCTGCTGGCCGTGGCACCCGCTTTGGCGCGCCGTTGCCCAAGCAGTACCTGCAGGCGGGCGGGCAGATCCTGCTCGCCCATACCCTGGACGCCCTGCTGGCGCATCCGGCCGTAGCCGGGGCAATGGTAGTGATCGGCCCGGACGACGCCGACTGGCCCGGCTGGAACGAGTGGGCGGGCAAGCCGGTGCTGACCTGCATCGGTGGCGCGACCCGTGCCGCTTCGGTGCTGGCTGGCCTGCAGGCGCTGCCGGAGACGGTGCGCGCTGATGAATTCGTGCTGGTCCACGATGCCGCGCGGCCGAACCTGTCGCTGGCCGACCTTGGCCGCCTGCTTGAAGTCGGTCGTGCCGATCCGGTCGGGGCGATCCTGGCCGCACCGGTGCGTGACACCCTCAAGCGTGCGGGCGACGACGGTGGCATCGATGGCACCGAGCCGCGCGAGCGGCTGTGGCGCGCACTGACACCACAACTGTTCCGCCGCCACCAGCTCAGCCGCGCGCTGTCCGAAGCCGCCGCCGCCGGTGTTGAAGTCACCGATGAGGCCATGGCCATGGAGCGCCAGGGCCAGCGCCCGCTGCTGGTCGAGGGCAGCGAGGACAACTTCAAGGTCACCACCCCGGCCGATCTGGACCGGTTCGAATTCGTACTTTCCCGCCGCGTCGGCTGACCGTCCGCGCGGCCCTGCAGCAAGGGTTGCATCCATGAGCACCGCACCGTTCCCGCCCGTCCGCATCGGCCAGGGCTACGACGTCCATGCCTTCGGTGAAGGCGACCACATCATGCTTGGCGGAGTGAACGTGCCGCACAGCTGCGGTGTGCTTGCACACAGCGACGGCGACGTGATCCTGCACGCCCTGTGCGATGCCATGCTCGGCGCACTGGCGCTGGGCGACATCGGCCGGCATTTCCCGCCCAGTGACGACCGCTGGAAGGGGGCCGACAGCAGCGAGTTCGTGCGCCACTGCGACAGCCTGCTGCGTGAGCGCGGCTGGCGCGTCGGCAACACCGACATCACCGTGATCTGCGAGCGGCCGAAGGTCGGCCCGCATGCGCTTGCGATGCGTGAGCGCATCGGTGGGTTGCTGCAGCTGCCGCTGGACGCGGTCAGCGTCAAGGCCACCACCTCGGAGAAGCTGGGCTTCACCGGCCGTGGTGAAGGCATCGCCGCGCAGGCGGTCGTGTTGCTGGTGGCGGCATGATCCCGCTGCCGTTGGCGTTTGGTGCGCCGTTGTTGACGGCGCGCATCCGCACCACGCCAGACGATTTCCAGGTGGATGAACTGCCGGCGTTCGAGGCGAGCGGTGAAGGCGAGCATCTGCTGCTGCACATCCGCAAGCGCGGCGCCAACACCGTGCATGTGGCCAAGGTGCTGGCAAAATGGGCGGGCCTGCCGGAAATGGCGGTGAGCTACGCCGGGATGAAAGACCGCCACGCGGTCACCACCCAGCGTTTCAGCGTGCACCTGCCCAAGCGCATTGCGCCGGACCTGGCCGAGTTGGCCAGTGACGAAATCGAAGTCATCGAGGCAACCTGGCACAACCGCAAGCTGCAGCGCGGCGCACTGGCCGGCAACCGCTTCAAGCTGGTGCTGCGCGAGGTGCAGGGCGATCCCGCCGCGATCAGCGAGCGCCTGCAGCAGATTGCCGCGCGCGGCCTGCCGAACTGGTTTGGTGAACAGCGTTTCGGCCGCGACGGTGGCAACGTGCCGGCTGCACTGGCGATGTTCGGTGGCCGCCGCATGCGCAAGGACCAGCGTTCGCTGCTGCTCTCTGCAGCCCGTTCGGCGCTGTTCAACCGCGTGCTGGCCGCGCGCGTGGAGCAGGGCAGCTGGGACCAGCCGCTCGATGGCGAAGTCTGGATGCTCGATGGCAGTCGCAGCGTGTTCGGCCCCGAGCCGTACACGGATGTGCTGGCCGAGCGGCTGGCGCGTTTCGACATCCATCCCAGCGCGCCGTTGTGGGGCGAAGGCGAGCTGCGCAGTGCCGACGCGGCACGTGAGCTGGAGCTGGCCGCGCTGGACGACGACGAGTCGAAAGCACTGCGGGCCGGCCTGGAAGATGCGCGCCTGAAGCAGGAGCGCCGCGCGTTGCGCCTGCGTCCGGCGCTGCTGCAGCACCAGTGGCTGGCCGACGACGTGCTGGAACTGTCGTTCGCGTTGCCGCCAGGCTGCTACGCCACCGCCGTGCTGCACGAACTCGGCCCCGTCGAAGACGCCTCGCAGGCCTGACAGAAAAAAAGGGGACGGAGGGAATTAAGTCGTTTGTGGCACAAACGACTTAATTCCCTCCGTCCCCTTTTCAACGCCGCGCCAGCAGCACCAGTACCGCGCCGGTGCCGCCTTGTCCGGTCGGTGCCGAATGGAATGCCAGCACGTCGTTGCGCAGCCGCAGCAGGCGATCGACCAGGTTCTTCAGCACCGGTGCGCCGCCATCGGACTGCAGTCCCTTGCCGTGGATGATGCGCACGCAGCCGTACTCGTGTGCATGCGCTTCCAGCAGGAACTGGCGCAGCAGGGCTTCGGCCTGTGCGGCGGTGGCGCCGTGCAGATCCAGTTCGTCCTGCACCGAGTACTGGCCGCGCTTGAGGCGCTGGAACAGGCGTGGTGGCAGGTTGTCGCGGCGATAGCTGGCCACGTCGCCGGCTTCCAGTGGCGCACTGTCGCGCAGCAGCCGGGCGAACTCGCCGGCCGCTTCGGCCTCGTCACGTTCGGCCATGCGCGCACGCGGTTTCGGCCGGGGCGCGGCAGGTGCCGGCTCGGCATCCTTGCGCAGCGGCTTCACTTCGCCGATGGCCGCACGGAACAAGGCGGCCGGATCTTCGTCATCAGGGTGCGACATGCGCACAGGGTAAACCGCCGGCGCAGGTCTGCCTATGACGGTTCGATGTCGGCCGTGACCGCTGACAGGGTAGGACCGGCGGCCCGCATGCGGCACAATAGACGATGCCCTTGCAGGGTCGACCGCTTCCGCAGGGGAGCGCGACGGTCCCGCCCACACTGCACGGTGATGGAATCGAATTCTTGGAAAATCAAGCGGTTAAATCGAAGATGCGAATCCTGGTCAGCAATGACGATGGTGTCGACGCCGCAGGCATCCGGATGCTTGCCGCGGTCCTGCGCGAGGCCGGTCACGAAGTCACGGTGGTTGCGCCCGACCGCGATCGCTCCGGCGCCAGCAACTCGCTGACCCTGGACCTGCCGATCCGGCTCAAGCGCATCGACCATTACACCGTTTCGGTGGCCGGTACACCCACCGACTGCGTGCACCTGGCGCTGACCGGCCTGCTTGAATTCGAGCCTGACATTGTCGTGTCCGGCATCAACAACGCCGCCAATCTCGGCGACGACGTGATCTATTCCGGCACCGTCTCGGCGGCGATGGAAGGTCGCTTCCTCGGCCTGCCGGCGGTGGCGGTCTCGCTGGTCAGCCGCAACCACGATCCGAAGCACTTCGAGACCGCCGCGCGTGCTGCGGTGGAGATTGTCGCCCGGCTCAAGGCCGATCCGCTGCCGGCCGACACCATCCTCAACGTCAACGTGCCGGACCTGCCGTGGAGCGAGGTCAAGGGCTTCGAGGTCACCCGCCTCGGCAACCGCCATCGTGCCGAAGGCTGCATCGCGCAGAAGGATCCGCGCGGCAACGAGGTGTACTGGATCGGCCCTGCCGGCCGTGAGCAGGATTCCGGTCCAGGTACCGATTTCCACGCGGTGCGCACCGGCCACATCTCGATCACCCCGATCCAGGTCGACCTCACCCGCTACCAGGCGCTGGAGAAGGTCGCCAGCTGGGTCGGCGGCCTCAGCGCCGCGCTGGACCAGCCGGCATGAGCCCACGCCTGCGATTGCAGCCGGAAGCCGTCGGTATCGGCATGACCTCGCAGCGCGTGCGTGACCGCCTGGTCGACCGCCTGCGCGAAGCCGGCATCGTCGACGAGCCGACCTTGAACGCGATCCGGGTGGTGCCGCGCCATCTGTTCATCGATGAAGCCCTGGCCTCGCGTGCGTATGAAGACACCGCGCTGCCGATCGGCCATGGCCAGACCATCTCGCAGCCCTGGGTGGTTGCGCGGATGACCGAGGCAGTGCTCCAGGTCGCGCCGAAGCGGGTGCTGGAAGTCGGTACCGGTTCCGGTTACCAGGCCGCCATCCTTGGCGCGTTGGGCCTGGAGGTCTACACCGTGGAGCGCATTGGTGATCTGCTGCGCCAGGCCCGCAAGCGCTTCCGTGCGCTGGGCATGAACATCCGCACCAAGCACGACGACGGCCGCGTCGGCTGGGCCGAGCACGGCCCGTTCGATGCCATCGTGGTCACTGCGGCGGCGCCGGCACTGGTCGACGCCCTGATCGAGCAGCTGGCCGAAGGCGGCCGCCTGGTGGCGCCGGTCGGTGGCCCTGGGGCGCAGTCGCTGGTACAGCTGGACCGCAAGGCCGACGGCAGCATCGAACAACACGTGCTGGCGCCGGTCACGTTCGTGCCGCTGCTGTCTGGCATGCTCGACTAATCCACGGAGCAGGGTTGCATGAAGATTTTCGGGCCGCTGTACGAGCGGGCGATGAAGTGGGCGGCGCACGAACGCGCGCCGACCTATCTGACGGTGTTGAGCTTCTTCGAGGCGATCATCTTCCCGGTGATGCCGGAGGTGATGCTGGCGCCGATGTGCGTGGCCCAGCCCAAGCGCGGCTGGTGGTTTGCCACCCTCAGCCTGGCCGGCTCGATGGTCGGTGCGCTGGTCGGCTACGCGCTGGGTCACTACGCTTTCGAGGCGATCAAGCCGCTGTTTGAAGTGCTGGGCATGCTGCCGGCGATCGAGCAGGGCATCACCACCGTGCAGGCGAAGATGGCCGAATCGCCGTGGGCGGTGTTCACCTTCCTGGTGCTGGGCGGCTTCATGCCCATCCCGATGAAGGTCTTCACGTGGGCATCGGGTATCGTCGGCGTACCGATGCCGCAGTACCTGTTGAGCATGCTGATCGGTCGCGGCAAGCGCGTGTTCGTGCTGGCTGCGGTCATCCGTATCGGTGGTGCGCGTGCTGAAGCGGCACTGCGTCGCTGGATTGAACCGCTGGGCTGGATCGCCACCGCGTTGGTGGTGGTGCTGATCGCCTGGCTTGTATGGAGGTCGAAGTTCGCATGAGTCCTGATCGTCTGAGCAAGGGAGTGCGCATCGGCGCGCTGGTGTTGCTGGTTTCCACCCTGGCCGCCTGCGGCACCGCCACTGTGGTTCGTCCTGGTGGTGGCAGCACCGGTGGTGGCGTGACCACGCCGAAGACCTCGGTGCCCAAGCCCGGGCAGACCGTGGTGGTGCGCAAGGGCGACACCATCTATGCGCTGGCCCGCATCCATGACATTACCCCGGCCGACCTGATTGCCTGGAACAGCCTGGACAACCCCTCGACCATCCATCCGGGGCAGGTGATCCGGCTGTATCCGGCCGGTGCCAGCGGCGGCCGCGCGCCGACCACGGTGGTCACCGCGCCGCGCTCGGGTGGCAGCAGCGCCGGCAGCACGGCGCCAACTCCGGCGCCGGCCGGTCCGGTGAAGAGCAACATCGCTTGGCGCTGGCCGGCCGATGGCGCGATCGTCGGCCGCTACGTTGCCGGCGATGCGACCAAGCAGGGCGTGGACATCGCCGGTACCAGCGGCCAGCCGGTCAAGGCCACCGCCAACGGTGTGGTGGTGTACTCCGGCGCCGGCCTGGTCGGCTACGGCGAGCTGATCATCATCAAGCACAGCGACCAGTGGCTGTCGGCCTATGGCCACAACCGCAAGCGCCTGGTGAATGAAGGGCAGAGCGTGAAGGCCGGTGAGCAGATCGCCGAGATGGGCCGCACCGGTGCGAACCGCGACATGGTCCACTTCGAGATCCGCTACAACGGCAAGCCGGTCGACCCGCAGCAGTACCTGCCGGCGCGCTGATCGTCGATTCATAATCCGGGCGGATCCCCGGCCCGGCGCAGCGCGCCGGGCGTTCGCCGACGGTGCGGCCCATGGGCCGCAAACACCGC